>CAIUSO010000065.1 GCA_903901875.1 uncultured Geobacteraceae bacterium | reverse complement strand
TCATCGGATGGTTCGGCAGTTCAAGTTATAAGTGTCATCGAAGCAGGCGTTGTCCGTCAGTTTTTTGCACGAGGCCACGGTGCGCCCTCATCCGCCCTGACGGGCACCTTCTCCCAGAGGGAGAAGGAAAAAAACGCAACCATTCTCCCCCCGGGAGAAGGTGGCCGAAGGCCGGATGAGGGGATAAGGCAGCGTTTTTCGCCATGCAATTTTCTAACCGGACAACACTGACTAAAACCATCGATACCATGTAGAAGGAATATGACTTTACCGGTGTTACCGGGGTTCGTGGTAAATACCCATGAAGCATATCGGAAGGGTCATGCCGTAACCATTCACAATGAAGACGGCACTGCAACGGTGCATTATTTTACCCAGGAAGAGGGTGCTGTCATGCTTGAACCGGATGTAAGGAAATACTTTTCCACATCAGAGGCGGTGAATAAAGCACTACGTATGTTGATTAGTGTTATTCCTGAAAAGAATCGCAACATGGAAACGGCACACAGATAAAAACTTTTAAAACTTTTCTGTTATCGCGTTAGTGAACTGTGATTTAGTGCTCTGATATCATTGCACTGTTTTAGAATATATGATAATAGTTTAAGTCGCTTAATTATCATTTGTTTTGGAGGAACACCGTACATGAAAAAAATACTGCTGCCACTGATTACTGTCTGTTGTCTGTCTCCCGTTGCCGCCTTTGCAGGTCACCCTCTGATTACCGATTCTGCACAAACCGTTGAGCCGATCAAACATGAAGCCGAAACGGCTATTGAATACGCCAAAAAATCAGGTGAAAAGGAGATGCTGGTTCAGGAAACGATGACGGTCGGAGTGTGTAAAAATGTTGATACGTTTATTGCAGCACCCTTCAAAACAAAGACCGGTGATGAGGGAAGTGTATCCGGTTTGAGTGATATCAGCCTTGGCTTTAAGTGGAATGCTAAAACCGTTGATGCAACGGCCTTTACCGTTAAGCCGTTTTTAGTTTTACCGGCTGGGGGTGTGGGTGAAGGGGGTGTGGGTGGTGGACTCATCGGAATTGTTACCCAGGATATTTCCAAACATTTTGCCATTGACGGCAATCTATTGGTTAAATATCAATCGACCCGTGAAGATGTTTATCGCGGAATCGATGCGTCGGTGGCCGGCAGATATGAGGTCGCCAAAGAGTTGAAAACCGTGGGGGAGGTTGCCCTGAGCACCGCTTCCAACAGAAACCCTACCGCTATTGTTGGCGTTGGTCTCGTGTATGGGGCCATGGAGTACCTTGACGTTGATCTGGGTGCCCGAGTCGGTTTGACACCGGAGTCGGAAGAATTCAGACTACTTGCCGGGGTGACCTGCAAGTTTTGATAACCAGCTTCGGCGGGCCTGACTAGTGTGTCAGGCCCGTTTTTCATGGAGTGTGAATTATTTTCCTGATTGCCCACCTGTGTGAAACGGCGTACAGTGTTGGTGGGGCTTCGTCCCTATCAACGCAGTCCGGGGGCCTTCGATGGTGAATGCGGCCAGTAAAAAATCAGTTCCATCCTCTAAAAATAAAAAATCTGTCCTTCCTTCTGATGGTTCGGTACGTTCCGAGTCCGAAGCTATGCAAACTTTGAATCCCCATGATAATTCTCCAACCGTGACCGCACAGTTTGATCTTCATGACTGCCAATGGTTCCTCAATCGGGAGTTGACCTGGCTTTCCTTCAATCGCCGGGTTCTCCATGAAGCAGACGATGAACGTACCCCCCTGTTGGAACGTCTCAAGTTCATCGCCATAGTCAGCAGCAATCTGGATGAGTTTTTCATGAAACGTATTGGCGGCCTGAAACAGCAGATCGGTGCCGGTATGCGTGAGTTGACGCTGGACGGGCGAACTGCCCGTCAACAGGTAGTTGAGTGCTATCAGGAAGTGCGTGACCTCGAAGCACACAAGGAGCGGCTGCTTCAGGAAATCCTTCTGCTTCTTGAAGAAAAGAATATCCTCGTTGAACAGTACGGAGAACTCACTGCAAAAGAGAAAAAATTGCTCAGGGAGTTTTATTACGCCAATATTTTTCCCCTGTTGACACCACAGTCAATCGACCCGGCCCATCCGTTTCCCTTTATCTCGAACCTGTCACTCAATCTGTTGGTAGCACTGAAGTACCCGAAGACACGTCAGGTATCACTGGTGCGGATTAAAGTCCCGATCAATGCCGGGACTCCCCGGTTTATCAGGATAGGCAAGGGGGATCATTTCATTCGTCTGGAAGAGGTTATGATGAATAACCTCGATATGCTTTTCCCCGGTATGGAAGTGGTCTCGTGCGAGCTTTTCAGGGTGACCAGAAATGCTAATACGGAACAGGATGAGGATGAGGCTGATGATTTGATGTCCATGATCGAATCGGAGCTGAAGGAACGAAAGTTTGCTCCGATTGTACGGCTTGAAACGTGCGTTGGTATGGATCCGGTCCATCGGGGGCGTTTGGCGGCCGAGCTTGAACTGGATGAGGCTACCGACGTGTTTGAAGTTCCCGGAATGCTTGCCATGCGGGATCTCTTTGAGCTGACGTCACTTGATTATCCACGGCTTCATGATTCTCCCCATCACCCCATTGACCACCCTCAATTGCAGGCACAGCGGAACATTTTTCATATCATCCGTGAGGCCGGTTCCATTCTGCTTCAGCACCCCTACGAGTCGTTTTCCACCTCGGTGGAGCGTTTTTTGAGGGAGGCGGCCACCGATCCCAAGGTGCGGGGGATCAAGATGACCCTCTACCGGACCTCACGGCAGAGCCGGATTATTGACGCCCTTATTCTTGCCGCCCACAATGGCAAGCAGGTTGCGGTCGTGGTTGAATTGAAGGCCCGCTTTGACGAAGCAACCAACATCAGTCTGGCCGAGCGGATGGAAGAGGCCGGAATCCACGTGACCTATGGGGTCATCGGTTTCAAGACCCACTGCAAGATCATCATGGTGGTGCGTCAGGATTACAGCGGACTGCGGCGGTATCTCCATATCGGAACAGGAAATTACCACGCCGATACCGCCCGTCTGTATTCCGATGTGGGGCTGTTTACCAACGATCAGGCCTTTGCCGAAGATGTCACTGAATTGTTTAATTTTTTGACCACCGGTTTCATGCTGAAACGAAAATATTCCAAACTTGCCATAGCACCACGTACACTGAAAAAGACGCTCCTTGAGAAAATCGAACGGGAGATAGCTCTTCACCGTAACGGAGGTGGCGGAGCTATCCAGTTTAAAATAAACGCACTTGAGGATGGTGACGTTATCCGGGCCCTCTACCGCGCTTCCATGGCAGGAGTTGCCATTGACCTGATCGTGAGGGATACCTGCCGGTTGCGTCCCGGCATAGCGGGGCTTTCGGACACCATCAGGGTGGTGAGCATTGTGGGGAGGTTTTTGGAACATTCCCGCATCTATTATTTCCGCAACGGCGGGGCGGAGGAATATTTCATCGCCTCGGCCGATGCCATGAAGCGTAATCTGGAGGCACGGGTTGAGGTCATGTGTCCGGTGATACCTCCCGCTTTGACCCGTGAGTTGCGGACACTGCTTGACTCCCAGTTGTCTGACCAACGTTCTGCCTGGGATATGCAGTCAGATGGCGCGTATATTCAGAGGAAGAGTGGTGGTGAGGGGAGCCATAACCAGCTCATCGCCAGGGCAGCCAAGAGATTGAAGGAGTCACTTAAGCTGAAGAGGAAAAAGGGAAAATCGTGACCAACTACCTTCCTTCGACTCCGCTTGGGGAGGGGGGACGTATTTTGTTATTCAACATCTGCTATTAACTGCTTCATGATTTTGAACTCACGAATGACGGCTGAATAACACATCCGGTCCCTAATAAACTCATCACAGGCTTTGCCATGAACGTATGAGAGGATCGCTGTGCCTGAATCCAGAATGTCTTGACAATAGAGAAGTTCAGGAGTTCTGAATTTATTTGCAACTGGCTCTCAAGATAGCTCATTCTCCATGAGCCAAGTATATGTCAATGACACAACAAGTCAACAGGCATTTGTAACGATGATCTCTCACCAGCGGAGCCGTTTGTGATGGGGGATTTTCGGTTTGAATGTGAGCGGATTCAAGCCGTTTTAATGCCCTGCAGTTCCCCCTTCAACCGCGTGTGATGGCCGTTTCAAAAGAAAGAGCAGCGGGATGATAACCAGAAACGCTACGCCGATTATGAAAAAAATACGGTTGAATGCGAGGGCACCGGCCTGGCGGCGTACGGCACCGTAGAGCATGCCGAGTGCCTTGGAGTCTGCTTCGGTGACTGACACCCCTTTGGTGATGATCGCCTGTTTCAGGCCTGAAAAACGCATCTGCCAGGTTGTGCTGTAGGGGGTGACGTTTCCTACCAGTGATGTCTGGTAAAATTGCTGATAGCGGGCCAGAAGTGTGGCGGCCATGGCAATGCCCACACTGCCGCCGATATTGCGGAGCAGGCTGAACATGCCGGTGGCGTTACCCATTTCGTGGCGGGGAATCGATGCCAGGGTGACGGTGGTGAGCGGTACAAAAATCATTGCCAGGCCGAATCCGAGCACAATGCGGGGCCAGGTGTAATCCCAGAATGCCCCCTCAAGATTGAGTCCCTGCATGATGAACATCGAGGTTGCTCCCAGTAGCAGGCCGATAAAGACAATTTTTCTTCCATCACGCTTTGCCAGTGCCGCACCCACCAGCGGCATGGTCATGAGTGTGGCTACCCCCCCCGGTGCCATGACCATGCCGGCATCGGTGGCCGAATATCCCATAAGTGTCTGGAGAAACAGGGGGATCAGCATGATTGAACTGTAGAGGGCAAAACCGACCACGAACATGATCAGGTTGCCGGCAGAGAAGGAGACGTTTTTGAAGAGCCGCAGATTAATGACCGGATGTTCATGGGTAAGTTCCACCCAGACCAGGGCAATGGTTGCAACCACGGTTATTAGCGAAAAGGCGATGATAAAGGAAGAGTTGAACCAGTCTTCCTGCTGCCCCTTGTCCAGCACAACCTGCAGTGACCCCATGCTGGCTACCAGCAGAAACAGCCCCCAATAATCGATTGCAATTGAGCCAGCTTTACGTTTGAGATAGTCAGGGTCGAAAATGAAGAAAGCGCACATGATCATGGCGATGATGCCGATGGGCAGGTTGATGTAAAAGATCCAGCGCCAGCTCATGTTGTCGGTGATCCATCCCCCCAGTGCCGGGCCGACAATGGGACCAAACATTGCTCCTATGCCAAAGATCGCCATGGCCATACCCCGTTGGTGGGGGGGGAAGGTCTCCATCAGAATTGCCTGACTGATGGGGATCAAAGCACCGCCGGCCGCCCCCTGTACTATGCGGAAAAAAATCAGTGCCGCCAGGTTTGGTGCAGCACCGCAGAGGAGCGAGGCCAGGGTGAACAGCACGATACAGGTCATCAGAAAACGTTTGCGCCCAAAAACCCTTGCCAGCCAACCGGTCATGGGGAGTACGACCGCGTTTGCCACCAGATAGGAGGTCAGTACCCAGGTTACTTCATCGGTACCGGCATTCAGACTCCCCTGCATGTGGGGGAGGGCCACATTGGCAACCGAGGTATCGATGATCTCCATGATTGCCGGGAGCATGACGGTAATGGTTATCAACCATTTATTTATGGTTTTTTCATCGCTCATTTAAAGGGATTCAGCTCACGCAGAACATCGGAGGCGGTTCTACCGGTCACTACCACCGGGATAACGCTCATGCCGACCCGAAGCAGATGATCCGGATCCGACTTTTTGTCGATGGTGATCTTGACCGGAACCCGCTGGACAACCTTGACATAGTTTCCGGTGGCATTTTCGGGGGGAAGCAGGGAAAATGCCGCGCCGGTGCCGGCCATGATGCTGTCCACCGTGCCGCTGAAGGTTCTTCCCGGATAGGCATCGACGGTCAACTCAACTTTTTGTCCCGGTTTCAGATAGGTGATCTGACGTTCCTTGTAATTAGCTGTGATCCAGGCATCCTGGAGAGGAACCAGTGCCATGAGCGGTTGCCCCGCCTGGATATTTACCCCCGGTTCAATGCTCTTTCGGGTAATATAGCCGTCCCGTGCTGCAAATATTTTTGTATAGGCAAGTTGCCGTTCCGCTTCTCCCAACTGTGCTTTTCGTTGCTGAACTTTGGCTTTACTGCCACTTTTTGCCGCCAGTCCGGCCTCCGCTTCAGCCCGTTTCAGGGCTTCCTCCGTCTCACCAAGTTGGGCTTCACTGACACGACGGGCGGTGATGAGGCGATCAAGCTGTTCCTTTGGCAGTACATCCCGGCTGAATAACCGTTCTCCCCGGTTCTGATCCTGCAGTGACTGTTCAAAGCGGGCTTTCGCCGATTGCACGGCCGCCTTTGCTCCCCCGACCTTGAGCTCTTCACCTCCGGTCTCATTTTCAGCCATACCGACTCCGGCAGTGGCTTTACTGACCTCAAGCGAAAAATCCTGGGGATCTATTTCAAGCAGCAGTGCGCCCCGCTTGACGAATTGATTATCTTCGACAAAAACCTTGGCAACGGTGCCCGATACTTTGGATGATACCGGAACAATGCGGGCCTCAATGAAGGCATTGTCTGTTTCAATATGGGTTTTGCTGGTTATGAACATGTTCAGTCCATACCATCCGGCGGTGACAATGACGACGAGCAGGATGATCAGCGAGCGGATCTTCTTCCAACCCATTCGGGATGATTTTGCCGGTTTTACGGCTGCCGGGTCTTCCGTCGTCCGGGGAGCGTTTTCTGTCATGGATGCCTCCAAATGGAAAATGTTTGATTGTATTAATGTTACGGACCGGCCAGTGGTGTTATAATTCTCCCCGTGCCTTCATGAGGCGCGCCGAGGCGGTCTGATAGTCGTAAAAAGCGCGGAAATATTCAGTTTTGGTCTGGGTTACCAGAGTCTGGGCGTCAAGAACTTCAGAAGCGATGCCGACCCGCTCCTGATACCGTTCGTTGTTGATGCGTAAATTTTCCTCGCTCTGGCGTATTGCCGCTTCGGCAACAGCAATACGCTCCCGAGCCACGGTTGAATCATTTACCGCGGTTGCCACCTCAAACTGCGCGCGCTGTTCCGTTGCCCGCAGCGTATCAAGCTGCTTTGAATGGAGTTTGACCGCCCGCCCATGGCTGCTCTGGGATGCGTAGCCATCAAAGATGTTGAGGCGCAGGCCGACGGTTGCGGAGTAAATTGTTTGTTCCCGCACCTTGTCGTTCTGGGCGTAATCGGCACCTATCCGGGCAAAAATTTCCGGAAGATAGTTTTCTCTATTCTCACGAATGGCGAATTCATGGGCCTCAAGAAGCTGCTTCTGGGCTTTTATGTCGTGGCGCTGGTTGATGTCGGTGTCGGTCGGGGCGGTCGGTTCAGGTTTGACCGGTGCCGTATGCTGATCCAGTTCGCTTCTGAAGCCCGGTTCCCTGCCGGTCAGGTAATTCAGCCAGAGCCAACTGTTTTCATATTGGTTGGTCACGGTTAATTTTTTCTGCTTTGCTGAGGCCTGGCGGACTTCTGCCTGGAGAACATCGTTTCTGGTGACAACCCCCTCTTCGAGGAGCACCTGGGCTACCCGCCGATGTTCGGAAATCTGGGTTATTTCCTCGTTTGCTGCCTGAAGGATTTTTTCCGCTTCCAGAATCCGGTAGAACGCCTCAATAACCTGAAGGGAAACATCGCTTGTGGCAAATTGAAAATTCTCCGTGGCTGCCCGGGTATGGGCCTCCGATTGACTGATTCGGGCATCGCGGCGGCCAAAATCAAAAAGGGTGTAGGTCGCGGCAACACCGGCGGTTGCATAGGCTGCATCCTGGGTTTCGGCGGTAACACCGCCAATTTTTACCGCCTGTGGTTCAAGCTGTATCGTATAACCTGCCGTCACATCAACACGGGGAAAGGAAGCTGCTTTTGTCAGACGTTCCCCTTCGCGGGCGACCTTGCTGTCCCACGCTGCGCTTTTTAATGCCGGATTGCCACTGGCAGCCTGTTCAAGGCACTCCTTCAGCGTGAGGGGGGCTCCCCATGAGCTTGTAGCCAGAGAAAGGCAGATCAGTGCGGTAAGACTAGCACGATGGTAATTCATAGATACTCCGATCACCCCGTAAAATTTCCAGCATTCGTCTCAGTTCTTTCAGTTCGGCTTCGGTAAGACCGGCGGTAAAGCGTTTGACCGAACGTTCGGCACACGGAATCAGGGTGCTTTCCAGGGCTTTGCCCTGTTCAGTAAGATATATTTTATAAGCTCGCCGATCCTGGGGATGTTGGCGCCGCTCAAGGAGTCCATCCCGTTCCAGGCGGTCAATCAGGCCGCCAACCGTTGACCGGTCGATCTGTCCCTGTTCCGACAGCTCAACCTGTGTAAGGCCGTCCCGTCGCCAGAGAAACGAAAGAAGACCAAACTGGGGTGGAGTGAGATCGTAGGCACCAATCTCCTCCCGCAGCAGGGCCCATGCCCGCTGATAGCTTTTTGCCATAAGAAACCCGATACTTGATTCCACATCATACATGGCAGTTCCTCCCATACGCAGAGATACATTCATTATGCAGATAATAAGTGTACTGTCAATATGAAAAATTTTCCCTTAGGCGTTTACAATGACGGCAACTTTGCATTACTATGGGGCCATGAATGAACCCGCACGCATAACTATTGGTCCCATGATGGAAGAACACCTTGAATCCGTGCTCGTTATTGAACGGGCTTCCTATGCGGCACCCTGGAAGCGGGAACATTTCCTCCATGAGTTGACTTCACCCCATTCATTTCCCTTTGTCGCTCTGCGTGACGGTACGCTGGTCGGCTACGTCTGTCTGATGTCGCTGTTTGAAGACGCCCAAATACTTGATATTGCAGTGGCACCCGACATGCGGGGGCGGGGGATTGCCCAACTTCTGCTTGAATATGCCATGAGTGTCGCACGGGAAAAGGGTGCCGAACTGCTGGCCCTTGAGGTGCGCTCAACCAATCGTGAAGCACTATCTCTCTATGAACGGAACGGATTTGTGAGAAGCGGCCTCCGTCAAAAGTATTACGAGGGGAGAGATGATGCCGTTTTGATGGAGAAAAATTTGACGTGATTTTGCTTGTGGGGATACGGATTCAATAGTAAACTGCCGCCCGTCAGTATGCAGCCGGTCGACGATTGCTCCGGTGAGCCACCCGATAGTATACGTGAAATTGTAAGGAGATACCGTTAATGCAGTTTACAGCCATGATTCTTTCCAATGTGGAGGTCTCACCCGGTTACTGGCGCATGAGAATGACTGCACCATCGGAGTGTGCAGCTGCCCGGCCGGGGCAATTTATGATGGTGCGGGTAACCGGTGCCATTGACCCATTGCTTCGTCGTCCCTTCGGTATTTTCGATGTGGGGTGCCATATTCCGGCCCAGAGCGGGGCGGTCAGGCAGCCGTATCTGGAAATGCTTTACCGGGTGGTCGGGAAGGGGACTGCGCTTCTGGCCACACTCCATGCCTCAGATCTCATCGATCTGCTGGCCCCCTTGGGGAAAGGTTTTGATCTTGGTGAAGCTGACGGGGAGAAGCTTATCGTTGGAGGAGGTGTGGGGCTTGCTCCCCTCTACCTTTTGGCAAAAGAACTGGTTAAACAGTCAAAAGTTCGGCTCTTTGCCGGTGGCCGGACCAGGGATGATATCCTCTGTATTACGGAATTTGAGCGCCTTGGCGTCGAGTGTTATACCGCTACTGAAGATGGCTCCCTCGGCGAGTGCGGCTTGGTTACCGAGGCCTTGCTGCGGCGACTCGATCAACTGCAGGGAAAGGCCACCATCTATGCCTGTGGTCCCCATGGTATGCTGAATGCGGTGGCTGTCATCGCCGCCGAGCGGGGTATCCCCTGCCAGGTTTCCCTTGAAGGGTACATGGCGTGCGGTGTGGGAGCGTGTCTTGGTTGTGTGGCACCGGGGCGGGGGCATTCGCCGGAGACCCCTGACTTTCGCTGTGTCTGTACTGAAGGGCCGGTTTTTGAGTCGGGCGAATTGAAGTGGAGGGATTAAGCATGAAACCTGATATGACCGTCAATCTTGCCGGGATTCCCCTTCGCAATCCGGTTATGACCGCCTCCGGCACCTTTGGCTATGGTGAAGAGTTTGCCGACTATGTCGATATGGAATCTATTGGTGCCTTTGTCACCAAGGGTCTCTCCCTGAAGCCCCGGGCCGGTAATCCCACCCCCCGCATTGTGGAGACTCCGGGGGGGATGTTGAACGCAATCGGTTTGCAAAATGTCGGAATCGATGCGTTTATCGCCAAAAAAGTACCCTATCTTCGAACAGTTGCCACCCCGGCAATAGCCAACTTTTTTGGTAATACCGTTGAAGAATATGCGGAAATGGCCCGTCGTCTCGGTGAAATAGCCGAAGTTGCCGCTCTGGAAGTCAATATTTCCTGTCCCAATGTCAAGCAGGGGGGCATTGTCTTTGGAACCGATCCCGCCTGTGCCGCATCGGTGGTATCCGCCTGTCGGGCCGTCACCAATAAACCGCTGATTGTCAAGCTCTCCCCCAATGTTACCGATGTGGTTGTCATGGCGCGGGCCTGTGAGGATGCCGGTGCCGACGGTCTCTCCCTCATCAATACCCTGACCGGCATGGCCATCGACCTGAACCGGCGACGTCCGGTGCTGGCAAACATTACCGGCGGTTTTTCCGGTCCGGCCATCAAGCCGGTGGCACTTCGCATGGTGTGGCAGGTGGCGAAGGCGGTGAAGGTGCCGATTATCGGTATCGGCGGTATCATGAACGCCACGGATGCCCTTGAATTCATGCTGGCCGGTGCCACAGCCATTCAGGTTGGTACCGCCAGTTTCATCAATCCGGGTGCCGCCCAGAAAATTGCCGAGGATATGGAAGCGTGGCTGATCGCCAACGGTGTGGCAGATATAAAGAGCCTGATCGGCGCACTGGAAACCTGAGTTGTAGCTGAGTAGTTGGTTGGGTCGCGGCACATTTTTTTCTGAGGAAACCTCTATGAAAGAGAACCATCAGTCACTTGGATTGAGGATACTGGAAGATATCAGTTCGATCATTTTACACTCCCATGATCTTCAGGATACCCTTGACAACATCGTAACACTGGTTGCCAAACGGATGGGAAGTGATGTCTGCTCGATCTATCTCCTTGAAAAAGATGGTGAAACTCTCACGTTGAAGGCAACAAAGGGTCTCTCAAAGGCATCGATCAACCGGGTTTCCATGAAAATCCATGAAGGTCTTACCGGTCTGGCTGTGGAATCCAGGGCCATGGTTATGACCGATAATGCACCATCCCATCCTCGCTACAAGTATTTCAAAGAAGCGAAAGAGGAACGCTTTCTCTCTTTTCTCGGTCTGCCACTGTTTGAACACAGGGCACCCATCGGTGTTATTGTCGTTCAGACCCGTGAGACCCGCACCTTTAGCGATGACGAAATCAGCGTGCTGCGGACCATCACCTTTCAGATCGGCAGCATTGTGCATACGGCCCGTCTGCTCGATTCCATTCAGAATAAAGAGCGGGAGCGGGCCTGGTTTGAGAGTGAACTGGCCAAGGTCCGAAATGTTGCCGGTGACGGAGAACCGGCATCGCCTGCCGGAAGCGTAAAAAAGGCATCTCTGTCAAAGACTCTGACCGGAACGGCCGTCTCAACCGGATTCAGTCGGGGGAAAATTTATATACTTGACCGTTTCAGTGACAAAGTTATTAAGCTGGCGAAAGTCGGCTCGGTTGCTGAAGAACAACACAAATTTTCGCAGGCACTGGAAAAGGCCAAGATTCAGACAATCTACATGGAAAAACGGGTCAGTGAAACGTTGTCTGCCGATGATGCCGCCATTTTCCATACCCATCTGATGATACTGGAGGATCGAAGTTTTTCTGCCAAGGTGAGTGCCCTGATAGAGCAGGGGATCGGTGCCACCCGCTCGGTTCATGACGTTGTCCAGCATTACGTGCAGGCATTTTCTGCCATGGAGGATCCCTATCTCCGGGAACGCTCCGCTGACATGGAGGATATTGGCCGACGCATCATTGATGCCATTGAAGGGAATGAGTCCAGCGAAATTACCCTTAAAGAGAAGCGCGTTCTGGTAGCCGATGAAATTTTCCCCTCTAATCTGGCCATGCTTGATCCCAACAAGATTCTCGGCATAGTCACGGAAAAGGGCAATGCGTATTCCCATGCGGCCATCATGGCAAAGGCACTTGGCATTCCGGCTGTTCTCGGTGTGCAGGGGGTAATGGCGGCTGCCAACGTCAAGGATGAAATAATTGTTGACGGTACCTCTGGTCATGTGTTTCTGAATCCCAGCGGTTCCATCAAAAAAGAGTATGTCCGGCTGGAACAGGAATATGCGGTCAGGATGAAAGAGCTGGAAGGGTTGCGGGATCTTCCGGCCATAACCGTTGATGGTCTTATTGTGACCCTCAGTGCCAACATCGGTCTGGTTTCCGATGTGCGGGTTGCCAATCTCCATGGTGCTGAAGGCGTGGGACTCTATCGTACCGAATTTCCCTACATGGCCCGATCTGCCTTTCCCAGTCGTCAGGAACAGGCCACCATTTACCGGAAAATACTTGAAGGTTTTCCGGGGCAGACCGTCAATATCCGCACCCTGGATATCGGTGGTGACAAGGGACTCCCCTATTTTCCCTATCCCCATGAAGACAATCCTTTTCTCGGCTGGCGATCCATCAGGGTGTCTCTGGAGCGTCAGGATATTTTCAGGGAACAGTTGGCCGGCATCCTGCTCGCTTCATGCCACGCCGGTAATGGCACTATCATGTTTCCACTGATTACCAGTCTGGATGAGATCCGTCAGATCAGAGAAATTCTCTCGTCGGTCAGAAATGAGTTGCTCCGGGAAGGTTATGAGGTGCCCGGTTCCATTCCCCTCGGTATCATGGTGGAGGTGCCCGCTGCGGTACAGATAATCGATTTTTTGATTCAGGAGGTCGATTATGTCAGTATCGGCACCAATGACCTGATACAGTACACCCTGGCAGCCGATCGAAATAATGCCCGGGTTAAACAGTACTATGACCAGTACCATCCGGCAATCCTCCATTCCATCAAACGGGTGGCCGATGCGGCTGCCAAGGCGGGGAAAAAGGCTTCGGTCTGCGGTGAAATGGCTTCCGATCCGCTCTGTGCCCTGCTGCTTGCAGGTATGGGGATACATGAGTTCAGTCTCTCCGCACCTAGTATTCCGGTGGTGAAACGTGCGTTACGCAGTAATACTTTTGAGGCATGCCGCCGTCTGGCCAAATCCGCACTCGCCTGTCGGACCAGTGACGACATGGCCCACTGTCTGTCAAATGCACGAAAAAAATTGATTCTGTAACAGATGAGGTAATTCTGCTTTGTACGATGGACGCCCAACTTTTGCCGAAATTGATCTTTCGGCGCTTCACCATAACTATACCGTTATCCGTTCCTCCATTCCGCGCCGCACCGAGATACTGGCAGTTGTCAAGGCCGATGCCTATGGTCACGGTTTCATGGATATCAGCCGGGAGCTTGAGGGGATGGGGGTTAATGCCTTTGGCGTGGCGTTCCTTGCCGAGGGGATTCAACTCCGTAAGAGTGGTATAGACAAGCCGATCCTGCTTTTGGGAGGGATTTATCCGGGGCAGGAGCGAAAATGTATCGGATATAATCTTTCTACCGCCGTATTCTCGCTTGAACAGGCCACAGCACTTAACCATGCCGCCTCAACAGGCAAACTGTACCGGCGGGCCCAGATTCATCTGAAAATAGACACCGGCATGGGGAGGCTGGGCATTCCCTACTCCGATATACCGCAGTTTCTGATCGAATTAAAAAAGCTCCCCCACGTTACCCTTGAGGGGGTTATGTCACACTTTGCCAGTGCCGATGAGCTTGATGAATCGGGGCAGTACTTTACCCGACTGCAAAGTGACCGTTTTATCTGGGCAGTGGCGGAGATACGCAAGGCCGGTTTTGTTCCCCGTTACGTTCATATAGCAAACAGTGCCGCCGCTCTGCTCCGGGACATACCGGAATGTAATCTGATCAGACCCGGTATTGCCATGTACGGTGCTCTCCCCTCGGGAGATTTTCGCGGCAAACTCGATCTCAAGCCGGTTATGGGACTGAAAAGCCGGATTGCCATGCTCAAGTGGGTGGAGAGCGGCACGACCATCAGTTACGCCCGTCGTTTTACCGCCGGAGAACGGACGCTGATTGCCAGTGTGCCGGTTGGATATGCCGATGGGTATCCCCGTGCCCTTACCAATCGAGGTGAGGCCATTATTCGGGGGAAACGGGCCCGTGTTGCCGGAACGGTCTGTATGGACTGGATGATGCTTGACGTCACCGGCATTGAGGGGGTTTCAGAGGGAGACCCGGTACAGCTGATGGGGAGCGATGGTGCGGGGCACTCTGTGGGAGCCGAGGAGGTTGCCGCATGGGCCGACACCATTGCCTATGCTGTTTTTTGCGGCATCAGCAAGCGGGTTCCCCGGGTATACCTGAAAGGGGCATAATTCCCCGCTCCGTTCGGTTGAAAACAATTGGAGTTTTGCCGAAAGCGTGGTAATTACTCACATAAGAATCACAATTTCCTAAGGAGTACGGATATGGCAAAAATCACCAGGGCGCTGATCAGCGTTTCTGACAAAGCGGGGGTTGTCGAATTTTCACGGCAGTTGGCTGAATATGGCGTTGAGTTGCTTTCGACCGGCGGTACCGCAAAACTGCTGCGTGATGCGGGGTTAACGGTCAAGGATGTGTCTGAATTTACCGGTTTTCCCGAAATGCTTGATGGCAGGGTGAAAACATTGCATCCCAAGGTCCATGGCGGTTTGCTCGGTATGCGTTCCAACCCGGACCATGTGGCAAAGATGAAAGAGCATGGCATTGAAAACATCGATATGGTGGTGGTTAATCTCTATCCCTTTGAGGCAACCGTTGCGAAGGAAGGGTGTCATCTTGAAGATGCCATTGAGAATATCGATATCGGTGGTCCGACAATGCTTCGCTCGGCGGCAAAGAATTATCCTGACGTCACCGTGTTGGTGGACTCTGCCGACTATGATCTGGTGCTCCGTGAAATGAAAAATTCCGGTGGCTGCCTGTCTCCCCAGACAAATTTTTCTCTGGCGGTCAAGGTATTTCAGCACACTGCCGCCTATGACGGGGCAATATCAAATTATCTCGGGTCCCGTCTGGATGGAGATGTTAAGGAATTTCCCGCTACCTATTCCCTCCAGGTAAACAAGGCCCAGGATCTTCGGTACGGCGAAAATCCGCATCAGTCAGCCGCGTTCTACATCGAAAAGAACAGCACGGAACCATGTGTCTCTACGGCCCGTCAGTTACAGGGAAAAGAGCTTTCATTTAATAACATCATTGACCTTGACGCAGCCATTGAGACGGTCAAGGAGTTTGAACAGAGTGCCGCAGTTATTATCAAGCATACCAATCCCTGTGGCGTGGCCCTTGCCGATTCACCCCTTACCGCATATCTCAAAGCCCGCGAGTGTGATCCGGTCTCTGCCTTTGGCGGAATCGTCGGCTTCAATCGTGAAGTCGATGCGGAAACAGCCCGTGAACTAACCTCAACATTTCTGGAGGCGGTTATTGCTCCCGGCTACAGTGAGGAAGCCCTGGCAATCTTTACGGCCAAGAAGAACGTCCGGGTCATGCAGGTTCCCCTATTGGACAGCTTTGTTGCCGGTGGGTACGATGTGAAGCGGGTGACCGGTGGCCTGCTGCTTCAGGGACGTGATCTCGGAATGGTATCGGCGCGGGATTGTCGGGTTGTGACGGAGCGTATTCCGTCAGACTCCGAGTACGAAGCCCTTGATTTCGCCTGGCGGGTCTGCAAACACGTAAAGTCAAATGCCATCGTATTCAGCAACCGGGATCAGACAGTTGGCATTGGAGCAGGTCAGATGTCCCGCGTTGACTCATCGAAAATTGCAGTCCAGAAAGCACTACTTCCCACGCGGGGAACTGTTCTGGCCTCCGATGCATTCTTCCCGTTTCGGGACGGAGTGGATGCGGCCGCCGAGGCCGGGGTAACCGCCATTATTCAGACCGGGGGAAGTGTCCGCGATGAAGAGGTTATCAAGGCAGCAAACGAACATGGCATTGCCATGATATTTACCTCCATGCGTCATTTCCGGCACTGAATCACACATTTTGCGAGAGGTGGAGCTAATCAGATGAAAATACTTGTAGTAGGTGGTGGTGGACGGGAACATGCGCTGGTTTGGAAAATAGCCCAGTCTCCCTTGGTGTCAAAACTGTACTGTGCCCCTGGTAATCCGGGAACCGCTGCATTGGCCGAAAATTTACCCATTGCCGCAGACCAGATCGATAAACTTCTGGCCTTTGCCTATGAGAACAAGATTGACCTGACCGTAGTTGGTCCGGAGCAGCCGTTGTCACTTGGTATTGTTGATACCTTTGAAGCCCATGGACTCAAAGTGTTTGGACCTTCTCAGAAGGCGGCTTTTATCGAGGGAAGTAAAGCATTCTCAAAGGATCTGATGAAAAAATACCAGGTGCCGACGGCTGCCTACGGTGTCTTCACCGATCAGGGAGAAGCGGAACAGTTCATTCGGCAGACCGGGGCTCCGATTGTTGTTAAAGCTGACGGTCTTGCGGCGGGGAAGGGGGTTATTATTGCCCAGACCTGTGAAGAGGCTATTGCCGCTGTCTCCGACATGCTAAGCGGCAATGCCTTTGGCACCGCCGGTTCGCGGGTGGTAATTGAAGAATTTCTTACCGGTGAAGAAGCGTCATTTCTGGTTATCACCGATGGCAAGAACGTTATTTCCCTTGCCAGTGCCCAGGATCATAAGGCCATATTTGATGGTGACCTGGGGCCCAATACGGGCGGTATGGGTGCCTATTCGCCTGCTCCGGTGGTAACTCAGGCTATTCACGACAAGGCCATGGAATTGGTGATTCGTCCGACCGTTGATGGAATGGCGGCTGAAGGGCGTCCTTACCGCGGGGTACTCTACGCCGGCTTGATGGTAAAGGATGGCGAAGTCAAAACCCTTGAGTTCAACGCCCGTTTTGGTGATCCGGAGTGTCAACCGCTTCTCATGCGAATGAAATCGGACATTGTCCCGATTCTTGTCGCCGTTGCCAATGGTGATCTGGCTTCCTCCTCAATTGAATGGCATGACAGCGCTGCCGTCTGCGTGGTAATGGCATCTGCCGGCTATCCGGGAGATTATGCGAAAGGTGATGTGATTTCCGGTCTTGATCAGGCGGGAAATCTTGAAGATGTCTATGTATTCCATGCCGGTACTGCCAGTAAAGAGGGGAATTGTGTTACCGGAGGTGGCAGGGTCCTTGGTGTTACGGCACGTGGGGAATCGGTGAAAGAGGCCATTGACAAAGCATATCAGGCGGTTTCACGAATCAGCTGGCCCGGTGTTCAGTTTAGAACTGATATCGGTAAAAAAGCACTTGATAAAATTTCATCTTAACCTGAAGCGACTGGAGTGAAAAAATGGGCAATGGGCCACTGGTACTCATAGTGATGGGAAGTGAGAGCGATCTACCAATCATGCAGGAAGCGGCTGATATTTTGAAGCAGTTTGAAGTTCCCTCTGAGATGAGAATTTCGTCAGCACACCGGTCACCTGCCCGTACCTTGGCACTTGCCTCCGAGGCAGCCAACCGAGGCATTAAGGTCATCATTGCCGGTGCCGGAATGGCGGCCCATCTTGCCGGTGTTGTGGCATCAAAAACCGTACTTCCGGTTATTGGTGTACCCATGCCGGGCGGGGCACTGAATGGTGTTGATGCCCTCTATGCGACGGTGCAAATGCCGGCGGGAATTCCGGTGGCCACCATGGCTATCGGCAAAGCCGGTGCAAAAAATGCCGGTTTGTTTGCAGTTCAAGTATTGGCCTTGTCCCGACCGGATCTGTCCGAGGCACTGGTACAGTATCGGGTGGATATGGATAAGGACCTTGCACAGAAGGACGCTGATCTCCAACGTCGGTAACCGTAACACGATTTGTATAAAGTAATAGTTTTTTATTTTTTTGGGTTGACTTTATTGGTCAATATATGGTAGATAAGGGGACAGTTTGATGACGGTGAATGAGCCGAATTCAAGCGTTTTATTATGAGCTCTCCATGAAGCATTACTGCTTTATGGGATATTCCCCATTAGCTCAGTTGGTAGAGCAGGTGACTGTTAATCACCTTGTCCGTGGTTCGAGTCCGCGATGGGGAGCCAAAAAAACTAAGGGTTACGAGAAATCGTAGCCCTTTTGTTTTTTTAGTGACGTACGAGTTTACTGACGAGTTTTTACAGCTCAAACGCCATCAAAATAAATGGTTCTTCCCGTTTTTGCCCACCTGACGTTTCCATCTGATATACAATCGATATGTTATCCGGGCCTCTCCGCCAGTTATATGTACCTCTCCTGCGTGAGACCGTTTGGGATAACATCCTGCACCATAGTTGCGGTCACATCGTTGCCACCACTGTCGAGACAGAGTGCCGATGCTGCTGTTACGGTCTCTTCGTCTGAAATTACACGTTGATAAACTCTGCCTTATCCCCTCATCCGCCCTGACGGGCACCTTCTCCCTCTGGGAGAAGGTGCCCGTCAGGGCGGATGAGGGCGTACCGTGGCCACAGGCAAAAAACTAACCTGACAACGCTGGCTATTACTGAAATGATTGAGATACAGCATAAGAATGTAATGGAGCTGGTTCGCACGTATCGTGTTGACGTTTCGGAGTTTGGAAGGGAGTGTTTTAAAAACATCCCTTTAATTAACAGGTTTTCGTGGAACTACTGCTCGTCTCTATAGACATTTAGCTGAATAGTACGTATTTTAATATTACTGTTTGCAAATACTGGTCGGCAGAGTGCTTGACTATGGTTGCCCATTGGTGGCGTCATACCCCAAGCGGTGCTCAAGTTTTCCGTTTTGCTGCCAACAAGCGTTCCCGTCTTGCCGACGGGCTGCGTCGGATTGTAAGCCAGTTCAATGTTTCGCATCTATGTTGCAAAGGAGATGTCTGCATGAAAAAACCGGTAAAATATTCACTCGGGGTGCGTCTTTCATTACTGCAAGCTCTGCTGATAGTAGTTGTTATGGCTCTGTTTACCCAGACAATGACTATGTTTCTGACGAAACGTCTGGAAAAACAGACCATACGGAATCTGACACAACAGGTATCGTTGCTCTGTAGTGTCATGTCATCGTATCACGCTGCTCTTTCTGACAGTGCCGGTAAAATGAATTCTGTTTTTAGCAGCTATTTTCCGGGCACATTCACGCTTGATCCCGTGAAGACAGTTGTCATCGGGGACAAACAGACCCCTGTCCTTACCAATGGTGCGATCACACTCAATCTGAATACCGATATTGTGGATAAATTTACCAGCATGACCAAATCCGTGGGGACCGTTTTTGTCCGTTCCGGTGATGATTTTATCCGTATCAGTACCTCGCTGAAAAAAGAGGATGGTAGCCGGGCAATCGGCACTGCGCTGGATAGAACTCATCCGGCATATCAGGGGCTGCTGAAAGGGGTGGCCTTTACCGGAAAGGCGACTCTGTTCGGCAAAGATTACATGACAAAATATTTGCCGGTTAAAGATGCCGGTGGAAATGTTATCAGTGTTCTCTTTATCGGCTTTGACTTTACGGATGGTTTCAAGGTTCTCAAAGAAAAAATCCGCAGTATCAAGATTGGTCAGACCGGCTATTATTACGTACTTGACGCTAAAGAGGGAAAAGACGCCGGAAAACTGATCATTCACCCCTCTAAGGAAGGTACCAATATTATCGATTCCAAGGATTCTGATGGCCGGGAATTTATAAAAGAAATACTCAAGCGCAAGGAAGGGATCATTCGCTATCCATGGTTTAACAAAGAGGCCAATGAAATGTCTTCAAGAGAAAAACTGGTTGCTTTCCAGCATTTCACGGAATGGAACTGGATCATTGCCGGCGGTTCATACCTGGATGAATTGAATGATGAGGCAAAAGTATTGCGAAATGCCATGATAGGAGCAACACTGCTGGTTGTCATTGCCCTTGTGGTGCTGTTTATGATTATTGTCAAACGCTGGATCTCCCAGCCATTGCAGGCTGCAGTGGCGGAAACCGAATTGCTGGCATCCGGTGATTTCAGGAATGTCTGCTTTAATGAGGCAGAAAACCATTATACAACTGCTGACGAGGTCGAACAGCTTTCCCAGGGAATCAAACGCATGGCGTGTTCATTGAAATCCCTGTTGGGTAAGATCGGTAGCGCATCAGAGGATGTCTCCGCATCAGCGTCACAGGTCAAATCCATTGCCGAGCGAATCGCCACAGATGCTGAAGAGGTCGTTGCGCAGTCGGCTACGGTTGCAGCTGCCGATGAAGAGATGTCGGCAACGTCCGGAGGCATTGCTCAAAATTGCCAGATGGCGGCAGAGGGGGCACAGCATGCTTCGAAATCGGTTGGAGAGGGAGCGGAAGTTGTTGCGCGCACGGTTGCTATCATGGAGCAGATTGCGTCAAAAGTTAAGGAATCGGCCCGAACAGTGGAAAGATTGGGGGACCGTTCCGACCAGATTGGTGCCATTATCGGTACTATTGAAGATATTGCCGACCAGACCAATCTGCTGGCGTTGAATGCCGCTATCGAAGCCGCCAGAGCGGGTGATCTGGGGCGTGGCTTCGCTGTAGTTGCCGATGAAGTTCGGGCCCTGGCGGAACGTACTACCCGTGCCACCAAAGAGATCAGTGAAATGATCAAGGCCATTCAACGTGAAACAGGAGATGCCGTTGCCGTCATGGAGCAGGGTGTGTCTCAGGTGGAAGCAGGCACATCAGAGGCGGCAAAGTCCGGTGAAGCACTTCAGGATATTCTGCTGCAGGTACACAATGTTGCCATGCAGGTCAACCAGATTGCCACCGCAGCCGAAGAACAGACCGCCACTACTACCGAAATTTCTCGTAACATGCAGCAGATAACCGGGATTGTCCAGCAAACTTCTCAAGGTGCTCAGGAATCTGCAATGGCTGCGTCCCATCTTAACGGCAATGCGGAGGAGTTGCAGCGGCTTGTACGGCAATTTAAACTCTAGGATGAGTCATGTCTGTAATTGACAAACGCCGTCATAAAAATTAGCATACTACCTGGTAACTGTGCTACCATTTCTTAACTGTGTTTCTTTGACTGTTGAAGTATCCTGTATCAGGAGGTAGCGACATGAAATGCTTCGATGCATCAAATGGCTGGACAATTCACCCCGATTCCGCTTTTCTGGTGCTGGACGAGAAAAACCCCCACATGGCGACAGATCTTACTTCAATTGTCGCTGCCTGTGATGAAGCTATTGCTGCCGGGTGCGGTGAATGGGCTGAAATTCTCAGGTATGAAGCAGATGATTATCTGAAGGGGGAAGGGTAACAGACAGTATGGAGCTGGTCGTGGCAGTAGCAGCTGTTCCGGTGCCGCCACGACCGGGCTATTTTTTATAGCGTCTCTATCTTGCCGCTGAACACATCCTGAAGCATCTCGTTAAGCAGCTGTTTATTGACAACCTTTCTGAGTAAACCATTCACCAGCTCTTCTATTTCATCTAGCATCTCGCTGGCTGATACCATAATAATCGGTGTTTTTCCCCGTTCAATACTCTTTTCAAAGGCCCGGATCTGCTTCACTGATTCCTTTCCATCCATTTCAGGCATTACGACATCCATGAAAAGTATGTCAAAAGGGTGTCCTGATTCAACCCCATTCCGATATTTTTCCAAAGCAATGAGCCCATTCTCCGCAACCTCAAAAGTAAATACGGAGGAAATAACTCTGCAAATACAACGACGACTAATTTCAGAATCATCTACGACCAGTGCTCTTAGTTTTATATGTTCTTCCATGATTCTCCACCCGTCCTCATTAAAAGTTATCCGTGCGGTTATTTTCGTTCTGGGTTACCCATTTTTCAATGACTGCCGCCATTTCTTCTTTTTTTACCGGCTTTGACAGATAGTCATCCATACCCGCTTCAAAACATTCATCCCGGTCACTGTTCATGGCATTGGCGGTCATGGCAATGATCGGAACAGAATGATCAAGTACCGCAGATCCGGTACTTCTGATCAGGGCGGTTGCCTCAAATCCCCCCATTTCCGGCATCATACAGTCCATCAGTACCAGGTCATACTTAATCATTTCCAGTGCCCGGATCGCTTCCAGTCCGTTAGCTACCACATCAACCCGGTATCCAAGTGTCATCAGCATCTTCTGGGCCACTTTTTGATTTATAACGTTGTCTTCGGCCAACAGGATACGAATCAGTTTCTTGTCCATTTCGGCAATGGTGTGCCGAGTAATGAGCCCCTGAGATTTCGAAACGGTATCATCGGTTGAGTGGCGAATGGTCCCCAATGCCAGGGAGATACAGTCCTTCAGCATTGTCTGCCGAACCGGTTTTGTCAGGTAACCGGCAAAACCTATCCGCTCCAGTTCAGCAGCATCACCCCTTTGCCCGAGGGATGTTACCATTACCAGCACTGTATTCTTCATGAGATTATCAGCTTTAATTCTCTTGCCAAGCTCCAATCCATCCATGCCGGGCATCTGATGGTCGAGCAGAGCAATCTGAAATGGTTGTCCTGTGGCAGCCGCTTCGTGAAGAAGGGCAAGTGCGGTGTCGCCATCGGCGGCAACCTCACTGTGACACCCCCAGTTGCTGAGCAAAGCCGTTATCAGCTTACGATTTGTATGGTTATCATCAACCACAAGAACTTTGATTCCTGAAAGGTCAGCGAAGGTATGGCTCCCCGCTTTTTCTGATGCCTCGGGAGGTTGTTTCTCGAAACGGGCAGTGAACCAGAAGGTGGAACCTTTCCCCTCCTCACTGGTGACCCCAATTTCTCCATCCATCAATTCTGCCAGTTGTTTGCAGATGGCCAGTCCCAGGCCGGTACCACCGTATTTTCGTGTAGTTGAACCGTCAACCTGGGTAAATGGGGTGAACAGTGCGCTCAGTCGATGTGCAGGAATGCCGATGCCGGTATCCTGAATCTCAAAGAGAACGGTGGCAAACTGGTCCTGCTCAGACTGGAGACTGGCACGGATCACGACTTCACCGTGATCGGTAAACTTGATGGAATTTCCGGCAAGGTTGATGATAATCTGGCGCAGTCGCCCGGGGTCTCCCTTCAGATAGAGCGGCACGTCGGCATCAATGTGGCAGAACAGATCCAACTTTTTATCTGATGCCCGGAGTGCCAGAATATCAACCGTATCTTCTATGGCGGTGCAAAGATCAAAATCGAGAATTTCAAGTTCAAGTTTTCCGGCTTCAATCTTGGAAAAATCGAGAATGTCATTGATAAGGCTGAGTAAACTTTCGCCACTTTTTCTCACAATCTCGGCATATTCCCGTTGTTCATCGGTTAGCGCCGTATCCAGTAACAGACCGGTCATGCCGATCACTCCATTCATCGGAGTACGGATTTCATGGCTCATGGTGGCGAGGAATGAACTTTTGGCCAGGGTAGCAGCCTCTGCTTTGTCTTTTTCAATGAGTAGCTGTTCAGATATATAAAACTTTTCGGTCACGTCCTCTTTGACGGCAAGAAAATGGGTAATAACACCGTCATTTCGAAGTGCCGAGATGACGGAATGTTCCCAAAACAGGCGGCCATCCTTGCTTTTGTTGAGTAGATTTCCCTCCCAGGTTTCTCCCGACAGAATCGTTGACCAGAGCTCCTTAAAAACATCCAATTTCGTCTGATCAGATTTGAGTATGCGGGGATTTTGACCAATGGCCTCCTCAGACGTAAATCCGGTTAGTCTGGTGAAAAATGGATTAACATACTCTATGTCACCCTGCGTATTAGTAATGACGATGGACACCGGGCACTGCTCGATGGCACGGGTAAGAATATGCAGTCTGTCTTCCGCTTCTTTGCGTCTGGTAACATCCCGGTGGGTTCCCTGCATAAGCAACGGTTTTCCCTCACTGGTCCAGCGGGTAATTTTACCTCTGTTGTGGATCCAGATCCAATGGCCATTTTTGTGCCGAATTCTCATTTCACTTTTGTAATGGGGTATCTCGCCACTGAAATGCTTCTTAATAAGGATTTTTATTAACGGAAGGTCATCGGGGTGAACATTGCTCATCCAGGATTCAATACTGCCGGGAGAAAGCTCCTCAAGGGTAGAGCCGATAATGTCAGCCGCCTGTTTGTTGTAAATGACGGTTCCTGTTTGAATATTCCATTCCCAGGTCCCGGTATCTGTTGCTTCCAGCACGTCAGCCAGGCGTTGTCGCTTGTCCTGTAACGCCTGTTCGTACTGTATCCGGTCCGTTATGTCGTGAATTATCGAGTAGTGGAGAATATTGTTTTCTTCTCCAATGGGAGTTGAGTGTACCTCAACCGTTCGTATGGTGCCATTTGACAGACGTTGTGCAGTTATGGAGAAATTTGCATCCTCGGAGGAGGGGAGGAGGGGTGTTTCCCCAACCGCCTCACGGGCAACAGGTTGGCTGAAATCACTGACTGCCATGGTTCGCAGCTGAGCAATGGTGTACCCGTAAAAGTCTGCGGCTGCCTGATTGGCATCGACTATTCTGCCGGATTCCGGTTCAATCATCATCATGATTGCCACATGTTTATCGAACATCTGTCGGAAACGTTTCTCACTGGCACCCAATTCCTCTTCACGGCTCTTCACCGTGTCGAGCAGGGTATTGAAGGAACGTGCCAATGTTCCCAGTTCATCGTCCCGGCTGATATCCAGTCGATGGGTCATATCTGAATCTGACCTGGTCAGGGTCAGAATATCAGTGGTGAATGCGGTCAGCGGTCTGCTGATACCGAGTCCGATTGAACGGGCCATTGCAAGGGCTGCGAGCAGCACCAGTACCATACCCAGAAGGTAGAAATCCCGGAACCGGGTTATTGGAAGGTATGCCTCTTCCTGGGGAAAGTTTGCTGCCAGAACCCAGCTGGTACTCGGCAGTCTTTTAAAAGAAGCGAGAAAATGAAGACTTTTTGAATTGATTGTTTCCCCGGACCCTTCAAATCCATTCACTGCCCGGTCAAAGAGCGGGTTTTTGCCCAGGGCCACATCCCTATTCATTATTCGGCTGCGGTCCGGATGAAAGATCATGGTGCGGTCAGTATCAAACAGATACACATACCCGTTCGATCCAAATCTGATTTCATTGAGCTCTGACAGCAGGTCGTGTGAATTCAAAAGATCAATCCGGCCGCAGAGCATGCCGATTACGGTACCACTGGCATTGCGGATGGGTGCTGTCATTACAATGGAGGGATGATTGTCGATGAAGGAATTAAAGGGGTGTGAGATATGTGGCTTCTCACTTTTCATGGTCCGTGTGAAGTAGTCGGCAGAAGCCTGTGACGTGCCGTATAGTTCTGGCTTGCGGGGTTTCGATGCAATGAGCTTCCCCCTGCTGTCGAGGATATATATTCCAGAAACAAAATAGGTGTGTACGGCAATACGTTTTTTCAACCATTCTTCGGCTGAAACAGCATCC
This sequence comes from uncultured Geobacteraceae bacterium, assembly GCA_903901875.1. Classification (GTDB taxonomy): domain Bacteria; phylum Desulfobacterota; class Desulfuromonadia; order Geobacterales; family Pseudopelobacteraceae; genus JACRCG01. The sequence continues at coordinate 134,417 of CAIUSO010000065.1, read as the reverse complement.
GTAATGTGATCCTGCCCCGTTGCATCGGCGACTGCGATTAACGCTTTGTGAGCACGTTTAATATTGTTTTCAAGATCACGGGCGATGCTGCACACCGCCGCATATTGTTGAGTAAGGATTATTTCGCGGGTGGTTACACGGAAATACACGTACGTTCCCACTGCGATAATTCCCAGAAGCAGAGAGATGAAGAGTACGTTATGTATCAGCAGTCTCTGCTTGATGCTGGAAAAAGTCATCGGATTTCTCCTGCAATTCCATCCACATTCTGAAGGTTTCGTGTGACGTCAAGGAAGTATATGTTTGGTAATTAATATTATCTAAATTTTAAATATATACCAGTGGATTTGTATGTCAATATTTTATGGCGGGCGGCAGAGAGCAGAACGAAAATATTACGTTATTGGTAATAAAAAAAGCGCCATAAAGGCGCTTTTTTCGATATAATGGCGGGGTTGACGGGGCTCGAACCCGCGACTTCCAGCGTGACAGGCTGGCACTCTAACCAACTGAGCTACAACCCCAATGCGTAGTAGCTTAACTTCGTTAAAATGCCATATTTCTTAGTTGAATGTCAAGCATATAATCGTACTATATTTTCAAATTGTTTCCCCGGCTGAAACATGAAATGATGCAAGAAGTGAGGAGATGCCATGGACAGCTGCACACATCGAGCGATACATGAGTGCCACAGCCCTGCTTCTGGTAGCTATGCTGAAGGAGAAGCAATTGCCCGGCAACAGATAGAGAAATCTCCTCTGGATGGTTCTCTCTGGAAACAATTGGGGCTGATGATTGCGTTGCAGGGGCGTAGTGCCGAGTCGCTGGAGGCCATGCAGAGATCTGTTGCCCTACTGCCCCAGGACGCTGAAGCACAGAATAATCTTGGTCTTACTCTGAAGCACCTTGGTCGCCTCACCGAGTCCGAAGCAAGCTACCGCCGTGCCTTGGCAATCAGGCCGGATTATGCAGACGTCTATGGTAACCTTGGCCTCACTCTCTCAGCTCTTGGTCGTTTGGCTGAGGCGGAATCCTGCCTCCGCCGTGCCCTTGAATTAAAACCGGATTATGCGGAGGTACAGAGCAATCTTGGCATCATACTCACGGAGCTTGGCCGTTTTGATGAGGCCGAAGCCAGCTATCGACGTGCTCTGGAAATTAAGCCCACTTATGCCAAGGCACATAATAATCTTGGTCTTACGCTCAAGGAGCTTGGTCGAATGGAAGAGGCTGAAGCCTGCTACCGCCGTGCCCTGGAGATCACGCCTGATTACGCGGAGGTACTGAGCAATCTTGGTCTTGTTCTTGCCGACCTTGGTCGCCTGAATGAGGCCGAAGCAAGCTACCGTCGTGCCCTGGAAATAAAGCCGGATTCCCCGGAAGTGCTTACCAATCTTGGTCTTACTCTTACTGATTTGTGCCGTCTGAATGAGGCCGAATCCTGTCATGGCCGTGCCCTTGAACTCCTGCCCGGTTATGCTGAAGCGCAGAGCAATCTCGGTATCACTCTCATGGCTCTTGGCCGTCTGGATGAGGCCGAATTCAGTTACCGCCGAGCCATGGATATCAAGCCGGACTACGCAGAGGCCCACTTTAACCTCAGTCTGCTCCATTTACTCAAAGCAGATTTTGCCAATGGTTTGCCTGAATATGAGTGGCGTTGGTATAAAAAAGGTGCCGACAGGAAATTGTTTGTGGAAGCTCCCTGGCTTGGCGCTGAGACACTTAATGAGAAAACAGTTTTGCTCCACAGTGAGCAGGGTCTGGGAGATACAATTCAGTTTTGCCGGTATGTCCCATTGGTTGCTGCTCTTGGTGCGCGAGTAGTTCTGGAGGTGCCCGGACCGCTTGTGGAGCTCATGAAGGATTTACAAGGTGTCACTGAGATTATTTCTAAAGGTACTCCCCTTCCATCGTTTGACTTTCACATCCCGCTCCTGTCGTTACCACTTGCATTTAAAACGAACGGAGCGACGATTCCCGGAGGTCAGCCGTACCTGCACAGTGACAGCGGCAAGGTTGCCAGCTGGCTGGACCGGTTGGGTGACAAGACAAAACAGCGGGTTGGCATTGTCTGGAGTGGCAGTAGCTTGCATAAGAATGATCGCATTCGCAGCATACCATTGACAGAGCTTATCAATTCTTTACCGGACTGTTTCGAGTACGTAAGTCTGCAGAAGGAGGTGCGCGAAGCGGATAGGGCAACTCTGCACGCACATCCGAACATCAGGCATTTCGGTGAATATCTGCATGATTTTTCAGATACGGCGGCGTTATGCGAATTGATGGATCTCATTATCTCTGTTGATACCAGTGTGGCACATTTATGTGGAGCAGTGGGCAAACCAACCTGGATACTGTTGCCCTTTAGCCCCGACTGGCGATGGTTTCTGGAGAGAGATGATACTCCCTGGTATCCATCGGTAAAACTTTTCCGGCAACATGCCCATGGTGACTGGACGGAGGTACTGCGTGACATAGGGGTGAGATTGCTCGATTCCATCGGAGCGTCGGACCCCCAAAAACAGGTTCATCATCCCGCCTCTGCTCTTATTTCCTGTACCGTGTGCGGAGGAGATTGCCAGCTTCTCGATGTTGTCGATTTTAATACATCATGCGAGGACGGCCGGGGACGACGCTTCAGTCTCTCCGGTGTTCCCGTGTATTATGTCTATTGCACAAATTGTGGATTTAGCTTTGCTCCCCTGTTTCTCCCATGGAAAAAGGAGGAATTTCTGGAAAGAATCTATAACAAAGATTATATTCTTGTGGATCCGGATTACGTCGACAAGCGACCCCTGGGGGGTGCCGCCTTTTTGATTTCCCTGTTTGGGAACAACGCCCGTTCCATACGGCATCTTGATTATGGTGGCGGAAGCGGACTCATGTCGAAACTTCTAAATGAATCGAATTGGCTCTCAGACTCTTATGACCCTTTTGTCGATACCCAAAAGAGCGTGGCAGAGATGGGGACATATGACTTGATTACGGCATTTGAAGTATTTGAGCATGTTTCTGCGCTCGATTCATTAATGAACAATCTTCGCTCGTTATTGGCCCCGGATGGTGTTGTACTGTTTACTACGTTACTGTCGGATGGAAATATTAACCCCGCACAAAAGCTCACGTGGTGGTATGCATCGCCGAGAAACGGGCATATCAGCCTGTTTTCAAAAAAGAGCCTCACTCACCTTGCTCATAGTTACGGTTTTACCTATCTCGATGCAGGCGTCCATATTTACTACACCGATTCATTGCCTTTCTGGGCGGCCCATTTACGGGGACGATCTTAGTTGCAACAGGGAATTAATCCCCTGCTTGTCGCCTTTTTAGCCATTTTTTTTCAAAGCGACGTTCGTCAAAATGGCAATGGCAAATCCTGCGTATCCGCCAGCAATTACATCACTGAGAAAGTGATAATTTGTTGCGATCAAAGCTATGCTGAGGATCATTATAAAGGCAGCAGAATGGGGACGGTACCGGCGGTTAAAGAGCCAGACGGCAGTAAAGAAGGCTGCGAATACCATCATATGGCCGGAGGGGAAACCACCATAATTTCCACCTCCTTGAAACCAATGGAAGTTTAAAACAGACGTTTGGTTCGTAAGCCAAACCCGAGTATTTATTCTTCCGAATACAAATTTTAAAACCCACTTTAGCAAAAAAGCCAGTGGCACGGCAGTGCCAGCAACTTGGTAAAAGCGTACCGCAGCGGGAGTTACTTCTTGTCGTCTCAGCACAAAGTAGCGCATCCAGAGAAGAGTGCTGACACTGCATACCAGAAGAAAGAGAGCATCCGGAATATTTGAGGTGCCATTTCGTAACAAGGAAAAAGAGTTCAGTATTTTCAAAATATTTCGTGCCAAGTCAGCATCTAAATAACGATGACTCACGAGGACGGCAAGGAGAACAAATGGGAATGTCCACACCACGACCATTGATTTAATCTCTTTAATTGTCTGGTTTCTTGTAATCATATGTCAATTTCCACCGAAAAATGAGCCATTGGCACCAAGTCCTTGGGCGACACTGGTGAATGCATCCATGCCGACCAGTTTTTTCTTTTCAAACCGGTCAATAAAAAGCTGCTGGATAGAGGGGATTTGTGAGGTTCCTCCGGTCAGGAACACCGTATCTATCTGCTCGAGTGAAAGGCCGGAGTTTGCAATTACGTTATCCACGCAGCCGGCGATCCGTTCAAAATTCTCCTGATTCAGGATTTCAAACTCGGATTTACTCATGAACTCATCTATTAGCAAATCACGCCCCTGAAAGCTGATTCGTGTCTGGTCCTGGGAAGACAAGGTGCGTTTTGCCTCGTCGATTGCCTGAAAAAGAACGAATCCATAGTTATCGTTTATGATATTCTCCAGATTATCCAGAGACTTTTTGTCATTTGAAGTGCTTTTAATGCGCCGTATCAATTCTTTTGTATTTCTGTCTCTGAGTAACGGTATTTTGTGCCATTGACAGAGGTTTCGGATAATGCCCGTGGGAAAGTCAAGCCAGTCATCACTGAACGGGGTGGTGTATTTGGCGTTTTTGCCGAAATACTGTGCGATTTTTCCCCACATGATCTGAGAGTCGAGTTTGTCGCCGGCTATGTAAACTCCCCCGAGTGACAAGACCGCACGTTTTCGATCAATGCCCGGGTTTTCGCCCCCCTGTACCCTGATCACGGTAAAGTCGGAGGTGCCTCCTCCAAAGTCGCCAATAAGTACGAACTTTTCTTCTCCGTTTTTTAGTGATGCTTCATAGGTCAGGGCAGCAGCTACCGGTTCGTATTGAAATCGGATGTTCTTGAATCCCGCTTTTTGGGCCGCTTTTTTTAAACGTTTTTCGGCGAGAGCATCTTTATCCTTATGTTCAGAGAACATGACCGGCCGTCCCAGCACAACATTGTCAACTTCCCGCCCCACATGGGATTCTCCTTTCTGCTTGATGTTTTTGAGAATGATACAGACGAGGTCCTCGATGACGTATCTTTTACCATTAATATAGGTGTGATCGAAGCTGGTGCTGGGGAGGAAGGTCTTTATGGACTGTAGAAATCTCCCGGAGGCTTCATCATGGACATAGTTATTGATGGCGTCCTGACCGACAAATGATTTGTTTTCTTCATTGAAATAGAGAACAGACCTCATGGATCGTCCTGCCGGATTGAGCTCATCAATGCCAATTACTTCCACGTGTCCGTTGTTATTAATGGATAACGCCGAATTTGTCGTACCGAAGTCGATACCAAAAAAAATATCCATGCTAAATCCTTGTCGCATAATTGAACGAAAAAAGCCAAGGATCGAATCCTTGGCCCCCCGTTATCGGGTAAGTCGTTATTGATATCTGACATTGACAATACCGTATAACTATCTGTGTATCAATATAAATAATCAGCGTTGTCAGTTAGTTTTTTGCATGAGGCCACGGTTTACCCTCATCCGCCCTGACGGGCACCTTCTCCCAAAGGGAGAAGGAAATAATTGAAACCCTTCTCCCCCCGGGAGAAGGTGGCCGAAGGCCGGATGAGGGGATAAGGCAGAGTTTTTAACCGTGCAATTTTCTAACCGGACAACAGAGATTAAATAATACGTTAATATGATGAAGCTGACTGAGGATCTTTCCGGTCGCCCTGCGGGGGTGTCTTTAACACAAGAAAAACAATGTATTGTTTTTTATCCCTGATAACGATATTGTCCAAAAATTAATTAGTAAACCGCTCGGAGTCTGACGGGCTCTAGTGACGGTGTACAACAGAGGGAGCTTCTTATGGCAGGCAACAGTTTTGGCGAAGTTTTTCGTATCACCACTTTTGGAGAGTCCCATGGGAAAGGGGTTGGGGTGATCGTCGATGGGGTGACTCCCGGCCTTGAGTTGAAGGAATCTGATATCCAGGTTCAATTGGATCGCCGCAGGCCGGGACAGTCATTTATTACCACTCCCCGGGTGGAAACCGATGAGGTCCATATTCTTTCCGGCGTGTTCGAGGGGAAGACTACCGGCACACCACTCTCAATGGTGCTCTACAATTCCGATCATAATCCGGCGGCCTATGATGATATTATGGATAAGTTCAGACCGGGTCATGCCGATTACTCATACCTTAAAAAGTACGGTATTCGCGACCATCGCGGCAGCGGTCGGGCCTCCGGCCGCGAAACTGCCGCCCGTGTTGCCGCCGGTGCCGTAGCCCGCAAGCTCCTTGAAGCACGGGGAGTATCTATCGTCGCCTATTCCAAGAGAATAGCCGGGATCGAGTGCAACACATACGACCCGTCTGTTATCGAACATAACCTGCTGCGTGCCTGCGATTTAGAAGCAGCCCAGTTGATGATGGAAAAAATTAAACTCCTCAAGGATCAGAATGACAGTGCAGGAGGGATCGTCGAATGTCGTATTAATGGCCTTCCCGCAGGGCTGGGAGAACCTGTTTTCGACAAGCTGGATGCGGAAATTGCCCATGCCATGCTTTCCATTGGAGCGGTTAAAGGAATTGAATTTGGTGCCGGTTTCAAGGCTGCCGATATGTGCGGTTCTGAGCATAATGACGACATGGACCGCAATGGCTTCATAACCAATAATGCGGGCGGTATTATCGGCGGTATCAGCACCGGAGCGGAAATAATTTTCCGGGTAGTGGTCAAGCCGACATCCAGTATTGCCAAACCCCAGAGGACCGTTAACCTGAAGGGGGAAGAGGTGGAGATTATAACCGAAGGACGACACGACACCTGTATCTGCCCCCGTATCGTTCCGGTAATCGAAGCCATGGCCTGTCTGGTACTTGAGGACCATTTCAAACGTCAGGTGGCCATGGTGGGGTGATGATGATGAAGTATGTATGTTGACTTTTTTGCGTATATTTTTGCTTGAAAAATTGCGCCATAACCTGTATACAATTACACATAAATTAAAATTAAATTATATTTTAGTGGGTTTGTTCAGGGGGGATTAATGTATCGTTTTGTACTCGTCATGGGAATAGCTTTACTGTTTTCAACTACTGCTTTTGCAGATGATGATTCAGATTCTGAAGGGGGGTATACCGCATTTGGGGTGCGGACTGCGGTAAGTTCGTCAATTGACGTGACGCCAAAGAATTCGTCAACAACAACTGATGACGGATCTTTTCCCGGTCTGACGGAGATTTATTATGTTGTCAGTGATGAACAGGGGTATTTCAAGGTTGATTTGTCGAAAAGTCTGACCAGTTACTCAAAAACATCGGGCACCAATAAAAATCAACGGGATGTACTTGCTTTCAATCTGTTTGGAGGTGGTAAATTTAATCCTTTTTTTGGCTTAGGTGCTGGTTTTAAATGTATGTCAGAGAATAATAGCTGGACGTATACAACGAGTAGCAATTACACCACGTACCGGTATGGTGGAATGGTTGGTTTTTTCAGTGATTTCTTCATTGATGATAATCTTGTGTTCAATGCCTCATTAGCACCGTATGGAGGGTTCCGGTATGATTCTAATGATAATTCACAATATACCAAATATGGCACCGAGTTGGGGTATCTCATGGAGATCGGCTTGAAATATACGTTAGCCGAGAATATTGCCGCCACGTTATCGTATAAAAGCGATACCTATACGTTAAGTAATATAGACTATGAAGAAGATTTTAAATACTCTCCTTCGTCTCCCAAAGATACTCGCTCCAGAAATACCAGTACGTCCACTGAAAATGCGGTCATGCTTGGAGTTGAATTTCGTTTTTGAAATGTATAAATAGAGTTGAATTGATCACAATCTGAGCACTACTTATGTATAGTTGCCAGTAATATTTGCTACACCAAAACCAAGGAGGAGTACATGAAAAGAGTATTAGTATCTGTTGTTGCACTGTCTGTATTGGGTCTTGCCGGGTGTACCGGTCAACGGATGAACACCAATGTGAAAGGGATGAACGTCCTGTCAGCAAATGTTGAGACAATACCAATGGAAGTTGGTATAAAAGTTGGTGAAAAGATTACCGGAAGCTGCGAGTATTCCACCGTGTTGGGCTTTAAAGTGAAGGGGCCAACCAAATATGCGTATGGCGCTCAGTTTGAAAACAGTGGTGCCAATATCGGAGGCCCTTGTACGAATGCTGCGCTGTATGAAGCAATCACCAATTCAAATTCCGATATCATCATCAATCCGAAATATTTTACCGAAGCAAATACGTTCGGTTGTTTAGGTGATGGCGAATGGTGTATTTCCCGGTCTCTCAACGTCACGGTCACCGGCTTGAAAGGTTCCTATGAAGAGTTTAAAAAAATTGATCCAAAAATGCGTGAACTTAGGGAACTGAAGTCTTTAAAGAGTTCTGATGAGCCACTTGCACACAGGGCAATTAATTCGTTTAAATCGCTTATATCTGGAAACTAAGAACAAACTGTTATATGCTGTCTTACCGAACAGACGAGTCTATGAAAATGGCTCGTCTGTTTTAGCACTAACTACCCTGAAGTTCGGAACCGGTAATACATATCTGCGGTAAGGAATGGTGAGCGACTATGAAAATTTTATTCACAATTCTCATGTTATTAATTCAAACGTCACTATCCTATGGCACAGGCATTGTCTATAAAATCAGGGATGATGCATTGGTAACCGGTGCTGGTTCCGAAAGTGTTTCTTCATTAAAAACTGAGTTACCCATTAATCTCAGAAAAGCTGTTAAAAAAAAGGGTGATGTTGCGATATATGAAAATGATGTTCCTTGCAATTTTGAAATAAAGCTGGCCGTTGATGTTGAATATGTAAAACAATATTTCAATCACTACGTCATGTTTAAACGAGTAACAGCAACCATTGAAAAAGATGGTGCTGAAGTTGGTTCAGTATCTACCGATTATGAAATCAAGGCGGGCGACTATAAAACCTATGGTACCGAAGGTCGTCAGTTTGCACTGAAAGCTGCCAGTGATATAGCCGATTTACTAAGCAAGTCGAGTGTAATATCTGGTGTATCCCATAAAAATGAATCCAATACCGTTGTCGCTTCAACAAATAATGCTGAAAAAGAACATGCAGTTGCTCTTGATAACGGCATTGATTCCATTGGTCCAATGCCCCGTGGTAAAGCAATAGGAAAGCATGACGTTGCGGTTATCATTGGCAATAAAAATTATAAGAAAACGTCAAAAGTCGATTATGCCCTCTCTGATGCCTTAAAAGTAAAAGAATTAGTCATAAATACCATGGGATTTTCTCCTGAAAATGTCATTTATGTCGAAGATGCGACGTTGAGTGATTTTACGGAAATATTCGGTTCCCAAAACGATAATAAAAGCAAGCTAAGTGACTTTATAGAACCGGGTGTTTCAAATGTTTTTGTCTATTATGTTGGTCATGGTGCTCCCGATATTCATGCAGAAAAGCCCGAGGCTTATTTCGTTTCCATTGATTCCGATCCGCAATATTTGAGTGTCGGTGGCTATAAGGTTAAGACCCTGTATGATAACCTCTCAGCACTCCCTGCCAAAAGTATCACCGTTGTACTCGACTCATGTTTTTCTGGTAATTCTCCCAAAGGGGTTCTTTTCAAGGGTATTAGCGGGCTCGTTGTCGTTGGCAAACAACCGGTTCTCCCCGCAGTAAACTCAGTTGTCCTGACAAGCACCAGTGAAAATCAGGTGTCTTCCTGGTACGAAGAGAAACAACACTCGTTATTTACCTATTTCTTTCTGAAAGGTCTGCAGGGCGATGCAGATAAAAATCATGATAAGAAGATCACTGTGGGTGAACTCAACGAGTATCTGTCGTACAATGTTCCCCGGCTTGCAAAGAAAATTACCGGTAACATTCAGACACCGGTAATTACGGGTAAGCAAGAGACGGTACTCGTGACACTAAGATGACACCCGATACAGCTCAACTAGAGCATCTGCTGGAATATACATTCACCACTCCGTCGTTGTTGCTTCAGGCGATAACCCATCCATCCTACCAGCACGAAGTCGGGGAGCGGGGTGGTGAACACTATCAGCGACTGGAGTTTCTTGGTGATGCGGTGCTGGGGTTGCTGTTGGCCGAGTTGATATCTGATGCCTATCCGGCGTGGCAGGAAGGTGCTTTGTCCCAGCTTCGGGCCCGTCTGGCCGGTCAGGACATTCTGGCCGAGCGTGCCCGCTGGCTCGGTATCGGTACCTTTATCCGTTTGGGGCGGGGTGAGGCTCAGAGTAATGGCTCTGCCAAGGATTCAATTCTTGCCGATGTTCTTGAAGCCATACTGGCCGCCATGTATTGTGACGGTGGCCTGTCTGCCGCACGCACGCTGATTAACCGGCTGTTTCGGAACCTGGTGACGTCACCCGACTCCCTGGTTTTGGGCCATGACGCAAAGAGTGAATTCCAGGAATATCTGTCGCTTCATAATTTCCCCCCCCCCGTATATCGGCTGGTTGATGAATCCGGTCCCCCCCATGATCGACGTTTTACCTTTGAGCTGCTGCTCGACGATACTGTTGTCAGCACCGGTTCGGGTAAGTCGAAGAAAATAGCCCAACAGGGTGCGGCGTCCCAGGCTCTTTCATTACTGCGCCGGAGAGCGGTTTCGTAAGGTGAAGTCAGTCACGGTTCCCTTTTTCATCAGCCATCAGGGGTGTCCCCATACCTGTCTTTTTTGCGATCAGCACACCATATCGGGCAGTCGTGGTGACTTACTCCCCTCGGCAGAAACGTTACTGCGTACTATAGAGCTATGGCGGTCAACGGCGGGATCACGCCCCCTTGAAGTGGCCTTTTTTGGAGGAACCTTTACTGCGTTACCGCGTAACAAGCAGCTGGCCCTGCTTGAGCCGTTGCAGTCCCTGCTGAAAAACGGTACCATCACCTCGGTCAGATTATCGACCCGTCCGGATTACATCTCCCGTGAGCAGGTGCAGTGGCTTGCCGGGCTTGGCGTGGCCACCATAGAGCTGGGCGTTCAGTCAATGGATAATGGGGTTTTAGCCGCTTCCGGGCGGGGACACAGTGCCGCAGATTCACTGTCTGCCATTACCTGTATAAAGGGGGAGGGGGTGAAGGTTGGTGCTCAGTTGATGCCGGGTCTGCCGGAAGATACCGATATCTCTTCACGTGCTTCGCTGGATCAGGTTGTGGCCGCCGGTGCCGATTTTCTCCGTATTTACCCCACCGTTGTGTTACGGGGTACCGAATTGGCGGAACGCTACCGGTTGGGGCACTACCGGCCGTTATCGCTGGAACGGGGTATTGCCCTCTGCGCCGGTCTGCTGCATCGTGCCATGGTGTCAGGAACGCCGGTTATTCGTATCGGTCTCCAGGCCGATGGGGGGCTCTCCGATGAGACCATTCTGGCCGGTTGCTGGCATCCGGCACTGGGGCATCTGGTCCGTTCCCGGCTCTATGACGATCTGATGACGCGGGTTATTGCTGATGGTGACGCAGTAACTATTTATTGTCATCCCTCTCGCCACTCCGATATCATTGGTCTCAAAAAAGCACATGTGGAGAAGCTTTCCGGACGGGGGGTGGTGGTGAAGATCCGTACCGATGTACATCTTTCCCCCGATGAAATCATGGTGGCAGGAACAGGTGGTACCGGAACATATTCAGTAATCAACGATCTTAACTACGATGAAGAAAGAGGTGCGTGCCGTGCGTAAGGAATCATTGAAATTTCTTGAACAGTTGCTTGATGCTCCCAGTCCCTCCGGTTATGAACAGCCGGCCCAGCGGATTTTTCGTGCCTATGTGGCACCCTTTTGTGATGAAGTGACCACCGATATTATGGGTAACGTATGTGGTCGCATCGGCGGTAAGGGGAAGAATCTTCCCAAGGTTATGATCGTCGGCCACACCGATGAAATAGGGCTTCAGATTAAATATATCGACGACAAGGGTTTCCTCTACTTTGCCGCAGTTGGCGGGGTTGATGCCCATCTGACTCCCGGCAAGCGGGTTAATGTCCATACGGCCACCGGTCCGGTGCCGGGGGTTATCGGCAAAAAACCGATTCATCTGATGGATGCCAAGGATCGGGAAACCGTGGTCAAGCTGGAGTCCCAGTACATCGACATCGGGGCTGGAGACAAAAAAGAGGCGCAAAAGCTGGTGCGGGTGGGGGATGGAGTGACCTTTGCCAGTGATTTTACCCGCCTCCATGGTGACCGGGTTGCCTCCCGTGGTTTTGATGACAAGGCCGGTTGTTTTGTGGTTGCCGAAGTGTTGCGCCTCATTGCCGCTTCAGGTAAAAAACTGGCCGTTGATCTCTACGGTGTCTCTTCTGTGCAGGAAGAGATCGGTCTCCGTGGTGGTACCACCAGCTCCTATACGATCAATCCGGATGTGGGAATTTGTGTTGAAGTGGATTTTGCCACCGACCAGCCCGATGTTGAAAAAAAGCATAATGGTGAAGTTGCCCTGGGAAAGGGGCCGATTCTGGCCCGGGGGGCCAATATCAATCCCCATCTGTTCGAACTTCTCTCCGACACCGCAGACAAGGAAAAAATTGCCATTCAGCATACGGCTGCACCGCGCGCCACCGGGACCGATGCCAATGTCATGCAGATTTCACGGGGGGGCGTTGCCACGGCTCTGGTAAAAATCCCCCTCCGTTACATGCATACTCCGGTTGAAACGGTGTCTCTTGCCGATCTGGAAAATGCTGCAAAACTGATTGTTGCCACGTTGGGAAAAATCAGCTCACGGGAAGAATTTATCCCGCAATAAGTGCCGGTTGCCCGATTGTAAGAACCATTTAACTTGACTTGCATAGCTTAGCTGTACTAACTTCTCATAAATTGCCATCTGTAAGGAGTCGTCAATGCACCAAGACAAACTGATCGAAGGTCTCACTTTCGATGACGTTCTGCTTGTTCCTGCCCATTCGCTGATTCTCCCCCGTGATACAAATCTGACCACCCGGATTTCCCGGAATATATTGCTGAATATCCCCCTGGTGAGTGCTGCCATGGATACGGTTACCGAGGCCAGGACCGCCATCTGTATGGCCCGTGAGGGGGGACTAGGTATCATTCATAAAAACCTTTCCATCGAAGCCCAGGCGTTTGAGGTTGACAAGGTAAAAAAGAGTGAGTCGGGGATGATCGTTGATCCCATTACCATGCGGCCAACCCAGAAGATCAGCGAAGCTCTTGACATCATGCAGCGTTACCGGATCTCCGGTGTGCCGGTGACCAAGGCCAATGGTAAGCTGGTCGGTATTCTGACTAATCGGGATCTTCGCTTTGAGACCGATTTTGATTTGCCGATTTCTGCCCGCATGACCAAACGCAACCTGGTGACCGTTGAAGTTGGGACCACCCTGGAGCAGGCCAAGGAACATCTGAAACATACCCGTGTTGAAAAACTGCTGGTGGTTGACAACGACCGTTTCCTTAAGGGGTTAATCACCATCAAGGACATTGAAAAAGTTAAAAAATATCCTTTCTCCTGCAAAGATACTCTTGGTCGCTTGCGGGTTGGAGCTGCGGTTGGCCCCACGGCCGAGATGGAAGCCCGTATGGAGGCCCTGATCAGGGCCGGGGTGGATGTTATTGTTATTGATACCGCCCATGGCCATTCACAGGGGGTCCTCGATGCGGTACGGCGTGCCAAGTCCACCTTCCCCGGCTGTGAAATCATTGCCGGTAACATCGCCACCGCTGAGGCGGCCGAAGCGTTGATCAAGGCTGGAGCCGACGGCATCAAGGTCGGCATCGGGCCCGGTTCCATCTGTACCACCCGGGTGGTTGCCGGTGTGGGCGTTCCCCAGATTACCGCCATCCATGAGTGTGCCCGCATGGCCCACAAGTACGATGTGCCGGTCATTGCCGATGGCGGTATCAAATATTCCGGGGATCTTCCAAAAGCGGTCACTGCGGGAGCGGACTGCATCATGATCGGCTCCCTCTTTGCCGGTACGGAAGAGTCTCCGGGAGATACGGTGCTCTATCAGGGGCGTACCTACAAGAGTTACCGTGGCATGGGGTCAATCGGTGCCATGAAGGATGGCAGTAAGGATCGCTACTTCCAGTCCGATGTGGGTGAAGATGTCAAGCTGGTTCCGGAGGGGATTGAGGGGATGGTGCCGCTCCGCGGACCGTTGTCCGCCAATATCCACCAACTTCTGGGTGGGCTCCGTTCCGGCATGGGGTACACCGGGTGTGGTACCATCAAGGAACTTCAGGATAATGGCCGCTTCATCAGGATTACCGGTGCCGGTCTCAAAGAATCCCATGTCCATGATGTGACCATCACCAAAGAAGCACCCAATTATCGGGTCGGCAACTAAAGAAACCAACTAAACAACGTATTCAAAAAGCCTCGACAGACCGCCGGGGCTTTTTGATATACCGCCAAGGATACTACCAATGCCTGATATTCATAGCCAGAAAATCCTCATCCTCGATTTCGGTTCCCAATACACCCAGCTGATTGCCCGCCGCATCCGTGAGGCCCACGTTTACTGCGAGCTGCACCCGTTCGATATGGATCTTGCGGCGATTCGGGCCTTTGGGCCACAGGGTATCATCCTGTCCGGGGGGCCCTGCTCGGTGTATGAAGCAGATGCCCCTTCCGTTGCCGAAGAGCTGTTTGAACTTGGTGTTCCGGTGCTTGGGATCTGTTACGGCATGCAGCTCATGGGTCGTCATTTTGGTGGTGAGGTGATCCCGGCGGGAAAACGGGAATTTGGCCATGCAGAACTGCTCTCCGTGGGGCAGCCGGGACCGTTGTTTGACGGTTTCTTTCTCTCCGGTTCCAGCCCGGTCTGGATGAGCCATGGCGACCATGTTTCGCGGGTGCCCGACGGTTTTGACGTTGTTGCCGAAACGGCCAATGCTCCGGTCTGTGCCATACAGAACGTGGAGCGGAATCTCTATGGCGTTCAGTTTCATCCCGAAGTCAACCATACCCCCCGGGGAGAGATGCTGATTGATACCTTTGTCAGGGGGATCTGTACCTGTACCGGCCAGTGGACCCCTGGCAGAATTATTGAGGATTCCATCGAGCGTATCCGGAATCAGGTGGGGAGCGACACGGTCATCCTCGGGCTGTCCGGCGGAGTTGACTCCTCGGTGGCGGCCGCTCTGATCCATCGGGCAATTGGCAGCCAGTTGACCTGTGTTTTTGTGGATAATGGTCTGCTCCGTCTGGGGGAGGGGGATCAGGTCATGGCCACGTTTGCCCAGAATCTCGGGGTCAAGGTGATTCGGGTTAACGCCGAGGATCGCTTTTTGTCTGCCCTGGCGGGAGAGTCCGATCCGGAGAAAAAACGCAAAATTATCGGTGGTCTGTTTGTTGATATCTTTGAAGAACAGTCAAAGCTGATTGAGGATGCCAACTGGCTGGCCCAGGGTACCATCTATCCCGATGTCATCGAATCGGCCGGTGCTAAAACCGGCAAGGCCCACAATATCAAGAGCCACCACAACGTCGGTGGTCTGCCCGATTATATGAAGCTGAAACTTCTTGAACCGCTTCGGGAGCTGTTCAAGGATGAGGTGCGGGCAATCGGCGAGGAACTGGGTCTCCCCCGGCAGATGGTCTGGCGCCATCCGTTTCCCGGTCCCGGCCTTGGTGTGCGGATTCTCGGGGAGGTTAAAAAAGAGTATTGTGATATCCTCCGTCAGGCCGATGCCATTTACATCGAAGAGCTGTACGCCGCCGGTCATTATGATAAAATCAGTCAGGCTTTTGCGGTATTCCTGCCGGTGAAGAGCGTTGGTGTGATGGGGGATGGACGGACCTATGAATATGTGGTAGCACTGCGTGCGGTGGAAACCAAAGACTTCATGACCGCCGGTTGGTATCCGATGCCCTATGAGGATCTGGCCCGTATCAGTGGACGTATCATTAATGAAGTTAAGGGGATCAATCGGGTTGTCTACGATATTTCCAGCAAACCACCGGCTACCATTGAATGGGAATAGGGAAAGGACGGGGGGCAGCGAAAGAGAGAGGAACTTTTATTGTGGCCTTTTCTGCCTCTCCTTCCGCTCCCGTGTATAATCATCGTATCCGGTCTGATTTCTTTCCAGGCAGTTTCTGATGTCTGACGGGTTAAGATTTTCGGTGCATCTGTTCTGTTGGTGTTGTTGAAGGCCGGTGTACCATCCCCGGCAGGTACATCCCGACATCAACCCTGTGCAGAGTGTGAACAGTAGTGAACAGGCGAATGAACGGTTCATGGTGTCTCCCTTTGTTACCAACAACAGAATATCAAAATCACCGTTAAAGGAAAACTGATTTGTTTTCCCTATGCTCCATCCGGTTTAAATTTGAACTTGTGAACCATTCATGATATAAAAGTAAAATATCTGGTAACTGGAATATGGTTTTCTGAAGTAATTGTTGCTTCAATCTATTGATATTGGGGGGGGACTTTCGTGGCACTCATTTCTTTTGAAGAGATAATGTTTACCATAATGTCTGCAACACAGGATACGTTCAGGAGTTACATGAACGTTGATCTGCTGGCAGGCAAGGTGGAAAAAAAGGTCGAACCGGTTGATTCGGATGTCACCGGGATTGTCGGGATTGCCGGTGATCGGGTCGGCTACATTATCATTGCCACCGATAAGGCGAGCGCACAGCGTGTTGCCAAAGAACTGCTGATGGTCGATGAGGCCGATGAAGACTGTATCCGTGATGCCATGGGGGAGTTGGCAAATAATATTGCCGGCGTGTTCAAAACCAAATACCATGAGCAGTACGGCAGCGTTGCCCTCGGGCTACCGTTGGTGGTCTCCGGCCAATTACGGGCCATTTCAGAGCCGGTTGATTCCAGCTCAACATCAAGTATCAACGTGCAGTGCAAAGGGGTTACCATTCCCTTTAAGACCATGGACGGATCTATTTCCATTACTGTCATGGTCTATATGTAACTCATGGAACGTCTGCTGGAGCGCTACGGTGAACTGCTGGGTGAGGTTGATGCCTGGTTTCGACGCTGCCGTGGCCTCTATCCGGATCATATCGCGTGCCATAACGGCTGTTCCGCCTGTTGTCGGGGGCTCTTCGACATAACCCTGCTGGATGCCCTGTATCTGAAACAGGGCTTTGACCGGTTGCCGGAACAGCAGAAAGTGGACATTGCTACGGCGGCTACCAGCCGTCTGGAACAGTTGTCCCTGATCAATCCGGCGTTTGTTGCGCCCTGGCTTCTGAACAGTATCCAAGAGGAAGAGTGGGATGAGTTGATGCCGGAGGAGGATGAAACCCCCTGCCTGCTCCTGTCAGCCACCGGTGGCTGCCTTGCCTATGACCATCGCCCCATGACCTGCCGTCTCAACGGCATTCCGCTGATTGATGTTTCCGGTGAAGAGATGTTTGATGAGTGGTGTACCCTTAATTTTACCGGAGCGGACCCCTGCCTTTTTTCCGATCTCCGTTTTACCTTTGTTGACCTGTTTACCCGTGAGCTGCTCCTGTTTCAGGAGATGATGGAGCTGTTGACCGGTACGGTGCGCAACGAAGCTGATCTCTTTATTCCCGCCGCCCTTCTGCTCGATCCCCCACAGGTAGTGGTGGCACTTTCCTGACGTTCCTCGCTACTCAACGGCAACTACAAAATTGCCCGGGAAGCCCTTTTTCTCAAAGGCCTCGTGGGACAACTGGGCGGAGCGGAGCGAACTGTAGTGCCCCAGGCGTACCCGGTAGAACCGGGTGCCATCCACCACACTTTCCTGTACGTCGGCAGTACCATATGTCACTTTCAACTCTTCCGCATACCGGTAGGCGTTACCTCTGTTTTTAAAGGCGGCAACCTGAAGGGTGAAATTACCGCTGTCATAATTGAGCGGGGTACGGAATTCCGGCTCGCCACCGCCATGGTCACTCCGGTAGCCGAGGGCGGTTACCCTGACGGCGGCAACACCTTCATGCATCATATCGAGTTTTCGGGCCGCCCCTTCCGAAAGATCGATGATCCTGTCTCCGACAAACGGACCACGATCATTGATACGTACCACAATATCCCTTCCGGTTCGTTTATGGTACACTTTCACCCATACCCCCAGGGGCAGGGTCTTGTGGGCGGCGGTCATGGCATTCATGTCAAACGGTTCACCGCTGCTGGTTCTCCGCCCATGAAAATCACGGCCATAGCTGCTGGCAATCCCCTCCTGCACAAAACCTTCGTGGCTGGAGAGCGGTTCATACTGCCTGCCATTGACCACGTATGGTTTTTGTCCCGGTTTATGGGGCGACAGGCTTGGGGCACGGGGGGAGTAGGTGCTATGCTGATGGCTGACACACCCCCCCATGAGCAGGAGAGAGAGGCAAAATGCCCCTAAGCGCCGGGATCTGGTGAGACGGTTGGTTGTGCTTTCCTGGGCCGGAATCATTGCCAGCTGCTCCCGTAATTGGTAGTATGACGATACCGGATGGTATCACGATATTTAACCGGAAACAACAATCAGTAAGGATATCAGCCATGTCTTCTCATCTGCCGTTCAATACCACCATGATTAGCCACCTGTTCACACCACTTCCCCCCGATGGGGCGGATGATGCCACCCCCGGTTTTCTCCTTCTTTTGCAAGGTTCTTCCCTGTTGCTGCGTGCCGGTACCGCACAAGAACTCTTTTCCGATGAAACCGTGCCCGCCAACATACGCCCCCACGGCGGACTCATCAGGATCGGTCTCTGGCAGGGCAAACCGCTCCGTGCGGCACGGATTCCGTCGGACGTGCCGGTGCCCGATGGGTGCGAAGCACTCCCCTTTCAGGGGCCCGATTTCACTCTGGATAACACGTTGGCAACCATTGCCGGCCGTGGTGCCCAGATTCTCCACTGGGAACGGAGAAGTCGCTTTTGCAGCCACTGTGGCAGCGCAGTGGCCAGAATACCGGGAGGGTGGGGAAAAAGGTGTCCGGCCTGCGGTGAAGATCATTTCCCCCATATTCACCCCTGTATAATTGTGCTGGTCAGGCGTGGTGACAAGCTGCTGCTGATTCGTAATGCTGCCTGGAGTGTGGGGCGATTCAGCCTGGTGGCCGGTTTCCTCGACTTCGGGGAATCCCTGGAAGAGTGTGTACAGCGGGAAGTGCGGGAAGAGGCGGCCATCGAAATCGCCAATATCCGTTACGTCGGGAGCCAGTGTTGGCCCTTTCCCAGTCAGGTAATGGTCGGCTTTCTGGCCGATTATGCGGGGGGAGAGGTGAAGGCCGATGGTGTTGAGGTTGCGGAGGCCGACTGGTTCCCCGAGGACGACCTGCCGATGTCACCGGGGGGGAAACGGAGCATCGCCCGCTGGATTCTTGAAACCTATGGTGGAAAATCTTGAACCACTCCCGCATTTCTTCCTTGACGTGACCGTCCGGTATGGCTATCATTTGATAGTGTATGTCAAATGATAGTAATGGAGCGGCAGATGCAGTCATTGACCGAACGGCAACAGCAGGTGCTGGATAGTATCGTTTCATCCCTCGACCGGCGGGGTTCTCCTCCCACATTACGGGAAATCTCCGACCGTATCGGCACCAGGGGGACCGCCACCGCCATTGCCCACCTTGAGGCCCTTGAGAGAAAAGGGTACATCAGCAGACGGAGCGGGGCCCGGGGCATCATGCTGGTCAACCGGACTCCCCTGCCGGTCACTCTGCCGGTGGTGGGGACCGTCAGGGCCGGGGCACCGGAGCCTGCCATAGAGGATGTGCAGGCCCACTGCGTTGTGGACCCCTCCTGGCTTCGGGGGGAAGGGTGCTACCTGTTACGGGTAAAGGGGGACAGCATGGTTGATGCCCATATCCTTGATGGCGATCTGGCACTGATCCGTCCCCAGCCCACGGCCGAAAATGGTGAAATTGTCGTGGCGATGGTTGATGGTGAAGCAACCCTGAAGCGTTTCTACCGTGAGCCGGGGCGCATCCGTCTGCAACCGGAGAATGCCGCGCTCCAGCCGATCATCATTGCGGATGGTACCGCTGAAACTATCGTTGCCGGTAAACTGTTGCGGATCATCAGGAATTGCGAATGATGTCCGGAAAATCAGTTCGCATCGCAGTTCTTTTTGAACCGGGCAAGAAGGCCCGACCGGTCTGGTTTGAACTGAACCGCCGCCAGCACCGGGTTACCGAGCTTACCTATCAGTGGCAGGATCGTGTCGGTGACCGGCAGCTTCTCCATTATGCGGTGAGTGATGGCGAAGCACTCTTTGAATTGGTATTTGATCCCGCGGATCAATCCTGGACCATTGCCCGCCAGCGGTGTGAATAGACCATGGCGAGAGATGGGCAGCGTACCGTTTTGCATATCGACATGAACGCCTTTTTTGCTTCAGTGGAGCAGCAGGCCAATCCGGCACTACGGGGCAAGCCGATAGCTGTCGTCGGAGGTGGTGGGCGGACGGTGATCACTACCTCCTCGTATGAAGCGCGGGCCAGGGGTGTTAAAACCGGCATGGCGATCTGGGAAGGAAAACGGGTCTGTCCGGAGCTGATAATTGTAGTGGGGGATAACCGGAAATATACCCATACCTCCAGTAAAATAAATGTAATATTCCGGGATTTTACTTCTGAGGTCGAAGCCTTCTCCATCGACGAATCCTGGCTTGATGTCACACATTCCCTGGGACTATTTGGCACTGCCGAGACTATCGCGTACCTGATCAAAGCCCGCATCAGACACAACTTTGGCATCACCTGTTCCATCGGCATCGCCCCCAATAAGCTTCTGGCCAAATTGGCCAGTGATATGCAAAAACCTGATGGGCTCACGATCATCGCAGCTGATGATGTTTCGCGAGTTCTTGAAGCCATGCCGATCAATGAACTGTGCGGCATCGGCAAAAAAATGCAGCACCATCTCAACATGATGTCGATCTACACCTGTGGTGAGCTGGGGCGATGCGAAGAAGCACGCCTGACGCGTAAGTTCGGTATCATCGGTTCTCGGCTTAAATTGATGGGGCAGGGGATAGACCATTCTCCGGTGACCCCGTTTAGTGAGGAAGATGAGGTGAAGTCGGTCGGGCATTCGAGAACCCTGGAACGGGATATCGACGATCCGCTGGAGATTAACCGCTTCCTCTTGCAACTCTCGGAAATGGTCGGGAGCAGGGCCAGGAGATACAACGTATCCGGGAAGACGATCCACCTGTATGTCAGGTATGCGGATTTCTTCTCCAGTTGGGGCAAGCAGACAACATTAAAGAGTTGTATCAATCAGAGTGACGAAATCTACAAGGCGGCACTATCGATCCTTGCGACGGTTAATTTGGAACAGCCGGTCAGGCTCTTGGGAGTGAGTCTCTCCAACCTGAAACATGAGGCGAAGCAGTTGCCGTTGTTTGAGGATGAGAGGAAAAAGCTGTTTGCGACACAGGCCATGGATACCATAAATGATCGGTTTGGCAGTATGGCAGTAACTTTCGGGAGTCTGATACCTGAAAAAGCAAGTGCGGGAAGCCACGTTATACCGCCAAGCTGGCGACCGGAAGGGGTTAAGAATATTGATGTAAAGTGAACATGAATTCTTCACTAACCCTCATATTCCCGCCGCAGAATCTTGAACGGAACATCGTGGTGGTGCTTCACAACCCTTTCTTTTCCAATCCAGTGCATGGTGTTAATTACTTTCCCATGAAAGAAACGCAGGAATAAAGTGACATAAACCGATTAATCATCAAATGCTTCCAACAACATCCAGCAGTTTGACCGGGCTGAATGGTTTGGTAATCCAGGCAGAGGCACCCAGTTCTTCACCCTTGGCTTTGTAGTCATCACTGGCTTCGGTCGTCAGAAAGATGATCGGTGTGGCGTGATATTCCCCTGAGTCCCGCAGGTGTTTGACCAGTTCCAGGCCATCCATTTCCGGCATATTGACATCGGTAATGATTAGATCAAAACCGGCACCGGTCGCCAGTTCGATGGCCTCTTTGCCGTCATTGGCCACTGACACCGTGTGACCGGCACCGGTCAGCACGTTGGTTACCATGCAGCGGATCGAACGGGAATCATCCACCGCCAGTATTTTCATCTTCCTGAAAAGCGAGTTGAACAGAGTCAACAGGCTGAGAGGACTGAACGGCTTGGTGATCCAGGTGGAATTTTTGATTTCCTTTCCCTTGGCCTTGAATTCATCGCTGGCTTCGGTGGTCAGGAAGATGATGGGGATGGTTTTGTACTCCTCTTTGCTCCGGAGCAGATGGGCCAGGTCCAGGCCGTTCATTTCCGGCATATTTATGTCGGTGATAACCAGATCGAACTGTGTTGCCGCAGCAAGTTCTGCCCCTTCCTTGCCATCGCCGGCCATGGTGATCAAGTGGCCGGCACCAGATAAGACGTTGTTCAGCATGTTGCGAATCAGTTTGGAATCATCAATGGCCAGAATATTCATAGGATGAAGCTCCTCCTCATAGGATGGAGCTCCTCCTCATAGGATGGAGCTCCATCGTTAAATATTATTAACTAATTCGGTATTGTCCAGTAAGGAAGTTGCACGGCGAAAAAATCTGCCTTATCCCCTCATCCGGCCTTCAGCCACCTTCTCCCGGGGGGAGAAGGGTTGCGTTTTTTTCCTTCTCCCTCTGGGAGAAGGTACCCGTCAGGGTGGATGAGGGCGAACCGTGGCCTCATGCAAGAAAATAACTGACAACGCTGCAATTAATTAGAATGCCGATTTCTCCAGCACAGACTTGAAGAGCCGGTACTCCGTCTGCAGTGTGGCAAGCAGGGAACGGAGAACGGTGCCCTCACTGTTTCTCACAGACACGGCAAGCTCTTTTGCTACCGAGAACATCCGTTCCGCGCCGATGTTACAGGTGGTTCCTCTGATGGAATGGGTAAGCCGGGCGATCGCTTCACCGTCTTCCGCCAGGATTGCTCTTTCAAGGGCGGGCAGGTCCTGGTCAATCTCTTCGGTAAACATGTCAACATAATCGGCTATCTGGTCCTTCCGATTACCAACGCGGGCCAGTAAGCCTTGATAGTTAAAAACCGCCTCCGAGACTGTTTCTGACGGCACCGTCCGCTGTTCTCCGTCCGTTGAATCAACCGTGGTAAGAGACGGGGAAAGTTCCGGTGAGACGGACATAACACGTTCCACGGCGGAAAGGATGTCCTCAAGTCTGAACGGTTTACTGACAAAAGCATCCATTCCGGCATGGTGACACCGTTCAATATCTTCCGGAAGTTCACTGGCGGTCATGGCAATAACCGGGATATGTCCCCCCTGGGCCTGCTCAATAACCCGAATCTGCCTGGTGGTCTGCAATCCGTCCAGTACCGGCATTTCCAGATCCAACAGAATAACATCAACCTGGTGCCCCTGGGCCAGAAGGGAGAGGGCTTCCCCTCCATCGGCGGCAACAAGGAAGCTGCCGAAATGGGGAGAAAGTATATATCTCAGCATTTCACGGTTTATTTCCTCGTCATCAACTATCATGACACAGGTCGTGTTGTTCATGGAGTACACACCGGGGGCTCGGCAAAATGATGTGCATCGGCTCTCCACGCAGGGGCAAATTGAGTCGCAGGTGACATGGAATCTCCGGTAACAGTACGGGAAGAGAAGTAAATCTTATCCATAAACTCGCATTATAAAGCCTTGAATAATAAAACTCAAGTGTTCCTTTGAACGTCTGAAAGACTATGGGGCCGGTAACGGTGTCCCTTCAACAGGGGTCGTTATGACAAATTCGGCACCACCATCCACATTATGGGCCTCGATTGTACCATTCATGCTTCGCTCGATAATCATTTTCGACATATAGAGTCCGATACCGGTACCCATCGCTTTTGTCGAGAAATACGGTTCAAAGACCTTTTCGATAACATCAGCCGGGATTCCACCGCCATTGTCCCTGACGGAGACGATACCATGGCCATCGCGCTCGTAGAGATGAATCGTAATACGCCCTTCGGCAACTTCATGGGCCTTGATGGCTTCCCGTGAATTGGAGAGCAGGTTGAGAAGTACCTGGGAGTATTCGTTGGGCAATCCGGTGAGCAACAGATCGCCCGCTGTTTCAAAGCAAACGGTGATGTTTTGATTCATCAGACCGGCCTTGACCAGTTCAATAGCCTGATCAATCTGGTGCCGGGCTGAAAATGAAACGGATTCTTTATCCGGGAGAAAAAAATTGCGGAAATCATTGATGGTTGTGGACATTTTTTGGATCAGGTTATTGCCGTTTTCAACGGCTGAGTCCAGATAGTCGGCGGTCAGTTCATGGTAATAGTGGGATTGCTGGATATTACCCAGAACCATGGCAAGGGCATTGAGCGGCTGACGCCACTGATGGGCAATATTGCCGATCATCTCGCCCATGGCGGCTTGCCTGCTCTGGGAAATCATCAGTTGGTCCTTCTGTCGCAGTTCGGTAATGGCCTGGTCAATGCGTTCCTGCAACGAGTTGTTGACGGCTTCGAGTTGTAACTGTTTGACCGCCAGCTCTTCCTGGGTTTGCTGCCGCTGGGCAATTTCAAGCTCCAGCATGTCGGTCTGTTGGTGGAGTTGCAATTCAGTCAGTTTTATGAGCGTAATATCATAGTTAATTCCGATCATTCTGGCCGGCTTACCCGAATGGTCTCTGATAACCAGAGCAGTTGCCTTGATATGCCGTACTTCGCCGGAGGGCCAGACAACACGGAATTCAATGTCAAAGTCGCACACTCCGTTTAAAGCACGGGCAATTGCCTCATCAGCATATTTTTTATCATCGGGATGGAGCCCCCGCTGCCACGCCTGATAGGCACCGGTAAAATCCTCCTCGGGGATGCCATAAAGGGAAAACATCCATTTATCCCAGATGAGCCGGTTTTCCGGCACTTGCCACTCCCATACGCCGATATGGGCAGAATCGGCAGCCAGTGCCAGGCGACTGGTCAAATTGGTGATTTTTTCTTCTGCCAGTTCGAGTGTCTGCTTTTTTGTTTTCAGGGTGAGGAACACCAGATAGGAAATAAGAACGCTGAACAGGATACCGATCAGAAGAAATGTATAGGACTGTTTGCGGTTGGTCTGTGTGTCATAGGGGGGAAGGGATTTGAAGACGAACTGCCAGGTACAGCCATAGGCCTGTATCGTTTTTGTTAACGTAATTGCTGGTTTGTAACTTTTCGGAAGTTCACCTTTACCGATGTGAAGGCTGCTGAACATCAGATTGTCGCTCTGTCCGCCATCGACAATACTGATTTCAAAGGCCGTATCGCTCGGAAGTTTGCCAAGGGTACCGTACACAAAATCATTCATCCTGATGGGACTGTAGGTAAAGCCGAGAAAGGCTCTGTGACGGTTCTCCAGGGTGTCAAGTGGTGCTCCCTGGTGATAGACAGGCACGTACATCAGAACACCGCTCTGTTTATCCTTGTCGGTTTCTTGAACCAGAATGATTTTTGCGGCGATTGTGGCACAATTTCCATCCCGCGCCCGGTCCATGGCCCCCCTGCGAATCGTTTCACTATACATGTCGAAGCCGAAAGCCCGCTGATTACGCCAGTTGAACGGTTCCAGATAGATAATGGAGGTGTATATATCCCGCGTGCCATCGGGACGAATGTAGTATTCAGGAAATCCTTCGGCACGAATAGCAGAAATATTGGCTTCCTTATCTTCCGGGAGAATCCATTTTGAAAATCCGACGCCCAGAATTCCGGGGTGATATTCGTCCAGTTGCAGTGCAGAAACATAGTGTCGCCAGTCAGCACGGGAGACAGCCTCATTGACGGCGAACAGTCCGGCTGCTCCCCGTAACACCTGCTCATGGTCGTGCATTCTTTTGATCATCCGGTTGGTGATTTCCGAAGCCTGCTCTGAAAATATCACCCGTGACTGGGCCCGGAGACTGTTGTCATACATATTCCAGAGAAACAGGGTGAGGATAACCGTTATGCAAAGAATTGCCATGGGCAGGGAGTTTGACAATCGCTGAAAACGGTTGTAGTTACCCCCTCTGTTGAGATAATTGGTCCACATTTTGCTCTCAGGTAGTATCATTTAACACTCCTTACACTAAAGACAACCGTATTACAGCCGATAGATATACAACGCACCGGGTTACCGGGCAGGCGAGCAGGCTGGATGTCATGAAAGGGAACAGGGATATATGGTAAAAGATTCGAATATGATAGCATCTCTAGCCCTTGTCGCGGCACTGGTGATGTGTACGGCACGAACGGTCTCGGCCGACTGTAAAATAACCGATAATGATGAAAAGTTTGAAATTGTCTGTTCGGGTGGTGCAGATGCTCAAAAGAAATCAGGCAAACGTGTGACACAACATAAGGTTGCCGTCGAAAAAGGCTCACTTCACACTCATTCAGTGGTCAAAATGAGTGCTGAAGAGCTGAAGTTTATGGAAACCAGAAACCGCCAAGATGGGTATCGTAAGTCACGCAAAACCCCTCATACTTCTGCCGTGCCACAGCCCGCTGAAAGTCCCCGTAGTTAGCTCACATTTTACTCCAGTTGCCATTCGGGAACGACCAGCGATGTTTTTACCGGGATCGCAAACTCTTCGCTTTTTACCTTTGTGTCGTTTGAATCAATGGCCGTTATCCGGTAGCGCAGGTATCTGCTTGCGGGTGTCGCTTCCGGGAGTCTGGCAGTGTAGGTATACATGGTGCCGGTTTCTTTGGTCATCTGCACCAGGACAGTCTTATCTGTGTCAGCAGAACGGATAGTACAATAGGCGGTTTTGACTTCATGTATCCCGCTGATTATGGCACGAATTACCACACTTCTCCCCGGCACAACGTAACTGTACGGGTCATGGTCAATGACCATCGGTAGTTTCGGGTCAGGGGGCTGTCGGGGCTCAGGTGGTGTTACGGGTGCCATTTCCTGAGGTTCAGTCCCTAACTGATCCACGAGCGGTTTTTCCACAAAGTCAACCGGAATAAGTTTGTGTGTGGTAGCTGTTGTCAGCACTTCACGGGAAAGAAGTATGGTCTGGCCGCTTCGAACAACCGGTGGGGCTGTTCGTACGGCAGGTGCTGTTTTCAGGGTAATCCCGCCGCCATCCTGAATAACATCAAAGAGCGGTTCATCGGATTCTGACGTATGAATCACCACCCACGTTCCGTCGGAGTGGTGTCCAAGGCGTGCTGTATTAAAACCGTACCTGTTCAGTACAACTTTACTTAACTCCGGCTCGAATTTCACCCCGGTAAGTGCGATAATGAGTCTCCTGTTACGGGGTTCCCGTATCAGGACGATCTTGTTCCTGACATCATCTATCTCCAACCTGATACCATCGCTGGTGACCTGGATTGATTTCAGCAGCGTCCATGACGCCGGCTGGGGAGACCTGACTTTTGGGATTTTTGGCAGCTGTTTTTCAGCGGTCACTTTTGGCGTCTGAAGGGTACGGACGACACGCTTTTCCGGCAATTTTGGACTTTTTTTAATTTCACTGAGGGGAATATCGGATGTATCCGCAGTGGCCCACCCGGCGTGGAGTGGTACACTTATCAACAGGAATACAATAAATTGTCGGACCAGCGTGGTCCGTGTTGTCTCAATACGTTTCATAAATGGCCCCATTGGTAAAGGCTCCCCCCGGTTTCAAACAATATGAAAATTTGCATGGATTATTTTTTGCAAATCTTCAATTTTAAGCATTGCATGGCGGATCTGTTCCTGTTCACTTGTTGTCAGCAGATAGGGGTTGAGGTAATGGGAGTCTTTCTGGATTCCCTTGAGAGCCTTGATCTGAATCAGAATGCGTTGTTTGGTAAGAATATGGTAGGCATCCATAAGGTCCGAAGAAAAAGAAGGGGAAAAACTTCCTTCAGCTTCAAGAAGTGCGATTCTTTGCAGGGTACTCGTGGCGGGAATGCCCTGATTAATCGCTAAAATCCGTACATTCATTACAAGGGGGGCCCATGCCAGCAGCTTTACATTAAACTCACCTTTATGGTCGCCGCTTCCTTCCGTCCAGATCCGCTTCATGAATCCGAGGGCCAGCTTCATGTCGGTGGCTGCCTTTGCCATCCCCCAGAGAACCTGGAAATAGTCCCGCTCCATGGTTCTGATCAAGTCGATAAGTTCCGCAGCAAGTTCCGGGTCACCTGCCACGTGACGCGCATCGGACAGCACGATCAGATTCATGACGTTTTTGCCCAGATCTTCCACTTCATAGCGGACAATGGAAAAGAGCCGCTTTCGCCATTGACTGAATGATCCGCGCCAGGTCTGGTTGGTCGGCATTATGTCACCGGTACAGCGCATAAAACCGGCCTCTTCCAGTTTGTTCACCAAACGCGTGGAAAATTCGCTAAAGTACCGATCGGCATCATCACCACCACCATCACCATAGACGATGAGATTGTCCTGATCGGTTATGAGAGTCTGCTCCTCACGTCCGTCGCTTCCCATGCTGATAAGAGCAAAGGGAACCGATGGTACAGCATATCCCGCCTCCAGCATTTCTTGCTTTACCATTTCAACCACATGGGTGGAGAGGATGTCCCGGTAGTCGGTGCAGGAGTGATGCAACTCATGAACCGACGGAATAAAAAGAAAACGGTCCAGTTCAAGCTGATTGAGACGGTCATGGATGGGCTTGAGGGGAGCATTGCCGGTGGGAGCAATCCTCTCGATCAGCAGTTCCTTTTCTGTACGAAAAGCCACCAGCTTCTGATAATCTGCTGTAATAGAAGATGAAAGTAGTTGCAGAAACGGAACAATTTCTGAGACGGGACAAAAACGGGTTATTTCGGAATAATCCGGCATGATCAACGGTGATGGATATTCTGTCACGTTCATGCTACTACCTCGTTGGTGGTGTCATGGATATTTGCAGGTTGGTGCAGTGGAGATGAATTTCAAAATTGCCTATTCAGTGTCTTTCGGTTTATAAGGTATCCGCACAGTAATTGCAACTGTGTCAGTATAATCGATAAAATTAACTTGGGTAATAGGTACATTGTCATGTCAAAAAAACGTGTTGTAATCGCCGGGATGGGTTTTGGGGGGTTGCGGGCTGCAAAGGCCCTCGCTGGCTCCGGATTTGAGTTGTTACTGGTCGATCGTAATAATTACCACCTGTTTCAGCCATTACTCTATCAGGTCGCCACGGCGGGTCTGGAAGAGGAAGAAATTGCCTATCCGCTGCGGGGGCTTGTCCGGGGATGGAAAGATACAACGTTCCTTTTAGCCGAAATTATCGGTATCAATGTTGCTGACCGGACCATCCGGACCGACAGTGAAGTAATATCCTATGATTATCTGATTATCGCTGCCGGCAGTCGTACCAACTATTTTGGAATGGACAGCGTTGCGAAAAATGCTTTCGACTTGAAGCGCCTCGATCAGGCCGAAGACTTGCGTAATCAGATTCTTTTCATGTTTGAACGGGCCGAAAGAGAAAGCGACGTTCGACGGCGGGAAGCACTCTTAACATTTGTCATCGTGGGGGGAGGACCGACCGGCGTTGAATTTGCCGGAGCTTTGCGTGAATTGATCGTCTACGTTCTTTCCAAGGACCATCCCACCATTGCCTCTTCGGAGACCAGAATTATTATCGTCGAGGCGGCAAACTCCCTGCTTACGGCAATGCCCGATGACTTGAGGGAATATGCACGACTCAAATTGATATCGATGGGTGTTGAAGTGATGCTGGAAAGCAAGGTCATCGGTGCGACAGAGGAGTCCGTACAGCTGTTTGGCGGCACGACCATCGGTACCCATACCCTGCTCTGGTCGGCAGGGGTTGCCGCAGCCGATCTGGCCGGGGCAATTCCCGGCATCGAACGGGGTGGGGCAGGGAGGATTGTTGTCCAGCCGGACCTCACCATTCCGGGCCATCCGAATGTCATGGTTATCGGTGACATGGCCTGCTGTCTCACCAATGGTGCTCCCCTTCCGATGATGGCCCCGGTCGCAAGTCAGCAGGGAGAGTATGCCGCACAGTCAATAGTGGCCCGTGAACGGGGCGCATCGCTTCCCGCGTTTCGCTATCGTGACAAGGGAGCCATGGCTACCATCGGTAAGAGCTCGGCTGTTGCCGTCACCGGTGGTTTCAAATTTCGCGGCTATATTGCCTGGCTGGCCTGGTTGCTGCTCCACCTGTTCTATCTGGTCGGCTTTAGAAACAGGGTGGTTGTCATGATGAACTGGACCTATGCGTACTGGTTCCAGGAGCGTCAGGTGAGGATTATTACTTCAAAAAATCGCCGTTCCGTGAGAAGTTAGATTGATAACTGTGTACAAAAGCTGAAATATTATGATACACTTTCCTGATATGTAATCCTATTCGCACGCCAGAGAGCGGGCGGAAGTCATCGGGGTGACTGTTGAAAACATTCATAATTATACCGACATATAACGAAAAAGATAATATCATCACGTTGACCGAAGCGGTTCTGGCGCAACATGCTGATATTCATATTCTGTTCGTCGATGACAATTCTCCCGATGGGACCGGAGCCATTATTGACCAACTGGTTGATGAATCGGACCGAATCCATGTGTTACACCGGAAGGGAAAGCTTGGTCTGGGGTCGGCATATCGGGAAGGTTTCAAAGCTGCTCTGGATCTGGGAGCCGATTACCTGATGGAAATGGATGCGGACTTTTCCCATGATCCAACCACACTGCCGCTGTTTTTATCGGCCATCGGTGAGAGCGATCTGGTTATCGGCTCCCGGTATCTAAATGGTGTCAGTGTGGTCAACTGGCCCATCAGACGTCTTATTCTGAGCTATTGCGCCAGCGTGTACACCCGATGGGTAACCGGCTTGAAACTTCATGATTGTACCAGTGGTTTCAAATGTTTTCGTCGGTCAACTCTGGAGGCGATTGATTTATCCCGTGTCACCTCCGATGGATATTCGTTTCAGATAGAGATGAACTATCTGTGTATGGTAAAAGGGTTTCGTATTAAGGAAATACCCATAATTTTCATTGATCGCCATGCTGGAACGTCAAAAATGTCCGGTTCCATTGTTCGGGAAGCGGTTCTGATGGTGTGGAAACTCCGCTTGCAAACTGTCTTTGCAAACATCATGGGGAAATAGCTGCCATGTCCCACGATTTTTGGTCAATTATTCTCATAGTCGGGTTGACCGGCTGGCTCTCTTCGTGCATTATTCTGATGTTCCGGGCATTTCCTGAACGTGGCATCTGTAATGTTTCCTCTGCCACTCGGTGGGGAGCGGGTGCTCTTTTTTCCTTCGCTGTCTGGATTGTCGGCTTATTAAACGCGTAACTTAAATGGCCCTTTTTACCTGCAAACTTGGTGCGTCCGATGGCAAGGTACTTCAGAGAGATTTTGAGGCCACCGATGCTGCTGCCCTGCGAGTCAATCTTGAAGATCAAGGATATTACGTTTTTGAAGTAAAAAAGAAACCGTTTCAATTCCTGCTGGACAAGGGACTGAGATGGCGAAAAATTGATAACAAGCTTCTTTTGAATTTCAATCAGGAACTGCTGGTCCTGTTAAAAGCCGGAATGCCGATCATGCAGGCCCTTGACGCCATTCTTGAGCGGCATCAATCCGGTTCGCTCTATGAAATACTTACCCAGGTGCGGGAGGATGTCAAGGCAGGTTCGGCACTGTCAGCCGCAATGGAAAAGCATGGTCGGGCCTTTCCCTACCTCTATATAGCATCCATCAGTGCCGGTGAGCGGACGGGAGATCTCCCCCTTACCATTCGACGTTATATAGAATATCTGAAGAGGGCGGGGGCATTGCGGAAAAAAATTATTTCCGCACTCTTTTACCCCGCCATACTGATACTGTTTGCTTTTATATCGATCGCAATTCTCATGCTGTATGTTGTGCCGACCTTCAGCCAGGTTTATGCAGATGCCGGGGCACAGCTGCCGTTTTTGACCCAGTTACTTATTGATGTCACTTCACTGCTCCGGCGGTATCTGCTGTTTGGGATTCTGGGGATTATCGCACTTTTCATGCTTTTCAGATCATGGAAAAACAGCGAATCCGGTCGTTATATATTCGACCGTTACAAACTGGATATTCCCGTATTTGGTGATGTTCTCTCCAAATATTCGGTTTCATCTTTTTCCCGTACGTTGGCAACCCTTCTCAGCAGTGGCATTCCCATCATTGAGTCGCTCCGTATGTCAATCGGCACCTTGAATAACGTTTTTATGGAAAAAAAGCTCTATGACGTCGTTCGTTCCATTGAAGAGGGGGGACAACTTTCGTCTGCATTCGAGCGAATCAGGATTATGCCCCCTTTGGCATTGCGTATGCTCGGTGTTGGTGAGGCGACCGGTGCCCTTGAAGATATGCTGCTTGAAATATCCAACTATCTTGAAGATGAGCTTGAGGAACGGATGCACTTTTTGACCACTGCCATTGAACCTGCCATCATGCTTGTCATGGGGGTAATCATCGGAGTAATCATTGTGGCAATGTATCTGCCCATTTTCAAAATAGCCGGAACCGTAGGTTAGTGATGAGCCATTACAAAAGAAAAAAAATTGGTGCCATTCTTGTCGAACGGGGAAGCCTTACCGTTGAGCAGTTGGCTATCGTTGTTGAACAGCTTGGAACCACTACGCAGCGCTTTGGGACGATTGCGGTCAGTAACGGTCTGCTCGACGACGAAGAACTTGCCCAGGCTCTGGCTGAACAATTGGATCTTGAGTACATTGATCTTCAGAATTTCAAGATGGATTCCGAACTCCTCAACCAGCTTCCTCCCGATGCTATTTATCGTTTTCACTTTGTTCCACTTGAAATTACCGACCATTCCATGGTTATTGCCGTATCAGATCCGACGGATGTTATTAATCTGGATGAACTGGAATTGCAGGTAAATCGCCAGATTCAGCTTCGTGTCGCCTCTGAGTCAGCACTGTCCATTGCAATCAAAACCGGCGAAGGTACAAGGCGAGTACTCCGTGAGGTGTCAGAAGACTTCATGCTGCAACTGGTCAAGGAATCGGATCGCGGTGAAGAAATCCTCTCGGTTGAGACCCTTTCTGACGACAGTAGTCCGATAATCAAGCTGATTAATACAACGGTCATTGACGCACTCAGCCGTCGGGCCAGTGATATTCATATTGAAACAGGTTTTGATGGTGTTGATATTAAATATCGTATCGACGGTGTCCTGTACAAGGCAAACGAATCCATCGATCAGCATTTCCAGGCGCCCATAATATCACGCCTGAAGGTTATGAGTGAACTTGATATCTCTGAGCGGCGCATACCCCAGGATGGTCGTTTCAAAGTCCGTTTCGGTGCCAAAACCATTGACTTCCGTGTTTCGATCATGCCAAGTTCCTTTGGTGAAGATGCGGTCATCAGGATACTGGATAAGGAGAGTATCGCCAGCGACCTGAAGGGGTTGACACTGGAAAACCTTGGGGTCAGCGAGCGGGAGATAAAGCGGCTCAGGAGGAAAATCCGTGAACCGTATGGCATGGTCCTGGTTACCGGTCCGACCGGTTCCGGTAAAACAACCACCCTCTATGCCGCATTGACCGAAATTCATACCGGTGAGGATAAAATAATCACCATTGAAGATCCGGTTGAATATATGCTTCGCGGTGTACTGCAGATTCCGGTGAATGAAAAGAAGGGACTCACCTTTGCCAAGGGGTTACGGTCTATTCTGCGACACGATCCTGATAAAATCATGGTTGGTGAAATTCGCGATTCCGAAACGGCCCAGATTGCGGTGCAGTCGGCTCTCACCGGCCATCTGGTGTTTACCACGGTCCATGCAAATAATGTTTTTGACGTCATTGGACGTTTCATTCACATGGGAATTGACCCCTATAATTTTGTTTCCTGTCTGAACTGCGTGTTGGCCCAGCGACTGGTGCGTAAGGTCTGTATTTCATGTCGGAGACCGGTAACATATAGCGATGATGAGTTGCGGGACGGTGGAGTCGATCCTGAACGTTTCCGTGGAAAAACCCTCTATGAATCCCGCGGCTGTGATGCGTGCCACGGGACCGGCTACCGGGGAAGGGTGGCCATTGTTGAGTTACTTGAACTCAACGACCATATTCGGGATCTGATAATTGCCAAGGTACCGGCCACCCAGCTGAAGGCGGCTGCCCGTGAGGCGGGAGTGCTGTTTCTGCGGGATTCTGCCGAAGAAAAGCTTGCCGATGGTATCACCACTCTGAAGGAGATTAACCGTGTCACTTTTGTTGAGTGACCGGTACGGGATACGTTATGTTGTTTGCCAGTAAACATTCCGGGATGGAAATTGGTCTTAACGGGGTTACCTGTGCCCTTACCGGCGGCTCGGCAACAGCTCCCCGTGTCCGTCAGGTATCCCATGTCGCGTGGCAGCCGGAGACAATCACCCTGTCTCTCCGTGAACCCAATATTCGTAATGCAGATGCTTTCGTTACCGCTGTTCGTTCTGCCCATGAGCAGCTGCAGTGCCGCTCCAAGATGGTAGCCGTTTCTCTCCCCGACGGGGCAAGCAGAATCATTCTCTTTGATCTGGATGGACGTTTTAAAAGCCGTTCGGAAGCGGTGGACCTGATTCGCTGGAAACTCAAGAAAAACATTCCGTTTGATCCGGCCGATACCATGGTCGATTATCAGCAGTTGACTGTCCGTGAAAATGGCGATCTGGCATTGATGGTCGCCATTGCTTCCCGGGCGGTCATTACCCAATATGAGGATCTTATTGCGGCAGCAGGACTTGTACCCTCACGAATCGACTGCAATTCATTAAACATCTTCCGTCTCTTTGATAAGCGGTTGTCCCTTCAGCAAGAATCGATTCTTGTTTCATTTTACGCCGGTACCTTGACCGTTACCATGTTTGTAGAGGGGATACCGGAGTTTTTTCGAAGCAAGGATCTATCGGGCTGTGGGGCGACCGACAGCAGGGTGTATCGGGAAATCAGCAGCTCTCTCCTTGTCTATCGGGAACGGTTTCCCGAGAGACAGCCACACACACTTTTT
Source organism: uncultured Geobacteraceae bacterium (assembly GCA_903901875.1). Taxonomy (GTDB): domain Bacteria; phylum Desulfobacterota; class Desulfuromonadia; order Geobacterales; family Pseudopelobacteraceae; genus JACRCG01. The sequence goes on along the minus strand of CAIUSO010000065.1, from coordinate 99,607 downwards.
TGCATCGCTCCCCCGGATGTCATGGAGGACTTTCTTGTCATGACGGCTGAAGCAACGGGTCTTTCACCACTTCCGTTGGAAATCAAGGGTGTTGTGGTGCCGGGAAATCAGGCTCCTGGCGATCAGAAACGTTTGTTTTTCTGGTCGGCGGCCATTGGTGCCGCCAAGGGGGGCAACTGATGCGGTATACTATCAATCTTGCAACCCGAAGCTGTCTTGATCATCGTCTTCTTAACAGTTATGCTCTGCTCATCATAAGCACTCTCATTGCCCTTATGGCCTGGAATGTTTCACAGTATTCCTCGGTTCTGGGAGAAATCAGCCTGCTTGAGGGGGACACAGCCGCTTTTCAACGGAAGGCTTTACTCCAGGATCGTTCGGTTCCCGATGCGGACCTTCAGCAGATGAAAGGTCATGTGCGTTTTTATAATGAGATTATTGGACGTAAAAGTACAAACTGGTTATCTCTGCTTGAAATTCTGGAGAAGGTGACTCCTGTGTCGATTGCAATTACCGCCATTGCTCCCGGAAAGAGTGGTGAGAATTGGAAAATTGATGGTGAGGCTCGAAATTTCAGGGCGGTCCAGATGCTTTTTGAGAAACTTGGTGCAACATCAGGAGTATCCGATGTTCTGCTGCTGTCTCACCAAAATGTCACCTTCAACAGTGGTTCCCGTATCTTACAGTTTTCTCTTTCATGTAAAGTTGCCCTTAAATGAAAATGAATCTCACTGAAATAGTACGGCAGAAGTGGAAGTTACTTGTCGTTATTCTGCTTCTTGCCATGGGAAATGGTACGATCAGCTATCTGCTGTCTTCCGTTCAGCAGCCCCATTTAAATGAATTGCGTTCAAAATGGAGTACTCAGCGTAACCAGTCTGCAAAAAAAGGCACCATGGACCTGGCTGCCCGTTATCGTCAGAGTAAGGATGATCTTACCCGACTCAAAGAAAGGATACCCGAAAAAGGTGAATTTGCCCGAATTGTCGGTGACTTGCTTGAGTCGGCTCTGGCTAATTCCGTTGAAGTCAGTACCGTCAGTTACAAAATAGTTCCGGTCAAGGAAGAGGGGCTTAAGAGTTACCAACTTACTTTTTCCACCCGTGGCAGTTATGCAGCGTTAAAAAGCTATCTGGCAGATCTCCAGCAGATTCATGAGTTGATAGTTGTTGACAGTGTTGCTTTTGTGGGTGGTGACCGGGTTTCTGACACCGTGACGATGAACCTTCGTGTCAGTGTGTATCTCAGGAGTGCTTCATGAATCGGCAAAAGTGGATTCTTGCTGTCTTAGTGCTGATTTTCTGTGGGGTACTGTTCTGGAGCTTTCGTTCCACGCCGACTACCCGCACGGTCGGTTCTCTGACGTTCAAGCCGGGTGAACAGGGAAAGAAACAGGTGCCTGCAGTTTCTGCACCGTCAACGGGCAGTGGTGACGATGGTACGGTGCTTAACGTATCCCTGCTGGACCAGAAAAAAAACGATTTTACCGGCTACAAACGCAATATTTTTAAACCGATATTTACCGTTGACGATACAATGGTGCTACAAAAACGTGTGGCAGCTTCACCGCCGAAACAAATGGTCGTAACAAAGGTCCAACCAGCGGCAAGTGTGACACTACCCGATGTTTCCGCTTCTGCATCTCCGTTGGCACGTTTTGTTTTTCTTGGCTTTTTGAAAAAAGGGCGCGAAAAAACCATATTCCTGGCAAATGATAACAAGGACATTCTGCTGGTGAAAGCCGGTAATATAATTGCTGACCGTTATCAGGCAACTTCGATTACTGAGCAGTCCCTGACATTGACGGTGGTCGATACCGGTGATGTTATTGTAATTCCGTTGGTTGAAAACAGGGCAATGATGCCTGGGCTGTAAACATCCAGTTTGTGAGGAGACGTACTTAAATGCGCAACCGGTCCCTGATCGTATATGGCACGATTATAACTTCTTTTCTGCTGCTGACGGCATGTGCCACGCCTTCATCCATTGCGTTCAAAAGTGCCGAAAAGCTTGAGACAGAGGGTAAGTTTGAAGATGCGATGTATGGGTACGCTGATGCTTTCAAGAGCGACCCCACCTTCAATGAATCGCGGATCAGATTTTTGAAGACCCGTCAGCAGGCTGCCGAATTGCACTATAAACTGGGAGTTTCCCTTGCCGAACAGGGTAAACATGGCGAGGCGGTTACCGAATTCAAATCTGCCCAGGGGCTCGATCCCACCCAGGACAGATTTCGCCAGCAGATCGAGGTTTCCACCCGGTTCAGGGATGCCCAGGCGGCATTTCGTGAAGGGAGTGTATTTGAAAAAGGTAATAAATTTAAGGATGCCCACCGTCAATATATCAAAGCATCGGAACTTTTCCCTGACAACACGGAGTATCAGACCGCTCTGGCTCGTATCGTTCAGTTACGAAAGAGTAAGCTTGAGGGATACGAGCTTCGTCTGAAGTCGTCCAAGCCGATTACCCTTAAATTCAAAGATTCGAAAATCAAGGATGTATTCGCCATTTTGACCAAACTTTCCGGAGTGAACTTTATTTTTGATGACGCCATCAAGGATACGCCCGTCTCCATATATCTGGAAAATGCATCTTTCCAGCAAACCCTCGATCTGCTCTGTACCATGAACAAACTGAGTACAAAGAATCTTAATGAAACATCGGTGCTTCTTTTCCAAAACAGCACCGACAAGAGTAAACAGTATGATGAAATGGTACTCCGAACATTTCATCTCAATTATATGGACGCAAAAAAGGCCATTAATCTGATCAGAACCATGATTCAGGTACGTAAAGTGTATGTCAATGAAGACTCAAACTCCATCGTGGTCCGGGATACCGAGGACGTGGTGGATGTGGTTGAGAAAATTCTGGATGCCAACGACATGCCGGAAGCGGAAGTTGTCCTTGATGTTGAGGTCATGGAAGTCAGTGATAAAAATGCCGAAAATATCGGTTTACTCCTGAGTAACTACAACACTCAAGTGGGGCTTTTCTCCGGCACCAATCTTATGGCGACCAGTCTCACCAGTGCCTCGACAGTCATACCATCCGGTTCAACGGTGTCGACCACCAGCACCGTCGGTCCTTCAAATCTTGTTCAGGCATTTTCTTCCAAAGGGGTGGGGGGATTTATCACCGTACCTAACGCCAGTTTCAATTTTGGAAAGACACTTGCCAATGGTGAAGTGCTTTCCAATCCCAAAATACGGGTAAAAAATAAGGAAAAAGCTAAATTCAATGTGGGTACCCGGGTACCGATTACCACCACCACACTCAATGGTACGGTGTCCCAGGTAAATGTTCAGTATGTTGACGTTGGGGTCAAGGTCAATGCGGAGCCGACCATTCAATTAAATAACGAAATATTAATTAAACTAAACCTTGAAGTCAGTTCCATACTGACAAAGGAAAAAGTTGGCAGTGATGGCCTTACGACAGTCGTAACCATTGGAACCCGTAACCTTGAAACCGTACTTAGTCTGAAAGACAATGAAACAAGTGTTATCGGCGGCTTGATTCAGCGAACCAACAGTAACGATAAAGCCAAAATTTATCTGCTGAGTGATATACCGTTGATCGGACCGCTCTTTACCAACTCCAATACTTCCAAAGATAAGACTGAGTTGATGCTCGCGATCACACCCCGGTTAGTACGGGGTGTTCCGGTGCCGCTGCCGGGTCTTTCCCGATTCTCGTCAGGCAAAGAGGAACGCCCATCCATAGCCAGACCCCTTTCAATACTTGATCAGGATGCAACAAGTACAGAAGAGGAACCGGTTTCGAAATCTGCCGATGGACGGGAAGTTTCTAAAACAATACAGTCGAACAGGGTGGACAATGCGGCGGTTACGGACAAACAGGCCGCTCCACGGAAGAGTCTGTTGCAGATTTCGCTTCCCGCATCGGTCTCCCCGTCCCAGCAGTTTGATGTACAGATCAAGATCAGTGATATTTCGTCGTTGGGGAGTGCGTCTTTTGCTTTGATGTTTGATCCGACGCTGGTGGAGTTTGTGTCAATGAAAGAAGGGTCTTTTTTGAAAAACGATACGACAGCCTCGTCCTTCAACGCACTTCCTGAACCACTGGGAGGCATGGTAAAGGTTACGGTACAGAGAAGTGCCACGGGCAACCCTCTGTCTGGTGGCGGTGTGCTTGCAGTCGGTACCTTTCGTGCGAAGAACCTTGGTGGGGCGCAGTTTGCTTTCCAGAAAGCGGCCTTTACCTCCCAGGATGGCGCACCGTTGGCCGTTATTCCTTTCAGTACGGCGGTGGATATCAGGAAATGATGCTGCGGTTGAATCACCATGGTTTCACACTTCCTATGGTTCTGGCAATCATAGTCATAATGGGAATCATGCTTGGTATGGTTGGCCAGTCCTGGAAAACGGCGAAACAGCGGGAGTATGAAGAAGAACTTATTTTTCGCGGAGATCAGGTTGCCGAACTGCTCTACCAGAAAATAACCTGTAGCTCTTCTGTGAAGGGCATTTTGACGCAAGCACAGGTAATGCCCTTTTTATGGGGTGTCGCCTCACCGAACGGGACTGTTCTTGATGATCTGGTCGCTGGGCGTGAAGATCGTTGCAGCAACGGGACAACCAGGAAGTTCCGGCTCAGACGTTCGGCTACCATAGACCCATTTACGGGCAAACAGTTTCAACTGGTCAATCCGGTCGGCAATACCAATCTATTACTTGGTGTTGCCGGTTCCGGCAGTGGTGAACCTTTTAAAAAGAGTTTTAAAGATATCTACGATTCTCCCTTGCTTGATGACAAGAAACGCTACAGCGACTGGCAGTTTACGTGGGAGCTGAAGCAACAGGTCATTCAGACAGTGAAATAAAGAGATGCCATGGTTGCACTGTTAAAATTCAGTAGAGGGCTTTCACTGATTGAACTTGTCGTTACCATGACGATACTTGGCATCCTTGCGGCAGGAGTGGTTCCGCTCACCCGTATGTCGGCCCAGCGAGTCAGAGAGACCGAATTACGCAGGAATCTTCGTACGATCCGAACTGCCATCGATGATTATAAAAGGAAATTTGATAAAATGCCGGAGGGACCGCTCAAAACAGGTTCGGGGTATCCAAAAACTCTTCAGGAATTACTTGATGGACGTGATTTTGGCGATGCCAAGTCGGGTAATGTCAGATTCCTGCGCCGAAAAATGTACGATCCTTTTCACCCCCCCACCGACAGTGCCGATGAAATGTGGGGATGGAACCTTCGCTCTTCAGTGGATAAGCCGGACTCTTCTACCTGGGGTAAAGAAGATCTGTTTGATGTGTATTCGATGAGTGAAGGAACGGCCCTTGATGGTAAATCCAAATACAATGAATGGTAATGTTATGAACGATACTGCCTGCCCGGCAGACGGGCGCACTGTCCCGGTCATAAATCGACGGGGCTTTACCCTGATTGAGCTGATGATCGTTATTACCATTATCGGAATTCTGGCCGCAATTGCCGTACCGAATTATCAGTGGGGCATTATAAAGGCAAAAGAAGCCGTGCTCCGCGAAGATCTCTATAATTTCCGCTCCGTCATTGATCAGTTTCGTGCCGATCAGGGAAAATATCCTGATTCGATTGCCGAACTGAAAGAGAAAAATTACCTGCGGGATATTCCGAAGGACCCCATTACCGGTACTGCCGATTCCTGGGTTACCTCTCCTCCCCCCGATCCGCCTCCGACAACCGGTGCTCCCGGTGCTTCAGGTGCGTCAACTGCCGGAGCGGGGGGGACACCACCGGTTCCCGTTGTAGATGTCGGTCCAGGAAATGTGTATGATGTTCATAGTGGATCAAACCGGGTAGGTTCAAATGGTACTCCGTACAATGAGTGGTGAATAATGATACAGCTGAATAATGTGACACTTGCCTACCAGACAGAAGCTGCGGCTCTCTACAATATCAACCTGACCATTGAGAAAGGGGAGTTTGTATTTCTTACGGGCCCTTCCGGAGCAGGAAAATCGTCTCTGCTGAGTCTTCTGTACGGCGCACTTGAGCCGACAACCGGCCAGGTTCTTGTTGATGGTCAGAACATATCCCATCTGCGCCCATCCCAGATTCCACTGTTGCGTCGCTCAATCGGTGTGGTGTTCCAGGATTTTAAACTGCTTCAAAATCGCACCGTCTTTGAGAATGTTGCCATTACCCTGGAGGTGCTGGGGTGGGGGAGGGCCGACATTGGAAAGAAAACCATGGCAATCCTGAAAAAAGTGGGGATTGAATCGAAATTTGGTCACTTCCCCCAACTTCTGTCCGGTGGAGAGCAGCAGCGTGTCGCACTTGCCCGAGCCCTGGTTAATGACCCGAAAATTCTTCTTGCAGACGAACCGACCGGTAACCTTGATGATGTAAATAAGGATCTTATTCTGAATATTTTCACAGAGGCTAATATTCGTGGTACAACCGTGGTTGTTGCGACCCATGACAGGCGCTTGATCAATCAAAGTCATAAACGTCTGGTAACATTGTCCAAAGGGGAAATCGTTGAGTACGTTGAATAGTAATACACCCGAGCCGGTGGTGACGTATAAAAGGCAGTCAGTAAGCGGGGGGAGCTGGGGAGGGAAAGTTGGCTTTTTTCTCTCACGGGCGTTCACCAATATTCGTCAACATGCTTTTATTAATGTGGTTACCATCGGTACCATTGCCTTGGCAATGCTGATTGTCTCCCTGTTTTTACTGGTATTTGTCAATCTGGAAAGTGCCATGGAAAACTGGAGCGAACGGGTCCAGATTACGGTTTATTTTGACCGTGAGCTGTCACCGCCAGAGCAGTCCCAGATTCAACAAAGGATAACCGCCCTTACGGGGGTGTCCCGGGCAAGCTACGTTTCGAGGACGGAAGCACTGGTGCGTTTCAAAAATCGCCTCAAAGGGCAGGGTACTCTTCTTGAAGGAGTAAGGGCCGATGTACTTCCAACCTCCTTTGAAATAAACCTGAAGCGACAATACCGGGAAACCAGTTCCGTAGAAGCTGTTGTCTCCCATTTGAAGAGCATACCCGGCATTACTGAAGTCCAATTCGGGGAAGAGTGGGTCAGACGTTTCAATCTGTGTATAAACTTTATGCGACTTCTTGCGACTCTGCTTGGTGTATTTTTGATAATCGCCGTTGTGTTCATTGTCTCGAATACGATTAAACTGACAATATACTCCCGTCGCGATGAGCTTGAGGTTATGGCACTTGTGGGAGCCACCCGTTTTTTTATCAAGGCTCCCTTTCTTCTTGAGGGCATAATTCAAGGTGTTGCAGGGACCTCTGTTGCCGTACTCCTTATGTTTGGCCTGTTTGAAGGATTCATGTATAACGCCGGTGACTATATTTCCTTCAACCCGGTCTCTTCCGGTTTTATGTTCCTTCCGTACGAGTATTGTGCCGGACTGCTTGGTGCCGGTGCATTGCTTGGTTTTATCGGCAGTCTCACCTCTCTCAAACGTTTTATAACGACGTGAATCGATGATGAATATGTCCCTGCGTACGTTCGCGGTTATCATACTGCTTGCACTTCCGGCGTGGTCAGCCCCGAATCCACGGGATGAACTAAGTGGCGTGCGCCGTGATATCAAGGCGCAACAGCAACTTATCACCAAAACACGGAATGTGGAATCTGCCGTCTCTACCGAGCTTCAGGGTATTCTGAAAAGTCTGAAAGAGAAAGAATCTGAACTCGGAAAGCTTGCTAGTGAACTAAACAGTGTGGAGTCCGGGCTTGGGAGAACAGGTACTGAGATTGTAACTATTTCGAAAGAAGCTGACAGCAAACGACAGGAAATTGATACACGTCTTTCTTCTCTGTATAAAGCGGGTGAATTTGGTGCCCTGCGCATGTTTTTCTCGTCGGAATCCTTCCCCCAGCTTGCCGAAAACATTCGATATATGAAATCTGTCTTGAATAATGACAGACAGTTATATGGAGAGTATCGTCAAAAAATAGAGCAGCTTACGGTGCTTAAAATCTCCCTTGAGAAGGATGCACAAAGAAAAGAACGGATAATCACCGGCATTGCAAAGAAAAAGAAAGAGATTGAAGTAGAGAAAAGCAGAAAAGCAACCTATCTGGGCAAAGTGCGCCAGGATCGTAAAAGCTACGAAGCTTCACTGAAGGATCTTCAGGCAAATGCTAATCGTCTCCAAAGCATGGTAAGCCGTCTGGAAGCATTGAGTCGGAAAAAGCTTGCCCAGGCCCAGCGTCATGAAAAAACGGCCATCAAGCCGAGTACGAAACCGGTGATAAAGCCGGGAATAAAGACACCACCCCCCGTAGAATCTGCACCGGTACCCGAACGGGGGTTTGCATCATTGAAAGGGCGTCTTTCGTTACCGGTACGGGGAGAGATAGTTGAAAGCTATGGTAAACATAAACATCCGGAGTTTAACTCGTTTACCTTCAGCAAGGGGCTATCCATAGCGGCAGCCGCCGGTACCGATATTAAGGCAATTTATGAAGGAAATGTTATTTTTGCTGATTATTTTAAAGGTTTTGGTAATATGATCATCGTTGATCACGGCGGTGGTTATTTTTCTCTGTATGCCCATGCGTCGCGACTGTCAAAAAAGGTCGGTGCCAATGTGGCTCGTAATGAAAGCATTGGTGCTGTTGGCGATGTTGATTCCAGTAAAGGAAGTATGCTATATTTTGAAATTAGACACCAGGGGAAGCCGGTTGACCCCAGCGGATGGGTTCATTAGCGTATTTATTATAGGTTAAGCAGATTCACAAATTTTCGGAGGAAACAGATGCGTACACCAGGCAGTAAAAAAACACGGATGATTGCGGGATTTGCTGTTGTCGTAGCATTTCTGACAGTTTTTATTATCAGCTCCCAGCGTCACAGCTCGGCGGAGGGCAAGGGAAGCGATTTTGAGTCTATCGAACTTTTCACTGATGTCATGTCAATCATAAAGAAAAGTTATGTTGAGGAAGTAGATACGAAAAAACTGGTCTACGGTGCAATAAACGGAATGCTCTCCTCCCTGGATCCCCATAGCTCATTCATGCCGCCCGATACCTATAAAGAGATGAAAATTGATACAAAGGGGGCCTTTGGCGGTCTTGGTATTGAAATATCCATCAAAGAAGGGGTGCTGACCGTTATTTCCCCCATCGAAGATACCCCGGCATTCAAGGCTGGCATCAAAGCGGGGGATATGATTCTCAAAATTGATGATAAATTCACCAAAGATTTGAATATCAATGATGCAGTCAAACGAATGAGGGGGCAAAAAGGCACCAAGGTTACCCTGACCATCATGCGTGACGGCTTCGATAAGCCAAAAGAATTTCCTATCGTGCGGGACATAATTCAGGTCAAGAGCGTTCGCTTTCATCTGATGGACAACGGGTACGGTTATGTGCGTATTGCCCAGTTTCAGGAGAAAACCGACGATGATCTTGCAAAAGCCCTGAAAACCATGAAAGACGAGAACAAGAGCGAACTCAAGGGACTGGTGCTTGACCTCCGAAATGATCCGGGCGGGTTGCTTGATCAGGCGGTCAAGGTTGCCGACCATTTTGTTCCCGATGGCGAAATGATCGTATATACCGAAGGGCGTGAGAAAGATTCCAAGATGCAGTTCACCGCCAAAAAAGGGGGCAAGGAAGCTGCTTATCCGATTGTCGTTGTTATCAATGGCGGGAGTGCCAGCGCATCGGAGATCGTTGCCGGTGCCTTGCAGGATCATAAACGTGCCATTATCATGGGGACCCAGAGTTTTGGTAAAGGTTCGGTCCAGACAATTATTCCGCTTCCCGATGACTCGGGGCTCCGATTGACAACTGCCCGTTATTATACTCCGAAGGGGCGTTCCATTCAGGCAAAGGGAATTACTCCTGATATTGTGGTTGAGGCGGTCGAACTTCCCAAGTCCTCCGGCAAGAAGGATGTTCTGCATATACGTGAGAAAGACCTGGAGAACCATTTTGAGACCGAGGAGAGAACTGCCTCCGGTGATCTTAAAAAAGAAGAGAAAAAAGCAGAAAAGAAAGATGAAAAGTCCGATAAGGTCCCCGACAAACTTGAAGAAAATCTGAAGAGTGATTATCAGGTTCTCCGTGCCCTTGACCTTCTTAAAGGATGGGATCTGATAAAGGCAATGGGTAACGGCAAGTGATGTCAGGTGCATCATCTGTACGTGGGATCGGATTTAGTTAACCGATGGCCGCGTTAAAGAAGAGAACATCACGAAGACAGCCGTCCGGATTCCGGGCGGCTGTCCTGTTACCGGTCGTCCTGGTCGGTATTTTCCTTGTGGGCTCCCTCGTCTATACCTCTTATTTCAAGAAGGGTGCAGACCGCATCTCCTCCGTCTTGACTGACCAATCGCAGGTGTCATCGCCGAGAGCTCCGGCATTTCCCCCTGTTTCTTCGACCCGCATACCCTTGCCTGCTCGGCCGCACGAATATGAGGAGGCTCCTCCGGTTGTTTCGGAAAAGAAGGCACCTGCTCCTCCCGCTCTACCGGGAACAGCTGCCCGCCTTGCAATCATCATCGACGACATGGGGAGTAGTATGGCAGAGGCCCGGTCTCTGGCGGCCATTAAACTTCCGCTCACCTTTTCCCTCATTCCCGGACTCCGTTCCGACAGGGAGGTCTGTGACTTTTCTATCGGACAGGGCATTGAGCTGATGATTCATGTACCGATGCAACCGAAGGAGTGGCCCTCCCGGCGGCTTGAACAGAATGGACTGCTGGTGTCAATGTCGGCAGAGGAAATTGAACATCGCATGGAAGGTTTTATCAAAAAGTTCCCCGAAGCGGTTGGGGTTAACAATCATATGGGGTCGGAATTTTCTGAACAGGAAGGAAAGATGGCAGCTGTGGTGCAAACATTAAAGAAGCATAACCTGTTTTTCATTGATAGTGTCACATCACCCCGGAGCTGCGGTTTCACGGTGGCACAGAGCGGGGGAGTGCGGACAGCGCGACGAAATGTTTTTCTCGATAACACGCAGGAACCGGCTTACATTCTGGGCCAATTGAATCAAGCCGTTGCATATGCGCGAGCCCATGGCTCAGCCATCGCCATTTGTCATCCACACCCGGTTACCATTGCTACTCTGACAACAGCACTGCCTAAACTGACCGGCAGGGGCATTCGTCTGGTCCCGGTCTCATCATTGGTTAAGTAATTCGGCAATCTGTTTCTGGAGCCGTCTGATTATTTTATAGGACTCTTCCTGGAGAATGACTTCAGGGTTTTCAGGATTAACCGGATAGATTGATATCCACCCCCCTTCCCGTAACGCACCCTCATATCCGGCCAGTGCCTCATTCAGAAACAGGTAGAGACGGTCATGGATACCATTAAATACCCCCCCATCAAACCCGGGCATGTCGAGATTCTTCTGAAGGAGTTGTGCTCCCGCCAAAGAGTATTGGCGATAATCCAGAATGCTCTCAGTGTCTTGTTTGGTTGGGAAGATCAGGGAAACAGACCGGAGGATCTTGTCGCGGACAAGAGCCTTTGCCGCGGCAAACGTGTCATCATCCTCCGGCAACCCGTAGAGAGCAGAACAGAGCATGGTGCTGACACACTCCCCATGGAGAAAGCCCCGGGCAACACGATCCGAGGTTTCAAAGTAGAAATTCCGATCTGCCTGGTGTTCGGCCAGAATCCCGCCGCAAATGAGACATCGTTCGGTTAACCCTTCAAGACGCGCCACATACTGTTTTTTCTTACTGTCTTCCTTTTCAAGTAACCAGGTGTGATAGAGGCAGGCACGGGTTTCCGTTGTGGCATCAAGTCCCCTCAGTATGTCCCGGGAAATCTCCATAAACTGGCTGTGAACTTCAGTGCCGCGGGCATGGGTGAGTATGGGATAAATCTTTCCGTCCGGATTTGTATTGAGACTCTCCACTTTGGGACTTTTTGAAATATAGGTATCAAGGCAGCGATAGCCTCGGTTAACGGCAATGGCCCGAAGGAGTGTTTTCTGATCCCTGAATATACCGTCGAATTTAATGCGCGAATCAATGAGACAGGGAATAAGTGACAGGGATTTTTTATCAATGCCGCTCTGGTCGAAGAGGGCGAATATATTTTTACAGTTTTCAAGGCTGGGAAGGTCCTTAACCGGAATCAGAACACGATCTGCAGCATACAGGGCATTTTGGGTCAGGATGTTGAGATCGGGGCGCGTGTCGATGATGACTATACCTGAAATACCGGACTCGGAAAGCATACGGGTCAAGGTCATGGGCCCTTTGAAACGCTCATGAATATCGCCGAGTTCTGTTGATGAGCGGATAAACCCCACCCCGTATTGGCCGGTCTGAACCACCGTGGAGGCCTCTTGCCCCATAAGCAGAGCATGGATATCAGGAGAGTTTTCAGTCCGTTTTTGTAGCTCAAACATTTTGTCAATGGTGAAGTGATTGTCGAACGAGAACAGCGTGACCGGCAGATCTTCCCGCATGGCCTTGAGATAGATGGCCAGATTGGTTGCCAGTGTTGTCTTGCCAACTCCGCCTTTTTCTGACGAAATGGTGATGGTATACGGGTAAGAATGCATTAAGAGGGTACCGCCATATCAAAGAGGTAAAGTATGCCGATGAAATCGGGTGATGATAGTAGTCAATTTGTCCCGAGTGGTCAACCGTTTGCTTGACGAGCATTATAATAAAAGTTCGTTAGCACAAAGTTATAATCTGGTTTATAATCACCGGCAGTTCGTACCACAGCAATGCAGGAGAATGAAAATATGCGTTTAACGCCCGCCACCGAGCTTGAGTATCGCTGCAAAAAACTACAGGATCAGATGATCCTCACCAACCTTGATGCCGTCATAATTGTCCAGAATGCCGATCTGTTTTATTTCACCGGAACGGTCCAGAGTGGCTGTCTTTATCTGCCTGCATCAGGCCAGCCGCTGTTTCTGGTTCGAAAGGATGCCGGTCGGGCGCGTATGGAATCGGGGCTCAAGGAGGTTATACCCTGTAACTCACTTCGTGATATTCCGGCACGTATTGCCGACTATGGATATCCCCCCCCCCGGAACATTGCCATGGAATTTGATGTTCTCCCCTGTACGGTACTGGAGCGTTATCGAGCCCTGTTTCCCGGTGCGCAGTTTTCCGATGGCACACCATTGATCAGAACGGTCAGGATGATTAAATCCCATTATGAAATTCATCTTATGAAAGATGCCGCAGATCAGGTTGATAAGGTTTTTCGCAGGGCCAAAGAAATTATTCGTGTCGGTATGACCGATCTGGATGTGGCTGCCGAACTTGAGTATACCGCCCGTAAGCTCGGACATCAGGGATTGGTCCGCATGCGAAGTTTTAATTCAGAAATCAGTTATGGCCATGTTTTCTCCGGCACCGACAGCGCAGTCCCCGCCTATTCGGATACGCCACTGGGAGGTATGGGGCTTAATCCCTCGTTCGGCCAGGGGGCCGGATTAAAGATAATTGAAGCCCATGAACCGATAATTATAGATTTTTCCGGCTGTGTTGATGGATATCTTTCGGATCAGACGCGATTGTTTTCCATAGGCGAGCTTCCAGATGATCTGATGAAAGCTTACCATGATATGCTATCCATTCAGGAGCTGATGGTCGCTACCGTTACGGAGGGAACCGGATGGGGAAACTTATACGATAGTTGTGTCCAGCGGGCTGTGGAATTGGGGTATGCCGACAACTTTATGGGGGGCAAAGGGGCCCAGGTATCATTTGTGGGCCATGGTATCGGAATCGAAATAGATGAATATCCTTTCATTGCTCGGGGTTTTAATACATTCACGTTTCAAGCGGGAATGGCGTTTGCTTTTGAACCAAAACTGGTGTTTCCCGGCAGAGGTGCCATTGGCATTGAAAATTGCTTTTACCTGAGTAATAAGGGGCTTAAACGACTCAGTATCACCAGCGATGAGCCTATTATTCTGCTATAAAAAAAGAGTGTAAAATTTTTGTTGCAATTTTCTTATACGGTCTAGTATAACTGCTTTATTAAATCGTATACAGTATGCTAAAAAAAAGTTACAACCTCCGGAACTAACTCTGTAACAGCCTAAAACATTGAAGTTCGGTATGCAGTTGCTTTTATCCGGGTTCACACCCACACCACGAAAAGGAGATTAAAACATGGCACTGAAAGACACACTCAAGCTGAAGATCGAGGAACACCGCCCCCGTATCACCAAGCTCGTTAAAGAGTTTGGCAAAGTCATCATTGATCAGGTCAATATTGACCAGTGTATCGGTGGAGCTCATGATATCCGCTCATTGGTAACAGATATCTCTTATCTGGACCCACAGGAAGGCATCCGTTTCCGTGGTAAAAACATTCCAGAAACTTTTGAAGCACTGCCGAAAGCTGCCGGTTCAGCATATCCGACCGTTGAGTCCTTCTGGTATTTCCTGCTGACCGGCGATGTTCCTACCGATGAGCAGGTGGCTGAAGTTACTGCCGAGTGGAAAGCCCGTCAGGTAGTACCCCAGTATGTTTTTGATGCCGTTCGCGCTCTCCCGATCGACAGCCACCCGATGGTCATGCTGTCCATTGCAATGCTCGCTCTGCAGAAAGATTCCAAATTTGCCGGTTTCTACAACTCCGGTAAATTCAATAAAATGACCGCTTGGGAATATGTCTATGAAGATGCAAGCGACATCGTTGCCCGTATTCCGGTCATCGCTGCCTTCATTTACAACCTCAAGTATCGTGGTGACAAGCAGATTGATATCGATCCGACTCTCGACATGGGTGCCAACTTTGCCCATATGATCGGCCAGAAAGATGAGTACAAAGACGTTGCCCGTATGTACTTCATCCTCCACTCCGACCATGAGTCCGGTAACGTTTCTGCACATACCACCCATCTGGTTCACTCTGCCCTTTCAGATCCTTACTATGCATACTCTGCAGGTCTGAATGGTCTTGCCGGCCCGCTGCACGGCCTTGCCAACCAGGAAGTTCTTGACTGGACACTGAAGTTCCAGGCTAAATACTGCAAAGATGTTGAGCCAACAACGGAACTGATCAAAGCAGCTCTGTGGGATACCCTCAACGCTGGTCAGGTTATTCCGGGCTACGGCCATGCCGTACTTCGTAAAACCGACCCACGCTACATGTCACAGCGTGAATTCTGTCTGAACACCCCCGGCCTGAACGAAGATCCGCTCTTCAAAGTTGTTTCCATGATCTTTGAAGTTGCTCCTGGCGTTCTCACCGAGCACGGAAAAACTAAAAACCCCTGGCCAAACGTCGATGCACAGTCCGGCGTTATCCAGATGTACTACGGCCTCACCGAATTCGATTTCTACACCGTTCTGTTCGGTGTAGGTCGTGCACTCGGCTGCATGGCTAACATTACCTGGGACCGTGGTCTCGGCTACGCCATCGAGCGTCCGAAGTCAGTTACAACTGCTATGCTCGAAAAATGGGCTGCTGATGGCGGTCGTCAGCTGTAACAATCTGCTCAGTTAAATAGTTGCAAATTAAAAGGGGGTGCAGAAATGCATCCCCTTTTAATTTTCCTGTTTGCAAAAAAATGAAAGTACGGTATAAAGGACCATATCAGTCGTATTTATCTTTTACCCACAGGAGGTTTTATGTCCACTTCCATCAAAGGAACTGTAACTGAGCAGAACCTGCTCAAGTCTTTTGCCGGAGAGAGCCAGGCACGCAATCGTTATACTTTTTATGCAGCGGTTGCAAAAAAGGAAGGCTATGTACAGATAGCTGATATATTTGAAGAAACTGCTAATCAGGAAAAGGAACATGGCAAGCGCTTCTTTAAATTTCTTGAGGGTGGCGACCTTGAAATTACTGCATCGTTTCCGGCTGGAAAAATTGGTACAACACCGGAAAATCTTCTCGAATCGGCTAACGGTGAGCTTGATGAACATTCTGTTCTTTATCCGCGGTTTGCTGCAATTGCCAGAGAAGAGGGTTTTACTGCCATAGCTGCAGCTTGGACGGCAATTTCCGTTGCCGAAAAACAGCATGAAAAACGTTTCCGTGAACTACGGTCTCGTATTGAAACTAATACGGTTTTTGCCAAAGAGGAAGAGGTGGTCTGGCGCTGCCGAAACTGCGGTTATCTGCACACCGGTAAGCAGGCTCCCGAAATCTGTGCCGCCTGCATCCACCCCAAGGCCCACTTTGAAATCCTTGCTGAAAACTGGTAGCTCGTGTTTTTCACCCCCGTGTGGGGATATTACAGAAAGAGGAGAATTGAAATATGTCAAAGTTACTTGAAGTTTACAAATGCGAATTATGCGGTAACATTGTTGAAGTTATTCATGCTGCTGGTGGCACCCTTCAATGCTGTGGTCAGGAAATGAAGCTGCTTGCTGAAAACACCGTTGAAGCTGCCAAAGAAAAACATGTCCCGGTTATTGAAGTTGGTGAAGGATGTGTGAAAGTAACCGTTGGTTCCGTTGCACACCCCATGGAAGAAAAGCACTTCATCGAATGGATTGAGCTGGTTGCCGATGGCATCGCCTATCGTCAGTTCCTTAACCCGGGTGATGCTCCTACTGCAACTTTTGCCGTCTCCGGCACCAATCTGTCTGCCCGTGAATTCTGTAATCTGCACGGAGTCTGGTCCGCACAGGCCTGATCTCAGCCACCTTATTATGTACTATACAACAGGGTCTGCCGGTTTTGGCAGGCCCTGTTGTATTGTATCGGGGTAAATGTGGTTACGCTCCTTTACACAGGCGGTCCGCTCATGTATCATGGCCCCCGTGAAACGTATACTTTCCCTTTACATAATTCGTGAAATATCGTCACTCTTTCTGCTTGGAATAGTCATCTTTACCCTCGTCTTACTCATGGGGCGTCTTATTACCCTGACGGATCTGGTGGTTTCCCACGGAGTACCTCTTTTTGACGTCGCTCGGATGATCTTTTTTCTTGTCCCCTCGTTCATGGTTTTTACCATTCCCATGGCATTTCTCCTGGCGGTATTGTTGGCTTTTGGCAGACTTTCAGCCGACAATGAAATAATAGTTCTTAAAGCCGGAGGAATCAGTCTTATCCAGATGTTACCGCCGGTGATTTTCTGTGCTTTTTGTGCGATGGTTTTGTCCCTGGGAGCCAGTACGATCGGAGTTCCCTGGGGGAACAGTGCCTTTAAGGAACTGAGTTTCCAGGTGTTGAAACGGAATATTACCGCCACCATACGGGAGAAGACTTTTTGGGATGATATCCCGGGGGTTGTCATGTATACCGACCACTATGATGAGCAGAATCACATCCTCAAGGGGGTCATCATCCATGATGGACGCACCGATGATCGCTCCATGACAATTTTTGCTGAAGATGGCGTTGTTACCGGTGCCAGTGGCAGTAATGCTCTTCTCATGTCCCTCCATAACGGATCAATTCATATGGCGGATAAGGGGGGACTCTACCGGTTGGTTCATTTTGGTGAATATTCCATGTCTATTGGTGATAAGGGAGGGGGAGGGGTGATTTCCCGTAGTGAACCGGATCTCTGGATTTCGGAGCTGATTCGAAACAGTGCCGATCCTGCCCTTGACTCCTTGAGCAGGCTGAAGATGGGGGCCGAGTTGCACAGCAGATTTACCTTCCCCTGTGCATCACTGGTTTTTGCTATTCTTGCCGTTCCTCTCGGACTCCAGAACCGGCGCTCCGGTAAATCCGGCGGATTTACGGTCAGTATAGGCATCATTCTTTCTTACTACGTTATGATGTCGGTCATGCGATCCCTGGCGGAAAAGGGGGTTGCTCCCTCGTTTATATTGCTCTGGCTGCCCAATCTGCTCTTTTTTGTCACCGGATGGTATTTCCTCCGGTTGGCATCTCTGGAGAAAGAAATTCCCCGTCTTCGAATGCAATATCTCTTCTCCCTGTTTCGGAGGTCATCCTGATATGACCATTATTGACCGTTATATAGGGATAATCTGGCTCCGCCTGCTGCTCCTCTGTCTGGGGGGATTCGTCGGAATTTATCTGGTCATTGACCTGATTGAAAATATTCCCCGCTTCATCCGTGCTGGAGGCGCACCGGGAGATATGGTCCAGTACTTTCTCTGGAAATTCCCCGAAATGATCAGCCGTACCGCCACGTTTTCCATCCTTATGGCTACGTTGCTGACATTGGGCACACTGTCCCGTGACAGTGAGATAATTGCCCTCCGGAGCTGTGGTGTCAGTCTCATACGAATATCTGTGCCGATGCTGGTTCTCGGTTTTATTGCCAGCCTGCTGCTGCTTGTTAACGCCGAGATCGTACTTCCCCATAGTTACGGGCAAACGGAACATATTATCAGGGTTAAGATTAAAAAAGAAAAGGACCGTGCCACCTTTAGGCGCAATAACATCTGGTTCCGGTCAGGCGACCAGATTTTGCAGGCACGGTTATTTGAACCAAAAACTGCCACGTTGAGTGGTGTGGTTGTCTGGACTATTGACCGGGCCATGAATCCGGTCAGCAGGATTGATGCCGAATCGGCCGTGTATGGTCAGGGACGGTGGCAGCTCAATGCCACTTCCATGAGAAATTTCCTCACCCCTGCCGGGTATGCACCACAACGCGCCGACCATATGCCGCTTGCCCTGAACCTTAAAATTGAGGATTTGCAGATTCTGGATAATGATGCCGACAATATGAGCATCCGTACCCTCCACGAGTATGCAGAAAACCTGCAGAAGGGTGGCTATCAAGCCTATCGCTATTTGACCCTGATGCACACCAAAATTGCTTCTCCCTTTGCGGCACTGGTCATGGTGCTGCTCGGGATTCCCTTTGCCCTCCGTAACAGCCGCTCCGGCAGTATTGCCCTTGGTATAGGTGCAAGTATCGGCATAGGTTTTCTGTTTTTTGTGGTAAATGCGGTATTGCTCTCCTATGGTCGCAGTGACGTTCTGCCGCCGGTTATGGCCGCCTGGGGTGCCAACGGTATGTTTACGGTTGGTGGTGTCTGGCTTGCTCTGAAGGTAAAAGGGTAATGGCCGTTTTTTCTTTCCCCCCACAGGAGTTGCCATGGTGACACGATCTGTAATGCTTTTATGTATCCTTCTGGCAGCTGCTGCCGTTCCCTCTCTTGCTGCCGAAGCACCGCTCCGAACGAAAGTGACCAGGATACCGCAGACGACGCCAGCTGCAGCCGTTCCACCCGGTATCCTCAGTATTATTCCTGCCCAGGCTGAACCTGGGTCTCGGGTTGCTATTTCAGGTATGGGGTTTGGAACCGGTCCTACGGTATTTCTTGGTGCGGTAGAAGTTGTTACCCAGGCTGTTGAGACCAATCAGGTCGAATTCACAATCCCGTCTTCAATGGCTGCCGGTCTCTACGCGCTGTACCTCAAGCGTTCCGATGGTACGGGAAGCAGATCCTATAATTTTACCGTGTTTCCGGTGCGTCCCCAGCTTCTGTCACTGGAACCGGCCATGATAAGTTCCTGTGCCTCCGGATCGGAGCGGGATATTGCGGCTCGGGGAAAAAACTTTTCAGAAAATGCCCAGCTGTATTTTGATGGGGCAGTACTTCCGGCTAAAGTACTCTCGACGGATTCGATTACTTTTGTTCTTCCTGCTGTTTCGGGGGGGCTACACCAGGTTATGGTGAAGAATACCGCTGACACCGCTTCGGTCCCCTTGGCCCTTGCCGTAGAAACCAGGCCCGAGATTAGTCAGGTAACGGTTGGTGAAGAGCATGTGAATTTTTATGAATTATCGATAATGGGGAGGAACTTCAGTCAGAACTCCATAATTCTGGTTGATGGTGTGCAAATCGGTGGACAGGGGAGTGACCGGTTGACTGAACGGGAAAAACTTATCTATCTTGGCTGTACCAGGCTGGTGTATCAACGGCACCCCTATTCTCCCGTCAACAAAGACTTTCGTCTCCAGGTAGTTAATGGGGGAGGAGAGGGGAGTCAGGTGATTACCGTTTCAGCTCCCTGATCGAAATTACGTCCGCTTTCCCCAGAGGGAGAGCAATGAAGGTAGAAAGAGCAGAAATGCCACAACCGTGGCGGTCATGCCGAGGGACATGACCGCACCGATACTGAACACACCCTGGTGCCGTGCCACCATCAGAGTACCAAAACTACTGAGGATGGTCAGTGCATTGAGGAAAACTCCAACGCCGGCACTGCCGGCAGCAACCTCTCCCGGCGTCTCAGCCCCTTGTCGATAGCGGTTGATGATATAAATTGCCGAGTCGATCCCCACCCCGAGAATCAATGGTAGCACGATGATATTGGCAGAGTTGAAGCGGATTCCAAGAGCTCCCATTCCCCCGACCATGAGCAGCAAACCGACCCCCAGCGGGAGAAGTCCAAGCAATGCAAACCGAACATTTCTGAAGTTTATCAGAACAATGGCGGTAATGCCGATAAAGGCAAAGATAAAGGCCTTTTGATAGGAATCCCGCATAATGGTTAATGATTCCAGAACCATGACCGGCTCACCGGTTGCATGGGGGGCAACGCTCTTGACCTGGGATACAAATTCTTTGAGTGGAGTCGCTTCAAAAATTTCCTTTCGTGGAGAGATCTGCATGAGGTATGTGCCTGATTTTCCCCGAAAACGCTGTTCAAGTTGTGGGGGAACATCTGTTGCATAAACCTCCGATACTATGAGACTTTCTTTCAAGGTAATCAGTTTTGAAGGCAGTTCGGAACATAATTCTCCTTGAAAATTGCGTAACATCCCAAGGGCGTTACGATCCTTTTCCTTCTCCAGTGTGGTGAAAAAAGTGGTAAGTGTGGTGAGAAACGTTGCAACGGCTCCAGCTTCAGGTGCTTTTTCCCGTTCCAGGGCAGTTTTAAGCTGTTCAACCCTTCCATGGAAATCTTCAAATACGGTCGGCAACGCCATCACATTCACTGTTTCTTCATAGGGTACCGGCTTGACAGTCGCCATTATTTTGCTCAGGTAAGCCAGCTCAGATAATTTTTCTTTCTGTTGATCCGGAACAAAACTGAGGGTGCTGACAACATGATCCACTGCCGGCAACAGCTCAAATCGTCTGGTCAGTTCCCTGACTTCCTGCAGGTCCTGAGCCGCCACGACGGCAAAATATCCGGAATTTTCCTTACTTCGCATTAATTTATAGGCGTACTCTACGGATGGTAATCCCTTGGCTTGCAGGTTCATTAAATTGTAGTCAAACTCCATGGTAAGGGCAGGGTAAAGGGAGCCAAGTACCAGAAACAGTGTGATACAGCAGGTTGTTTTTGGATATCGGTAGACGCTTCCCACCAGCATTGTTTTTTGATCTGTGTGGCTGGCCGGCATGGGCAGGGCGGTTTTCTTCCTGAATCGCTCCAGCAACATCAACATGGCGGGGAGTACGGTGAAGGTTGTTATGACACACATAACCACCCCTCCGGCGGCAATTATGCCCAGTTCGGCTATCCCCTTGAAATCGGTAAAGGCAAAGGTTATGAAGGCCATGGCCACCGTGGATGCAGCCATGACAATTGAGCGGAAAGTGCCACCAATCCCGGTTTCAAGTGCTTCCCGGTAATGAACTCCTTTTTTCAGCTCCTCCTGAAAGCGGAGTATTATCTGTATACCGTATTCGATGCCGAGTCCGATCAGCATAACCGCAAAAACCATGGAGAGGATATTGAGGTGGCCGACCGTTGCCGTTGCAAAACCAAACGACAGGCAGAGTGCAGAAATCAGTGCCGTCATGGCAGCGATTACATTAATGATACCCCGAAAGGCGAAGAGCAGCAGTGCAACCGTCAGGGCCAGTGAGAGAACGGTGGCAATCTCCAGATCGTGCTGGCTGGTTTTCATCTCCTCATATTCCAAGACCGGCACTCCGGTTAAACCGGCGGTCACCCCCTTAAATTCCGCTCTCCCCAGTATGTCCTTTACTGCGCTCTGAGCAGCAAGAATAGATTTCTCGGCAGCAACAAAACTGTCAGGATCTTTGATCGGTGTCATGGTTATAATCTGCTGCCTACCCGCCCGCTCCAGCATACTGTCTGCACCACTTCCACCTTTAAGAAAGCTGTCAAGTGATAAGCTACTGTTATTCTGAGGCTTACTTTCCGGTGCAGATACGCCTGAGGCTGCTGAAAATCCTTTGTTAAGTGCTGTCAGCATGAACGCCAGGCTTTCTCGGGTAGTTCTGTCTCCGTGGGACAGATACCCATCAATCTGCCGGGTCAGGCTGAGAAAAAGCGACTCAACCGAAGGGGATGCCGCCAGATCACGCAGAACCGGTGCAGCCATAGTCAGAGTTTTTCGGAGTTGCTGCAACTCCTCCAGGGGGAGAAACAGCATGCCGTTGCTGCGAAAGAGCGGCAGTCCGCCGGGATAGAATATCTCCCTGAACAGCCGTTTCTCCCCGTTGAGTCGGGCATACAGGGCATCGGCCGCCCGCAGCGTTTTTGAGGGTTCATCGGATTCAATGACTACTACAATCTCTTCCTGGTCACCAAATTCGTTACGATATGCCCGGTAATCAGCCTGAAAGGGGGCATTTTGTGGCATGAGGTCATCACGACCGGTCAAAAAAGTTATGTTTTTAACGGTATAACATACCGAAAGAGCAGAAATTATAATTGCCAGTATCACTATCTGATACGGAAAACGGCTGACAAATCTGAACAGTCGATGCTGCTGGGGCACGGTGACTCCTTGGGTGGTAACGTGGATGATTCTCCTTACCACTTGAGTACCGGTAATGTCAATGTGATGCCGGATAAACTGCTTTGACCTGACTGACGATCAAAATAGATTGCCCCGTGATCAAAAGCTGTGCTATTCTTCTCAGTTCGTAAATTGCAGAGGTCACCCTGTTCTGTGGTTTTTTATTTCCCTTCAAGGAGCATCTATCCCCATGATTGCAGCATCTAATATAACGCTTTCCTATGGTAAACGAACCCTTTTCAAAGACGTCAATATCAAATTTACACCGGGTAACTGCTATGGACTCATAGGGGCCAACGGTGCCGGAAAATCTACGTTTCTTAAAATACTTGCCGGAGAAATTGATGCCGACAAGGGTGAAGTCATCGTCGGACCACGGGAACGCATTGCTGTTCTTCGTCAGGACCAGTTTGCCTTCGATGATGAAACTGTTTTTAACACTGTTATCATGGGTCATAAGCTACTGTATGATATCATGGTAGAACGGGAAGCGATCTATGCCAAGGCAGACTTTAGCGAAGCTGACGGGGTCAGGTCTGCCGAACTTGAGAGCGAATTTGCTGAAATGAATGGCTATGAAGCCGAATCTGAGGCCGCTGTTCTGCTGAACGGACTTGGTATTCCGGAAGAGCTCCGCGCAAAACAGATGAAGGAACTGGAGGCTGGTGACAAGGTTCGGGTTCTCCTGGCACAGGCACTGTTTGGTAACCCTGATGTGCTCTTGCTCGACGAACCAACCAACAATCTGGATCTCAAGTCAATTAACTGGCTTGAGGAATTTTTGTTTCGTTTTCCTAATACGGTCATTGTGGTATCCCATGATCGTCACTTCCTCAATCAGGTCTGTACCCACACCGCCGATATTGATTTTGGCAGGATTCAGACCTATGTGGGCAACTACGACTTCTGGTACCATGCAAGTCAGCTAAACTTAAAGCAGAAGCAGAACGAAAACAGAAAAGTATCTGAAAAGGCTGACGAACTTAAAGCCTTTATTCAGCGTTTCAGTTCCAATGCATCAAAGGCAAAGCAGGCCACATCCCGCAAGAAGCTGCTTGATAAACTGACGCTGGAGGATATGCCAACCTCATCCCGGAAATACCCTCACGTGGTCTTTAAACCTGAACGGGCCTGTGGTGACATCATTCTCGAAATTCAGGGGCTTACCAAGGAGATTGATGGGGTTAACGTCCTCAATAATTTCGACTTGATTATCCGTAAAGGGGATAAAATAGCCTTTGTCGGCGGGAATACTCTGGCCCGTACCACTCTTTTCCAGATCCTTGCGGGTGAAATGGCGCAGGACAGCGGTACATTCCGCTGGGGCATTACCATCTCCAGTGCTTATTTCCCCAAGGAGAACAGCCAGTATTTCGAGAAGGAGGTGTCACTCATCGACTGGCTTGGTCAGTATTCACCTCCCACCGAGGGGGAAACATTTGCCCGCGGGTTCCTGGGGAGAATGCTCTTTTCCGGCGAAGAGGCCATGAAGAAAACCACTGTCCTTTCCGGTGGCGAACGGGTGCGCTGCATGCTCTCCCGAATGATGCTTACCGGTGCAAATGTGTTGATCCTTGATGAACCGACCAATCATCTGGACCTGGAATCCATCACGGCACTCAATGATGGTCTCATTGCTTTCAGCGAGGTCATACTCTTTGCCTCCCACGATCATGAGTTCGTTTCGACCATTGCCACCCGCATTATCGAAATTACTCCGGGCGGGGTCATTGACCGAACCATGGGCTTCGAAGAATATCTGGAAAGTGCTGATGTTTCTCAGGAGCGTGATGCCTTCTACCATGGTCACGCCGACCTGAGTCTCTAACAATCAGGTCTGTTGTGGTGATTTCACGATCTACTCTCACTATTTCCTGGATTAGGCCAGACCTTGAAGAGGAGCGGTGGGAGTATTTCAATCACCCGGCCAAACAGGAATGGTATCGAAAAAGGGAACTTACCTGGGAGGCCATTGAGAAAGTCTTTTCCCGGGGGGCACTGACTCCATACCCCCGGGCAGCCTGCATTGATGCGCTTCCGGTGGCACTCTCCTACTCACGTTATGAGGAGTACCAGACCTATCTTGCCCGGGCAAAGCGGGGCTATCGCCAGAACTACTCACGGATGGAAGATGCCTTGCAAAAAGCTGGTTCCCTGACGATCAAGGCTCCCATTGTTCTGAAAAGTTCCGATGAGGGGCTGCTTTTTTCCGGCTATCGGCGTCTCTGTCTTGCCTGGAATTACGGTATGGTACCATCGGTCTGGTTGATCCCCCTTGACTAAAACCGATAGGAACAATTTATTCGGGAGCACACCATTATGATTCAACTTTCAAACATAACCAGGCAACATGGCTCACAAATCCTCTTTCGTGAAGCCTCCTGCCAGATTCTTCCCGGCACCCATACCGGACTGGTTGGACCCAATGGTGCGGGGAAATCGACTATTTTCAGGATAATTGCCGGTCAGGAGGAACCTGATGCCGGCGAAGTGATTATTCCGAAGAAGACCACCATCGGTTATTTTTCCCAGGATGTGGGTGATATGTCCGGTCGGAGTGCCCTTGAGGAGGTCATGGCAACCTGTGCTGCTACCGTCAAATTGGCAGAAGCAATGAAAGAGATGGAGGCTGCCATGTGCGAGCCCCAGTCAGATGAAGCCATGGCTGCACTCCTTGAGCGGTACGGGACGGCGGTGGAAGAGTTTGAGCATATGGAGGGGTATGATCTTGATACCCGGGCCCAGTCGGTATTGACCGGCCTTGGTATCGGTCCGGATCGATATGATCATCCGGTGGAATCATTCAGCGGCGGATGGAAAATGCGCATCGCTCTGGCCGGCATTCTGACCCTCAAGCCGGACGTTCTGCTCCTTGACGAGCCAACCAACCATCTCGATGTTGAATCTATTATCTGGCTTGAAGAATGGCTTTCTACGGAATTTTCCGGTTCCCTGCTCATGACCAGCCATGACCGTGACTTCATGAATCGGGTCGTTTCACGGATCATTGAAGTTGCCAATTCGGCAATAACAACGTACGGTGGAAATTACGACTTTTATGAGAAGGAACGGGATATTCGCCGTGAACAGTTGCTCGCGTCCTTTAAACGACAGCAGGATATGCTTGCAAAGGAAGAAGAATTCATTGCCCGTTTCGCTGCCCGCGCGTCCCATGCTGCCCAGGTGCAGTCGCGGGTCAAAAAAATAGATAAAATTGAACGTATCGAAATTCCGGCTGAAGAGCGGACGGTGCGCTTTGATTTTGCAGAACCTCCCCGCAGTGGCGACGACGTGGCTGCCTTTGTAGAGCTTGGCAAGGTATGGATAACGCCCGATGGCAAGGAAAAACCGGTTTTTCATGGTGTAACCGGCATGGTGAAGCGGCAAAACAAAATTGCGGTCGTTGGTGTCAACGGTGCAGGAAAATCCACGTTCCTTAAAATACTTGCCCATCAGACAGAGCCAACCGCAGGAAGTGTGGTAAGTGGTGCCAATGTGGAAATCGGTTACTTCAGTCAGCATGCCATGGAGTTGCTGGAACCGCGAAAAACCATTTTTGAGACCTTGCAGGATGCCATGCCCCAGGCTAACATCGGAACGATCCGAAATTTGCTGGGGGCGTTCCTCTTTTCCGGAGATACGGTTGACAAGCGCATTGAAAACCTTTCCGGGGGCGAAAAAAGCCGGGTTGTTCTGGCAACTATTCTGGCCCGTCCGGTTAATTTTCTGATTCTTGACGAACCGACCAACCACCTCGATATCCGGTCCCGTGAAATGTTATTGGAAACCTTGAAAAACTTTGGCGGAACCATTGTACTGGTCAGTCATGACCGCCACTTTCTCCGTTTACTAGTAGACCGGGTGTTTGAAGTTGATCATGGGGAAATGCGGGTTTATGAAGGAACCTACGATTATTATCTTTCAAAAAGTCACCAGTAGGCGGGCAACAGGTAACACAAGCAGTATCACTCCACCCATAAGGAGAAGTACCAATGGCCAAGCCAAATTACTCATTTGAGAAACGTAAAAAGGAACTTGATCGACAGAAAAAAAAGGATGAAAAAAAAGCCCGCAAAAGCGAGCCGAACGGTGATGAAACGGAAGTAACCGATGTTGCAGAAGAAACAGAACCGGCGGTCGAAACTCCCTAGAAAGACGACCCGCGGGGGCGATGCCGTTGGTATCGCCCCCGCGGTGCCTATTCCACCACCGTAACGGTGGTTACTGCGTGATCCGCCGCCGGTTTAGCCGTTTTCTTTTTCCGTCGCCGTGGTTTCTTTTTGATCTCTCCCTCTGGGGGGGGGACCGGAGTAGCGGTAACGGCTACCGGCTTTTTTGCCGGGCGAGCTGGGGGGCGAGTGCTTTTCTCCTGCTTCCTTGCTGAACCGGGCTTGTCCCGTTTTACTTCCGGCACCCGTTTTGGCCGCGCAGTACGCACGTAGTCAAGCAGATACAATTCATCGTCGGCCCATTCGGTCGGAATCTTTGCTTTAATGTATTCTTCAATGGCTTCAAGGAAAAAAGCACCATCTTCATCTGCCAGAGAGATTGCCTTCCCTTCTGCCCCCGCCCGGGCTGTTCGTCCAATGCGGTGTACATAGTCTTCACAATCCTGGGGCAGATCATAGTTGATGACATGGGAAACACCGTCAATATGCAGCCCGCGGGAGGCTACGTCGGTGGCGATAAGTATGGGGAGAGAGCCGTCCTTGAAGTTGTCAAGGATTTTCATCCTTTTTCGCTGTTCCACATCGCCGGAAATAACCTTGCAGGGAAAACTGTTGGCGTTCAGAAGGTTGTGAAGATGCTCCGCCTCCCGTTTTGTATTGATAAAAATCATGGTACGGGCCATTCCTTCACGTCGAAGCAATCCGAGCAGAAGGGAAAACTTTTCCTTACGGGAACAGTGAAACAGCACCTGTTCTACCCGTTCAGCCGTCATGGACTCCGGTGTTACGGAGACTTTTTTCGGAGAATTCATGAATTCATAGGCCAGTTCCATAACCCGTGGATTGAGGGTGGCGGAAAACATAAGATTCTGACGCTTTTCAAAGGGGGGAAGCTTCCGCAGAATGAAGCGAAGGTCGGCAATAAATCCGAGATCGAACATACGGTCCGCTTCATCTATGACCAGCACTTCGATCCATTTTAAGCTGTAAATTTTTTGCTTGAGATAATCAATCAGTCGCCCTGGGGTACCGACAATGATATCGGCACCATCCAGCAGGGCATTTTTCTGCTTCATATAATCCACACCGCCGTAGATAGCCTGAACGGTAAAGCCACAATGACTTCCCAGCTGCTTGGCATCGGCTTCTATCTGGACAACCAATTCACGGGTCGGAGCTAGAATCAGGGCACGTGGTCTCCCCTCCGGTGTGGTGTTTGCCAACAGTCGGGTATAGAGGGAAATCAGGAAGGCCGCTGTTTTGCCGGTACCTGTCTGGGCCTGTCCCGCAATATCCGTACCGGTCAGGGTAAAGGGCAGCGTCTGCTCCTGAATGGGCGTGCATTCGCTAAATCCGGCCTCACCTATGGCCTTAAGTACCTGCTCGGGTATAGGTAGTTCATTAAAATTCATACTAAATCCTTTTGAGTCACATCGCGTATCTGAATTAATTATATACCATATACTGTGAAGCCCCATCTGGCAATGGAAAGATGATGCGGGTGATCAGATGGTAACGTAAGTGATCTGCCCAGAAATGCTTTGACAAACGGAAAGACGTTCCTCTATTATGCCACGAATATTCTTTAAGGACTCTCTCTATGCAGGCTGCTCTCAACATAATAGGTGAAGATCTCAAGCTGGTTGAACAGCAGTTCCGAACCGACCTCCAGTCCGATGTGCCGCTGATTCGTAAAGTCGGTGAATACGTGCTTTCCAGCGGTGGAAAGAGAGTACGTCCGGCGTTGCTGTTACTCTCCGCCCGCTTGTGTGATTATGTTGGTATTCAGGCTGTGCCCTTGGCCAGTGTGATTGAATTTATTCACACGGCGACCCTTTTGCACGATGATGTTGTTGACAGTGCGACTTTGAGACGCGGTCTCGCGTCGGCTAATACTCTCTGGGGCAATGAAGCTTCGGTGCTGGTTGGTGACTTCCTGTTTTCCAAATCATTTTCTCTGATGGTTAATGTGGGGAGTCTGGATATTCTGAGGATTTTATCCGATGCCACCACGGTTATTGCTGAAGGTGAAGTGATGCAGTTGCTCTGCACCGGTGAAATCGACCTGACGGAAGAGCAGTATGTTGACGTTATTCGTTCAAAAACCGCCATTCTGATGTCGGCTGCCTGTGAGTCCGGGGCCGTGCTGGGAGCAGTAGTTGCCGAACAGCAGCGTGCTTTGGCCGATTATGGTATGGATCTGGGGATTGCCTTCCAACTGATGGATGATATTCTTGATTATACTGCCACCGAGGAAGAATTCGGCAAAAGTATCGGTCATGACCTTGAAGAGGGTAAAATTACCCTTCCGCTCATTCATACCCTTCGTCATTGCAGCGAGTCCGAGAAAACACTTATTTCAACCGTAGTTGAGCAGGATGAAATGTCCCTGGACGATTTCAGGGCTGTGTCTGCCATTGTCAAACAGTATGGTGGCATCAGCTACACCGTAGAGGCGGCCCGTCGTCACATTGCCAAATGCAAGGAGCATCTTGAACTGTTTCCTGCAACTCCTGTCAAGCATGCTCTCTGTAGTCTTGCCGATTATGTGGTAACTCGCAGCAAGTAGCTGCACTCTTTCTGTCTCTCCCCGTTTTCCCGGAGGTATTATGCGAATTACTCCTTTTCTCTTCGTTGTCAGCTTTTTATTTCTTCTGGTCTCCTGTGCACCAAAAGATACTCCAAAAGTTACCGGTAACATTGCCCCCTCCGTGGCAAAAGAGATGGCTCCGGCTCCTGATATCTCTGTAATCTCTGTTTCAACGGGGCTTCCACTCAAACTTTCAGCTTTAAAAGGCAAGGTAGTTTTACTGAACTTCTGGGCAACCTGGTGTCCCCCCTGCCGTGAAGAGATACCCTCCATGATGAAACTGAACAGTCTGATGGCGGGAAAACCGTTTCAGATGGTCGCCGTTTCAATTGATGAAGGGGGAAAGCCAGCCGTTGATGCGTTCTTTAAACAGTCTGGTAACAGTCTGCCGGCCTACATTGATCCATCGGCAGCATCATCAAAGTCCTATGGCCTGACCGGTGTCCCCGAATCGTTTGTCATTGACAAGCAGGGTGTTATTGTTAAGAAGGTTATCGGTACCGCCCCCTGGGACTCTCCCGATGCCGTTTCCTATCTGGAAGGGTTGATGAAATAGGATGTCAGTATGATCCAGGCTGATGTTTCCTATCTTGGTGCTTTTATTGCCGGATTACTCTCTTTTTTGTCTCCCTGTGTACTGCCGCTGATACCGTCGTACATCACCTATATCACCGGCATTTCTTTTGCTGATCTGCAGGCCGAACATCCTTCTCACTTCATACGTCAGAAAACGCTCCTCCATTCCCTCGGTTTTATTCTTGGATTTACCTTTGTGTTTGTCCTGCTGGGGGCTTCGGCAACACTGGTTGGTTCCTTTCTGCGCGACCATGCCGTGGCTATCAGGAGGGTGGGGGGGGTACTGCTGATATTGCTGGGAGCCCATGTGACCGGACTGCTTCCTTTCCGTTTCCTTCTTGGGGAAAAGCGGATATCACTCACCCATAAACCAGCTGGATATGTGGGGAGCTTTCTTGTCGGAATCGCTTTTGCCGCAGGGTGGACCCCCTGCATCGGCCCCATACTTGCTGCTATCCTGGCGGTTGCTGCCACCGAAGAACATGTGTATCAGGGGATTCTCCTGCTGTTTCTCTACTCCATGGGGCTTGGGGTTCCTTTTTTTGTCTCATCACTTGCCATGCATAAGTTTTTACTGGTTTTTAATCGTTTCAAAAAATATATCCATTTCTTTGAACTGCTGACCGGTGCTTTGATGATTCTGGTCGGAATACTCATTTATGCAAACTGGCTCAGCCGATTATCCACTCTTATGACACCATTATTCCAAGGATTTTAAGTGAAAGCTCACCGTGCACCCCATTCCATCCAGTTAACGGTCTCCCAACTTGTCGTTACTGAAGCCTTTTATGCCGGGATTCTTGATATGCCGGTCCGAAGGTCATTTACCGCCAAGGGTGCCCCCGATCATCTGGTCATTGACATGGATGGCATGGCCATTGTCTTTGTTGAAGAGTCAGATGTCAGCAGGGCCCATCCATTGCTTGCCCCCCGCTTCAGTATGTTTCCGAAAGGGATCGGGGTGACCCTTCATTTTGCCGTCACCGCCATAGAGGATATTCGAGATGCAATCATGGAAGAGGGGTTAGAAGTGCTCTATCCCCTGGAAATAAAACCCTATGGCGTCAAGGAAATGTGGTGTTTCGATCCGGATGGCTATCTGATCGTGCTGGATGAGGTCGCCACTCCTGTGCCGAAAAAATAACGGATTTAGCGATCCTCCATTTTAAGGCCCAGTTTTCCCGCCATCCATCCGGTGGTTGTTCCTTGTATGGTGATGGTCATGAGAATGGTGATAAATGTGATGGCGGCAATTGTATCACTTCCCGGTATCTTCATGGCGAGCATCATGCCGGCCAGGGCCCCCGGGATAACACCGGTCTCCCGTGTCCAGCTCATAAATAGCATTTCTTTCAGGCTCCATCCTGCCCGCCGATCGGGTAGAGCACAGCAGAATACGGTAATTGGCCGTATCACCAGCATAAATATCAGTACCAGCAACACTCCGCTGCCAAGATGGTCTCCGATTAGTTTTAGATCAACCTGACTTCCCAGCAAGATAAAAATAAACATTCTCATCATCAGCGAAGTTGTCAGGATGAAGTCTTCCAGCTTCTCCCCCTCCCGTGAATTCATGGCAAAGCCCACCAGTTCTTTATTGCCAATGACAATGCCGAAGACAAACACCGACATAAATCCGCTGGCATGAAAACCCTCCGCAGTCATATAGGAGCCGAGGACCGCCATAAGGGTCACCAGCGGAGCATATTCCTGAAGAAAACCGTATCGTTCGTGGGCAATCAGTAATGCTGCCAGATACCCAAGGAGTGCTCCGGTAATAATTCCGATTGAGGCGGCACCGATGAGGTCAGTAACGGTGGTAAGTAGTGAGAAGGTACCTTTGCTGCCACAGACCAGTCCCATAATACTGAAGGTGATAATGGCTCCCATGGCATCGTTACATGCCGATTCGCTGATAACGGTTTGAGCTACCCGTTCTTTGATACGAATCTGTGTAAACACCGGTATGAGCGTTGCCGGATCGGTTGATGCTATGGTACATCCCAAAAGCAGGGCGGTAAGAAGCGGAATACCAAACAGTTCTACAGCGCAGAAACTGGTTAACAGAGCTGTTATCAGGAGTCCAACCGTTGAAATGACAAGAACGGTTATCCAAACTTCCCGTATTATTTTAAGCCGTACGCTGGCACCACCATCAAAAAGGATGTAGGACGATCCGAAAATAAGCACCAGTTGATTGAGGGTGGAGTCGGCCTGCACAGTGATAATGCCGGCAAGTTCAGGTCCACACAGTAAGCCTGCCAGCAGAAATATGACCACATCGGGGATTTTAAAGCGCTGGGCGGCAAGACTCCCCAGCGTTCCTATTAAAAGAATTATGCCGATGGTAAAGAGAATATGTCGTGCAGAGATTATGGCAACAGAGTCCATTGATTTTCGTACCTCAGCATGACGATATCATCAATTCTGAATCTTTGCAAAGATTCGCCGGATATCACTGGAGTCAAGCGCATGGATTGTTTTTGCTCATGATAAAGATACAGGGTAGAGCTTTACGGTGACCGTTGAGTGGGACATGATTAAGCCGGTGCCTGAATTGGTCTGGATAAAACCGATGAATTCTGGTAATAAGGAACCGGTTGATCACGATAGAAATAGGGAATTCACATGATGAAGGCATAATTCGTAGCTGCAGTGGCGGAAAAAATAGAAGTACCGAAAACAGTCGCAGCGGAATCAATTGAAGCTTTCATTGCAGCGACGACCCAGTTGCTGAAAGATGGAGGTAAAGTTACTTTTCCTGGATTCGGAACAGGCAGACTTTATTAAATCAGCAAAATCAGAAAGCAATACTAAGTGCTACTCTATCAGGCCATTACCATGGAGGAACACAGTATGAACAATAACAGTACCGTTTCGGAAGTTCTGCGTAATAAGGCCGAAGAAAAGATCGCCTCCGGTCACATTGTAAGCGATACAGTGCCCGGAAGAGTTGACGTCAGGCGCTTACTACATGAACTCGAAGTATATCAAGTTGAGCTTGAAATGCAAAACGAGGAGTTACGTCACGCGGTTGCAGAAAAAAGCGCACACGAAGCACGCCTATCTGACATCATTGCCCAGACTCCCGCCGGATACTTCCATATTAACCGTGATGGCTATATACTTGATGTAAATAATGCTTGGCTACGCATTCACGGCTATGAATCACGGGAAGAAGTCGTCGGAAAACACTTTAGAATGATGCAGGTGGACAGCGAATCGGATTCTGCCATTACCCATCTTGCCGAGCTTAAGAGGGGGGGGGCGATACCTTACGGTGAGTTTGCCAGTCGTCGCAAAGATGGTACCATTGGTCATCATATATTTTCAGCACATCCGGTTGTTCATGCAGGCGACATCGTTGGGTTTGAGTGGTTCATTATTGATATTTCCGAACGTAAACAGATGGAGGAAACCCTCCGTTACAGCGAAGAACAGTTACAGAAAGCCCTGAAGTTATCGGAAGATACCAATAGTAAAATGAATCGGTTACTACGTGTCATCGTACACGAATTTCGCACTCCACTTGGCCTGCTTACATTCAGTACCGAACATCTGAATATTCACTGGGATCGAATGACTACCGAGAAACGCAATGAATTAAGCACGCATATCCAGAGTGCAGCACAGCAATTGGTTAAAATGGTCAACTCATTAGTGTCGTTCAACCAACTGGACACCGAGCAATATAAGCAACCAGCTCAGGCACTTGATATTGAAAATATATGCCGACGAATCGCAGATGAAATAAATTCGGCTTGGAGCACCGGACAGAGGTTCATTGTTTCAGTGGATGAAAAGTGCGGTACCGCCCTGCTTGACGAGATTCTTTTCAGAAGGATACTGGAGAATCTGCTCATCAACGCTTTCAATTTCACGCCTCCGGATGGTACCGTATCTCTCTCAGTACTACGGAAAAAAAGCCGGTTATGTATGGTCATTAGCGATACCGGAATCGGTATTCCGGAGAAGGACCAGGCGGTTATGCTCAATCCCTTCTTTCGTGGCAGTAATGTCGGGGGACGTCGAGGCTTGGGTTTGGGACTTTCCATCGTCCAAGACGCTTTGACTGAAATGGATGGGACCATTACCATCAGCAGTAGAACCGGTGAAGGAACCACCGTGAATGTAGAAATATCCGTTTAAAAATGTAGCACCATTTAACTCATATTTTTTAGGGAGCCCATGTATTCAATTCTGATCATAGAAGATGATCCTGCATACCTCTGCGTAATGGAATCTTTTCTACAAATGGAAGGCTTTGATGTCCGTTCCGCCTCTAGTGGGCAATCCGGTCTAGCCATGCTCCGGGAAATGCGTCCATCTCTCGTCCTGTGTGACATCATGATGCCAGAGATGGATGGGCTCGAAGTATTGAAGGTTATGAAGGGCGAGGAAGAGCTTGCCGGAATACCGTTAATATTCATCACCGCATTGGGTGAATACGCAGACATCAGGCGCGGTATGGTGGCGGGAGCTGACGACTATCTATCAAAGCCATTTTCCAGTGATGAGCTGCTTGCAGCTATTATCGCCAGGATCGACCGCCATGTCATGAAAAAACAGGATACGTCTATTGTTCAAGAACAACTGGCAGAGCTTCAAGAGAAGATCACTATCCGAGAGTTGGAGGTGCTGAAAATAGTGGGGCAAGGAGTAACGTCCAAAGAGATAGCAAAGCGTCTGGGAGTAAGTCTGAGAACCGTAGAGGCACACCGTTCAAGTTTGATGAACAAACTTGGAGCAGCCAACGCTGCCAGTCTTGCACGATGGGCACTCGTTGCGGAACAGCTCAAGGGATAATGCAGTACAACCTCGTAATTATTTTACCAAATATTTTGCTTTTGCGGTTTCCTACAATAGACGTCTGATTCCCAATATTATTATAATAAAATAAATTAAATAGAGTGGTGATTAGCACATTTATTCTCTTTACTCTCTCTGTGTGGAAATTACCAAAAAAAGGAACTAACCACATGAAAACTCTGCTTGTTGAGAATGATCCTACCAAACGCTGAGAGTCTCTACTCTGCAGCGCTACAGACAATTACGGTGCAGGGGGTGGCCCCATGAGCATGAAACATGCAGCAGCAAGCAGAGATAAGACATTACATCAGATGCTTGATGAGATGATAGATCGATGCCATGGTAATCAGGACACTCCTTCCGAATCGGTAATAACTCAAAAATTCCTGCACGAGTTACAGGTTCATCTGGCGGATCTGGAAAAGCAAAATGCAGAGTATCAGCAGTCCTGTCATGATCTTGAGCTGTCATTGAAACAGTACATACGAGATGTAACTGAGCATACAAAAGCAGATAAAGCATTGCAGGAGCTGAATGCGTATAATCGCTCATTAATTGATGCGACTCTCGATCCAATTGTCATCATCGATTGCCTCGGAAAAGTATTGGATGTCAACGTAGCGACTGAGCTGGCCACAGGCTATCCGCGCATGGAACTGATAGGTAGCAATTTTCAGAGGCATGCTACTGATCCGGGAAAAGCACTCGAAGGTTTTATGACCGTTCTCAGTGAAGGTGTCATCAAAGATTACCCACTGGAAATTCTGCATCGTAATGGACAGTCAACCCCCGTACTCTTTAACGCAACTCTGCTTCGTGATGACTTCGGAACAGTTCTTGGCGTTTTCGCCACGGCCCATGACCTCACTGAACGTATTCTGGCAGAGCAAAAACTTCAGGAAGCCAATATGAAGCTTAAAGAGGCAAGAGAGCAGGCCGAAGCTGCAAATATAGCTAAAAGTCAGTTCGTAGCCAATATGAGCCATGAGATCCGTACCCCCATGAATGGGGTCATAGGCATGACGTCTCTCCTTTTGAAAACGGATCTCACAAATACGCAAAGAGAGTATGCAGAGACCATTCGTTCCAGCGGAAAAGTCCTGATGAGTCTGATAAACGACATCCTGGATATTGCAAAAATTGAAGCAAGCAAGATCGAGCTTGAGTCTGTTTTGTACAACGTACACGAGCTTGTAGCCGATTCTGTGAGCCACTTCAAGCAGGCTGCCCGAGAAAAGTGTTTAACATTTGAAGCGGTGATTGATCCCGAT
Organism: uncultured Geobacteraceae bacterium; assembly: GCA_903901875.1. Taxonomy (GTDB): domain Bacteria; phylum Desulfobacterota; class Desulfuromonadia; order Geobacterales; family Pseudopelobacteraceae; genus JACRCG01. The sequence continues at coordinate 63,581 of CAIUSO010000065.1, read as the reverse complement.
GTACCAGGATTGCTGAAAGGTGATCCGGTACGTCTTCGTCAGGTAATCAATAATCTGATCAGCAATGCTATAAAATTTACCCTTACCGGCTCAATTGGACTCTCCATACGCAAGAAATACGAGGATGGCCATGAATGCGTGCTGCTTATTACCGTATGCGATAGTGGTATAGGGATGGCAGAAAATGTTCTGCACAAGATTTTCGAGCCATTTTTACAGGCTGACGGTTCAACAACCAGAGTTTTTGGTGGCACCGGCCTTGGTCTGGCTATCAGCAAACAACTAGTGGAATTGATGGGTGGTACTATCCAGGTAAAAAGCGAACTGGGCAAAGGCTCTGAGTTTTTATTTACAACCGTTTTGACAAAGCCAACTGCACAAGAAGCGGAGTTATACAGAGTGCCCTCGGTTTCTCATTTCAGTAGAGAGTCTGTAAATCCATCCCATGAGTTCAGTCTCCTTTTAGCGGAAGATGATGTGATCAATCAAAAAGTTGCCAAGGGCCTTTTGACACGACTTGGTTACAGAGTGGATGTTGTTGAAGATGGTGCTCAAGCAATTGAGGCATTAAAACGCACAGATTACGATCTGGTGCTTATGGATTGTATGATGCCGGTAATGGGTGGGATTGAAGCGACTACCGTGATTCGAGATCCGCGCTCACCCGTACGAAATCATCACATACCAGTAATTGCATTAACGGCCAACGCCTTTAAAAGTGACCGGGAAAAATGCATCGCGGCAGGCATGAACGACTTTATAAGTAAACCCTTTGAAATTGAAGATATGATGGATGTCCTCAGCAAATGGCTTTCCCCCTTTGACAGCAACAAACAGAACAGACCTGCAGCATCAGAAGATAGTTTACCGGTATTTGATGAAGATAAATTCATGAAACGGAGTCTCAATAGTACCGAATTAGCACGGCAAATAGCGCTCTTGTTTCTCGACAGCAGTGTTGACTATTTAGACTCCATTCAAAACGCTATCACCCATGCAGATCACATTGAGCTGAGGAATAAATCCCATAAACTCAGGGGGGCTTCAGCCAATGTAGCACTGTATAAGCTGGCTGAAACTGCTGGAAAGATTGAGGCTGTGGCCGCTAAAGGCACCGTTGACAATGCGGCAGACTTAGTATCGCTTCTTGAGCAGGACTTCAATCAAGCTACAAGTGCCCTTCGCGCATTTTTAAATGCCCCGGCCTGAGAAATATCAGGATGAATATGTATTCACCTATCGCAGGCCAACGGGAGGTTTTTAAATGAGTGATGAACAAATGACTGCCGCAGATCTACGCAGAAAAGCCGAAGAAAAGGTTGCCGGTAGTGGTGCAGTCGATGGGGAATTAGATGGAATAGCGGTCAGACATTTACTGAATGAACTACAGGTGCATCAAGTTGAACTTGAGATGCAGAACGAGGAATTGTGCCGAACAGTTGCGGAAAAAACCATCCGCGAAACACACCTCAACAATATCATTGCCCAGACACCCGCCGGATATTTCCATATTAACCTTGAGGGCTACATACTTGATGTAAATAATGCTTGGCTACGTATTCATGGTTATGAAACACGGGAAGAAGTCGTCGGAAAACATTTCAGTATGATGCAGGTGAACAGCGAATCGGATCCAGCCATTGCCCATCTTGCTGAGCTTAAGAGAGGGGTTTCGATCCCTTACGGTGATTTTGCCAGTCGCCGCAAAGATGGTTCCATTGGTCACCATATATTTTCGGCACATCCGGTCGTTCATACCGGTGACATCGTTGGATTTGAGTGGTTCATTATTGACATTTCCGAACGTAAACAGATGGAGGAAGTGCAGTCATTTCTGTTGCAGATGAGGTCTCTCCACCCCGTCGAGGATTTTTTTGAATCACTTGCACGCTATCTGGCCAAAACTCTCACCATGGATTATGTGTGCATTGACCGTCTTCAGGGCGATTGTCTGACTGCTCGAACTCTCGCTGTTTACCACGATGGCAGGTTCGAGGACAATATCGAATATACCCTTAAGGATACCCCCTGCGGTGCTGTTGTCGGTAAAGAAGTCTGTGTGTTTCCCCAGGAGGTTCGAAAGCTGTTTCCAAATGATACGGCATTACAGGATTTACAAGCAGAGAGCTATGTGGGGACTACGCTCTGGAGTTTCGATATGAAGCCGATTGGCCTGATTGCGGTCATTGGCCGCAACCATCTGATCAATTCTCGGTTTGCTGAGAACGTATTGAAGCTGGTAGCAGTTCGCGCGGCAGGTGAATTGGAGCGGAGACAGGCCGAAAAAGCGAAAAAAACACTCCAGCAGCAACAGCATCATTCTCAAAAAATGGAGGCCATTGGGCAACTTGCGGGTGGTGTTGCCCATGACTTCAACAATAAGCTCATGGTTATACTTGGCAATGCAGAACTCGCTATGATGGATATTTATGAGAGCAAAAAGATACTGGGATATCTGGTCGAGATCCGACGTGCAGCCGAGCATTCTCGGGAGATTACGCATAGGCTGTTAGCTTTTTCACGGCAGGAGGTTATCAGCCCGAGGAACTTGAATGCTAACGTGATTATTACCGAATCACTTAAATCACTTTCTCGCCTCGTGGGGGAACATATCTCTATTACCTTTGATGCCGATGATAACCTCTGGTTTACCCGCATAGACCCGGTTCAGCTCGATCAGATAATTATGAACTTGGCGATCAATGCTCGCGATGCCATGCCGGGTGGTGGGACCTTTGCCATTGAAACCAGAAATATTTCCTTGGACAATATCAGTTGTTGTTCCATTCTTGATGCGGAGCCGGGGGATTATATCAGGATAACATTTAGTGACACTGGCATCGGAATGGATAAAGAAACGCTTACCCATATTTTTGAACCATTTTTTACCACAAAAGGCATCGGCAAAGGGACCGGACTTGGTCTTGCCACGGTGTATGGTATAGTCAGTCAGAATAATTGTCTGCTGAAGGTTGCAAGTACACCAGGGCAGGGGACCAGCTTTACCGTGTATCTCCCCCGGTGCAAAACACCAAATGAAGAAATATCAAGCACCACTGCATCACTCTCAACATGTGGCGGCACCATACTGTTAGTTGAAGATGAGGATGCCGTGAGATCTATTGCTGCTCAGTACTTAAAACGAATTGGCTATACCATCTATGAAGCTTCTAATGCACAGATAGCTTTGGAGCTGGCACAGGATCTTTCCCTCCGGATTGATCTGGTCCTTACCGATTTTGTCATGCCTGGAATAAACGGCTTGGTTATGATGGAGCGGATGCAATTAATCAGGCCTGATCTTAAATATATAGTGGCTTCAGGTTATTCTACCGGGCATGAATTACTACGTGATATGTCGCACGGGGCCTTTACATTTATCCAAAAGCCCTATGACTTCGCACTACTTCGAGAGCACATTGAACGAGCTATGAACAGTGATAAGGAGATATATGCCAAAGATTCTTCTCATTGATGATGACGTCCAGGTATTGAACATAATAACCGCTTTTCTGGAAAGCGATCGGCATGTTGTAACAACCGCCACGAACGGAATGCGAGGGCTCAAGCTTCTTGAAACCCAGCAGTTTGACCTTGTCATAACGGATATAATCATGCCGCAACAGGATGGTTTCGCAGTGTTGATGAGCTTGATGGATATGCCAACCCGTCCAAAAATAATCGCTATTTCCGGCGGTTCAGCATCAATAGATCTCACCTATATTTTACATACCTGCAAAACATTTTTGGCAGATAAAGTTCTCCCAAAACCTGTTGATTATATGACCCTGTCTACAGCGATACGGGAGTTACTTGAAGAGAAACCGAGCTTGGACACAAGCAAAATCTTAATCATTGATGACGAAGAATTGAGCCGAAGCATTTTGCAGCTTATGCTTTCAGAGCAGTATGTAAATTTTCTCCAGGCAGGTAATGGGATAGAAGGATTGGAGTTACTTGCCTTGCATGATGATGTTGACTTAATTCTTCTGGATCTGGAGATGCCGATAATGAACGGTATGGAGATGCTCTCAATTATGAGAAACACCCCAAAATTAAAAAACATTCCAGTGGTAATTGCAGCGGGAGACAGGGCTGCTGCAATTCGTTTGCTGTCATGCGGTGCCGACGATTTTGTCACAAAACCATATGAACCGCGTGAACTTATTGTACGAATTAAAAACCTTATAAAGGTTAGGAAGTCCCAACTCAGGTTACGTTCTTTTTCCGATGAGCTTGAGAGGAAAAACATAGAACTGAAAGCAGCACTGTCACTTGCTGAACAGGTGAGCAATTCAAAAAACGAACTCTGACTTTAAGTAAAGTGGACAGATAGAAGTGCTGAACTCACTGATCAAAGCGTAATAACCGAACTTTTTAGGGCGTCTTGGATTACACAAATTAAGGTTGAAACAACTAAGGCTCAACAGAATTGCGTCTGTGAGCCTTAGTTGAAGACATATATTGATACATATATGTTTACAGTTTTAATACCCTACTGACACTCAGAATACCCGCACACGTGGCATACCGAACATCCCCCTTCGTGTTCAACAATACCGCCGCATTCCGGACAGGCTCCCCGTTCGTGACGGACCGTTTCATTGTCAATGTCATAGCCATTGTCGAGAAGATGGTTCTGTATCGCCTTGGCTACCGCATCGGCGCAGGAAAGCACCCGGTTTTCGCCAAAGCCTGACGGACAATGGCATGAGATTCCCTGAAGCTGTTTTACCACTTGGCGTGCCTGCACACCACTTCTCCAGGCCAGTGAGACCATGCGGCCAATGGCTTCGCTCTGGGATGCGGCGCAACCACCGGCTTTACCCATGGTGGTGAACAGCTCGAATAAGCCGTTTTTGTCCTCATTGACCGTAATGTAGAGGGGACCGCACCCGGTCTGCATCTGGTGGGTACATCCCTTGAGAGCCTTGGGGCGTTCGCGCTTGAAGGTTTTTTTATCATCTTCCACCGGTGTGGCGGTGACGACGGCTGGTTTTTCTTCCTTTTTGCCGGTGGAGAGTACCTGCTCGTCACGGGAGCCGTCGCGGTAAATGGTAACGCCCTTGCAGCCGGTTTCGTAGGCGAGCATGTAGACTTTTTCCACATCTTCGATGGTTGCCGAGTTGGAAAAATTTACCGTCTTTGAAACGGCATTGTCGGTATATTGCTGAAATGCAGACTGCATGTGGATGTGGTATTCCGGCGTAATTTCATGGGAGGTAACAAATACGGCGCGAACATCGGCCGGAATTTCAGCAATGTCCTGGACGGTGCCATGTTCGGCAATCTTCTGCATGAGTGCTTCCGAATAGAAGCCCCGTTCTTTTGCGATGGCTTCAAAAATCGGGTTTACTTCGACCAGGACATTCTTGTCCATGACGGTGCGAATGTAAGAAACGGCAAAGAGCGGCTCAACGCCGGAAGAGGCGTTGGCGATAATCGAAATGGTGCCGGTCGGTGCGATGGTGGTAACGGTGGCGTTCCGCTGGGGAGCCGCATTCTTTTTGTCAAAGATGGAACCGGTAAAGTTGGGAAACGAACCGCGCTTTTTTCCCAATTCCTGTGAGGCAAGATGCCCTTCATCATTGATAAATTTCATCACTTTTTTGCCCAGCTTTACCGCTTCATCGGAACAGTAGGGGATGCCGAGTAAAATCAGCATATCGGCCCACCCCATGACCCCCAGGCCGATTTTTCGGTTGGCGTGGGTCATGTCATGAATCTGCTGAAGCGGGTAGTTATTGGCTTCAATGACATTGTCAAGGAAGTGGACCCCGTTATGGATGGTTTCACGCAGTTTTTTCCAATCTATGGTACCGTCTTTGATAAAAGTGCCCAGGTTAATGGAACCAAGGTTGCATGATTCGTAGGGGAGCAGTGGCTGCTCACCGCAGGGGTTGGTTGATTCAATTTCACCAACCAGTGGGGTGGGATTATCTCTGTTGAGTCGGTCAAGGAAGATGATACCCGGTTCACCATTTTCCCATGCCTGCTTGACAATACGCTGAAACACTTTGCGGGCGTTGAGGGTACCGGCTACCTTTTTATCACGGGGATTTATGAGATTGTACTCCTCATCCCGCTCAACAGCCTGCATAAATTTTTCGGTGAGTCCCACTGAAATATTGAAATTATTGAATTGTTTTTGGTCAGCCTTGCACATGATAAAGTCCATGATGCTTGGATGATCTACCCGGAGGATTGCCATGTTGGCACCCCGTCTGGTACCCCCCTGTTTGATGGTCTCGGTGGCGATGTCGAAGACGCGCATGAAGGAGAGGGGCCCGCTTGAGATGCCGGTGGTGCTGCTGACCACGTCATTGGCGGGCCGAAGACGGGAGAATGAGAAGCCGGTGCCGCCACCGGATTTATGGATCAGCGCAGTAAATTTGACAGCGTCAAAAATTTCTTCCATTGAATCACCAACCGGAAGCACAAAACAGGCAGACAGCTGCCCCAGGGGGCGGCCGGCATTCATGAGTGTGGGGGAGTTGGGGAGAAATTCAAAGTTTGTCATCATGCGATAAAAGGTATCGGCGACTGCGGTGACATCGGCTTTCTTGTCAAAGTTTTTATCGGCACCGGCAATGGTGTCAGCCACTCGTCGAAACATATCGGCCGGGGTCTCCAGCACTTTTCCGGTTTCATCACGGCGCAGGTAGCGTTTTTCCAGAACGGTGATGGCATTCTTGCTAAGCCCGGGGAGTGGGGCAGGGAGGGAACTTTTTGACATTTTAAAACTCCTTGTATGGTAACTATCTGTTGAATCACAGAGAATTCAAGATGTTGTCATCGCTGACAATCAAACACAATATTTTGTGTCACCGGCAGAAAATAACCACAACATATATGTGCTGTCAACAAATAAGTTTAAAAAAAAGGTAACCTCTCGAAAGGACTTGAGATCTTGTACCGGGGATATTTTCCCCGGTATCCAGGAGTAATAAATTTACAGTCAGACGAATTCATGATAGTTGTCAAAGATTGAACGACAAGGAGCTGACGGTGAAACTACTCTTCATTACGGGAATTTTTTTCTGCTTTCTGACCGGTGCAGCGGCTGCAGAGCTGCCGGTTTCCAGCTATGGCGGACAGGTGCTTACCGAGGATACTACCTGGAGTGGCACCGTGGTGGTTAAGGGATCGGTTGTGGTTGCTCCCCAGGCAACCCTGCGTATTGTTCCCGGAACCGTGGTCCGGTTTGTGCCGACGGCACTTCAACCCCTTCCGAATCTTGTCGTCCAGGGTCGTATTAATGTGGTAGGTACTGCTGAACGACCCGTTACGATGCTGGGTGCCCTGAACGGTTCTGCCCGCAGTTCCTGGGGAGGTCTGATTCTGCTTGCTTCGGAAAAGAAGAATCTCATTGAACAGTGCCGGATTGAGTCTGCTGAAACCGCCATTGATCTTCGCTTTTCAACCTTGACTTTGAAAGCAACCGCCATTGTCCAGGCGACCACTGCGCTTCTTGCCTATGACAGCGTTCTCCATTTGATCGATGATACCATGACCGACTGCGATCTCGGGATATCTGCTTTTAACAGTGAACTTGACGGGAAGAATGTGACCATTGCATCATGCCAACGGGGGGGGGAATTCACCCGGTCCGGTATCTCCCTGCATGGTCTCAAGTTGCTCAATAGTCAGCATTCAGGAATGGTGTCCGAAGGGAGCCGCATACGAATTATCGGCGGTGAATTTATCGGTAATATGCTTGCTGCCCGGATCAATGGCGGTGAAGGGCAGATAACCATGACCCGCTTCCAGAACAACCGGGAGACCGCTCTCCATCTTTCCGGCTCACGAATGAAGATCCAGCGCTGTCTCTTTACCGGCAACGTCCACGATGCGCTTCGTACCGAAGATGGTCAGGCACTTATCCTGAATAACAGTTTTGTCTCCAATGGTGGCTACAATCTGTATAACGCCGGCCGTGAAGTAATTGCTGCCTGGCAGAACTGGTGGGGGGGGACGGATCAGCTGCGGATCGGTCAAAAGATATATGACAGTACCCAGGATAAATCGGTAGCCCCGGTAAGGAGTACCCCCTGGTTGACAGAAAAACCGCTTCTGGTGCCGTAATAATTCCCTGTTGCAATCAAGATGACACCACTCGTAGGGCGTATGGCCATACGCCGCCTTTTGCTGTTCGCCACATTGGGGTGTATGTCATATGTACACCAATGTTTTAATGTCATCTTGATTGCAATACAGAATAAGGAACAGCCGTGTATCTTGATAATGCTGCAACCACATATCCGAAACCTGAAGCTGTGTATGAGCGGGTGCTGCACACTATGCGTGAAATCGGCGGTTCTCCCGGCAGGGGTGGGCACCGGCGTTCTCTTGCGGGGGCGCGCCTCCTTTTTCAGGCACGGGAGGCTGTGGCTGAGCTGTTTTCCATCTCAGACTCTTCCCGGGTCATCTTTACCCAGAATGCCACAGGGGCCCTCAATCTGGCCCTCCATGGCACGCTGGTGGCCGGTGACCATGTCATAACAACATCCATGGAACATAACTCCCTGCTGCGTCCCCTGTATGCGCTGCGTGAAGCGGGGGTAGAAGTAACAATCGTGTCGGCAACGGCTGACGGCATTGTTCCGGTGGCCGAAATTAAGCGGGCCGTGCGACCCCACACCCGCATGATTGCGGTCAGTCATGTCTCAAATGTTTGCGGTGCGATTCAGCCGTTGGCCGAACTGGCCGCACTCAGTCGATCATTGGGAACACTTTTTCTGGTAGACGGAGCCCAGTCTGCCGGGTATCTTCCGATTGATGTTGACCGCATGGCCATTGACCTGTTGGCGGTTCCGGGGCATAAGGGGCTGCTGGGGCCGGCGGGGACCGGTTTTTTATATGTTGCTCCCCATGTTTCCCTCACCCCGATTCTGCAGGGGGGAACCGGTACCCATTCGGCGGAAGAGGGGCAACCGTTGGTGATGCCGGACGGCTTTGAAGCCGGGACCCAGAATCTCCCCGGCGTTGCCGGTCTCCATGCCGGCATCGATTTTATCAAAAGCACCGGTATGTCCGTTATCCATGACCATGGGCAGGCACTCATCGGGCAGGCAGCAGAGGCATTGGCGGGTATTCCGGGGGTAACGATCCATGGCCCGTCTGACCCGGCTGCACGCTGCTCGGTGCTATCGTTTACCATTGCCGGAGTCGATTCGTCCTGGCTGGCAACGGAACTTGACCACGGATTCGATATTGCGGTGCGGGCCGGACTCCATTGTGCTCCTCTGGCCCATCGGACCCTGGGAACCTTTCCGGCCGGTACGGTCCGAATCAGTCCCGGCTGGTCAACGACCAGTGAAGATATTGCTTTCTTTTCCAATGCCGTTGTACAATGCCTTGCGACCGTAAGAAAATAGACATGACATACGGCGTCTATCGCCGTCAAAACCTGGACAGGAAAGGAACCCATGAAGAACTTCATTCTCGATACCAATGTGTTGCTGCACGATCCCCAGTCAGTATTCAAGTTTCAGGACAATAATATCATTATCCCGATCACCGTAATTGAAGAGGTTGACCGGTTTAAAAAAGATATGAATGAAACCGGACGTAATGCCCGCATGGTATCCCGTATTCTCGATTCAATGCGGGAAAAAGGGTCACTGGCTGCCGGTGTTTCAACCCCTGGTGGGGGAATTCTGCGGATAGAAATGTTTGCTGAAAAATATTTCAATAATCTGCCGGTCGATTTACGGGTGGACAACGGGGACAACCGGATTATTGCAGTTGCACAGGCGGTCCATGACCGTTCTCCCGATGCATCAACCATATTTGTCACCAAGGACTCCAACTTGCGTATCAAGGCCGATGCCATCGGTTTGACCGCCGAGGATTATGAGTCGGATAAGGTGGATATACAGGATCTCTATTCCGGTACCCGGACCATTGAGGTAACGGCTGAAGCGGTGGATCGTTTTTATGGACAGGGGTGGCTGGAAGCCCCGGCTGAACTGGCCCCCAATGAATTCATCACCATTGTCGACAGTGCCAATGCAAATCACTCTGCCATCTGTCGCAGTGATCTTGCCAACGGGCGCATCGTTCCGGTCCGCAAGGTGCCAAAAGAAGGAATCTGGAGCCTGTTTCCCCGTAACAGGGAGCAGTCCTTTGCTCTGGATGTGCTGATGGACGACAGTATCAAACTGGTCACTCTGGTGGGGAAAGCCGGCACCGGCAAGACCCTGCTGGCCATTGCCGCCGGACTCCACAAAACCGCCGAAGAAAATATCTACAACCGTCTTCTGGTATCCCGACCGGTATTTCCCATGGGGAAAGATCTCGGGTTCCTGCCGGGAGATATTGAGGAAAAGCTTACCCCCTGGATGCAGCCGATTTTTGATAACGTCGAACTGTTGATTTCGGGCCATGAGTCGGAAAAACGTCACAGTAAGGGGTATAAGGAGCTGATGGCCATGGGATTGCTGGACATCGAACCTCTGACCTATATCCGTGGCCGATCCATACCGAATCAGTACCTCATTGTGGATGAGGCACAAAACCTTACCCCCCATGAGATTAAAACCATTGTCACCAGGGTTGGGGAGGGTACAAAAATTGTTCTTACCGGAGACCCGTACCAGATAGACAATCCCTATGTGGACTCTTCAAGCAACGGCCTGACCTATCTGGTGGAAAAATTCAAGGGGGAGCGGATTGCTGCCCATGTGACACTGACCAGGGGCGAACGTTCCGAGTTGGCCGAGTTGGCAGCAAACCTGCTGTAGGCATCGGTATTCATGCGCCTGCTTGCCATTGAAACGTCCTGTGATGAGACTGCCGCTGCGGTTGTTGAGGGAGGGAGGGACATCCTCTCCTCCGTGGTTTCCTCCCAGATAGCAATCCATGCCGCCTATGGCGGGGTTGTCCCGGAAATTGCGTCACGAAAGCACCTGGAGTCCATTTCACCGGTTATTACCCAGGCCCTTGATGAGGCCGGTGTTACCATGGAGTCACTTCAAGGTGTCGTTGCCACACGGGGTCCCGGCCTGTCGGGTGCTCTGCTGGTCGGATTCTCCGTTGCCAAGGCCATTGCGGTCGCCCGAAAAATCCCCTTTGTCGGCGTACACCATATCGAAGGGCACCTCTGTGCCCCCTTTCTCGTGCAGCCGGTTGAGTTCCCCTTTCTGGCACTGGTGGTGTCCGGTGGGCATACCCACCTGTACCAGGTGGAGGGGATCGGTCGTTATACCACGCTGGGGAGGACCATTGATGACGCCGCCGGCGAAGCCTATGACAAATGTGCTAAAATAATGGGAATGCCCTATCCGGGCGGTTCCTTGATTGACCGCATGGCCGGACATGGCAATCCGTCTGCGGTGAAGTTTCCGCGGCCGTTACTGCGGGATGGTACCCTTAATTTCAGCTTCAGCGGCTTGAAAACAGCTGTTTTGCAGCATGTTGCCAAGCATCCGGTGGCTATTCCGGGGCAGGAGGCCAATGATCTGTGTGCCTCTTTTCAGGAGGCGGTCTGTCACGTCCTTGCGGCAAAAACTGAAACGGCCCTTCGCCAGAGCGGGGCCGTCCGTCTGGTGGTAGCCGGAGGGGTGGCCTGCAACAGCGGATTACGAAGTCGCATGGGCAAACTCTGTTCAGAGATGGGTGTGGAACTCCACATTCCCCCGCCGTCACTCTGCGGGGATAATGCCGCCATGCTGGCCGTTCCGGGAAATTACTATCTGACCCACAATCTCGCTTCACCACTGTCCCTGGATGTCACCGCTTCCTGGGACATGGACCGCATAAAGGAACTATTACCATGAGTGCCCTCCGCCGCCCCCTGAAATCCCTCGGCCAGAATTTTCTGGTCGATGGCAATATCATCGACAGGATTATTGAAGCAGCCGAAGTTCGTCCGGACCAGCCGGTGCTCGAAATCGGGCCGGGGCGTGGGGCCCTGACCCGGCATCTTGCCGAGCGTGCCGGACGTTTGATGCTGATCGAATTTGACCATGCCCTGGCTGCCTACCATCGGCAGCAGTTTGTTGATGATAGCACCGTTTCGGTGGTTGACGGTGACGTACTCAAGGTTGATCTGGGTACACTGCTCGCCGAGTCTCCTGCCAGATGGAATGTGGTTGCCAATCTTCCCTATAATATTTCCACCGAGGTGCTCTTTCGCCTCTATAACGTCCATTCTCGACTTGAGAGGATGACGTTGATGCTGCAAAAGGAGGTTGGTGATCGCCTGATTGCCCCCCCCGACTGCTCGGAGTACGGGGTTACCACTGTTCTGCTCGGTTTGTGGTTTGACATCAGCCGGGTCATTGTTGTGCGCCCTGGCAGTTTCCACCCCAGCCCCAAGGTTGATTCTGTCGTGCTGACGTTTACTCCGCTTGCGGAGCCACGGGCCGATGTGGGCGATGAAGCTCTGTTCCGTATGGTGGTCAAAAGCGCCTTTTCCATGCGTCGAAAGACCTTGTCAAACTGCCTGAAATCGGCTGAATTTGCATCTGCCGTCCCCTCGGGTGAACTCTTGGAGCTGTGCGGTATTGACGGCCGCCGAAGGGGAGAAACCCTCTCGCTGGCTGAATTTGCCCTGCTGTCCCGTACCGTGACTGATAAACTCAAATCCGCAGCATTGTCATGAGTAATCCGCTTCAGTACGCTCTTTTCACGCTGGTACTGCTGGTGGCGGGGGTACTTGTCGTGATGATTCAGCGGATGCGGCGGAGCATTAACGGCACCACGGATCTGTACTCAAAAATTGAAGGCGTCGTGGCTCTTCTCGAACGTCAGGAACGGATGCTCAGGGATGAGATGGGGCGTGGTCGGGAAGAAGCCCACGCTGCTGCACGTCATATGCGGGAAGAGCTGATCGGCAGTATTACCAGGTTGACGTCCAGCAATGAAGAACGCCTCGACAAATTACGGGAAACGGTTGATGGGCGTTTACAGTTGATTCAGGCCGATAACTCTCGAAAACTTGAGCAGATGCGTGCCACCGTGGACGAAAAACTCCACGACACTCTGGAAAAGAGACTGGGAGAGTCATTTAAGCTTGTCAGTGAGCGCCTTGAGCAGGTGCAACGCGGTCTGGGGGAGATGCAGACCCTTGCCAGCGGTGTTGGCGATTTGAAAAAGGTGCTGACCAATGTGAAAACCCGTGGTACCTTCGGAGAAATCCAGTTGGGCAGCCTGCTGGAGCAGATCCTGGCTCCCGGCCAGTATGGCAGCAATGTTGAAACACGGGGGGGGAGCGGTCTGCGTGTTGAATTTGCCCTCAAATTGCCGGGGCGGGATGGGACCAGTGATGGCATGGTGTGGCTGCCGCTGGATGCCAAGTTTCCCCAGGAAGATTATCTCCGGTTGCTCGACGCTCTCGATGGGGCCGATCAGGTTGCCGTCAGTGAATCTCGAAAACAGCTGGATCGGTCCGTGCGGGACATGGCCAAAGCCATACGGGACAAATATCTTGATCCCCCCCATACCACCGATTTCGGTGTGATGTTTCTCCCCACCGAGGGGCTCTATGCCGAAGTATTGCGCCTGCCGGGACTTTTTGAGGCATTGCAGCGAGAGTATAAGGTGATGGTTGCCGGCCCCATGACCCTGGCGGCATTACTGAACAGTCTGCAGATGGGATTCAGGACCCTTGCCATTGAAAAACGTTCCGCAGAAGTGTGGAACCTGCTTGGTGCGGTGCGGAACGAATTTTCCAAATTCGGAGTGGTACTGGAGAAAACCCGTAAGAAGCTGGTGGAGGCGGGGAACCATATTGATCAGGCCGCCACCCGTACCAGAGTCATTGAACGGAAGCTTCGGGATGTTCAGGATGCTCCACAGCCTGGGTCTGAAGAGCTTTTTGATGATAGTGATGAACGAGATGGACCGGTCGAAGTAATGAACGACCAGATATCCCCGATAGGTAAGGAAGTGTCCCATGATTCTGGAAATTGACCCGGATCATCCCCAGCCACATCAGATTTCCCGTGTGGCTGACAGCCTCAAAAATGGCCGAGTCATCGCCTATCCCACAGATACGACCTACGGCATCGGTTGCTCAATATTTTGTAAGAAAAGCATTGAGCAGATTTACCAGATGAAATTACGGGATAAGCGCAAGCCGTTTTCAGTTATCTGTTCCTCATTGTCGGAAATATCACAGTACGCCCGGGTGAGCAACTCGGCCTTCAAAATTATCAAACGGTATCTGCCGGGCCCCTACACCTTCGTGTTTGAGGCAACCCGTGAAGTTCCGGATCTGCTCCTTACCCGGCAGAAAACCGTTGGAATTCGCATTCCCGATAATCGAATATGCCTTGATCTGGTTACGGCGCTGGGTAATCCCATCATCACCACCAGTGCCAATATCTCCGGGGAGGAACCGGTTGGTGATCCCCGCATCATTGCGGAAACCTTTGGTAATCGCCTTGAATTTATCATAGACGGCGGGGTGCTTCCCACCGATGTCAGTTCTGTCGTCAGCCTGATCGGCAGCGTTCCTGAAGTTCTCCGGGTCGGCCTCGGCAACGTTGACTGGTGTTCTGAATGACAGGGGAGAGCGTCTGTAAAACAGCCGGGAGGTATACATGCATAATGTGAATTATCCGCCTTTTCTGCGTATTAAAGCTTCCGGGGCTGGTGGTGGCTTCAAGGGAAAATCTCTCGTTGCACTCCGCTATGTCTATGGCATTTTTTACAATTTTGATTCCCACCAGGGGGCCATGCGGGCAGCGGCACTTACCTACACGACGGTACTTTCGCTGGTGCCGTTTCTGGCCATAGCTTTTTCTGTTTTGAAGGGGCTTGGCGCACAGAACGTACTTGAGCCGATGCTGCAGAAAGTTGCCGGAAATTCCCAGGAAATGGTGTCACGTCTTGTTGCCTACGTCAATAATACGAACATGAAATCCATGGGGGCCATCGGTCTGGTCATGCTTATCATAACCGTCATTTCGTTGATGGAGAGCATAGAGGAATCGTTTAATGCGGTGTGGGGGGTACGGGAAACCAGGTCGCTGCAACGTCGTTTCAGTGACTATCTGAGTGTCATTGTGGTAGGGCCGATTCTGCTTGTCGCCGCGACCAGTATGACCTCCTCACTGCAAAGCCAATGGTTATTGCAGTGGTTGATAGCTAATACCTATCTGGGCGATGCCATTTTACTGCTTTTTCGCTTTTTGCCCTATCTGAGCATCTGGATTGCCATGGTATTTCTCTACATGTTCATTCCTAATATCCGGGTTCGTTTTGCATCTGCCGTAACCGGAGGAATTGTTGCGGGAACGGCATGGCAACTGGCCCAGTGGGGCTATTTTTATTTTCAGGTTGGGGTTGCCAATTATAACGCCATCTACGGGACTCTGGCTGCCGTTCCGGTATTTCTCGTCTGGATTTATACCAGCTGGATTATCGTATTGCTGGGGCTTGAGATCGTATTTGCCCACCAGCACCATGGTCAAGGGCTTACCACCCACAGTGACTTTCGTCTCTCGGTAACGGGGCGGGAGGAACTGTCAGTTGCTCTCCTGGTGCAGATTGGCCGGGGTTTTTTGAAAGGCTCTCCTTCTCCCACCAGTGATGAACTTGCTGATCAGGTAGGAGTGCCGTTGCTGCTCATTGAATCAGTTATGGATGAATTGGCCCTGCTTGGATACGTTGTGGAGGTTTCGGGGGGGGACGGTCGGTGGTTACCAGCGAAGGATCCTTCCGTTATTCTGATTAATGACCTTCTGGACGGTTTACGGGGAAGTTCCGTTCTCACGACCACTTCTCCGGCACTTCAGCTTGCCGAACAGGTGGTTCACCAGAGATGGCACGGGGGATTGGCCTCACACGAGCAGGTGTCCCTTCGGGAACTGCTGATGACTTCACAATAACCGAACGTACACGATCCGTTTGCCGCATTATTGGAGAAACTAACGTATGAACTCACATTTTATAGCCGCCCTGCCCGAGGGTTATTTTGACACCCTGTACCGTGAGTGGCTTCAGTCACCCGATGGAGTGCCGGAGCAATGGCACCATTTTTTCAGCGGTTTTGAGCTCGGTTCAGGCAGTTCCGTTGTTCCGCAGAGAGTGGTTGACGAGCCGGCACCCCTTAAAATATCAGGTGTACAGTCTGCCCTCTATCGCTATCGCTCTCTCGGTCACCTTTTGGCATGCACCGATCCCCTTTCTCCCTGTCAGTTGTTTCATCCCCTTCTTGAGCTATCCCAATTCGGGCTTGCGGAGGAAGATCTTGATAGCGTATTTCCCTGTCGTCGATTTATGAAGCCGAACGCGACCGCACGGGAAATTATGGAGACGTTGCGGGAAACCTACTGTCGGGAAATTGGTGTGGAGTTCATGCACATTCAGGATCCCGACGAGCGGCAGTGGCTCATCGATCGGATGGAACCATGCCGGAACCGTGCCGTACTTGATGCGTCAGAAAAACTGCATATCCTGGAAAAACTGCACCAGGCGGCACTGTTTGAACTATTCCTCCATCGACGCTTCGTTGGTCAGAAACGTTTTTCACTGGAAGGGGGAGAGGTGTTGATTCCGGTGCTTGATCGAATTGTGTCAGGGGGTGCCCGTACCGGAATTACCGACCTGATTCTGGGGATGTCCCATCGCGGGCGTTTGAATGTGCTGGCACATATTCTGGATAAACCCTACGAAATGATTTTTGCCGAATTCAAGGAAAGTATTTCACCCGGTTTTGCCGGTGAAGGTGACGTGAAATATCACAAAGGGCACTCCAGTGATATCGACTGTGACGGTAAGCGTATCCATGTCACCATTGCCGCCAACCCGAGTCATCTTGAAGCGGTGAATGCCGTGGTGGAAGGGAAGTGCCGTGCCCGTCAGGACCGGTACGGCGAAAATTCAGACAGTTATAACAGGGTACTGCCGGTGCTGGTCCATGGTGACGCCGCGTTTGCCGGGCAGGGGAGTGTGATGGAGGTCCTGAATCTGTCACAACTGGAGGGGTATGCTACGGGGGGAACGATTCACATCGTACTGAATAACCAGATCGGTTTTACCACACTTCCCAAGGATTCCCGGTCAACTAACTATGCAACCGATGTGGCAAAGATGCTCTCCTGTCCCATTTTCCATGTGCAGGGGGAGGCACCGGAAGCTGCCGTTCACGCAGTGGATCTGGCCATGGCCTATCGCCGGGAATATCGCCGTGATGTTGTTATTGAACTCGTCTGCTACCGGCGCCATGGCCACAATGAGGGGGATGAACCGGCTTTCACCCAACCAAAAATGTACCAACAGCTCGCATCACGTCCGCCCGTAAACAAGATTTACCGGAATACCCTGGCAGAAGAGGATCACCTTTCTCCGGAGCAGTTGGATCAGGTTGAGCGGAAGGTGCTTGATTCTCTGGAAACTGCTTTCACGGTCCCTCCCCAGGAACGGGCCATCGGATTTTCCGATCGCTGGAGCGGCATCAGTGCCGTATTCACATCGGCTTCCGTCTCAACCGCAGTTTCACGGGAGCGACTCCGTACCCTTGCCATCACACTGGGGCAGCTTCCGGAAGGTTTTGTACCCCATGGAAAAATCGGCACACTGGTGGATAAACGGCGTGAAGCGGTCTTGCAGGATGGCACTCTCGATTGGGGAAATGCCGAAACGCTGGCCTATGGCACTCTGCTTGAAGAAGGGTACTCCATACGCCTGTCGGGTCAGGATTCACGAAGGGGCACCTTCAATCATCGCCATTGTGTTCTGATTGACACTATTGATGAACGGTGCCATACCCCCCTTGCTTCGGTGGCACGGAACGGAGCCTCTTTTCAGGTATGGAACAGTTCCCTCTCCGAGTTTGGGGTACTGGGCTTCGAATACGGCTACTCCCTTGAGGCACCCGCATGTCTGACCATCTGGGAAGCCCAGTTTGGTGATTTTGCCAACGGTGCCCAGGTCATTATCGATCAGTTTATTGCCGGTGGTGAGACCAAATGGAATCGTGCCAGTGGACTTGTCATGCTGCTTCCCCACGGATATGAGGGGCAGGGGGCCGAACATTCCAGTGCCCGTATTGAGCGGTTCCTTCAGTTATCTGCCCGGGAAAATATGCTGGTTGCCAACCCCACAACCCCGGCACAGCTGTTTCATCTCCTGAGGCGACAATTGTTGCAGCAATTCAGAAAACCTCTGGTTGTTTTTACCCCAAAGAGTCTTCTCAGACATCCCGATTGCAGTTCACGGTTGAGCGAACTTTGTGAAGGGGGCTTTCACCCCTGCATGGTGAGCGGGGATGATATCTCGGTGGCAACAAAGGTTATCTTTTGCAGTGGAAAAATATTCTATGATCTGGAGGCTGAGCAAAAGCGGCGCGGCGTACCGGGAACCGTTTTCGTCAGAGTAGAGCAGTTGTATCCACTTGATATTTCTACCATTCGTACCCTGCTTGCGCGGGTCCCCGCCGGTTGTCAGCTCCTGTGGGTACAGGAGGAACCGGAAAATATGGGGGCCTGGTATTTTATGGAACGGCAATTCAGAAGGGAGCAGATTGAAGTAACCTATGTCGGTCGTGAGGAGAACCCCTGTCCAGCGGTCGGTTCTCACCATCTCCATGCAGAACAGCAGAGTGACATACTGGACCGGGCTCTCTCGTAATGTAAAAACAGAGCAGTAACAAGAATGGGTCCTTCTGTTTGAAATAGTTGACATCTTCTAATTTAAAAGGTATACATAAATTTTTTAAATGAAGGGTCATAATGCTCAATTTACTATTCATATCAGATAGTCTCAAGGTCGAGTTTGTTAAGGAACAGCTTCAGCCGGTTGTTAAAGTCATTATTGATGTGGTGGCTGACTTTGACCGTGGTTTGAGGGAGGTGCTTGACAAGCGACCGACTATTATCTGTATTCAGGATCAGATCGGCGGCGTCACCGGTGAAAGTGTGGCCCGTCATATTCAGATGCTGCTTGGGAGCGGAGCACCGAATTTTATTCTTCTGCATGAAGGGAACGGTAAGGTCCGTACAATTAACGGTCTTTTTGAATATATGGTTGATTTGAGTCAGGGCAATGACAGTATCATCACTCAGGTCATCGATAATCTTAAATTCCTTCTTGGTGATCAATGGAGCAAGATCCACATTGAGCCGCCCTGTGTGCCAAGTGTCTTTGTGTCCCAGAATGTTGAAGATAGTACAGGGAACGATACTGCCGAACTCTTGAGTAGGTACTCCCACGGCGTTACTCTTGCCGATCTCGTCTCAACTGCGGATCATCCGATTGAGCCTCCAGAGCATGCCGTCTCTTCCGCTTCGCCGTCTCCCCTTGCTTTCAGCCATGTGGCAGCAGAAGATGCCCCTATCGTTCAACAGGGAGAACCTCAGAGGTGTGATCCGTCATCCAGCGATCAGTTGGCCGAATTACTTATGGAAGAGGCCCGGAGAGGTGAAAGCACTCTTCAAATGGCGACACCACTTTCAGAATTTCGCATTTCCCCTGATACTTCGGTGTTCGGAGATGTCAGTACCTCAGAAGCGGTGACCGACAATAATGGAGTCACGGGGAGACGTTCTCACTTTTGGAAGCGTCGATCAATTCTGGTACTGACAGGTGCGTTAGCAGTAGCGGGTGGTGTAAGTTTCGTTGCCTTACGGGGTGGTGACCTGTCATTACCACAACATCTGACCGGCATGATTAATCCGAAACAGCCGATAGCAACCGTCACACCGGCACCTCCCATACAGAAACCAGCTCCAGTTCTCCCCCAGCCCTCGGTACCGATGGTAAAACTTCCCTCTTTTATTCCCACCGATGGCCATGACAGAAGCTTTTCTGACAATAAACCGGGATGGGAACGATATGTTGGAGGTCGCGCCGAATTCAGGACCTTTGTCTCATCCGGTCGCTTGCGTGCGGTACAGGTTCTGTCCGTTGAAGGCACGAAACTTCCGGTGACTTTGTTACCGGAAGTTTTGCACGAATTGACCGGTGACGACCACTACCGGATAACCTCCCGAAGCAGTAAGGCTGGCATACTGGTGGAAAGCGGCACAACCTCTCGGAACGGCGATATTCTAATTTATCGTAAAAAAGACACTGTTCAGGCCTTTGTGGTTTCGGTAAAATAATCAATTATCTCTCCTTTGTGTACTTTAATTGCCATTTGCTCTTTTTTGAGTTATAACCTGATGATACGTCTATTTAACCCCATCAACCTTCATAGGGGAGATTGAATGACCCGTGTACAGAAACTGACTGCGCTGTCAGTTGTGTGGTTGGTCGTGGCTGCTGTACTGCACTCCTCATATGCGTTTGCTGTGATGGATCCCCGTTTTGAGCTGGATCCTCGGGCTATAGTTGTGCCAAAAGAGGGTGACACTCAAAAAAAAGTGGTCAAGCAGCCCCCCTCCCGTTCCGTCCGGAAGAAAGAGGAGCTTTCCCCAGCGAAAGGTGGTACCTACACTGTTAAATCCCTTGAGCAGCTGCAACGGATGCTTGGCAGAAACTTCGAGCTGAATGATTCCGAGATGGGGCCGTTTCTTGAGGAAATCCGGCAGGAAAACAATCTGCTGGATGTAAAACGTCTCAAGGTCGGTCAGAAGATTGTTATTCCTCCGGTCAGGCGTCGTCCCGATGGAGCCCTTATTCTGAGGGGAATGACTCCCGTGGGCGGGGGGCTTGCGTCATCCCTGGATGGCAGCACCCCCCGACAGTCGTTCACCCTTGAATCTCCCGTGAAGCAGTTGACCGAACAGGAGATCATTGGTAAAGCACTTAACGTGTGGAAAAACATTATTCCTCCTCAAAAAGAGCAGTTGAAGCCGCTTTCTGTGCAGAACAGTTCTTTTTCCCTTACCCTTGATACGGCTCAGTATCCGACCTTTGCCAGAATGGATGGGGGGCGGATGGTGCTTGATCGAAATGGCACGATTCCTCCCCTCGTGAAGTCCCTTATTGAGGCAAAGGATCCGTCGGTACGGATACTCACAGAGCCCCCATCCGGTTCAAAGCGATTTATGGCTTCGCTCCTTGAAGCAGCCGGATTTTACTCGGTTGAAGAAAACTTCTCCATGCAATTCGGGGTTGATCCGAAGCTGACAGTTCAAGCTGACTTCAAGATAGAAAAAATGGCGGACAGTCTTGTCAAGCAGGATGTGTTACTGGTTAACAGTGGTCGTGTGGCTTTCCCGACTTCGGTAGGCGACATACTCAGAAAAGAGGGCTTTACTCTCCAGGAACCATTTGCTTCGCTCAAGCCGCTGTCACATCATGATAGCCGGACCATTCACACTGTTGCCGTGAAGCAACAGTCTCAGATGGTGGATGACATTCTCTCCGCTTTTTCGATAACTTCAGAGCCTCATCGCACGGTAGAGGTGTTTGCATCGGAGCATAATGGCATATCCTTGTCGGTCAAGAGTGAGCGCTATTTTGAACGGGGTGGAAAGAAATATATTGTTACCAGTTTTGATGGTGATCCCATTAATTATACCCTTTTCAGAATTCTCGAAACAAAAGGGTACAATGTTGTGATTTTAGAAGCCCAGGACAATTTTAGAAAAATTTCTGAAAAATTGATTTCCCGGATGAAAATAGCCGGCAACTACGGTTTCCATGATTTGCTAAAAGACAACTCTTCCGGATATACTCTCCAGATGTCTGGTTTCAAGCTTGATGACCGTTTGCTTCCGGGAGGAGGGATTTTTTTGACCGATCGCCCCATGGATCGTGTCATCAGGGACCTCTGCACTGAAAACGGCTATAATATAACCAACCGCTGATTTCGGCATCGTGTGGCGTCTCGTGTCTCCAAAGCCCGTACCTTCGCTCAGGGCGGGTTTTTATGCGTATGCAAGGAGTATCTGAATTATGAATATCAGAAAAGTTGGCGAGTTGCTGGTGGAGCGGAATCTTATCACCAAGGAACAGCTCCACGAGGCGTTAGAGCTTCAAAAAATATTTCCCGATCAAACCGTCGGTCAGCTTTTATGTAAGCTGGGCTTTATCAATGAATGCGATCTGAGCATTGTTCTTGACCAGAAAGACAAGAGACGGAAACTTACCGATATTCTTCTGGAAAAGGGTGTCATTGATCAGCAGAAAATCGCCAATGCCCATGATTTAAGTAAACAGCATGACATTCCTTTTGAAAAAGCACTTGTTAAACTCAGTTATGTTGACGAGGAAACCCTGTCAAAGGGCATTGCCATCCAGTATGATATGCCGTACGTAAATATTAATGCGGCGAATCTTGATCCCTCCTTATCACACTTCATCAGTTCTGTTTATGCGCAAAAACAGCGGATTGTCCCCATCTCAAAGATAGGAAATACGTTGACCCTAACCATGGCCTATCCACTCAAATCCCAGGATATCCGGGAACTTGAAGATAGTATCCGCCTTAAGATCATATCAGCCATCGCCACCGAATCCAGTATTTCAAGTTGTCTGAAAAAGCTCTACAATATTGATACGGTGAACTCTGCTACCGCAGATTCCGAGGTGAATCTGGATCTGGTTCCCGACAGCATCGTTGACCTGCTCAGTAATACGTCATCCGGTGACGAGCCTGAGGTCGAGGAAGAGACCAAAAAAGTAACTGAAAAAGACAGTGTCATCGTTAAACTGGTAAATAAAATAATTTACGATGCTTATATGAATAAGGCCTCTGATATTCATATTGAGCCATATCCGGGTAAGAAAGATGTCATTGTCCGTACACGGGTGGATGGGCAATGTTCGGTGTACCAGCGTATTCCGTATAAATATAAGTTTGCTTTGCCGTCCCGTATCAAAATTATGGGTGATCTGGACATAGCAGAGCGGAGAAGGCCCCAAGACGGTAAAATTGAGTTTAAAAAATTCGGCCCCCTCGATATAGAGCTCCGTGTCGCCACAATGCCAACCGTTGGGGGACTTGAGGATATTGTCATTCGAATTCTTGCCAGCGGTGATCCGGTCGGTTTTACCGATCTTGGTTTAACTGAGCGGAATCTGAGGGTATTCAGGGAGTCCCTCTCAAGTCCGTTTGGCTTGATTCTGGTTGTCGGTCCGACCGGTTCGGGGAAAACGACCACACTCCACTCCGGTTTAGCGCAGATAAATCAGACAAACAGAAAAATATGGACCGCCGAAGATCCGGTTGAAATAACCCAGGTCGGTCTCCGGCAGGTACAGGTAAACTCTCGAATTGGCTTCACCTTTGCGGTGGCACTCCGCTCTTTTCTGCGACTCGATCCGGACGTTATCATGGTGGGAGAAATGCGCGACGAAGAAACCGCCAACACCGCCGTTGAAGCATCGCTTACCGGCCATTTGGTACTTTCCACACTTCATACCAATTCGGCGTCGGAAACGGTGACACGTTTGCTTGATATGGGTTTGGATCCTTACAGCTTTTCCGACTCACTGTTGTCTGTTGTGGCGCAACGTCTGGCCCGGCGACTCTGCTCCGATTGCAAATCAAGTGTCGTGCCATCAGAAAGAGAATTCCGCGAATTAGTGGATGAATATGGTGCAGCACAATTTGAAGAAACCGGTATTACCTATCAAAATAGCATGATGTTTCGGGCTGTCGGCTGCGATCGCTGTGGTCATACCGGCTATCGGGGACGGCTGGGTATCCATGAAGTACTCGAATGTACCACACCCCTGAAAAGTCTTATCAAGCGACGTGCCGAGGCGGATGCTATTCGGGAGCAGGCTGCATCGGATGGTATGACAACACTGAAACAGGATGGGATTATGAAGGTTCTTCATGGTCTTACCGATATCCACGAAGTACGGCGTGTCTGTATAAAATAACTGTTTGCAGAAAAATATTCTTGCAATTATCGCTGTGGCATGGTAGGAAGAAGAACAATTTATGTTCACTCGGTAGGTGAGCTCGCAAGGCTCACTTTTTTTTGTTTTAACGGGATTGATATGGCTGCACAAAAAGAAGATACGTGTACACAGGTTATGGGTATTGCCCAGCCAATCCTTGATGCCATGGGGCTTGAGCTTGTTGATATGGAATTCGGTCGGGTAGGGCGGGACGCCGTACTGCGGATTTTTATCGATAAAGAAGGGGGGGTTATGCTTGACGATTGTGCAGAATTCAGTCGTGAACTTTCCCTGATTCTTGACGTCGAAGATATTGTAGCCTGTAACTATTCACTGGAAGTGTCGTCACCCGGTCTCGATCGACCGCTGAAAAAACAGGCCGATTATGATCGTTTTGTCGGCCGACTTATCAAAATTCGTACCTACCAGCCATTTCTCGATGACAGCGGTAACAAGCGCAAAACGTTCCTCGGGAAACTGGATGGACTTGTGGATGGTGTTGTCAGGATGACTCTGAATGAGGGACAGACCGCAACAATACCGCTCGACCGGGTTGCCAAGGCGAATCTGGAATTTGAACTCTAATCCAAAATGCCCATATATGCTAGCAAGGAGAAGCAATCGTGGATACAATCATTAATCTCAAACATGCAATTGATCAACTGGTAAAAGAGAAAAACATTGACCGGCAGGTTGTTCTGGAAGCGATGGAGCAGGCTGTACTAACGGCTGCCAATAAAAAATATCGAAATACCCGTGATCTTGAAGCCCATTACAACCATGAATCCGGTGAAGTGGAGCTGTTTGAATTTGTGACCGTCGTTGAGGATGTTGAGGATTCTTACAAGGAAATCGGACTTGATGAGGCCCATGAGATTGATCCTGAAGCTGAAATTGGAGATTCACTGGGAGAAAAACTTGACTCCAGCGGTTTCAGCCGAATAGCTGCCCAAACGGCAAAACAGGTTATCATACAGAAAGTTCGTGATGCAGAGCGTGAAACGATCTACAATGAATACAGTGATCGTATCTGGGAAGTTATTACCGGCATGGTCCGGCGCTTTGAAAAAGGGGAATTGCTGATTGATCTTGGTCGTGCCGAAGCGGTGCTGCCGGCAAAAGAGCAGATGCCCCGTGAAGTTTACCGCCCCGGTGACCGGATTCGGGCAATAATTACCGATATCCGGATGACGACTAAAGGGCCGCAGATCATGCTTTCACGCACCCATCCCAGTATGCTTGCCAAGCTGTTTGAGGCAGAGGTACCAGAGATTGCTGAAGGCATCGTTGAGATAAATGCCATCGTTCGCGATGCCGGCAGTCGGGCTAAAATTGCAGTTTCTTCCAATGATCGTGACGTCGATCCGGTCGGTGCCTGTGTTGGTATGCGTGGTGCCAGGGTCCAGAATGTTGTTTCCGAGTTGCGTGGTGAAAAAATTGATATTATTCCCTGGTCGGAAGATATCGCACGTTTCGCCTGTAATGCCCTGTCACCTGCACAGGTCTCAAAAGTGTTTGTAGATGAGGAAAAACGGGCTCTTGAGATTATTGTAGCCGATGATCAGCTATCCCTTGCCATCGGCAAGCGTGGCCAGAACGTCAGCCTGGCTGCTCGTCTGACCGGTTGCCGTATTGACATCAAGAGTGAATCAAAGGTTTCAGAAGTTCAGGCCCAGGAATTCTCCTCCTTTGATGGTACCGAAGCTGAAGAGCAAGCGGTGGTGGCGGAAGAGACGGCGGTCGTTGTCGATACCTCTACCGAAGACGTTGTTGTCGTTACAGAATAAGTGACCCATGACCCAACACGGGAACGTTGAAAGCCCGCAGCGTAGCTGCCTTGGCTGTCGAAGCGGGAAAGACAAACATCTGCTGCTCCGGTTTGTCGTGACACCGGATCAGGAAGTACTACCTGATCTGGAGCATAAACTACCCGGTAGAGGTGCCTATACCTGTTGTAATATGCACTGCCTTGCAAAGGCAATTGAGCAGCGGCAGTTTAAACGTTCGTTCAAGCATGATGTGACGGTACTCCCGGCGGAACAAATGGTTGATCACGTACGACGCCAACTGTTTGGCAAGATTATCGGTCTTATTGGTCTTGCCAATAAGTCGGGAGCCATAACCGGCGGTGGAGCCATGGTGAGTGATGCATTGAAGAGCAAGCGGAAACCTGCTCTGGTAGTCATCGCCACCGACGTATCCGAGCCAATAGGACTTAAATTGATCCATGCTGCTGAAGCACATCAGGTGCAGCATCGGGTCGCAGTGACGAAAGATGAATTTGGAGCAATTCTGGGGAAAGCACCCAGAAGCGCAATAGCCGTGGCTTCAGGCGGTTTTGTTGTGCAACTTGTGAAAGCGATTGACAGATACAGAAACTTCCTGGGGGAGGTATAAAGGATATGGGTAAAATTAGTGTAGGTAGCTTGGCAAAATTGATGGGTGTGGAACCCCGTGATGCCATTGCCAGACTCAAGGAATTCGGTGTTGACGCAAAAACGGCCACTTCTCAGGTTGATGAGAGTCTCGTTGCGCGGTTAACCGCTCCCCAGGTTAAAGATACCGGTACCAGTGAGATACGGGTTGCATCAAACATTATTCGGCGACGTGCCAAGATTACTCCGGCGTCGGAGGGTGGTGAAGTTGAATCTATAACTGAAACTGCTCCCGTTGCTCCCCTTGTGGAGCTTAAGCCCCAGACAGTTGTCGCACCTGCTCCTGTTGCTCCACCGGTGATTGCTGCCCCGGTCGATATGGATAAATGCCGGGTGATTGAGGCTGCTCCTGTCAAACTCCCCGAAGCACCGGTTGTTGTGGCGAAAGTAGCTGAGCCGAAGCGTGAGCCAGAGACGAGCAAAGTTGTTGAACCGATTGCCGTTCCAGAGCCTGTTGCAGTGGTTGAGCCGGTTACGGTAATTGAACCGGTCAAAGTGGTTGAGCCGGTCAAAGTGATTGAGCAGGTCAAGCCGGGCCCCAATCAGGCCAGAATTCTGGGGATGATGGAAATTCCCGGCGTTACGAACCGTCCGACCCGTGTTGTGACCAAAGAAACACCGGTTATACCGCGTAGTCAACCGTCCCGTCCTGCTCAGGATCCCTCTCAACCGCGTCGTCCCGCACCTGCTGCCGGTGATCAGCGTCGTCCGGCACCGTCCTCAACCGACAATCGCCGTCCCGCTTCCGGTGGTTACGAGCAGAAGAGACCTGTTTCCTCGGCACCTGCGGCTCCTGCCGTTGATCTTGACCGCTCACGGATGAAGCAGGTACAGCTTGCCCCAGCAGCCCTTCCCGGTGCAGATAATCGCCGAGCCGGCAAAAAAGATGGTCAGGGGTATGCAGACGCCGGTAAAAACAATAAGAAGGGTGCTCCACCGGTCAAAAAGAAAGAGTTACCGCGCAAAAACGAGATCATCGAAAAGCGGGAACGGGCATTTGATCCAGTCTATAAGGGATCAAAAAAACGTGGTGGCAAAGAACAACGGGTTGCCGAAACCAGGAAAACCGAAATTACCGTACCGAAGGCAATCAAACGTATTATTAAAATCTCCGAGAGTATTTCTGTTGGTGAGCTTGCCAAGCGTCTCGGCATCAAGGCCAACGACCTCATCAAGTCTTTGATGAAAATGGGGATGATGGTGACTATTAACCATCAGCTCGATTTTGATACGGCGGCAATTCTGGCTTCCGAATATGAGTATGAAATTGAAAATGTGGCGGTTGATCTGGACGAGATTCTTGAGTCCACGGTTGATGCACCGGAATCTCTCGAAAAGAGACCACCGGTTGTTACCATCATGGGCCATGTTGACCATGGTAAAACATCATTGCTCGATGCTATCCGTGAAGCAAACGTAATAGCGGGCGAAGCTGGCGGAATTACCCAGCATATCGGTGCCTACGATGTGGAATTGAATGGTCGCAAAATAACCTTCCTCGATACGCCGGGCCATGAAGCTTTTACCGCCATGCGTGCCCGTGGTGCCAAGGTTACCGATATAGTGGTACTCGTTGTTGCTGCCGACGACGGCGTCATGCCTCAGACCAAGGAAGCTATTAATCACTCCAAGGCTGCCGGCGTGCCCATTATTGTTGCCATTAACAAGATAGATAAACCGGGCTCAAAACCTGAACGTGTCAAGCAGGAACTGACCGAGCAGGGGCTGGTTTCCTCCGAATGGGGAGGGGATGTCACCATGGTGGAGGTGTCTGCCAAGCAGCGCCTGAATCTGGATGGCCTGCTGGAAATGATTTTGCTTCAAGCGGATTTGATGGAGTTGACCGCTAACCCGAACAAGCTTGCCAAGGGGACCATTGTTGAGGGAAAACTCGACAAAGGGCGCGGGCCGGTTGCCACGGTTCTGGTACAGGAAGGCACGGTGAAAACCGGTGACTACTGCGTTGTTGGGGTTCATTCAGGTCGTGTCAGGGCGATGCAGAACGACAGGGGTGAAAAGGTTTCGGAGGCTGGTCCTTCAATGCCGGTTGAACTGGTTGGCTTGTCCGGGGTACCCGATGCCGGAGATATTTTTGTTGCCATGAAGGACGAGCGTCAGGCCAAAGAGATTGCCACCCTGCGTCAGATCAAGCAACGGGAAGTCGAGTTTGCCAAACATACCAAACTTTCCCTGGATGATCTTTACAAGCGCATCCAGAGTGGTGAAGTAAAAGATCTCAATGTTGTCGTCAAGGGTGACGTACAGGGTTCGGTTGAGGCGGTCAGTGAATCCCTGAGAAAACTTTCCACCGATGCCGTTCGCCTTAATGTTATCCATTCCGCCGTTGGTGCCGTTACCGAGACTGATGTCAATCTCGCTGCCGCTTCCAATGCCATTATTATCGGCTTCAACGTCCGTCCGGAAGTCAAGGCCCAGGCCCATGCCGAACGGGAAGGGGTTGATATCCGCCTCTACAGTATTATCTATGATGCGGTTGAAGATGTGAAAAAGGCCATGGAAGGGCTCTTGTCTCCCACATTCAAGGAGAAATTCCTCGGTCGTGTGGAAATTCGTGATGTCTTTACCGTACCAAAGGTTGGTAATGTTGCCGGTTGCTACGTTCTTGACGGTAAAATGGTACGTAACGCCCAGGTTCGACTGCTCCGTGACAACGTGGTAATCTACGAAGGTAAAATGTCATCCCTCCGTCGCTTCAAGGATGATGTGAAGGAAGTTGCCACCTCCTACGAGTGCGGTATTGGCCTGGAAAATTACAATGATGTCAAACGTGGTGATATTATCGAAGCGTTTGAAATGGAAAAAATTGCAGGGAAGTTGTAATTCAGAATTCATCCGTACTACAAAGGTAACGCCATGCAGCATAAACGCTCTGATAAAGTAGCTGAAACCATACACGAAATTATCTGCAGTATCCTGTCGCGGGGTCTTAATGACCCCCGTATAGGATTTGTCACCATCACCGGTGTAGAGGTTACCGATGACCTGAGTCTGGCCCGGATATTTTTCTCCGTGATCGGAGATGACAAGGCAAAGAAAGATTCCGAGGCAGGGCTTAACAGTGCAAAAGGCTTTATCCGCCGTGACATCGGGAAAAAACTCACCATCAGACACACACCTGAACTTGTCTTCAAATATGATACCTCCCTTGATTACGGCAGTCGGATAGAATCTCTTCTTAAGGAGATACACACTGAACATGACGGAAACAATCCGGAAGATAACTGAAGTCATTCGTGCAAACACCTCATTCCTTCTCACCACCCACGAGGGGCCCGATGGCGATGCCATAGGGTCGTCACTGGCTCTGGCCTCGTTTCTTCGGGCCATCGGTAAGGACGTTACCGTTCATTACCAGGACCCGGTACCTGATCTGTACTCTTTTCTACCAGGTGCTGAGACCGTTCTCCCCTTCATACCTGACAGGCAGTACGATGTTGCCTGTGTGCTTGATATCGGTGAGCGGAAGCGGGCCGGTGCCCTGTTTTGCAATTTCACCACCATAGGTACCACGATAAATCTGGACCACCACCTCTCCTGCGAAAACTTTGCTGATCTTAACCTTATCGATTCCCAGGCAGCGGCTACCGGCCTTTTGGTCTATCGGATTGCTTCAGCCTATGGCTACACCTTTGATCTTGACACCGCGCTCTGTATCTACGTTGCGGTCATTACCGATACCGGCTCGTTTCGTTATTCAAATGCCAACCAGGAAGCTTTTTGCGTGGCCGGTGAAATGATTGCATGTGGCATCAACGCCTGGGATGTTGCTGAAAAGCTCTATGAAAACCAGCCCCAGAGGCGCCTTGAATTGTTGGCAAAATGTTTGCCGACGTTGGAAGTGTTTAAGGAGGGGCAGGCCGCTTCCGTAACGGTAACCCTGGATATGTACGCCGCCTGTGGAGGGGATGCCGAGTTGACCGATGGTTTTGTCAATTATCCCCGGTCCATCAGGGGGGTTGAGGTTGCGATTTTCTTTCGTCAACTTGCGGCAGAGAAATTCAAGGTTGGTTTTCGTTCAAAGGGAAAGGTTAATGTTGCTGCCTTTTCTGCGGCCCTTGGTGGAGGCGGACACCATAATGCCGCTGGCTGCACCGTTGAGGGGTCACTCGATGATGTTAAGTCGCAGGTGTATCGCATCGTGGAAGATTCTCTTTGATTCACGGCTTTATTATTGTTGATAAGCCGGCAGGTATTACCTCCCATGATGTGGTGAGCCGGGTACGGCGCATAGCGGGAACCCGTAAGGTCGGTCATACCGGAACCCTTGATCCCTTTGCCACCGGAGTATTGCCGGTGGCGATAAATGATGGCACAAAGGCAATACCGTTTCTCGATGAGGGGAGCAAGTGCTACGAAGCGGTGATGCAGGTAGGGGTAGCAACCGATACCCTGGACATGACCGGTACTCTGCTTCGTGAGTCTGAATACGGTCATATCTCCCTGTCTCAGATTCAGGCAGCGTGCCAACGGTTTATCGGACCGATCCTCCAGACTCCACCCATGTATTCCGCCATCAAGCAGGGGGGACAGCCTCTGTACAAGCTTGCCCGGCAAGGAGTTGAAGTTGAGCGGGCGGCACGCCCCGTGGAAATATACTCACTCGAAATTACTTCATGTACTCTTCCCTTTGTTTCTTTCACGGTACACTGCTCTCGGGGCACCTATGTACGGACCCTGGCCGACGATATCGGTACCGTTCTCGGAACGGGTGCTGCTTTGAAGGAGTTGCGTCGTACCGCCAGCGGTCCTTTTCTCATGGCATCTGCCCGTACCCTTGGTGAACTGGAAGCTGCAGCTGAAGCAGGTACGCTGGCTGACCACTGTATTTCTCCGCTGTACGCATTGGCTCATTTGAATGAACTTGAACTTTCTGAAGTGGGGCTCAAGAAGGTTTCCTTTGGCCGGTCACCACTTCGAGAGGATGTCAGTGGGGTGTTTCCCGAATCGGAGAGGCAATTGGTGAGACTCTCCCGGAGTGATTCCCTTGTTGCGGTTGCAGAAATCACTGTGGCAAGTGAGATCGGGCCGATTATTACCTTGAAACGGGTATTCATCTAAATATCCCGACGGAGGGCGGAGCAGTTCCATGATACTGTGGAAAATTTTTATACTATTCAGCCGTGTATCACTGTTTTCCTGGGGTGGTGGCCCAGCCTCCCTGGCATTGATGCAGCGGGAGACCACCGAGGCACTCTGGGTGCCACCAGGCAGTACGGAAGCGATATCCTGGACAACTCCCCTGGAGTTTTCCGATGCGGTTGCCGTTGGTAACGCGCTTCCCGGTCCGATTGCACCCCAGGTCTCGGCTTATATCGGCTACCAGATGGCCGGTGTGTGGGGGGCAGTTGCCGCCGCCGCTGGTACGGTCTTGCCGACGACCCTTCTGATGCTGCTGATGGTGGTCTATTTTTTTAAAATTAAGGACAGCCAGTTAGTTCAGGCAATGCTCAAGGCGGTGCGTCCGGTGGTGGTGGGATTACTTCTCTGGACCGCTTACGATATGGCCTTAAGTGTCTTTGGTGTTAAACAGAACGGGTGGGGCACATCACTGTCGATTGGCTGGGATAAGCTGCTGCTGGTCATGGTCAGCCTTCTGCTGCTGACCATGACCAGAATTAATCCGGCGTTTATTATATTAGGTACGGCCTGTATTGGTGGGATTGTATATCGGTAACTGTTACAGCTCGACGTCCACCTCATTTTCAATAATCTGTTGCAGCGTCTGTTTCTTCCGAATCAACACAAACTCCGAATTACGCATCTTCATTATTGCCGCCGGTTTCCGGTGGGAGTTGTAGTTTTCCGGAGACATACTTTCCGAGTAGGCACCGGTTCCCCCGATGACCACATAATCACCGATCTCCGGTTCGGCAATCAGGACCGGTACGATGGTGCCATCACCGTCCAGGCGAACCGAATCGCCGCTTTCACAGCATCTGCCGACGATTCCGTATGGCTTGGTTCCGGTGGCGGGGATCTGGTCGTATTCGCTTGAGAGCAGTGTACCATCCTGACGCACGATGGTTACCGGGTGCTCGGAACCGTAGAGCAGAGGCCTGGTCAAGAGTTCCATGCCGCCGTCAACAATCAGAAAGTTCATCTCATTGGTCAGTTTTTTGTCGATGATCCGGGTAATAATATGACCTGAATTGGCGACAACAAAGGTTCCCGGTTCAATTTCCATTTTCAGTTCACGTCCCGTTGCAGCCTTGAATTCCGCGATTCGCTGTGCAGCATAGGCACCCAGTGAGGCGATATCCGCCTGCTTTTCACCCGGCATACGGGCAACCTTGAGGCCCCCGCCAAAACTGACTCTGACCGCATCGGGAAACAGATCCCGGACAAAACCAAGTTCCCGATCAATATTCTCACGCCATTTTTCAGGATCGCCCCCCGAACCGATATGCACATGTACCTGGGTCAGACGGATTCCCATTTCATCTGCCATCTCCTTAACCGTGGGGACGTCGTTGAGATGAACACCAAAACAGGAATACTCGCTGCCGGTATCACGGGTCTGGCTTTCTCCCCCCCCTGCGGCACCGGGGTGTACCCTGATGGAGAGTTCAATCCCTGTCTCTTTGGCGAAGTCTGCAATCAACCGGAACTGGGTCAGGGAACAGACATTGTACTTGAGACCGGCACGAATCATTTCTTCAAGTTCTACTCGCTCGTTGCCGGTGGGTACTTCCTGGGTTGTCAACATCATGCGGGTAAAGGGAACTCCGGCAATATGGGCCCGTGCCGCCTCCGCAAGTGAAGAGCAGTCCAGATCGAGCCCTTTTCCGGTTACCACGCGAAGTACCGTGCGATCAGAATTGGCTTTCATGGCAAATCTGACGTGCAGCCCAAAGGGGTTCGGCATGTTCAGCAGTTGATCACAGCTGTCTTCTATGAACTTCTGGTCATGCAGGTAGAGGGGAGTACCCCAGTTCCGGGCAATTTCAGGGATACGTGAAGCGTTAAATTTTGTCGGGCCGAAACAATTGTCATTCATCATTATCTTCTTATTCTCCTTATTTTCTGGGGTATCTGCTATTTCAACAGGTGACTTGCCAGTATCTTCTGAACGTCATAAATACTCAGATCCTTGTTAAATTTTTTCTCTATGGGGATGGCGTCGCTGCCAACCCAAATCTTCAGTTCAGCATTAAGATCGAATTGGGATCCGGTCTGCACACTGAATTTAGTGATCTTGTGATAGGGAATCGACAGATATTCCAGCTGACGGCCGGAAATGCCCTGGATATCCACCAGGATTAACCGTTTGTTGGTGAAAAGCAATGTATCCCGTTGCACCGCAAAACCAGCGTCAATCATCTCGCCATCGATGAGCAGCTGTTTAAAATCGCTATTGAACTTTTTTAGTTCGGTGGAACTGCCGCTTCGTGAATCTCCAGAACCGGAAAATATACCCATGATACACTCCATAAATAGTAGTTACTGTGTACGACACTCTGCATCAAAAATAGGGGAGCAGGCCTTTTTCAATTTTTTCAAAGCGTGCAAGCCGAAGCGGTGGTTCTCCCCTGTCGATGGCACTCCATTCCTCGTCAGAGACGGTAAACTCGGGGGCTACGGCTCTTCGCTCCCGATAGAGTGCTCTGCCGGTTTCGAGAGATATTTTTTCAAAGGGGTTCCGATAGCCCGGATTTTGCAGGAGTGCCGCCTCGCTGTAGCAGACACCCGTTGCGGTTCGGCTCCGGAGGTACCCGGCCTCGGTCACCACTTCGTCGGCCAGGCAGGCGGTCAGGGCGATTCTCTTTCTGGCGGCCGCATGCTGAAAACGTCTTTTATACGGAAACGAACAATAATTAACCGGCAGAGGTATGTGCTGCTCCAGGGCAAAGCGTACCATGCGAAGGGCTGTTAGCTCGGAGCCAAGTACCGTAATCTTTTCTCCATGGATAAAGGTGTAACCGCGCTCAACGAGAGGGCCGAAGTTATGGGGAGTCAGGCGCATCTGATGCAGGTTGAGATGGTTCACGCCTGAATCTGCCATCTCAACAAGTTTCAATTGTAATAGCTGCTCGTCTTCCGGTACGGCCGGTATTTCCACGGTGACAACCGGAATTATGCCGACAGCAAGCCGTAATTTCTTCAGATTGTACCGGACCGCCCCCAGATCGAAGCGGATTTCGTTCAGGCCCGCATCCCGAAGCTGCTTGCAAAGCTCCGCAGTCAGGAAGGTTCCATTGCTGTACAGCCAGATATGGACAGTGTCACCGCACCGTGACCTGACAGCTTCAATATAAGACAACGTCAATTCCGGCGTGAGGAGCGGTTCACCGCCACTGATACTGACTCCGCTGAATTTCAGGGTGGCCACATAGGCAGCATAATCGGCTGGTGAAGTAAAAGCAAGGCCGTTGGTGACAGGTGGGCCGGTGTCGTCCTGGGGGGTGGGACAGTAAAAACAACGACCATTACAGATTCCGTTCACAAACAGACATGACCACCCACCGTCACCACAGTGTTGACAGCCGGGAGCCAGACCGTTGCAGTCTACCTTGGTCCCGGCATAGCCAAAACGGGCATTTCGTTCAAGCCACCGGAGCAGTTCCTCCCGTTCAGCCGAAGCGGACTGGATTAACTCGGCAGTGGCAAAATCCAGCAGATCGTACATCCGACCATATTCTCGGCGATTGGCGTCAATAATCTGTTGTCGCTGTGTATCTGAAAGGAATGTTGGCTGCCAGGATGACGATGTCTTTTGCACACAACTCCTTATTTACTATCAATCAATAATGGATTTTTCAAGATCAAAGAGATACTCGATATCATCAATACCGAGAAGAAATGACTCTTCTGAAAACATTGGTAATCGTTTGTCTAGATCAGTCAGATCAGAGTTGCTGTCCAGACAATGATGGATCTTGCAGGAAAGCCTCACCGCTGCAACCAAATAGTCATTGGTTCCTGAACGCCAGCTATCAGCGTTATGCCGCTCAATGGAATCGGCATATATTTCGGGAATCTTCCAGTAATTAATGAGTCTGACTCCCATCATTGTAGCCAGGTCATTAAGAATGCTCTCGATCATTTCCGTGTCAGCTTTCATTATGCCGACCTGAATAAGATTGTCCATGGCTTTCAGCAGAAATAATTTACCGATATCATGGAAGAGGCCCGCCAAATAGACTTCGTCGGGATTCAGGTTGGCGAGTCTCTGCCGATGGCAAGCCTCAACAGCGAGCCATGAGCTGGTTATGGCCACAATATGGCTATGTTGCCACAGCTGTGCAAGAAACCTGGCAATAAGCGGATTTTCAGAATTGTTGTTGGCAAGACTTGCCGAAAAAGCAAGATTGACGATCTGTTGGGAGCCGAGTCTGACGATTGCACTCTTAATGGTGGTTATGGGGGCTTTACCGGCGTTATAGCATGAATTTGCCTGTTTGAGCATTTCAGAGGCGAGAGCGGTATCTTCGTTAACCAATTTGATAACTTCTTCGATACGGTATGAATGGCTGGTGAGCATCTGCTGCAGTCGCAATGCCACCTCATGAAACACCGGAATATTAAAGGGTTGAGACAATAACAAATTGAGTAATACTTGTCTTTTGTCTGCACTTTTACTCAAAACAGGCACCTTTGATGGTAAGCTCTTCAAAAACAAAC
This sequence comes from uncultured Geobacteraceae bacterium, assembly GCA_903901875.1. Lineage (GTDB taxonomy): Bacteria > Desulfobacterota > Desulfuromonadia > Geobacterales > Pseudopelobacteraceae > JACRCG01. Next base: position 27,753 of record CAIUSO010000065.1, on the reverse strand, counting down.
ACTATTTATAATACCTTCCCTACAACAATATGTCGAGTAAGATTCTGCATCTTCGGAAAAATACCGTGTCAGCCTTGCATACCTCTGCCGGCAATTTCACCGTGGCACTCCGGGCAGCAACCGCTCCGGATTCTGTTGTTGATAACCGTGTACCCCTGTCGCTCTATCAAAAGTGTGGAACAGAAGGGGCAGCTGCTGTTTTCCCCCCCCTCACCGGGAGTGTTACCGACGTACACATAGCGCAAGCCGGCGGCACGTCCGATGTCGCGGGCTCGAAGCAGTGTGGAAACCGGAGTAGCCGGACGATCAGTTAGTCGGTAGGTTGGGTGGAATCGGCTCACGTGCCAGGGGGTGTCAACGCCAAGTGTGCATGCAATGAAATCGGCAAGTGCCCGTAATTCGATGTCGGAGTCGTTGAGCCCCGGTATGATCAGTGTGGTAATCTCCAGCCAGATCTCCCGTGACCGGTAGAGCCGAAGAGAATCCAACACCTCGGAGAGATCAGCCTGAACGTACTTTCGGTAGAAATCTGTGGAAAATCCCTTGAGGTCAATGTTGGCCGCATCGAGAAACGGAGCTATGGTATTCAGTGGCTCTTCGCTGATATAGCCGTTGGAGACAAAAATATTTTTCAGGCCGGCTTGCCGGGCGAGGCGGGCGGTTTCGTAGGCCATTTCAAAGTATATTGTCGGTTCCGTATAGGTGTAGGAAATTGAGCTGCAGTTACTGGCAAGGGCACGTTGCACAATGTCATGGGGCGTTATCCTTACTCCCTGGAGTACACCCGCTTTTTCTACCTGGGATATTGAGAAGTTCTGGCAGTGGCGGCAGTGAAAATTGCACCCCATGGCAGCAATTGAAAATGTTTTACTGCCGGGCATCATATGGAAAAGGGGCTTTTTTTCCACCGGATCAATCTGCCCGGAACAGATGGTTTCATAGGTAAGGGCATGGAGCGTCCCACCCCTGTTTTCTCGAACATTGCAGATGCCCCGGCATCCATCGGTAATCTGGCAATTGAATCGGCAGAGACCGCAGGTAACCGCTCCATTCTCCTCTCGTCGATAAAACATCGCTTCTTTCATGTCATTCTCCGGTTTTATAGTTAAATCTATATTTAATCCATAGATAATATAAAATAATCTTGACTCATGTGATTTCTTTCGGTATTGTGACGATGGAGTTATACTAAGACATAAAATCATACTTTATACTAAGTGTGCTACAGTATGTACATAATGAGTCCATTTGTCCAGTTGGGCGAAATAGTGGATCAATTAATCAGTGCGGGATAAAGAAGGACTATGAATATGAGACAACAAAAAAAGCACAATAATGTGCTGCCAGGCTTTGGGCCGAGCCTTGGTTTTACCGTTTTTTATCTCTCCGTAATTGTACTGATCCCATTGTCAGCCCTTGTTTTCAGGGCGGCTGGTCTTACGTGGGGTGAGTTCATAGAAACGGTAACCGCCCCCCGGGTGCTGGCCTCCTATAAGGTTACCTTTGGCTCGGCAATTGTCGCCGCCTGCATCAATTCGGTGTTTGGGGTTGTGGTGGCATGGGTACTGGTTCGCTACCGTTTTCCCGGCCGTCGTATCGTTGATGCACTGGTTGATCTTCCCTTTGCCCTGCCGACCGCCGTGGCCGGCATAACCCTTGCCACTATTTATTCGCCGAACGGCTGGATGGGGAAGCTCCTTGAGCCCCTTGGCATCAAGATAGCCTTTACCCCTCTTGGTATTATCCTTGCCATGACGTTCATCGGTCTTCCCTTTGTTGTCCGCACGGTCCAGCCGGTTATAGAAGAGATTGACGTGGAATTGGAAGAGGCTGCCGTCTGTCTGGGGGCTAACCGCCTCCAAACGGTTCTGCGGGTGATTGTGCCGATGCTGCTTCCTTCCGTAATAACCGGTTTTGCCCTTTCCTTTGCACGGGGAGTTGGAGAGTACGGCTCGATCATTTTCATTGCCGGCAATATGCCCATGGTATCGGAAATCACACCGCTCCTCATTATTACCAAGCTTGAGCAGTTCGACTATCGGGGGGCAACCGCCATTGCCTGTGTCATGCTGCTGGCTTCATTCAGTATGCTACTTGTTATTAACCTGCTTCAGCGCTGGACCCGGCGCTTTGCCGAATAGGGGATAATCGAACATGTCCACAGTTAATAAGTCATCATCCGGTTCCGGCACGTATACCCAGACAGAACCGGCCATTGTCCGGTGGATTCTGACCGCCGTGGCCCTCATTTTTCTTACCCTGTTCCTGCTCCTGCCGCTGGGTGCGGTGTTCAGTCAGGCATTTGAAAAGGGGCTTACCGTTTATCTGGATGCGTTGAAGGAACCTGACACCCTTTCTTCGATTAAATTAACACTCATCACCGCCGCTGTTGCCGTTCCTCTTAATCTTTTCTTTGGGGTAACCGCTGCCTGGGCCATTGCCAAATTCAATTTTACCGGAAAAAATCTGCTCCTGACCCTTATCGATCTCCCTTTTTCAGTATCGCCGGTTATCTCCGGTCTCATTTATGTGCTGATATTCGGACTGCAGGGATGGATGGGACCTTGGTTGCAGGAACATGATATCAAGATAGTTTTTGCGGTTCCCGGGATTATCCTGGCAACTATTTTCGTCACCTTTCCCTTTGTGGCTCGGGAACTGATTCCGTTAATGGAATCCCAGGGGAAAGAGGAGGAAGAGGCCGCCCTGGTACTTGGTGCCACCGGTTTACAGACTTTTTTCCGGGTAACCCTTCCGAATATCAAATGGGGCATCATTTATGGGGTCATTCTCTGTAACGCCCGTGCCATGGGAGAGTTTGGTGCCGTATCGGTGGTTTCAGGACATATTCGGGGCATGACCAATACCATACCGCTCCATGTTGAGATCCTCTACAACGAATATAACTATACTGCGGCGTTTGCAGTGGCGTCATTGCTGGCGTTTCTGGCACTGATTACCCTGGCAATTAAAACCGTTGCCGAATGGAAAGTGCGTCAACAATTGAATAATAACTGACAGGTGATCTATGAGTATCGAGATTGAACACGTAAGTAAACAGTTTGGCTCCTTTGCTGCTTTGAAGGATGTTTCCCTGACCATTCCCTCCGGTGAACTGGTGGCACTCCTTGGTCCTTCCGGTTCGGGAAAAACCACCCTGCTCCGTATCATTGCCGGTCTGGAATCCAGTGACGGCGGCCGAATCCTCTTTAATGGCACCGACACCACCGAGAGTCATGTCAGGGACCGAAAGGTCGGTTTTGTTTTCCAGCATTATGCACTGTTTCGCCATATGACCGTTTTTGAAAATGTTGCCTTCGGTTTACGTGTCAGGCCCCGTGCCACACGTCCCTCCAACAGTGAAATTACTGCCAAGGTCACGGAACTGCTCCGCCTTGTGCAGCTTGAAGTTCTTGCCGAGCGGTACCCGGCCCAGTTGTCCGGTGGACAACGCCAGCGTATTGCCCTGGCACGCGCCCTGGCGGTGGAACCACAGGTTCTGCTGCTTGATGAGCCCTTTGGTGCCCTTGATGCCCAGGTTCGAGCCGAGTTACGACGCTGGCTCCGAAAACTTCATGATGAAATACACATTACCAGTGTCTTTGTTACCCATGACCAAGAGGAAGCACTGGAAGTCGCTGACCGGATCGTTGTCATGAACAAGGGGAAAATCGAACAGTCCGGTACCCCTGACCAGGTTTACGAACACCCGGCTAACCCGTTCGTATTGAACTTTCTTGGCGATGTTAACCTGTTCCATGGCCGGATACTACAATCCAACGGTCATGTTGACACCGGTGAAAATGCCGTATCCTATGTCCGATCCCATGATATTGAGATAGAGCGGAGTCCCTTGGATTCTACCGCACTGCAGGCGGTGGTCAAGCATATTCAGAAGCTGGGACCATCGGTGCGAGTGACCCTTGATATCGAGGGGAACAATGATTTTGTAGAAGCAGAGTTGACACGGGATGTGTTTCATAATCTTGGCTTGCAGCATGGTGAACAGGTGTATGTCCGCCCCCGTCAGGTCAGGGTGTTTGTCGAGGATTATCAAATCTAGGGTTAGGAGTACGTTGTGCCTGTTACCAACGCAGAGGCATCTTTAGTTGCCTCATCAATTGAAATCCTCACTACCGGCATCGCCGCAGCCAACGGTCCGGTGTGGCTGGCCTGTTCTTTTTCTCTGGAAGACGTTGCAATTATCGATATGGCCCACAGTGCCGGAATTCCTCTTGGTCTGTTTGCCCTTGATACCGGCCGATTGAATGAGGAAACCTATGAAGTGGCCGATGCCCTTGTCAACCGCTATGGGGTGCGGATCGACTGGTACTTCCCGAAACATGGTGCGGTTGAGCACCTGGAACGAACCGATGGACTCTTCTCCTTCCGCGACTCTCTGGAAAAACGACATGTCTGTTGCGGTATTCGCAAGGTTGAGCCCCTGTCTCGTGCGCTTCACGGGGCATCCGGTTGGGTCACCGGCATGCGCCGGGAACAGAGTGTCACCCGTAGCGACCTTGTGGCCATCGGTACCGATGACCTCCAGGGCGGTATTATCAAGATAAACCCGCTGCTGGAGTGGAGTGAGGAACAGGTAGTCGCCTATACGGAGAGGGGGAGCTTACCGAAGAACCGGCTGTATGGCCGGGGGTATCGCTCCATAGGATGTGCCCCCTGTACCCGTGCCGTAGAAATTGGTGAGGATGCCCGTGCGGGACGGTGGTGGTGGGAAAATCCTGAACATAAAGAGTGTGGCTTGCATAGGAGGTAACTTTTCAGCTATAATGGTGGTTTACGGGTACGTATCTTACTGAACGAACGGTTGCAAGACGTCCGGGACGCCGCCATGACTCAAAAAAATGTTTTAACCAGCTATATTCTTGCCCTGGTGGCTGTACTGCTGGTAATTCTCTTTCATCTGCTTCCGGCTGTTATTGCCGGACTGGCAGTCCATGTACTTACCGGCAAGGTGGCGCGCAAGTTGCCGGCCCACTGGAGTAGCATGGCCCATGAAGTCGCACTGGGGTTGGTGGCCCTTTTAGTGGCCACGGGTCTGTTTGGAGTCGGCTTTGGCCTCTGGTCCTTCCTCCATAGTCACCATGGGCTGACCGCTCTCTTTTCAGTGGTTGCTGAAACCGTTGACCACCTGAAACGGACCCTGCCTGCCAACCTGGCCCAACTGCTTCCCGATACGGTTGATGAACTTCAGGCACGACTCGCCGACCTGGTCCGTGAACATGGTCGCCATCTTTCAGCTGTCGGCATGGAGGGGGTGTTGACTCTGGCACACGTGCTGCTTGGGATGGTTGTGGGGGGGATGACGGCACTTCATTCCTTTGCCGCCACCTCGTCAAGCCCCCCCCTTGCGTCTGCATTATCTGCCAGACTTGGAAATCTCACCGATTCATTTGAAAAAGTAGTGTTTGCCCAAGTCAAAATTTCTCTCCTCAATACGGTGCTGACCGCCCTTTATCTGGCGGTTATTCTCCCGCTGTGCGGAGTGCATCTCCCCATGGTAACACTGCTGATACTGTTTACCTTTCTCTCCGGCATGCTGCCGGTTGTCGGTAATCTTCTCTCCAATGCGGTAATCGTCGTGATCAGCCTTGGGATCTCTCCGGGGGTAGGTGGGGCCTCCACCGTTTTTCTCGTGTTGATCCATAAATTAGAGTACTTCACCAATGCCCGCATCGTCGGGGGAGAGGTCCATGCTCGCGCGTGGGAACTGCTCTGTGCCATGCTGGTTATGGAGGCCATGTTCGGCATTGGTGGCATGGTTGCCGCTCCCATTGTCTATGCCTGGCTCAAGTCCGAGTTGAAGATGCAGAAGCTGGTGTGATTTATCTGGTAGCTTTTTCTTATTATTGATACTTTTGAAGAATATCTCGTTTAAAAAGGGCGGCCCGGTTATGAATACGCGCTTTACAGCTTTGATACTATCCCTCTCCATTCTTTGTCTGTATGTAGCAGGTGCCTCTGCCGGCCAACTGGACGACTATTACCTGAATGCCTTTGGTCAATCTCCGGTCTCCGGTGTGGAGAAGGCGGTTCTGCTTCCGGTCGATACCGCCGCCGACACGCCCCATTGCGGTATGCCGCTCAAGCATGGCCTGAGCAGGGACTGGAGCAAGCTGGAATCATCGACTCAGAAAACTCTGGCAAAACAACTGGCTCTTCCGACGTTAACGGGAACTGAATTAAAGCGAAATTCGGTCGGGGGGCATTTTGTTGTTCATTATACCACCAGTGGTAACGATGCTCCAAATATCACAAGAATAAATCAATATTCCAGTCCCGGTTTTGCCGATACAGCTGCGTGGGTGGATCGGGTGGCTGCCGCTTTTGAAACAGCCTACTCGGCGTATGTCAACCTTGGTTACCGTACGCCGCCAAATATTCCCTATGATATTTACCTGGTGGATCTTGCATCTATTAATGAATACGGTGACACCCAGGATATACAACCGATGGTTTCAACAAATTTTCCGTATGCACGAAGCAGTTTTGTCCAGATTGATAAGGATTTCACCAATTCCATTTTCAAACCTTCTACTTACTCGCCGCTCCAGAGTCTGCAAATCACTTCGGCCCATGAGTTCCACCATGCTATTCAGTACGGCTATAATTATTTTTTCGATGTCTGGTATGCCGAAGCAACCTCAACCTGGTTTGAGGACGAACTGTATGACAGTATTAACCAGAATTATACCTATTTGACCCAGTGGTTTCAGGGCAGTACCAATAGTCTTGATTTGGCGGTTGGCACAAATGCCGTTTCAACGGGGGCCGGCTACGGTCGATGGATCTTTAACCGCTATCTGTCGGAAAAACACAATACCATTTCTACCAATAATGTGGTCAGGAGTTTTTGGGAGCACCTTGCCACTGTCCCGAGTCCTGATGGTGTCAGCGATATAGCCATGGCTCCCGTTTTGAACTCGGTGCTGGTAGCAGCACCATACAGTAGTTCGTTGTCCGCCGATTTCTTCGGCTTTACCAAACGGGTGTATGATCGCACCTGGAGCAGCCATACCTCTGAAATAGACAGGATTCCCACGTTTGCACCGCTTGCAAACTATTCATCCTATCCGGTTAATAATTCAAACTCGGTACAACCTGCCGTTACTTTGCCCCACTATTCATTTGCCTATTTTAAATTCACTCCGTCAAATACTACCTCGTTCACAATTAATATAACCAAAACCAGTGGTATCAAGACGGCGGTATTTAAGAAAACGGCGGGGGCAATTGCCGAGATTTCCCCAGCCAACCTGGCTGGCACCCTCTATCAGGTAGACGGTTTCTCAACATTGAATCGGGTGAGTGATGAGGTGGTTCTTCTTGTAACCAACAGTACCGAAATTGACAATCAGAAGGCAACGTTCAGTACCGATGGCACTGTTGTGCCGGTTCAGGAGCCAACTGGAGGTTCGGTGTACGATATGACTTCGTCATCCACCGTAGCCAGTTGTTTTATCGCCACTGCGGCCTACGGCAGTTACCTTCACCCAAAGGTTCAGATGCTCCGTGATTTCCGGGATCATCACCTGCTTACCAACCGGTGGGGGAGGGCATTTGTTACTTTCTACTATCGCAACAGCCCGCCGCTGGCTGATTTTATCTCCCACCATGACGGAGTACGCTTTCTCGTACGTTTACTGTTGACCCCCCTGGTCTGTCTGATCGCCTATCCCCTGCTGTCCCTGCTGATGCTGGTGGGAGGGGTGTGTGGAGCGACACTGCTCATCCGCCGGGTACGCTTCAAAACCTGTTAAACGCAATAACTATTACGGGAGAAATTCTTTCGTCATGACGATCACCGTTCCCCCCTTGCTATCTGACTTGAGAAGGCAGATAGCCTTGTGGGCGGGGAGCGGGACCTTGGTGGTAATTGATCTGCCTATCTTATGATAGGCCGCATTCAGTGCTTCAATAATCTCCACATCGGTTATGCACTCTTCCGATTTTTTACTGTAGATGAACCAATCACCGGTTTCTTTTCTGAACAACAGTTTTTCAGGGACGCCGTTTCTCACTCTGTTGAGTTTTTCTGCCAATGGAACTGCTTGGGCCATTGCTGTCGGCGTTGCAGCGATCGCTGGTGCAGCTGTCGCTCCATGGGGTGCCACAATCGGAGTGCCATGGGGCGGCTGTTCTCCACTTTTTTCCCCCGTAACCGGTTGAGCAATTGGAGGGGACTCTTCATGGTGAGGAGCCTGCGCAAGAGATTTGGTGAGATTCTTGTCATATTCGGCCAGCTTTTTAGACAGACTCGTGATGTTGGTCATGACGGCAGAACCGGTTGTATTTTGATCTCGCTGGATGGTAATTAACGAGACAAACATATACACCTGAAAGATGACAAGTGTGGACAGGAGCAGTAGTGAGCCACCGAGAAACATTTTTGAGAGTGCTTTTTTTCCGGTGCTGCTGGCCGAAATAACTTCCAGTTCCGCAGCCATCAATTCATAATTAACCGATATGCCACTAATCAGTGTGGTCAGACGTTCAGTTTCACTATCAATCCCGCTTATTTTTGCAGAAATATACCGGGTATCCGTAAGTGATTCCTGAAGGGTGTCAAGTATTTTCTGCATTTCCTGACTATTGGGCGGTTTGACTCCAAAAACATTTCCCCGGTCAATTTCAATTTCCGGTTCGGAGAACGGTGCCGGAGGTTTGGCCGATGACAGCTCTCTGAACGAGGTGGGAACATCGCCCACGACATCCTCCTCATCTTCTGTATCGCCGTTAATAATTGCAGTTAACAGGTCAACAACCGGCTCATTGTCCTCTTGATCGACAGCATCATCTGCTGGTTCAGTGACTGATTCTTCCTCAGGTGATTCTTCCTCAGGTGATTCTTCTTCAGGTGATTCATCTTCAGGTTCCGCATCCGCCTGAATGGGATTTGCTGTGTTCTCCTCATCGCCGTGAACAAGATCTGATAAGGAATCTAAATTATCCGATTCGGCACTATCATGTATGTCAGCAATTGGCAGTATTTCCTCAAGCACCCCTTCATCCGTCTCAGGGGCCAGGACGAGAGAATCAGTGCTCGTGGCAGTATCTATTATTTCATCGTCAACCGGGGGGGGGACTGGTTTTTCTTCGGTAGAACTGGCCATGACGTTTACTCCATTCATCACAGTAAGGTAACAGTAACTACCCCACACTATCCCAGCTGTTTCGGTGTGTCAACAGCAGCAGTGCATTAGCTCTGAAATGAATTGACACCGGAGTGGTTGCGGTGTATGCAGAGTTAGTTGAAGAATGTGTGAATTTTCTGCTGTGTACTCATTAATTTCTTTAGGTACTAATCATTCATGATATCTGTTTCATTTCTCCGAATCATCTTTGTGATAATTATCTCTCTTATGCAGTCTGGCGTGGTTCCTTGCTTCGCTGGCACTGAAGGGGATATTCCGGTAGGCAGGTTCAGTAGCGGAATCTTGAGTGGCTGGAAAGAGGAAAATGTCTGGAATGCCAAAAAGACCGGCTATTCTCTGATCAAGGATAATGGCAAGACCGTCCTGATGGGAAAAAGTGTCAATGCGGCTTCTGCGTTACTCCACAAGATAACCATTGATCCAAAGATATATCCGGTAATCCGCTGGAGTTGGAAGATAGACCATACCATCAAAAAAGGTAACGAGCGGACCAAGGCGGGCCATGATTTTGCAGCCCGTATCTACGTCATCTTTCCCCGTGGCCTGTTTACCTACCGGGCCATTGAGTACGTCTGGGGCAATGTGATGGCCAAGGGTGAAATGCTGCGGAGTCCTTACAGTAGCCAGGCGGTGATGATTGCGGTGGATTCGGGTGACGAAATGGCGGGGAAATGGGTGAGCCATCACCGTAATTACGTGGAAGATTACCGGGCTGCTTTTGGAGAGGAACCTCCAAAGGCCGGTGGTGTGGCCTTAATGACTGACAGTGACAACACCGGTGAAACTGCCGTCGGCTATTTCGGGGATATCGACATCCTTACTGTTGGGAAAGACGATGAGCATCATGATGGTGGTGAGCACCGTTCCAAAGAGATACTTCAAGAGTGGCCGTTCAAACCACTGATTCCCTTGCAGGAGCCACCACCTGTCCGGGAAGGGCCGCTTAAAGAGTCCGCACCATCCAAGGAATAACACTTTCATCGGGGGGATTAAGATGGAACCATCAAAATGGACACCAGCCGACCTGTTACAGCTGTCCGGTGGATACTGGAGCACCTGTGCGCTTCATGCCGCAGTTAAACTTGATCTTTTTAGCCTGCTTTCAGAAAATGCCCTGACGGCTGAGGAGCTGACCGAAACCGGTAGAGTGAAGCAGCGTGGTGTGTCCATGCTGCTCAATGCTCTTGTTGCTCTCGGTTTACTGGAGAATCGGGACGCCAGATTTAGTGCGACACCGTTTGCCGTCGAGTTTCTGAGTACCACTTCACCCCGCTATCTGGGGCACATTATCATGCACCATCATCACCTGATGGCTGGCTGGGCCCACCTTGATGAATCGGTTACCAGCGGCGCACAGCTCCGGGAGCGGATGTCCGGTGGTGATGAACCCCAGTACCGGGAAAGTTTTCTGATGGGAATGTTTAATCTGGCCATGTTAGCCGCTCCCAAAATTGTCCCTGTCATCGATCTTGGCGGTCGTCGCAGACTGCTTGATCTGGGTGGCGGACCAGGTACCTACGCAATTCAATTCTGTCTCCACAATCCTGAGCTTTTCGCCGTTGTGTACGATCTCCCCACCACACGCCAATTCGCCGAAACCACCATTGACAAATTCGGCCTCGCGGCCCGTATAGCCTTTAATGACGGGAACTTTATCACCCATGGTATTGACGGAATTTTTGATGTGGCGTGGCTTTCCCACATTCTCCATAGCGAAGGCCCAGAAGGGTGCGAAGTAGTTATTGCCAAGGCCATGGCGGCCCTTGAACCGGGTGGATTGATTCTCATTCAGGAATTTATTCTTGATGATACGTTGGATGGTCCCCTGTTTCCGGCCCTGTTTTCTCTGAATATGCTGCTCGGTACACCCGAGGGACAGTCCTATTCAGAGGCACAATTGTGTGGGATGCTCACCCGTGCCGGCTTCTGTAATGTGGGACGTCTGCCGGTGGTACTTCCCAATGGTGCGGGGGTGATCGCTGGCACGCTTCCTTGCCGGTAAGATAAACGGCTTGTCGGAAGCGGTATTGGGACTCTACTATCGTAATAACGGGAAGTGACATGACACTCAATGACAATAAATTCAAAATACTCACTGATAATGCGTTAGTTGGAGTGTATGTAATCGATAAAAATGTCATGATTCAGTATGTTAACAATGCTGCAGCAGCCATGCTCGGTTATCGTCCTGAAGAATTGATGGGCACCACCAGTTTTCTCACGCTCATTCATCCTGAGGATCTCTCGCTGTTGTCGAATAACTACCAACAGCGATTGAATGGCGAAACTCCCGCTTCTCACTATGAAACCCGTGCCCTTCACAAGTCCGGTCGAATTGTCAATGTTGAGGTGTTTGCAACGGTTATTGAGGATTCCGGAGAGCGCTCACTTGCCGGTACTGTTGTTGATATAACGGCTCGTACCGAAGCTCAGAATAAACTGACCGAGCAACAGCTGTTCCTGGAAACAATGAACCGAACGCTGGAACAACGTGTTGCAGAAGAATTATCCATTGGTCGTGAGAAAGAACGGCTGATCATGCAACAGTCCCGTTTTGCCGCATTGGGTGAGATGGTGGCTGGTATTGCCCACCAGTGGCGCCAGCCGCTCAATACGCTTGGGATGTCCATACAGGCTTTGCAGGTGGCCCATGCCAAAGGAACCTTAACCACTGAGTTTATGGAACGGCACTCCCGGAAAACACTCGATGAATTACAGTATATGTCCCAGACAATTGACAATTTTCGCTATTTCTTTCGGACGGAAACCGCTCCGGTCACGATTTGCCTCGATGATGCGGTGAGAAAAATAGTTGATTTTTTCTCATCGAGTGTTGCGCATATTACCATTTTCGTTGATGCGAGGAGTCATAAAAATATCAGTGGTCATATGAACGAGCTCACTCAGGTACTGCTCAGTACTCTTAACAATTCCCGTGATGCACTACAGCAACGGAAAATTTCCGAGGGGACCATTCGTGTCGTGGTAACCGCCGAAGACAAGAGGGCCATGATACGGATTGCAGATAATGGCGGTGGGATTTCCGATGAGATCATAGATCGGATTTTTGATCCTTTTTTCAGCACCAGGGACCGGTTAACCGGCTCCGGTCTTGGCTTGTACATGACCCGTGCCATTGTGGAGAAAAATATGAATGGCCAAATTGCCGTTGCCAATAGTGCTGATGGTGCCGAATTCAGCATAAGTATTCCTTGTTGGTAATTGGCTGTAAATTTTCGTAGTTTCCTTACCGTTTTTGCGTTATAAAGATATAATACTTCAATGAGCGTGGAGATTTCCCATGAGATGTCTAATAGCTGAAGATGTTGAATTTGCAAGGGAAATGATGTCTTTCTTTCTGTCTGACTATGCCGAAATTGACAGCGTTGACAATGGTGAAACTGCCGTAGAGCTGTTTTCAGCGGCTCTGGCAGAGGGGCGTCCCTACCAGTTTGTCTGCCTCGACATTCTCATGCCTCAAATGGATGGTCAGGAAGCCCTGAAACGAATGCGGCAGATTGAAGCGTTACACGAACCGCTTTCACGTCAAAAGGCTGTTATTGTGATGACTACCGCCCTCAATTCTCTGGAGGATATGCAAGAGGCCCTCTGGCGTGGTGATTGCACCGATTATCTCGTTAAGCCGGTCATGTTTGCCGATCTGGTTGCCGTGATGACTAAATATGGTCTCATACCGAAACAAAAGTCGGAATGAACCTGTTCTGGAAAAAGGAGAAACAGATGTCTCAAGCTGTGACTGCACGAATACTGAAATGCCAGAATGATGCGGAACAGCTCTACCGTTCCGGTTCCCACCACTGTGCAGAAGCGGTACTTGAGTCTGTTCGGAGGCACTACGCCACGGAACTTCCCGAGTCTATAGTCAGTACGGTGGCCGGTTTTGGAGGTGGTTCCGGTGTTGGCTGTATTTGTGGGGCGGTTGCCGGAGGGGCTGTCGCGCTTGGATTAGTGCTGGGAGACAAGAAGAAAACAGCAGGATTAACGAAAGATCTCCATGTCTGGTTTAAAGAAAAGTATGGGGTTACCTGTTGTAAAACCATTCGGCAGACCCATCGCGGAGCCTGTCCCCAATTGACCGGTGAGGTTGCGGGAAAGGTCGGTGAGATGCTTTCCCCCTCATGAAGTGGCGGGTCACCATCCTCTGTGAAAATTCGGTTGGGCCACTCTCGGGAACATTGGGAGAACATGGTTTTTCGGCCTTGATTGAGCCGGAAACCGGTTCTCCCTTGTTATTTGATACGGGGCAGGGGGCAACGCTGCTCCACAATGCTGCTCGCATGAACCGTGATCTTGCATTGGTTGGGGAACTGGTGATTTCCCATGGGCACTATGACCACACCGGTGGATTGCTGCCTTTTTTGTCAGCCTACGGTCCCCGGAAAATCCATGGACATCCCCTGATGTTCACTCCCCGTTTCAGGGTCAGAGATACCGGTGAAAGCACTCCAATCGGCATAACTGCAACCCGTGGCGAGCTTGAAGCCGTCGGTGCATCATTTGATCTTTCCGCCGATTTTCGAGAAATCGCTCCAGCGGTATATCTTACGGGAGAAGTGCCACGCAGCAGTGGATTTGAAACCGGTGACCGTGGTTTATATCGGGATGGGGCCGGACAACTGCCGGACAGTACTCCCGACGATCAGTCCCTGGTGCTGGAAAGCAGCAAGGGGCTCATTCTGCTTCTCGGTTGCTGTCATGCCGGATTGGTCAATACTATTGAACATATTACCACCCAACTGGGACGACGTGACATCTATGGGATTATTGGTGGTACCCACCTCGGTTTTTGCGACCAGCGACAGCTTGACAGCACCATTGTAACCCTCCGTACCATGGGGATCAGGAAAATTGTTGCCGGTCATTGTACCGGGTTTACGGCTGCGGCCCGGCTGTTACGTGAATTTCCAAAAGAATTTCATTATGCCCAGGTTGGCTACACTCTGGAAGTTTGATTTCTTTGAATCATGTGAAAACAAACTGCCGTTTGGAGTGAATAGCCGTACCGATTGACAACGTCGTTCTGATGCAGTAAGGTACTAACATATGCCCCTGGGGGAGTTCGCCGGAACTGAGATCCGCCCTTTGCCGACAGGCAGGTCGGGAACCCTTTGCACCTGATCCGGGTAATTCCGGCGGAGGAAAGCGGCTTGCGGGAACCACCATTTCCAGCCGCCTGATGTTATTTGTCAGTGTGGCTTTTTTTGTTTTAAAGGATTCAACTGTGACTACGACCGCACCATTTCGCCTTGTTGTTAATAATGTCTCGCCACAAAAAACGGTACGGGGGGTATATCTGATTACCGATCAGCAGGATCGCCTGCTGGAACGGGTTGGTCAGGCACTTCGTGGCGGGGTTTCGACTCTGCAGTACCGGGCAAAGGATAAAAACTATGATGAAATGCTGGTTGAAGGTGCTGCTCTGTTGCGCCTCTGCCGCCGTTTCGGAGTGTTATTTGTCATAAATGACAATGTTCGCCTTGCCAGGGAGCTTGATGCCGACGGTGTGCATCTGGGGCAGGATGATGGATCAATTGGGGAGGCTCGGGCCCTTCTTGGTGCCGAAAAGCTGATCGGCAGATCGACCCATAACCGGGAAGAAGCCATCCGGGCAGAGGAGGAAGGTGCCGATTACATCGGCTTTGGTGCCATCTATCCGACGAACAGTAAAATGGTTTCCCACATACCGGGCCATGTGGGACTTGAAGCACTGCGGGGAGCGGTCAAAATTCCTGTTGTGGCCATCGGCGGTTTAACTGCCACTAATGCCGGGCGGGTTGTGGATGCCGGGGCCACCGGCATAGCCGTTATCTCTTCGGTTCTTTCTGCAGCGCGTCCCGATTGCGCGGCAGCAGAATTGGTGCTGCTTTTTAACCGGACTGGCCCCTTTCCCCGTGGTGCTGTTCTGACGGTGGCCGGCAGTGATTCAGGTGGCGGGGCCGGCATACAGGCAGATATCAAGACCATCACGTTGCTGGGGAGTTATGCCGCCTCGGTGATTACGGCACTGACGGCTCAAAATACCCAGGGGGTTGCCTCAATTCATGGTTTACCCCCCAGTTTCATTGCAGATCAACTAAAAGCGGTGTTAAACGACATCCCGATTGACGTCATTAAAACCGGCATGTTGCATACTCCGGCTATTATCTCCGAATTGGCTGATAGATTGGCTGAACGTGCTTTTTTTATCCCGGCGGTCATCGATCCGGTCATGCTTGCCAAAGGGGGAACGTCCCTTCTTGAGCATGATGCGGTACAGCTGTTTATTGACCACCTACTGCCGCTTGCGTATCTGTTGACCCCCAACGTGCCGGAAGCTGAGCGGCTCCTGGGAAGAACTATCAAAAGTGAGCATGATATGGAAGAGGCAGCCAAAGAGCTGCATGATCTGGGGGCAGCCCACGTGCTTGTCAAGGGGGGGCATTTACCAGGGCGTCTCTCTACCGATATTTATTTTGACGGCAAAACGTGCCACCGATTCAGTTCTGAACGCATCTTTACCCTCAACACACATGGCACCGGCTGCAGTTACGCCTCTGCCATTGCTGCTCTGCTGGCCCAGGGAGAACCACTACTGAAGGCCATTGAACTGGCGAAACAATTTATCAGTTCTGCCATCAGAAATGCCCGCTCTCTTGGCAAGGGACACAGTCCGGTCAACCACCAACTGGCGGCCCGTGAACTTTCGCATTTGAGACATTTGAACTAAATATACATACCACATACCACCGAGCCAAAGGAATGATCCATGACACAGCTTGAGTACGCCCGCAGGGGTGTTATTACCGAAAAAATGAAATATGCTGCCGCCGCCGAAGGGGTACCTCCCGAATTCATTCGTGATGGCATAGCCGCAGGAACCATTGTACTCTGTCACAACATCAAACACACAAATGGTACCCCCCTTGCGGTCGGTGCCGGACTGCGCACCAAGGTCAACGCCAATATCGGTTCATCCTCCGACGATACCGATATTGCCAAGGAACTGGAAAAAGCTCGTATTGCCGTAAAATACGGTGCCGATGCCATTATGGACCTTTCCACCGGTGGTCCGGTCGATGAGATACGCAAGGCGATTATTGCTGAAACCGGTGCCTGCATCGGCAGTGTTCCGCTCTATCAGGCAGCCCTTGATGCGGTGCGCAACAAGAATAAGGCCATTGTGGATATGACGGTGGATGATATTTTCGCCGGTATCATCAAGCATGCCGAAGATGGTGTTGATTTTATCACTGTCCACTGCGGGGTGACGCGGGGAACGGTTGAGCGGATGAAGAATGAAGGAAGACTCATGGATGTGGTCTCACGGGGTGGGGCCTTTACCATTGAGTGGATGAGTTATAACAACAAAGAAAACCCGCTCTTTGAGCACTTCGATAAGTTACTGGAGATTACGAAAGAATATGATATGACTCTGTCTCTGGGGGATGGGTTCCGTCCCGGTTGTCTGGCCGATGCCACTGACCGGGCCCAGATACATGAACTGATTCTTTTGGGAGAATTAACCCAGCGTGCCCAGGCGGCCGGGGTACAGGTAATGATCGAGGGGCCGGGACATGTACCTCTTAATCAGATCCAGACCAACATTCAGCTGCAGAAACGTCTCTGCCACGGCGCACCATTTTATGTACTCGGACCACTGGTTACCGACATCGCCCCAGGTTATGACCACATTACCTGCGCCATTGGCGGGGCCATAGCTGCTGCGGCCGGTGCCGATTTCCTCTGTTATGTTACCCCTTCGGAGCACCTCTGTCTTCCCAATGTTCAGGATGTTCGGGACGGGGTAATTGCTACTCGTATCGCGGCCCATGCCGCTGATATTGCCAAAGGGGTTGTCGGGGCCATGGAAAAGGATATTGCCATGGCAAAATGCCGCAAAAAACTTGACTGGGAAGGGCAGTTTGCCCTGGCCATGGACCCGGATAAGGCGCGGGAGTACCGGGCTAATTCTCCGGTGGCTGACCATGGTGCCTGTACCATGTGTGGTGAATTCTGCGCCTATAAATTGATGGATGATGCCATGAAGCGGTAATAGGAGTGTTTTATCGGTAAGTTGGAAACAATCCTTGCTCTGTGGGGGGGGAAGTCGTGAAGCGAACTGTCTACATCGAAACGAGCGTCATCAGTTCATATTGCCATTCCGGCTGTGCATGGCATTGATTATCTTGTGACATGGAACTGTAAACATATAGCCAACGCTTTCATACTACGAAAAATCGAACAGATTGTTCAGTTCATGGGGTACTCAATGTCGGTGGTGAGTACGCCGGGAGAATTGATGGAAGAAATTTACGATGAAAGATCCGATAGTTAATGAAGTAAGGCAAACCCGCATGAAAATCGAGCAAGAGTGCTCAAAGGCTGGTGTAACTTACAAGGATCACCTGCTGGCGGATCAGCAGCAATACGAGAAACGATTGGTCACTCCCCCAGTGGTTACTATTGCCCGGAATACCTCAGTGTGACACTGACCGAACTACAGGCGTTGCTTGCAGAACGCCTGTAGTTCATAAGGTTGGGTTATGAGAGCAGATGGACAAAGAGGCCACTACGCAGTTTCGGTTCAAACCAGGTGGATTTCGGTGGCATGATCTGATCCTGGTCGGCCAGTTCTATCAACTCACTGATCGAGGTTGGATAGAGGGCGAAAGCTACGGCGTACTCGCCGGAATCTACCAGTTTAATGAGCTCATCGGTGCCACGGATTCCTCCGACAAAATGAATCCGCTGATTGGTTCGGGGGTTGTCGATTCCGAGCAGCGGCGACAGGAGCGTATTCTGCAGTATGGAAACATCCAGACGGCTGACGGTATCCTGCTCGTTGACCAGACCGGTGCGGGCATGGAGTTCGTACCAACAGCCACCAAGGTACATCCCGAACTGATGACGCTGTGCAGGGATGAGGGGAGTAGGGGAGGCAGTGACAGTAAAGGTCTTTTCCAGTTGAGCAAGGAAATCAGTACTGCTGTGGCCGTTTAGATCCTTAACTGCACGATTATACGGCATAATATTGAGCTGATTCTCAGGAAACACCACGGTTAAAAATGAGTTATACTCTTCTGCACCGGTATGTTCCGGGTTTGCAGCACGGCGCAGTTCCCGCACCCTTCCGGCGGCGGCACTCCGATGGTGACCATCGGCAACGTAAAGTTTAGGAATGGCGGCAAACAGCACAATCAGCCGGTCAATCAATATCTGGTCAGCGATAATCCACGCCGTATGGGCCACACCGTCATCGGTGATAAAATCATACACCGGCGGTCCGTTGGTAACCCCCTCAATGATTCCTTCAACTTCGGAGCAGGAGCGCGAAAGGTAGAACACCGGCTCATCATTGGCGTCAAGCAGATCGATATGCTTGACACGATCATCTTCCTTGTCGGCCCGGGTATGTTCATGCTTCTTGATGACACCACTCTGGTAGTCGTCAACGCTGGCACAGACCACCAGACCGGTCTGATTGATGGTGCCCATCTGCTGGCGGTACACATAGAAACAGTCCTGAAGCTCCTGAGTTAATAAACCGCCGTCAATGAAGTCCTGGAGATTTTGTTTTCCGCGCAGGTACACCGCCTCGTCATGGGGATCGATATCTGCCGGAAGATCAATTTCAGGGCGGGAAATATGCAGAAAGCTGTGGGGATTACCTGCCGCCATTGCGCAGGCTTCGGCCACATTCATGACGTCATAGGGGAGAGCAGATACCTGTTCCACCAACTCTTTGGGGGGGCGCAGGGCCCGGAACGGTTTAATTACAGCCATGTCAAGTTCTCCCTAACCGGTATCCCGACCATGCAGGAACTACCTTAGAAATATCTTCGTGCGCCAACAAAGCGCTTTTCAAAATAACTTTCATTAACGGCTGAGATGCGGATATCTTCCCCCCTGCGCGGTGCATGGACGAACTTGCCGTCTCCGACGTAAATACCCACATGATTAATCTTGTCGGCAGAGGCACCGAAAAATACCAGATCTCCATCCTTCAAATTATATTTGGCTATCAGTTCCCCCGCCTTGAATTGATCACGGGAAGTTCGGGGTATATTGAGGCCGCATAAATTGTAGACAGCCCGTGCAAAACCGCTGCAGTCAAGCCCTTCAACAACATTGTCACCACCCCATCGATAGGGAATACCGACAAAACGTTCGGCGGTACGGGCAGCTATGGCACCCATGTCAGACGTGTTTTTTACCGGTTTAGGCGGTGACTCTTCACTCCCCTTTGGCACCACCGGTGTCAGTTGTGGCGGCAGATTTTTGATTTCATCGGGGGGGGCTTTCTGCCACCCTGGTCCCTTCGCCTGGCCGAACACCACTTCATGGGGAGGAGCAACATAGAAACTGTCAATCAGATGTTCTGCAACCAGTTTCTTTGCCGTCGAGCGAGCTTTTTCCCTGGTGGGGAAATCGCCAAACCGCACAGCATAGATACCGTTATCCTTACGAAAGTAAAATGCCTCAATTCCCTTTGTCTGGAGCATGGCAGAAAACCGCTCGGCATTTTTTACATCGGAAAAGGCCCCCATCTGGATGGCAAAACCAAGCCGGGTAATACCGGTAGATGATGCCCCCTGTGCGGTGGCTACAGTGAAACAGAAAAATATCATTACCAGTAAAAGTTGTCGTCTCATGGGTGCCGATGATTACAGGAGTATTTTCCCTGATGACAGGGTGATAAAATTAATTTTTTATACTATCTATTATTGATACGCCGGTAAAGTATAAAATTAAATATTCTCGTGTGAAACGACGTATACATTGATGTGACGGTTCAAGATAGTATCACCAGAAATGAATGAAATGTTATGATTCCTAAATATCATATTGACATAATGGGTGAGATTAGGTATTGAGTACAACTGCTTTGATGTTTCAGTTGCTTGTAGTAGTTGAATGAAAATAAATTACAGGAAAATTTCAGCTGTAATTTAGCCGTTGTGGCTCAGGGGTAGAGCAGCTCACTCGTAATGAGCAGGTCGTCGGTTCGATTCCGACCAACGGCTCCATAAAAAAAGGCTTGCACATAATAGTGTAAGCCTTTTTTATTGCATTATTAATGTTGTAGCTGATGTATCCTAAGTCCGACAGACTCCTGGCGTGGGGCTTTTTGTTTGTGTTCTTTTTCGTTTGTTCTGATACAATATTACACGTAGACTGAAAGAATCAGGCATATCAATAGACCAAGCGGAGGCCATTGCAGACGCATTTAGAGACGCACAGAATGAATCTGAACTGGTCACAAAGCAGGATTTGGAGATTGCTACCAAAACACTTGAGGCCAACCTGGTCAGATGGATTGTGGCCGCTTGTTTCCTGCAAACGGTTCTTATCGCGGGGTTGCTGTTGAAGATGATGAAGTGAATGGAAGCCGGCACGAACCGCATGATTTATGGGGAGCAACAGCGAAAATAAAGGATCGATTATGGCAACGATAACATTCGATACACACAGATTTGTCCAGAGGCTGAAAGAATCAGGAATGTTAGAGCAACAAGCCGAGGCTATAACAGATGCATTCAGGGAAGCGCACGGAGAGGCCGAAGTGGCAACAAAACGTGATGTGGCAGAATCGGAACTGAAGCTTGAAGTGAAATTAGCCGAAGTCAAAGCCGACCTGATCCGCTGGGTAGTCGGTGCCGGTTTCCTCCAAACGGCATTGATAGCAGCACTACTGCTGAAGATGATGAAGTGATCCGCACGGGCCACCGCCACAAAAGCCGCTAAAGATCTCTGATAGTATAAAATCAAGGAGCGGGGAATGACAGTACGTTTTTTCGTGCAATAAAAACATCAAACGTATTGTGTGTTTTAGCGAGAATTCGATTCCGACCAAGCTCAATTAAAAAAGGCTTGCACATAATGTGCAAGCCTTTTTTAATTGCATTATTAATGTTGTAGCAGATTTATCCTAAGTCCGGCTGACTTCTAGAAAAGTTTAAGTACCGACTGTGAAGCCTGGGAAGAAAGACTCAAGGCTGTGGTACCTAAGGACTGACGTGTCTGGAGGGCTAACATGTTCGCACCTTCCTGGTTCATATCGGCCAGGGTCAAGCTGTCTGCTCCTACCTGAAGAGTGTTTATCATCGAGTCGGTGAAGGTCTGTCGGGTGGTGATTGTGGTCAGATTGCTTGCCAGTGAAGATGACTGGGTGCGCAGAGTGGTAAGAGCAGAATCCATGAAGGCATTCGTACTGGCAGCGTTACCACTGGTGGTCCAGGTACCCGCCGTTGAGATACCAAGGCTTGATGCATCAGCACCAAAACCGTTCACAGTCAGATTGGCATCGCCGGTTTTCTGGCTGAACTCAATTGAGAGTGTACCAGCGGTCAGGAGGTTAGTTCCGCGATATCCGGCGTCACTCGCCAACGTGGTGATCTGGCTGGCGATAGAGTTGAACTGAGTTTCGTAGGTGGCCTGGGTCAATGTATCATTACTTGATGCAGCAGCACTGGCAAGGCCTTTTGCTGACTGAATCAGTGCCGTAATTGCCGTGATGCCGTTATCTGCACTCTTGATAGTCTGGACCGCCTCGCTCATACCATCTTTGCGATCAGCTAAATCGCTTGCGCGATTAGTGGCTGCCTGAGCGGCAAAAAAGTTGGTCGGGTTGTCAAGTGCGGTATTGACTTTCTTACCGCTACTCAAACGATTCTGCGTTTGTGTGACCTGTGCGGCCGTCTGTTGCAGGGCGAGGAGATTGTTCCTCATGCCTGCGGTGAGCGAGATGTCTGAAATTGCCATAATAATGCTCCTTTTCTGGTTTATCCGAATTTATCGGATGCGCTTTCTGCACTTAATACACTTCTCGGCATTACGGAAAAAAACTAAATAAATATTATATTTGTATATGTCGCCCTTGGCTTGAAGAACGATATGTTGACATTTAATCATTCGGACGTGTTATTCACCGGCGCAAAAAAAGGCGACCATCGGTCGCCATTATTATTAAATGTATACAAGCAGTTACATATGCAAACCGGTAATCAGGGTACAAGCATTGCCTGAGCCACGTCTTCAGACACCTGTTGGCTGGTCAGTTGTGCTACCAGTTCAAGGCTAAACAACATGGCCGATGCCGGTCCGTTGCTGGTGATGAGGTGGTGATCGACAACAACCGGAACATCCAGATAGCTGCCTCCATTCAGGTGATCACGGTATGCGGGGTAGCAGGTCACTTTTTTCCCTTTCAGTAATCCGGCTGCTCCGAGGACAATGGGGGCGGCGCAAATGGCGCAGACAAATTTCCCCTGTAATGCAAATTCAAGCAATAGTTCATGAATCTTTGTCTCCTTGCCCAGGTTATCGGTGCCTGGCTGTCCACCGGGAAGCACAATCATATCGAATGGTCCTGACGTCACGGTTGACAACTGTGTGTCAGGCATGATGGCAACACCATGGGCACCGGTAATTGCCCCGTCTGTCAGGCCCGCAACAGTTACCCCGATATCAGCTCTGCGAAGAACATCGATGATTGTGATTGCCTCAATTTCTTCAAATCCATGTGCCAACGGTACAAGTACGTTTGCCATATGTTGCCTCCTGATAACAAGGTGACTTTTAACATCTAAGTTTGTGAGTATACCTAGAAAATTTATATTTCACAATTGGATTTATTTATTACACTTTGTCGATAGTGCTACAGTTTTTAAAGGTAATTATTGTCAGCCTTGTTGTCCGTCTCGATACTCCTCCTCACATCATCTTTTTCTAATGTCGTGTTTTTTCACTCCCTGTTGCTCACATTTGCAATGACAAATAATGTACTGCTCATTGGTTGATACTATCATAAGTTACGTCGGTTAATTAATTTTAAATAACTGTAAGTATTTTGTTGTTTCTGGTATGTGTTTTTAAAAAAAATTACATCACGTACTTTTAGCTCTGGGGGGGGGATGCTAACGATTAATCAGAAAGGTCCAGATCGACATGAAAGAACTATCTCCAACAGATTTAAAAACAATCCTTCACTCAAGGCGTGCGAACATGTACTACCTAGAACACTGTCGTGTACTTGTTAACGGTGGACGGGTCGAGTACGTTACCGAGGTTGGTAAAAAAACGCTGTACTGGAATATCCCCATTGCTAATACAACTTCTCTGCTGCTTGGGACCGGAACCTCTATCACACAGCAGGCAATGCGTGAACTTGCCAAAGCTGGAGTTTTGGTAGGTTTCTGCGGAGGTGGTGGATCACCGTTGTTTGCTGCTAACGAAGTACAGGTGGATGTCTCATGGCTGACACCGCAAAGCGAATACCGTCCGACGGAATATTTGCAACTTTGGGTGAGTTTTTGGTTTAATGATGAAAAACGTCTTACCGCCGCCAAGAAGTTTCAACGTGTTCGGCTCGGTCTGATAGAAAAACAGTGGTTGAGTCCCCGTATGCAGCGAGATGATGGTTTTGCAGTCAATGGAGAACAACTACTTTCACTATTGAATACTGCCAAGAGCGCATTGGATATGTGTAACAACAGTACCGATATTCTCGCACAGGAAGCAAAGCTTACTAAGGCACTCTACAAGATAGTTGTAAACACAGTCAGATATGGTGACTTTACCCGTTCCAAACATGGCTCAGGCGCGGATATTGCTAACCGATATCTGGATCACGGCAATTACCTTGCCTACGGTCTGGCAGCCACGGCAGCATGGGTGCTTGGCCTACCTCACGGTTTGGCTATATTACATGGCAAGACGCGACGAGGCGGTCTAGTATTTGATATCGCCGACATAATAAAGGACGCCTTGATATTACCGCAGGCTTTTATTGCAGCAATGGCGGGAAAGGATGAGCGGGAGTTCCGGCAGCATTGCATGGAACGTTTTAATCAGATAGAGGCACTGGATGTTATGATTGATACCATCAAAGATGTTGCTACGTCACTCGGTGAGGTAGGTCGATGAATGTTATGATCATCTCACAATGCAGTAAAAAAGCCCTGGAGGAAACGCGTCGTATTTTGGATCAATTTGCAGAACGCAAGGGCGAGCGCACCTGGCAAACAGCCATCACGCAGCATGGACTGGCAACTTTACGCAAGATGTTGCGCAAAACAGCTAAACGTAATACCGCAGTTGCCTGTCATTGGATAAAATCAGCAAATCATACGGAATTGCTCTGGATTGTTGGTCGACTAGGCGCGTACAACGAACAAGGTACGGTTCCTACCAATAGTACCGGCAGTGACATCCTTCGTTTACAAAGTGAAAACAATTGGCATACGGGGGAAGTTATTGCTCTGTTGGCGGCCATTGCGGGACTATTTCACGATTTCGGCAAAGCAAATTTGCTGTTTCAGGAAAAGCTGGAAGGAAAAGGTAAATCATTTGAGCCATATCGCCATGAGTGGGTGTCATTGCGGATGTTTCATGCGTTTGTTGGTGGCATGGATGACCCGGAGTGGTTAGTAAAATTGTCCACCATAAGTTCCGACGATGAGAAAACACTTCTTGAAAAACTATTCAAAGATGGCGGTGCTACTTTCGTAAATCCGTTTGAGTCACTTCCGCCATTGGCGCGGATTATATCTTGGCTCATTGTTTCTCACCACCGCCTTCTGATTTCTTATAATGTTAAGTCAGCTGATTATATTGATCAATGGTTGGATAAATGTATCGCACCCGAGTGGAACACCCAACATAGGCAGCCGATTGAATGGCCACCAGACACCATTCAGAAAAATTGGTATTTTCTTAACCTGACTCCGCTTCAAAGCAAAACCTGGCGGCAAAAAGCAAAAGAGATTGCTCGTCGTGCCCTCAAATCACGTGTGCTGCTTGAGCAGTCATGGTTGGAACAGCGATTTACGGCACACTTGGCCCGCTTAACGTTAATGCTTGCTGACCATCATTATTCGTCATTGCCGGTGACATTGAAATGGCAGGATAGCTCATATTTTGCGTACGCCAATACAGAACCAAAGACCAGGCAAAAGAAACAGCAACTGGATGAACATGTTATTGGCGTCTCACACAATGCCTTCCTCTTGGCAGCCGGTCTGCCCAGGTTACGGCAGACATTGCCAGCGATAACTCGGCACAAAGATTTCAAAAGTCGTAGCCAAAATGACCAGTTTCGCTGGCAAGATAAAGCTTATGAACTCGCCTGTGGGATTCGTGATCGGACTCACGAGTATGGTTTTTTTGGTATTAATATGGCATCAACCGGTTGTGGCAAGACATTTGCTAATGCGAGGATAATGTATGGCCTTGCCGACGAAAAGCTTGGCTGCCGCTTTAGTATTGCCTTGGGGTTACGCACCTTGACCCTGCAAACCGGGGATGCGTTGCGGGATAGATTACACCTAGACAATGACGATCTTGCGGTATTGATCGGTTCTCAGGCTGTGCAGCAGCTGCATGAGCAACGAAACGGAGCACCAAAACCAACAGAGATCGATTATGGCAGTGAATCTACCGAGTCATTGTTTGCAGAACACCAGTACGTGCGCTATGACGGCACACTCGACGATGGTCGCCTGAAGCAATGGTTAAGTACATCGCCAACGCTTTTGAAAATGGTCAGTGCTCCTATTTTGGTCAGTACCATTGATCATTTGATGCCTGCTACTGAAAGTGAGCGTGGGGGGAAACAGATAGCTCCCATGTTGCGTTTGTTGACTGCTGATTTGGTACTGGATGAGCCGGACGATTTTGAAACTTCTGATTTACCTGCCTTGTGCCGCTTGGTTAATTGGGCGGGAATGCTCGGCTCAAAGGTATTGCTCTCGTCTGCGACATTACCACCTTCATTAATATATGCCCTATATGAAGCATATCAGGCCGGTCGCCTTGATTTTCAAAAAACGCGCGGCCAGCAACATTTACCGGATAATATCTGCTGTGCTTGGTTTGATGAGTTCGGCGTGCAGCAAGGTGATCATACAAACCGTACCGATTTCAAAAAAATGCATGCTGAATTTGTTGCAAAACGGATAGAACGGTTAAAAACCTTACCAGCTTTACGCCAGTCTGAGATACTCCCACTAAATAATCAAGCTGGTGGTAAACGAGGTGCACTTCAAGCCATTCTGGCGGCATACAGTACGTCAATGCCAAAATTACATGATTCGCATCACCAAGTGCATGAGAGCGGCAAGCGGGTATCTATCGGCTTAATTAGAATGGCTAATATCAAACCAATGGTAGCTGTGGCCAAGCTGTTGATGAAGGTCTCTCCGCCAGCAGGCTATCAGATACACTATTGCGTTTATCATAGCCAACATCCTTTAGCGTTACGTTCATATATCGAAGAACGTCTTGATGCGGCTCTGATGCGTGACCCATCCCACCCTGAAAAACTTTGGGAAGTCACCGAAGTTAAGGCAGCTATACACAATAGCTCAGACCAGAACCACTTGTTTGTCGTATTAGCAACTTCAGTGGCTGAGGTAGGACGGGACCATGATTATGATTGGGCGATTGCCGAGCCAAGCTCAATGCGGTCGTTAATCCAATTGGCTGGGCGCATTCAGCGCCACCGTAAAAAGCAACCTAACGTTCCAAATATTATCTTGTTATCTAAGAACTTTAAAGCATTGTGTGGTGATGAGCTTGCATATTGCAGACCCGGTTTCGAATGGAGTGAACAGAAACTGTCCAAACATGATTTACTAGAAATACTCAAGCTGGAACAATATCAACATATCAGTTCCATCCCACGCATTCAGGAGCCAAATGGGCTGAAATCGCAAGCTCATTACACAAATCTGGTTGAACTGGAACACGCATGTTTGGTGCGTGCCCTGTTTGGTAGAAAAGATAAGACAGATCTATCCGCCAATTTGTGGTGGCATCGCCAACCGACTTGGTGTGGTCAATTGCAATATTTGCAGCCTTTTCGTAAAGCAGTTCCTGATCAACTGTATTATCTACGCTTGGAAGAGGACAGTGATCTGCCCCGCTTTACTGTACCTGATATAACTCAATCGTACCTGCATGCCATGAAAGATACTGCTGATGTTGAAATAGTAGCTCTCCCACCATTTTCCGAAGGTATATCAGCTTGGCTCAACATGGAGGTACAGTCCATATATCAGCGATTGGCGGATACGTTTGATATGGAATTAGAAGAGGTTTGTTTGCGTTTTGGTGAAGTACGTTTGACTGAACAACGATGGAAATACTGTACGTTACTCGGGGTCTATGCAGAGTTGGAGTGAATAGTGTATTAAACAAAAAAAGGGGGAGTCATGGAGTATGACGGATTGGCTGGTGTAATTGCTGTCTACATAAATGATCGTAAACGGCAAAAGAGAGAACCGATTGAAAAGGAGTCTGAAAAAATAGCACGTGAATTAATAGACGATTCGGAAGATTCTATTAAACTGCTTGAATTGGATGCACAGCTTAATGCAATTGAAGATAACTTCGTATTTCATTACTGGCTTACTGATGCGGCGAACCGTGCGAAGCAAATCAGCCTAGCTACTCACGCAATCAAATTTTTCCATGGCGATTATAGTGGACCCAAGATTCCGGACAATAGTTTAAGATGGTAGCCTGCGATAAAAAGGAGCAGGCAATGAGCGAAAAGAATCGTAAAAGCTTCACCAGCCAG
>CAIUSO010000064.1 GCA_903901875.1 uncultured Geobacteraceae bacterium | reverse complement strand
TAAGGACAATACGCGCGTAACTCATCAAGGCCCGAGGGAATATCCCTCACAAAGAGGCCGAATATACGGAAGCAATCCTGTCCCTGTCATTAAGTGAAAAAACCTTGCAAATAGGGGGGAGACCATATACGGACAACGCTGACAAGAATTTTATCCTTATAGTTAATGTAGCTCTGTTGCTGAGATACATCGGAACATCAAAGGGAACATCAAAGGGAACATCAAAGGGAACATCAAAGGGAACGAAAAAAGGGGACGGTACGTTGTTGATTAGTTGGCTAACTTGACTTCTTCTGCTATCTTTCGCTCATGCCTCGTACAACACGTATAGACATCCCCGGTTTGTTGCAGCACGTTATCGTTCGCGGAATCGAGCGACGGGATATTTTTATCGACAACAATGACCGCCGCTTGTTCCTTGAACATCTCTCCACACTTCTTGTCAAAACCGGCACCGAATGCCTTGCATGGGCACTTATGTCCAACCATTTTCATCTGCTCATTTACCCGCGTGTGACAAACCTTTCCGTCTTCATGCGCCGCCTACTTACCGGATAAGGGAGTGCCATTTTAGCGGGGTTACAGTTGCCAGGGAGATGAACATGACACGTTCAGGTGTGAGTGTGGCGGTAAAGCATGGAGGGGAGATTGTCAGCAGGAATCCGGCTCTCAGGGGCAAGTTAGTTGACTAATCAACAACGTCCCCCTTATGCCTCAGGCGTGAAGCAAAGTATAAACCATTGCTTCACCTCCCCCCTTGTCCCGACTGCCTCTCAAACCGCGCCAATTTTGCTCTGGTTTTCCGAAACCGGTAAATACCCACAACGGAAATAATACAGGCCACAGGGATAAGGACGCTGGCAATCAGCTTCATCACGGGGTCATTCTCAAACAACTTGAAAATGGTCATGGCCGTCGCAAGAACTATAAATGCAGAGCGTTCGTAGGCAAGCAGGGTCCGCTCATTTGCGAGGTGAGTTCGTTCAGCTGCCAGATAGTCCCGGAGAATCAGTTGTTCATTCTGCATATTTTCGTATGCCATGGGTGTTCACTCTCGTTGCCAGATATAAAAGACAGTGCATCTCTTCACAGCTTCACCGTCTTGTACAATTCCAGTATTTTGACCTTGAATATTATATAGTTATGGCGTTTTTGCCTGGAATAGGTTGCGTATAGGTTGCATATTTTGAAAATAGGGGAAGGATTATGGCTTTTTGGTCGTTCTTTTCGCGGGGTTCTCCCCACTCGATTTGAGTCCGTCAATATGCTCCATCAAATGCGGATGGATATTTTGCCACATTGGGTCAAGAACAAAATCAATACCTTCGCGCCTAGCTAATTTAGCAGCCGGAACAAAGTCAGCATCACCAGCGATTAAAACAATCTTACCTACGAATTGTTTATATGCAAGGGTGGCTATATCTATACCGATCTTCATATCTACGCCCTTTTGCTTCATATCGTAAATGATATCGTTTTCTTTCAGTTGAGTAGGATCAAGTTTTCCAGACACGATATCTTTCGTAAAGTCAGGCTTGATGTTCCAATGCCCCATTCCTCCAAGGTGTCCTAACCGCATAGCCACTTTGCGTTTCTTCTGGAGCTCCTCCAGATACGCATTCATATATTTCGCTTGCGGTTCCTTTCCAAAATCAATAGCGCGTCCTGTCAGAGGATGGTGCCCTTTTTTATCCAATGGCGGACAATCATAGTAGAATATTCTGTACAAATTATCTCTTCCGCCTGCATGCACCATTGCCATCGCATACAATTTATTTGCCATCTGTTTGGGATCGTCAGGGTATTGCCCGAAAACAACACGATACCGTTTACGGTAAAATCCACCATCTATTAAAACGGCCACTCTGCTATGCATGAAAACGGCCTCCTTGAAAAAAACAAGCCCCTGGGATCGGCACACCCACGATAATGGTTGGTGTACGTACTGCCAAGGGCGGTATAAGTGAACTATAGTTAGAACTTAAATTTTTGTACACAATAAAATATAATCTGTCAAACGAAATTTATTCTATATCTGTATATGGTGGTGAATTGCTATATCGATAGGTACAGTGCATATGTCCGGTCGTAGAAATTGCGCGTAGACGCTTTAAGTTTCTGGCTCTTTGGCGTGGACATCTTCAGCTTGAACATATCCTCTAACGTTCTACCCTTCTCCGTGCGTGCTCTTTTTTTTGCTTCGTTTGGGTTCTTGCCGGCAGCCATTTCAACGAGCTTTGCAGAAGCATCATGACGTGCATCATCCACGTTCATTTCAGGAAATCTACCAATCTTTACCCTGACCATTTTGCCATTAACCCGGCGGGACACAAAGAAGGTTTTCGACTGGGCTGATATCCTGACACCGAAACTACGAACGTTTGTGTCCCAGTATTCAACCTGCTTGCTACCATCCTTCAAAGATAATGCTCTTACTTTGGCCTGGGTGAAAGAGAAGTGATTTGACGGTTTTTTTCGGGCCGGGTCATTATGCAATCTCCAATGTGCAACCTATTTCGAGTAATTTTTCCATAGGTTGCACAGAGGTTGCAATATAAATAATAAATAGGTGGCAATGAAGGGCATACAGAAAACAATATACTACTTATTTATTTGATACATAGGCGGTAAAATAAATACAGGGTAATAAAGTTTACAGCTTCACCGTCTTGTAAAGAAAATTTTTAAACCGGTACAGTTGCCGCTGTTCCTCCTCCCGGGACATCCCCGGCGTGAGTGCTTTCAGGTACTGGGCCACCGCAGGCAGGGTTTTTCCGGCCTTACCCCGGGCCTTTTCAATCACCAGCCGCACGGTTTCCCGTGAGAGATCGCTCCGTGAAAATGGTTCGTAGATATCGGTCCAGAAATCGCCACCGGAAATGATCCTCCCCATGACCTCATCGGCCACCTGGGCGTCAAGATCCTGAACGATGGTTCCTCTCGTGGGGGGCTCCAGACTGGCAGTACCGGCAATGGCCTCCCGGATCGCCTCGCCGTTGATGGTGCTCTTCTGTCGGAAAAAAAGAGCCCGCAGCAGTATACTGCGCAATTCCCGGATATTCCCCTTATAGCTGTGGTGCATGAGTATTTCTTTGGCATCTTTGGTAAGATCGGGGGGGGTGCCGTCAATCTCGTTTTCCGAACGATAGGTTCGATAGAGCTTGCCGAGAAAGTGGACGGAGAGGTCGGGGATATCTTCGCGACGCTCGTTGAGGGACGGTAGGCGTATTGATAGCTCGGAGAGCCGGTGGTAGAGGTCTTCCCGAAAACGCCCCCCCGCTATCTCGTCGGCAAGATTCTTGTTGGTGGCGGCCACGAGCAGAACCCTGCTGTAACGTTCTGCGTTTTCACCAAGGCGCATGAAGCCACCGTTATCGAGAAAGCGCAGCAACTGCACCTGGGTTTTCGGATCGGCATCGCCGATTTCATCAAGAAAGACGATGCCACCGATGGTCTCCTCCAGTATCCCATGGCGGTCGGTATAGGCACCGGTAAAGGCCCCTTTTTTGTGACCGAACAGCTCCGAATAGGTCAGCTCACCCGAATAAGCGGCTATATTGGTCTTCTTGACCGGCAGCTCTCCCCCCGGATTAATATCGCGCCGATACAACTCGTTAAGCTTGTTGTAGAGGTTGTTGAAAAAGAATTCCTTTCCCGAGCCGGTCTGTCCGGTAACAAGTATGGAAGGAAGACCGATGGTCGCCTCCTGGAGAATATTGCGGGACCAGAACATGATCCGGTTGAAGAGGGGGGGAGAAACCGTGTTAATGAAATCGACGACCTCCCGGGATTTCTGACTGTTGCCAATAATGTTGCCGAGCCGGTACGAGGAAACATGGGGATCCTTATAGGCCACATCGGTTGTCAGACGGTTAACTTCCCCCTGCAGACGCTCTATCCGCTGTAAATTAGAAATATGACGGGCCGTCAGTGAACCGATAATCTGCAGGATACGGCTATGCTCTTCACGGAAATAATCGTACTGGAGAGAGTTGAGGCAGATAACAGCAATAACCTCTTCATCACAGATGATCGGCACCGCTATCTCGCTCTTGAGCAGTGAACTCATGGAGCGGTGGAACCCGCCCCCCTGCAGTTCCTGCTCAACCCGTGAAGTTATTTTTGGCTGTTTGGTATGTGCCACATAGCCGGTCAGGCTCCGCTGGTCGCGGGGCAGCTCCGCGCCCCCCACCGGCAGGGGGGGGATGTACTTTTTCAGCCATTCCTTGTTTTTAGCACCAATAATGGTGCCATTCTCATCTTCAACCACCAGCCATTTAACCCCGTCCCGTTCGCTGACAATGGCGATACTTCCCGTATCCGCTCCGATCAGTTCCGTTGCCTTGGAAAGCACCTTGGTCAGAAACGGCTGCAAATTTTCCGACTGTTCGTTGAGCAGATCAGTGATCTCGGAAAGCACCCTGATTTCCAGATGTTCTCCCCCAACCTCATTCAAGACCTTTTCTACCATTTCTGCATGGGTCTGAAGGAGGCCCATTTCAAAATGGCTGAAGCGATACAGTTCATGGGTATAGTAATTGAGCAGGCAGATTATCCGCCGGGATTCGGGGTCAAAACGGGGAACTATGTAGAGAGAGCGCAGCTCCATCGCTTCCGTCAAGGCGCGCTTTTGCAGGTTATGCTGGGTCAGGTCGTGGATATACAGCGGCTGCAGCAGCCGATCATCGGTAATAAATCCCTGATCGTCCATGTAGTTTGAAATAAGGGACATCCCTTTTCGCAAATCAAAGGTGCCCAATTGATCGTACATTACTTTGAGACCATCATCGGTGGAAAAACTGGCCAGATTTTCCAGGGAGCCCGGCACCCCTTCGCAACCCGACGGAATCAATACGGCCGCCAAAGAGACTTTTTCAATCAGTTTCACCGCCGATCTCACCATCATATCAGCGGCCTCCCGCGCCTTGAATTTTTCAAGACTGCGGGCGAGACGAACCTGCTGGTGATAGATGCGTGCCCGGTCAAGGGAGGGAGCAACCAGGCCGGTCAGTTCTGCCAAATGGACTTTTTGCTGACTGCCGACAACTTCATCCGGCTGACCACTGTCAAAACAGATGACGCCAATTGATTTTCCCAGACTGACGATCGGCAAGACACAACTGGAGCGAAATCTAAACTGCTCGGCACATCGATAATCCGGCGATTCGACTGAAATGCCGGAAAGGGTGAAGTCCTGGGGGACCTGGCTGACAAACACCCGGGGAACTATCATCTCTTCCGATACAATCGGGAATGACGTTTCCATGAGCTCCTTACCCAAAGCACCAGCAGCATGGACACAAGAGAGGGACCCCCGTGTCAGGTCTTCGAGATAGATTCGCACCTGCTGACGGCCGGAAAAGGATGCCCCCTGCTCAGCCAAGGCATAGAGCAGCTCGCCAAGATTCTCCTTGCCATAGGCGGCAATTGCCGTCTGGAATTCTTTGAAACCGGAATTTTCAACCATCCCCCCCCCATGGACCACGCAAGCAACTCTTGTGTGTACAAAAAGTACACAGCGAAAATGTAGCGTGCCAGACGCAGGAGGTCAAGAAAAATAAAGGGGTGGAATGCGGGCGAGTGGGTGGGCGTTAACCCTTGAGAACTTTTAGAATTTTATTCGCAACATCTTTGCCGCTGATGTTGTAGGTTCCTTCCGAGAGCTGGCGCTTGATGGAGAGGAGCCGTTCGTGGTGTTGGGCTTCATCATCGCTCAACTGTGCCGCCACCGGAGAAATCGAAACATTGTCTTTGGAGGATTTGGCCGTCGCCGACTGGCCGGCAACACCCTGGGTCTTTGAGGATGCCTTCACAGAATCCGCAAACAACAGTGACATATAATTTGATATTCTGTCATCAATTTTCATTGCCGATCCCCCCTCCTGTCGATAATTTCAACCTTCATGGCTTCCTATCGACCATTTCACAAAAAACTTTAGAAGAAACTCTGAGGAACCGCTATCTCAGATTAAATTCCATGCCGTCATAGGCAAACTCAAACCCCTCCGGCAACCTGTTCCCATCCCCATAGGAAACCTGATGGGTAAGATGGGTCAGAATGGTACGGGGGGCGTTGATCTGGCGGGCAGCGGCAATGGCCCCGCTTACGTTGAAATGAAACGGATGTTCGGCCCAACGGAGGCCGTCAATGACCAGCACTTCCAGCCCCATCAGCAACTCCTGTGACGACTCGGGAATGGCACTGCAATCGGTCAGATAGGCAAAATTACCGATCCGATATCCAAGGGCCTCCGTTTTACCATGCTGGAGCGGAATCGGCACAATCACCCTGCCGAACAGCACCAGGGGGGCGGAAATTTCATGGGGAAAGAGAAGCGGCGAATACCCCGAACCTTCCAGCTCCGTAAAAATGTATCTAAAACCGTTCTGCAACGTCCCGATCGTTTCTTTTGACCCATAACAGGGGATTATCTCTTTGTGCAGAAAATGGAAGCCACGCAGATCATCTATGCCGTTGATATGATCGGCATGGGCATGACTGAACAGCACGGCGTCGATGCGCCGTATCCCCTCCCGCAGTGCCTGCCGTCGCAGATCCGTTGAAGTGTCCACCAGAATGGTGTGGTCGTTGTACGAGACAAGAAGTGATGCGCGGGTCCGTTGGTCCCGGGGATTTTCCGACCTGCACACCGGACAGTCACAGCCAACCATCGGCACACCGGTGGAGGTTCCGCACCCCAGAATAGTAATTTTCATACTGCTGCCAACTTTCTCACGTTCTCACCAACGACATAAAAATAGCAGAAACCTACCTTACAGGCAAGGCGGTTTATTGCCAAATCCCACCCCCATCAACGGAGGAGATCGACCAGCAGCGCACCATTTAAGACAATGATAACAGCCCCTACCAGCCAGAGGACTGCTGCACCCAATGGCCGATTGGCATACCCCCCCATGACCTTTTTCGACGAAGTAAGCAGAATCAACGGAATAATGGTCAATGGAAGTTGCAGTGACAGGGCCACCTGACTCCAGAGAATCCCCTTAAAGGGATCCTTGAGCAGCATGATGACCGCCAGTGCCCCGGCCAATGTTATGGCCAGGCCGATACGGGAGTGGGGATCATTGATGTCAAACGGTTCGACAAAAATTCCGGCGCACACACTCCCCCCCGCCATGGCGGCGGTCACCGACGAGGAGAGTCCGGCGAAAAGCAATCCCAGGGCAAACACCGTTGCCGATGCAGAGCCGAAGAGCGGTACCAGGGTTTTGGTTACCTGGGGCAGCTCCGTCACGACAACCCCGTTTTTATAGAAAATCGCTGCGGCCATTATGATCATGGCACTATTGATGGCCCAGCCGATTCCCATGCCGGTCAGGGTATCGAGGAATTCATAGGTGAGCTGCTTTTCAATGACGTTCTCCCCCTGGGTATTCCACTGCCGACTCTGAATTACTTCCGAGTGGAGAAAAATATTATGGGGCATCACCACCGCCCCCAGCACCCCCATGATGACCATGAGAGAATGGAGGGGAACCGACGGCAGCAGCACCCCGGTCGCCGCCTGCATCCAGGCGGCATCGGCCAGCCAGAGCTCAAAGACAAAGGCAAGGCCGATCAGCGAGACAAAACCCATGATCCATTTTTCGAGTCTGCGGTAATTGCTGGAGAAAAGCATCCAGGCGGAGAAGCCGGCCGAAAGAACCGCCCCCACCACAAGTGGCAATCCGGTCAGCATATTGAGGCCGATGGCCGCCCCCAGTAATTCGGCCAAAGCGGTTGCACAACAGGCGACCATGGCACTGCCGAGCATGAGTATCCGTAGCCATGGTTTGAAATACTTTGATGCCGCTTCGGCGAGACAGAGACCTGTGACAATGCCCAGATGGGCCGCATTGTGCTGAACAATTATCAGGATAACGGTTGACAAGGATACCACCCAGAGCAGTTGGTAACCAAATTGGGAACCGGCGGCAACATTGGTGACCCAGTTGCCAGGATCGATAAAGCCGACCGTCACGAAAAAACCGGGCCCCAGATAACGGAATAACTCCAGCGAGGCCAGACGTGACGCCTGTTTTCCGATGTGTGAGAACCAGTTCATGCCGCAGTTTCGGCGTTACCCTCCCCGTCCTGGAGGTACTGAAGGGAATATTTCACATAGTTGCCGGGTGATTTTTTCAACCAGGCCACTTCGTCCGCGGTCAAGTCCCGCTTGTATTTGGCCGGGGCACCAACCCAGAGGGTGTGGGGAGCAATAACCGTTCCTTCGGTCACCAGTGCCCGTGCCCCCACCAGAGCCCCCTCCCCCACCACGGCATGATCCATGACCATTGCCTGCATGCCGATGAAACAGCCGTTATTCAGCGTACAGCCATGGAGGGTCACGCTATGGCCGATGGTAACATCATCGCCGATAATGAGCGGTGCCCCCGGATCATCGGCATGTTTTTTATGGGTCACGTGCAGCATGGAGAGATCCTGGACATTGCTGCGCGCGCCGATACGGATATGGTTAACATCGCCCCGTACCACACAGTTATACCAGACGCTGGAATCGGCACCTATCTGCACATCACCGATTATGACGGCGGTTTCTGCGATAAATACGGACGAATCAATGGTAGGATGAATGCCTTGGAATGGCCTGATCATAGTAGGTAACCCCCGGAATGAAAAACTGTAGTGCCGCGAATTATAGCGACTCCAGCGGAACAAGGCAATCATGCCGTTTCATCGAGAAAAAAAAGATTAAACTGCTTGTTGCTCTGTTTCGTTTTTGCTATAATGCACGGTCATATTTTAATATTCAAGGGGAATGCGCTTCGATGAAATTCACCAAAATGCAGGGTGCCGGCAACGACTATGTCTACGTGAACTGTTTTGAAGAAACTGTCAGCAACCCACAGCAGACCGCAATTCAAGTTTCCAACCGCAATTTCGGCATTGGCTCCGATGGACTTATCCTGATTATGCCGTCTGACGTTGCCGACGTACGGATGCGGATGTTCAACTCCGACGGCTCCGAATCGGAGATGTGCGGCAATGGCATTCGCTGTGTTGCCAAATATGCTTTTGACCATGGCATCGTTACCCGGACCGAAATTACCGCCGAAACCGGAGCAGGAATTCTGACACTCCAGCTGTTTCCCGGCGCAGACGGAAAGATAGAGAAAGTCCGTGTCAACATGGGTGCTCCCCGCTTGACGCGGGGTGAGATCCCGATGACCGGCGACCCGGCAGCCACCGTATGTGCCGAGGAATTAACGGTGTTAGATACAACATTCAACATAACCTGTGCCTCCATGGGTAATCCCCACTGTGTTATTTTTGTCGATGATGTTGATACGTTCCCGGTCACGACCTATGGGCCGCTCATTGAGAACCATCCGCTCTTCCCCCGACGCACCAACGTGGAATTTATCCAGATCATTTCGCGCAGTGAAATCCGTCAACGGACCTGGGAGCGGGGTGCCGGCGAAACCCTTGCCTGCGGAACCGGTTCCAGTGCCGTTACAGCCGCCTGCGTACTCAATGGCCTTACGGAGAAAAAACTCCTCAACCATCTTTCCGGAGGTGATCTGGAGATGGAGTGGGCCGACGATGGCTGCATCTATATGACCGGTCCGGCCGTAGAAGTGTTTAACGGAGAGATATAGGGTTTCTGTCTCGTATCAAAATTCATTATATACTTCATGCAGGTGTTATGTCCCGTACGGTTAACATTATAAACATACTCCTTGGCGTCGCCATTATCGCCCTGCTGGCCGGTCTCGCCACCGAACGCCTCTCTGCACGGCTTGGCAAAAAGTTCACTCCCGTCACCACCTCTGCTTCGAGGGGACAGACCGTTGCTGCCCCACGTACGGAGGAGCTGGCGTTTTATGCCCCGGTCCTTTCAAGCGGTCTGTTCGGAAAATTAACCCAGGGAACGCTGACCCCCATCACCAACGCACCGACGGCGGCTCCTCTCACCCCTCCCGTGGTTACCGCACCGACTGAGCTGATGTTGCTCGGCACCTCCGTCGGTTCATTCCGGGAAACCTTTGCCCTGGTACGCCACACGACCAAGCAGGAAGAGCGGGTTTTTCGCCTCGGCGACATGGTTTTTGACGCCGGACGCCTGGTTGAAGTCCGTGCCGAGCGTGCTTTTATTGTCATCGCCAACCGGAAGGTGGAGTTGCTGACCCCAATGTCACCACCACCGGCCGCACCTCCCGCCGCCCAGCCCAACAAGGCCGCCGTGGTTTCAAACTCGGGAGGGGGCAGTTTTGTCATCGACCAGCGGGCACTGAACGCTTCACTGGATAACCCGGCCCAGGCCATGAGTGATGCCCGCCTGCTGCCGAGTCAGAAAGAAGGCAAGGTGGAAGGGTTCCGGGCAACTGAAGTCAAACCCAATGGTGTATTTTCAATGATCGGCATCAAAAACGGCGACGTCCTTCTCCGCCTGAATGACTTCCCGATGGACTCACCGGACAAGGCACTGCAATCGTTCATCGCGCTCAAGGGACAGAGTCGCCTGAAGCTCGACATTATCAGAGACGGCCAGCCACAGACATTCAATTACGACATTCGATAACCTTATTCCCTCCCGGGAGGCACACTTGATACGCTCCATACTACGAACAATCTGCATTATTTCCCTCATAACCACCCTCTTGTCTCCAACGGCCTTCGCTTCAGGAGCCAAAGGGGTGGTGCTCAATTTCAATGAAGTAGACATTTCAACCATGGTGAAGTTCATCAGCGACCTGACCGGTAAAAACTTTGTCCTTGATGATCGTGTCAAGGGGAAAATCTCGGTATACTCCCCTTCAAAACTCACTGTCGAGGAAGCTTATAACGTGTTTACCTCGGTCCTGGAGTTGAAAGGGTTCACGGTGGTGCCGAGCGGCAAGGTTGCCAAAATTGTTCCGTCGGCTTCGGCAAAGCAGTCCGGCTTCAAGCTGTTACCAAAGGGAGAACTTGCCCCGCTTAATGAGAGCTATGTTGCCCAGGTAGTAAAACTGGAGTACATCACCGCACCGGAAGCGGTGACTTTTTTACAGCCGTTAATATCAAAAGATGGCCATATCTCGGCTTTTGGTCCGGCAAATCTGCTGTTGATGGTTGATTCCGCACTTAATATCCGCAAATTGTACAGCATCCTCCAGACCCTCGACAACGAGCGCCCCCGCGAAGGGCTGGAAATCATCTACCTGAAGAATTCGTCTGCAGAAGCAACCGCAACAACCGTCCGCCAGTGGCTCAGTGGTTCGGACGGCAAGAGTGCTGCGCCTGCCACTACAACGGTTATAAACAATGCAACGGTGCTCGCCGACCAACGGCTCAATGCGCTCCTGGTATTCGGCAACGACATCGTCAAGAAGGGGGTACGGGATCTGGTGGCAAAACTGGATGTGGCCCCCCCTGAAGCAAACAGCAAGGTAAATGTCTATTATCTGGAAAATACCGACGCCACCGAAATGGCAAAGGTCCTTGACGGCGTCGTCAGGGGGATGTCAACACAGGCTGCCACCCAACCGGGTGCAGGTGCCCAGGGTTCACCCTTTGACAGTGGCAAGGTGACCATCACCCCGGACAAGGCTTCAAACTCTCTGGTCATCATGGCCTCCCCCACCGATTACACAAATCTGATTCAGGTCATTAAAAAGCTTGATCGGCGCAGCAAGCAGGTTTTTGTGCAGGTCCTGATTGCCGAAGTGACCCTGGACAAATCAAACCAGGTCGGGGTTCAACTGGGGGCCATTGGTGGCGGAAAGGCCGGCAGTACCTTGACCGCTGCCGGTATGTTCGACCCCTTCGGCAGCCTCGGCTCCGTCGGTACGGTGATTGCTGCCGGTGGCACCCTGACCCCCAGCGTCACCGCCAGTCCGGTTAACGCCACTGCCATTCTGAACGCCCTTGACAAGAACGGCCTGCTTAATATCCTCTCCACGCCAAATATCCTCACCTCTGACAATAAAGAGGCGGAAATCAACGTCGGTGAAAACGTACCGTTCCAGGGTTCAGCCACCCAAAGCACCATCGGCACCACCACCTCGGTCGAGCGGAAAGATATCGGCATCAACCTCAAAATCAAGCCCCAGATCAGTGAAGGGGATTATGTCCGGATGGATATTAACCAGGAAATTTCTGCGGTTAAGGACAGCAAAGGCCAGGCAATCGACCTCATTACCACCAAGCGGTCGGCTAAAACCAGCGTCGTGGTCAAAGATAAGGAAACCGTGGTCATTGGCGGCCTGATTCAGGACAACGAGCAGGAGGTTGTCACCAAGGTGCCGCTGCTTGGGGACATTCCGCTCCTTGGCTGGCTGTTCAAAACCAAGAGCAAGGTTCGCAACAAGACCAACCTGATGATCATGCTGACGCCCCACATCGTCAAAAATGCCGAGGATCTGGCTGAGATGACCCGTAATCAGCGCCGCACCTTCGGGGAGTCGGTGAAAAACAAGGAACCCGTTGACGTACAAAAAGAGATCGCACCACAATGAGTGGCACCCCCTTGAATAGCCAGGAAGAACTTGAACTGCTGGCGGAAAAGCTCGGCATTGCCGCTCAGGCGGAAATTCGGCCCGATGGGGTAGATCCGCAGCTGCTGAATCGCCTGCCGCTGACCTATGCCCGTGCCAACACGATTCTCCCCCTTGCGGAAGTGGAGGGAGTCGTGCGGGTTGCCGTGGCGGGTGCCGCCGGGCTCCTGCTGCTTGATGAGCTGCGGCTGCTGTTCGGCAAACCGGTTGAGGCCGTTCTGGCACCGGCTTCCCTGCTCTCCGACACCATTAATCTGGTCTATGCCGGTGTGTCGGGAACGGCCCGTGAGGTACTGCAAGAGCTCCAGGGGGAAGACCTCTCCACCGTCGCCACCGAACTGAACAATCCCAAAGACCTGCTGGACCTGTCCGATGAGGCTCCGGTTATCCGCCTGCTCAACTCCATCCTTTCCGAGGCG
Organism: uncultured Geobacteraceae bacterium; assembly: GCA_903901875.1. Lineage (GTDB taxonomy): Bacteria > Desulfobacterota > Desulfuromonadia > Geobacterales > Pseudopelobacteraceae > JACRCG01. The sequence goes on along the minus strand of CAIUSO010000064.1, from coordinate 13,871 downwards.
GTCAAGGAACGGGTCAGCGATATCCATGTGGAACCCTACGAGCGGGATCTGCTGGTCCGGTTCCGCATTGACGGCATCATGTATGAAAAACTCTCCCCTCCGAAGCTTATTCAGGATGCGCTGATTTCCCGCATCAAGATCATGGCGGGCCTGAACATCGCCGAAAAGCGTCTCCCCCAGGATGGCCGTATCCGGGTATTGGTTGCCGGTCGTGATGTGGATATCCGAGTGTCCATTATCCCGACCTATTACGGCGAGCGGGCGGTGCTCCGACTTCTGGACAAGAAGAAGGGTATCCTCTCCCTGGCCGATATCGGTCTTGGCGACCATGGCGTCAGGACCCTTGAGCGGATGCTGACCCGCACCAGCGGCATTATTCTGGTCACCGGCCCCACCGGCAGCGGCAAATCGACTACTCTCTATGCCGCTTTGAATCGGGTGAACTCCAGCGAAAAAAATATCATCACCATCGAAGATCCGATTGAATATCAGATCAGGGGTATCGGCCAGATTCAGGTCAACCCAAAAATAGATCTGACTTTTGCCAGCGGCCTCCGCTCAATTCTGCGCCAGGACCCGGACATCATCATGGTGGGTGAAATTCGTGATGCCATAACCGCTGAAATCGCCATACAGGCGAGTCTCACCGGCCACCTGGTTCTTTCCACCCTCCATACCAACGATGCGGCCACCGCCGTTACCCGTCTCGTGGACATGGGTATCGAGCCATTCATGATCGCCTCCTCACTGTCGGCCGTCGTTGCCCAGCGACTGGTGCGGGTCATCTGCCCCCACTGCCGCGAAGCGTACCGCCCGGAAGAGCAATACGCCGGCATCACCCTGCCGGACACACTCTATCGGGGACGGGGGTGTGACGCCTGCTTCGGACTTGGCACCATGGGACGGACCGCCATCTATGAAATCATGCCCATTGACCAGGAGCTCTGTTCCATGATCATTCGCCGTTCCCATGCCGGTGAGATCAAGGAGTACGCCGTTGCCCACGGCATGAAGACACTGCGTGATGACGGACTGGCCCGGGCCGCCGCCGGTATTACCACCATAGAAGAAGTGCTGCGCGTTACCCAGGACGATTATGCCGACGTTCCGCTATAAGGCGTATAGTGCCACCGGCTCATCGGTCTCCGGCTCGGTTGAGGCCGAATCGGAACGACAGGCCGTCGTGCTGCTCAAAGGCAAGGGATTACTCCCCCGGGAAGTAGTGGAAGAGGGGGGAGCAAAAGACCGCACCAGCTCTTTTTCCTTCCGTCGGGGGGTCTCAACCGACGAATTATCCCTTTTTACCCGCCGCCTCGCCACCCTGGTGGCATCATCGGTACCACTCTTTGAAGCCATGGGTTCACTCTGCGAACAGGAGGAGAGCGGCCTGCTCCGACAGACTCTGGTACGGGTCAAGGAGCGGATAGCCGAAGGAGCCGCACTGTCCCGGGCGTTGGCAGCCGAACCGGATATTTTTGGCGAAAGCTACGTGAGTATGGTTGCAGCCGGAGAGGCGGGGGGGGCCCTCGATGCCGTTCTGGAGCGCCTTGCCGATTTCCTTGAAGAGCAGGAACAGGTGCGAAGCAAAGTGACCTCTGCCTTGATATACCCTCTGCTGATGGTTGTGGTCGGTGGCGGCGTCATGCTCTTCCTGCTGACGGTCGTCATACCCCGCATCGTCACCATTTTTGAAGACAGTAAGGCGGCCTTGCCGCTCATCACCGTCATTCTCATCAAAGTAAGCCACTTTTTCCAGGGATACTGGTGGATTCCCCTCTCCCTGGCCGTTGCCTCGGTCCCGCTCTATCGCAGTGCCATGAAACGGGACGATATGCGCCTGAAACGGGACGGCCTGCTGCTCCGGCTTCCCCTTGCCGGCGGCATGGTGCAGCGCCTGATTCTCTCCCGTTTTGCCCGGGTTCTGGGGTTGCTCCTTTCCAGTGGTGTACCGATCATGCGAGCCCTGGAGATCACCGGTGAAGTCATGGTCAATCGGGTCTACCGGACCTTTCTGCGGGGGGTCATGGAGGATGTGGCCCAGGGAGGGAGTCTGTCGGCAAGTCTGAAGAAGAGCCCCCTCTTCCCACCGCTTCTGGTGCATCTGACCGGTGTTGGTGAAAAAAGCGGCAATCTTGAAGAGATGCTGGTGAAAGCAGGAGTGGCCTATGAGCGGGAATTCACCGCCCGCCTTACCCGCCTGATGGGACTGATGGAACCGTTGATGGTACTGGCCATGGGCCTTGCCGTCGGCATTGTGGTTTTGGCGGTTTTGCTGCCCATTTTCGAACTGAATCAGCTGATCAAATAGCCTCTCAGCGCAAGCCTTTTTTTTAGGCATCCCGCCTTTTTATTAAGCAGCAGTACTTTCTTAGCAGATATCTTCAAATGTCCTTTACCGCGAAATGTGTCTGTATTTCGCGGTGCATCCGCCTTTTTTGGATTTATTATTCGGCTGAATTGGTTTCGGTAGGGTTCTTGCAAATTTAATGGCACCACGGGCTGACGGCTCCACGCTGCCATCCCATTTCCGGAGCTTTTATGATTGATTCGGCTGCCAGCAGTAGCGATGAAGCTATCTCAGCAGATCTTTTGAGACAGTTGGCCTATAACGAAAAAATGGCCGAACTGGGCAAGATTTCCGCGGGAGTCGTCCACGAGCTGAATGCTCCACTTTCAGTAATTATCTCAGCCTCCCAGATGATCATGCGGGAGGATGGCGTTCCCGAAGCGGTACTGGAAATGATCGCACGGATCAGCTCAGAAGCCCAGCGCCTCTCCCAGTTGACCCGGGGGCTCCTTAATTTCAGCAGCCACGACAACAGTATTGGTGAAGTAGACCTCAACCTTACCATTGATTTTATCCTCAATTTCCTCACCTATGAAGCGGCACGCCGGGGGGTTGTGGTCCTGCGACAGCTGGATTTTTCGCTGCCGACCCTGCTGCTTGACGCCAACCTGCTCAAGCAGATTCTCCTGAATATTGTCATGAATGCCCTGCAGGCCATGGAAGATACCGGTGGTAAGCTGCTGGTCGAGACCGCCACCGTGGATTCCGCTACCGTTCGCTTTACCATCTCCGACAATGGCCCCGGTATCCCCCCCGAATCAATTGACAGGATTTTTGATCGCTATTTCACCACAAAGAAGCCGGGTGAAGGAACCGGTCTGGGGCTGTTTGTCACCAAAAACCTGGTGGAAAGCATGGGGGGGAACATCACCCTGTTGAACAGAGTCGGAGGGGGCACAACCTTTTCCATTACCCTGCCGTTGCGGCAGTAATTCCGGCCGCCGCTACAGGCCAGCTATCGGTCACACCGTACACATCACCTGCCTCACGGCATATTGCCCGCCAATGACCAGATACTCCCCCTCCCCCTTCATGATGCTTCCGGGCAGCAGGTCATTATAAAAAAAGATCTTGCAGAGCGGGACGATAACTTTCCAGACCGTTGAACCGAACTCCCAGGCGCGCTCTTCATCGGAGGTAAAGGAGACCAGATTATTGAGACGCACGATCTGATTCCGCCGGTCAATCTGCTCAATGACGTCATGTTCACTGGCATCGTAGGTACCCCGATAGAGCGGAATTCGATCCAGTGCCGGATATTTCCGAGTCAGTTCGAAGCGACAGTATTCGTAGAGGATGTCAAGCTGGGACTGGATGGCGTTGGTACGGGCACTTCCCTTCATGACGTCCACCGAATAGTCAAAATACTGTTCACTGTGGATCCCGGGAATACGGACACGGTGAAAGCTGGGGACGATTCCCATGCGGCTTTCCACCCACCGTTTCAACACCGCCCCTTCGATGGAGTTCGAATCCATCATCCACCCCCGGAGATAGCGGAGGTAGCTGTTCTTGAGACTTTTACGGGCCGTATCAGTCTGATCCTGCCAGAGGTGCAACTGGAACTTCACCGACATATAGTCGTTAAAGACCAGGGCACGTTCTTCCTGACTTTCCAGAGAAAGCAGTTTTTCAAAGAAAAAACGGTTTTCCTCCTTGACCCCCTGGATTTCGATTTCCTGGGGATTATCATTGAAATGGCGCGAGGCGATGACCCAGGGCGGAAGGTTGCAGTTATTGAATGAACCGTTGTGCATTGGGTCATCACCTCATCGTGAGTGTGGGTATCAGAGGATTTTCGCCAGCTCGACCAACGTCTGTTTTATGTGACCGCCGGTGACGAACAGCTCGATACCCCGTTTTTCCAGTTCACCCCGTGGATGGTCTCCTATCTGGGCCGTCACGATGGCCCGACAACCGGAGAGGGCATCAAAAATACCGGTCAGCAGGTGGCCGCGAAGGGGACTTTCAGGATCAAAACTGCAGTACCGGTCAACTTTCCGTTCATCAATAAGCTTGGCACTGCCGTTTTCAACATCATACACCAGAAAACGTTCGGCATGACCGAAGTGCTGGTTGATCTCTTTGCCATCTTTTGAAGTGACTGCGATCAACATGACGAATTCCTCCCTCTCTTTATGCTACGACCGCCTCGAACGAAAAGCACTTTTTCGAGCAGGTCCGCTCACACGCCTGGCAGCCGATACAGTTGCCCGGGTTTGCTGCCCGCATGTACATTTTGGCCGAGTCGTCACCGTCAAGCTCTTCAAACTCAAGAACGTTGTGGGCGCAGACCTTGTAACAGCGGCCGCAGCCAATACAGGTTTCTTCATCAATCGAGGTAATAAATTTCGGGGTCCACTCCTGCTTGTCTCGTGTCAGTCCGGTAATATAAGCCATTGTTTTTCTCCTTTTTTGTGTGGTGGCGGAGGACTAATCCTCCAGAAATGATTTTGCCTCGCTTTTGTTCATGGCCTTTCTCAACCAAGGTGGCGGGTTACCCCGCAGAACCTCCTGAAAGCGTTCGATTGTTTCCTTCAGGCTCACCTCTCCGTTGGTTTTCATGGGGTGGATCTTGTGGGCAACCAGCTTGGCCGCTGCCGGACCGCCGATCTGCATGGTGTAGACAATGGCACATTCGGTGAGCAGCTGGGCCCGTGCGGCAATGCGGTCTTCTTCGTCCGCACCATGTTCCCCAACGCTGACCGCCTCCAGAAACACCGCCTCATCGGGACCGATCTCCCAGATATGAAAGCTCTGACACTGCCCGAAGTGCTGATCAATGATTTCGCCGGTTGATGTGGTAAATGCAATTTTCATAATGACTCCTTCGTGTTGCTAGTTGTGGGCCAACTTCTGGGCCTCTTTTGCGTTGGCCTGGAACAGGTTGGCCACTTCAAACACCAGATTAAGGGTACCCCGATAGCCGGCCCAGACCTTCTGATGGGCTCCAAGCCGGTCAAACACCGGCAGACCGGCACGCAGATGGGCACCGATTTTCAGCTTTCCGGCGGCCTGACGACCGTTTGAATTGGCCACCAGCAGGTCCGCCCCCACAGCCGCCGTTTCCAGATCCTCCAGATCGCCGACAAATACCGACTCACTGGGGAGGCCATCAAGCCCCCTGGTACGGGTGGCCGAGAGGACCGCCTGAATATGGCACCCCATACTGGCCAGAAAGCGGGTGAGGGTCTTGACGTTGTCAGACTCCAGGGCAAGGGCAACTTTCTTGGTTCCAAACTGGTAGTGGCAATCCACCATGGCATCCATGAGCCGGCTTCTCCAGCGGCGGTGTTTTTCCGGCACGGGACGCCCGCTGAGGGCCGACAGCACCTCCATGAATCGGTCAGTTTCCGCCAGCCCGGTCAGGGAGGTAAAGCCGTAGGCCGGTATGGCACATTTTTCTTTCAGCTTGAGGGCCGCCTTGGAGAGGCTGTCCCCCACAAACAGTGTGGCGGCACTTCTTCCGGCACGCCTGATATCGGCAACGGTAATGCCACCGGTGGAAAGGGGCGATACCACCTCATCGATATGACCATCCATGGCATTGGAAATATCCGGAATTGTCAGCACCTCCAGACCGAAAGACTCGATCAGTTCCTTGATCTCTTCCACATCCGCCGGGGTCAGGTGGGCTCCGGGGAGAAAGTTTACCTGATTGGCCACTGTTTCACCCCCCTCCGGCAGGGTGGCAAGAATCGCCTCCACCGCTACCGCATACCCCTCCTGGAGAGAGCCGCAGTAATCGGGGGTTGCCGCATGGATGATCGGAATATGGGATACCTCCGGATTCTCCCGGCGAAAATGAACAATGGCACTCTGCACGTCATCACCCATGGTCTCGGTCAGCCCTGACGTCATCACGCCGACCACCTCCGGGTGGAACTTTTCGATGACCCGCCCGATGCCTTTTTTCAGGTTATCCCAGCCGCCAAAAATGGCACTGTCCTCACTCATTGCGGTGGCGTTCAGTGCGATGGACTCCTTGTAATGCCGGGACAACTGCAGGCGGATAAAGGTGGAGCACCCCTGGGCACCATGGAGCAGCCCCAGCATATTATCAATGCCCAGATAGGCCATGGTCGCCCCCAGGGCCGGGGAGTTTTTCTGGGGATTAACGGTGGCCGCCTTGGTGGACACCTTGACCCGGGAACGGGAGATATCTTCAGCCAGGAAGGTTTCAGCATGGCAGGCAGCCTGGGCCAGGTCGGCGTCCAAACTCTCCCGGGCCTTTTCCCAGGGAGCCGGAGCATTGAGGGTCGGCCAGATCGGATTATTGACCGTCATATCAAGCTGGCGGGCAAAGGTGACCATCCCCTCATAGCCGGCATAGGGGTGGGAGCGGCCATGATTGATATCAAGAAACGGCGTCTTGGTCTTGAGGGCCAGAAACTTGGTCTTGCCACCGGCAACGATCAGGTCGGGCAGTTTCTCCCGCATCACCGCAAGCAATCCGGCGGTGGAGGTGTCTTCGATAATTTTTGCATCCTTGTGCATCAATCCCTTCATCCGGTAGAAATCTTCCAGTGTTGAATTCTGGGTACCGGCTGCCAGTATTTCCACCCCCAACTCGCTCAAAGAGTTGACCATGGACCAGGTTTTAACCCCGCCGGTAAACAGAACGGCGGTCTTCCCCTCCAGACGTTCACGGAAGGGAGCGATGGCGGTGCGACACGTGTCCTCTTCCTCTGCGATCAGCCGCTCAACCCGATCCTGCATGACCCGTTTTTCCAGGCCGTTCACGATGTTGTCAAGTTCCCGGGCGATATCCCGCAGTGCCTTGGCCGTGTCGGTCATGCCGTAAAAAGACTCTTCCAGGTACGGCATACCGTAGGTTTTCTGCATTTTCTTGGCAAGATTGGTGAGGGATTTGGAGCAGATAATAATGTTCAGTTTGGCCCGATGGGCATAGCGGAGTTCTTCAAATTTGGCGTCACCACTGAAACAGGAGAGCACCTGAATGCCGAGCCGGTCAAAGAGCGGCAGCATCCCCCAGAGGTCTCCGGCGATATTGTATTCACCGATCAGGTTGATCGGATATTCCCCCAGACAGGGCGGTTCGGTGGTACCGATAACATACTTGAAAAGGATTTCCCCGGCCAGGCGGTTGCCTATATTTTTATCACCGATAAAGCCGGGCGTATTAACCGGAATGATCGGAATGGAGACCTTTTCCGCCGCCGCATTACAGACTGTTTCGATATCGTCACCGGTCATGGAGGTGACACAGGTGGCATAGACAAATATGGCCCGTGCCTGCTCCCGATACCGCTCCGCCAGATCAAGAATGGCCTTGTAGAGCTTTTTTTCCCCGCCGAAGATGACATCGTTTTCCAGCATCTCGGTGGTAAATCCCCGGCGGTACAGTTGGGAATCGGAGGAACGGGCACCCCGGTTATCCCAGGAGTTTCCGGCACAGGCGATGGGGCCGTGGACCAGGTGGATCACGTCGGTAATCGGCATCAACACGACCCGGGCACCGTCATAGGCACAGGAACGCTCGGTCCCCTCCCCCGGCTCGGATTTTTTACAGAATTTGGGTGCGCCTTTATCGTGGGTTTCGCAATCGTCGGTATCGTACCAGTCAGGTTTAGCCATGGCGTATCTCCCCGTAATGAAAAAGGGTGGCGGGATCAATCAGGACTTCCAGCCACATCAAGTTTCACCTGAGACAAAGCACGGGGTATGCCAAGACGTTATTTTAGATAACTATCTGTTTTTGTTTTGTTATGTTTGCGGGTATAAAAAAACACCTTGCTATCTGCTTATTAAATGAGCAGGGCGAGGTGCTTTCTGGACAGATTATGGAGCGATTATCAGGTGGAACCGCAATCCCCCTTTTGCAAAGGGGGAGGTTTCGACAATCTTCAGGCATATCTTGTCAAGATGAGGTGAAAGTGTTTTCTAATCCTGCAATGCCATGATGCTTCCCTGGGCCTGAATGGTGAGGAAATCCCATAATCCCAATTCGTGGAGGGTGTCCAGGAACGGCACGCCAAGAGCATTCCACCCCCGCTCGGCATAGTACACCTCAATCAGTTTCCGCAGCTCCTGTTTACGGAAAGCCATCAGCTCTTCCCGTTTGCGGGTCGTTGGCAGGTCAGCCAGCTCTTCTCGGGACAGGTTGAGGATTTTCGCCACTTCACCATCGTTGTAGGGGGCTTCCGATTCATAGAGGACGTCGTCGGTCGGCCCGATGGCCCGGTCCGGTATCCAGTCAAAGCCGGAGGTGTCACGGCCATAGCGCATCACGTTCATGATCCGCTGCAGGTTGATATCACGGTCCGTCTGGAGAAAAATTTCCTGCCAGGTCATTTCAGTGCCGAGCATGGCATTGAAAAAATCGGCATAGATCTCCTGGGAGGCCGGGTTGATATGGATGTCAGTGTCCGGCTTATTGGCCGATTCCGGATTAAAGACATCAACCCAGGGGAGTTTGCAGAGCCCCAGATTATCGTTGCCAAGGCGAACCCGTGGATAGGAGATCAGTGCCCAGGCTTTGTCTTCAAAGGTCGGGAAAGCCCCCAGCAGGTCAGACTTTATCAGCCAGGCCGCCGCGTGGTGGGCACCGATATCGCTGGCCGCCGCATAGGACCCCTGCATGGAGAGGGAACGGTGGGTGCGGTAAAACGAAAAGGGAAGCCCCTTGGTCTGCATGGCAAAGAGATTCAACTCGGCACGGGGATCAATGCCGCTCTTCTTTTGATACAGCTGGGCCACGTACTCGGCCAGCGGCAGCATACCCCTTCCGGCGACCCGGACCAACTCCCCCGTACCACGGGCCAGCCGGTGAATAAATTCAAAGGCGGCGGCCTCGTTACCCCACACCAGATCGAGCCCTTCCAGCTCCTCCTGCGTCAGATAGCCCCGCTGGCGGCACTCCATGAGAAAGGCCATGATGGTCGCCGTACTGATGGTATCGATGCCGTAGTTATCACAATGCCAGTTGGCCTCCAGGATAAATTCCGCACTCCAGATGCCCAGATTTGAGCCGAAACCGGCGGCGGTCTCGTATTCGGGGCCATCGACCCAGACCCGCTCCCCCACATGGCTCCCCGAAACCAGAGTCACCCATCCCCCCTTGGTACACTGGAGGTTGCAACCGGGGAAACAGCCATCCATCCCCCGGTGTTCAAACAGATGTTCCTCATAGAATTTTCCGCAGATCTGCGGGGCACGGGGATCGGAACCGGCCTGAAAGTTGTTGACCGGCAGCGATTGGTATTCATCCTTATTCATGAAGGTGATCAACCCCGCGCTCCCCTTGCGGGACATGCGCAGCTGGGTGGGATCAACCTCCTTGACCACCTTGTGCAGCCGCTTGCCCGCCTCCTTGGCCCGTTCCCAGTCCTCGGCACCATAGGGGTTATCCCCCTGGGGATAGGTGGCCAGCACCACAATGGCCAAAATGCCCTTGTCGCTCATGACCGAACCGATGCCGGTCCTCCCGGCCTGTTTGGTGCGATAAATTCCTCTGCCCGATGGATTGGGCTTGGTCACATCGAAATAATGGCTGTTGATACAGCCGAAAGTGGTATGGTCAGCCCCCATGCCGGTTGACATGAAAGCGATGGAGCGGCGGTCGTAACCGGCCCCGGTGTACCTCTCGTCTACCATCCGCTCCACATCGAATGCCTCATCGAGCTGGGGGACCACTTCAATGGTCACCTCATGGGTAAACCCGTTGATAACGATCAGCACCTCCTGGTCGCTCTTGCCGGTCACCTGCAGGGCATCGAAACCGGCGTATTTGAGAAAAGCACCGAAATAGCCGCCAAAATTGGAGACTCCCGGCACACCGGTGAGCGGAGAAAGTGACACGGCCATGGCCTTGGCCGTACCGGGAAACTGGGGAATTCCCCCCAATGGCCCATTGGCCAGGATCAACGGATTTTCCGGGTCGGTGGCTTTGGTGGTCGCCTTGGTGGCCTGATGCAGCAGGTAAAGTGCCAGCCCCCTCCCCCCCAGAAAATAGTCCCGCACACGGGGCTCAAGGTCGGTGGCTTCGATGCTGCTGTCACCCAGGTCAATGGTCAGTATCCGGTTGGTATAGCCGTGCTGGAGATCGGTTGCGTCATATTTCATAGTACGGGTTCCTGTTCTATATGGTGTGCTGTCGTTTTTCTATAAAACATATAGCAGAAGTAATGTAACTACCACAGAGTCAGCCCTGCTGCCAACCTGAACTTCGCATTTATCTCATGCCATGGCACATAAAAAGACGTAAAAAAGGGACTCTTGCGAGTCCCTTTTTATAACTGTTTATATCACTCCAGTCGTATGCCATGTAAAAGCAATATGTTTCAGTCAGTTACCGCATCATCTCGAAGAAGCGGTCTTCACAGGTTTCATCCTTGATATCGATGAACTTATTGCAGATTTCCGTGACCATATTGATGACACCCTGATAGCCGATAAGCGGGAAGCGATGCTTGTTAACCCGGTCAAAGATCGGGAAACCGAAGCGGAACAGCGGTACTTTGGCGTCACGGGCGGCAAACTTGCCGTGGGTGTCGCCGATGATGGCATCGACCGGATCGGTCACCACCAGACTTCGCAAATGCCAGAGATCCTTGTTCATGTAAATTTTGCAGCCGTTGCCGTACATGGAACCGTCCAGCAGCCCCTGCAGCTCTTTTTCCGCCTTTTTACTCCCCCGGCTGCAGAGGATGTGGTGGGGACGGGCACCCATTTCCAGAAGGAATGACACGTAGCCCATCAGGTAATCCGGGTCTCCGTACACGGCAAACTTCTTGCCGTGCATATACTGCTGTGAATCGGTCATGGCGTCAACCGCACGGCCCCGCTCGTTTTTAAGTGATGCCGGAACTTCCTTGCCAAACAGCTCTGATATTTTCATCAGCAGGTTATCGGTCTTTTCGATTCCCATGGGCATCGGCATACTGACATGCTTGCCGGAATAGTTATCCTTGATCCAGCTGAAGGTTTTCGGCGTGGCATAGGGTCCGATGGCGATGGTCGCCTTGCCGTTGATCGAGTCGGCCGCCTCTTCAAGCTTGGTACCCCCCGCATAGATGCTGTAGGTTCCGTCGCAGGGTGAATCAAAGGTGTCTCCGATATCGGCCAGAATAGTACTGGGCACGCCGAACTCTTTGAGGATACGCCGGTATTCCCGATAATCGCCGGTATTGAAGTCACAGCCGGGGATCAGGTTGAGCTTGCCGGTGCAGCGTCCTTCGATCTTTTTCCCTTCCGTCAGGTTCTGAAGAATTGACACCAGCATGGAGTCATAGCCATGGATATGGGTGCCGTTGAAGCTGGGGGTGTTGGCATAGGGGGTTGGCAGTTCCTTGGGCACGCACCCTTTCTGCTTGGCGTTTTTAATGAATGCGGTCAGGTCGTCGCCGATAACTTCCGGCATACAGGAGGTAAAGATGGCGATCATCTTCGGCTTGTACAGGGCACAGGCGTTCTCCAGTCCTTCATGGAGGTTGTTCTGGCCGCCGAATACCGCGCCGTCCTCGGTCATGGAATCGGACACCGCCGGTGCCGGCTCACGGAAATGACGATTGAGGGTTGAACGGTAGTAAGAAGCGCACCCCTGTGATCCATGGACGAAGGGCAACGTCCCTTCAAATCCGTGGGCAGCCAACTGGGCACCCAGGGGCTGACAGGCGTGGGCAGGGTTTATTACCAGGGCCTGACGGGCAAAGTTCTTCTCTTTATATTCTTCACTGTCGATCCAGTTTTTTACGCGTTCCACCTCTTCGGGCGGTGTCTCGACAATCTTTTTAACTTCAAGTCCGAGTAGGTTTGACATGGGGTATCTCCTTTGGGCCGGCAACCAATCTGTTACACGGCCGTATATAAGTAATTAAAATGGTGCCTTCACCAGTTTCCAGGTCGGGCTGTTCACCGCCATGTCAACGTCCCGTGCGAAAATTTCAAACCCATTGTAACCATGGTAGGGACCGGAATAATCCCAGCTGTGCATCTGGCGGAACGGAATACCCATTTTCTGGAATACATATTTTTCCTTGATCCCCGAGCCGATCAGGTCCGGCTTTAAGGCATGGGCAAACTTCTCGAACTCATATTCTGACGGATCGTCGTAGACCACCGTGGCATCAGGCATTTCCGGTGAGGTACGGTCGTAGTCATCGGTATGGGCAAATTCATACCCGGAGCCGACGCAATCCATACCCAGATCTTCATAGGCACCGATGGTGTGACGGGGGCGGAGGCCACCCACCAGCAGCATCACTTTTTTGCCGTCCAGGCGCGGTTTATACTCATCTATAATGGCCTGCATGATCGGTTCGTACTTGGCAATGGCCAACTCAACCTTTTCCTTGATGGTGTCGTCAAAACGCTCACCGATGGCACGGAGACTCTCCCTGATTTTGGTCGGTCCGAAGAAGTTGAACTCAAGCCAGGGGATGCCGTATTTCTCTTCCATCACCTTGCACATATAGTTCATTGAGCGGTAGCAGTGGATCAGATTCAATTTCACCGTATGGGTGGCGGCAATTTTTTCCAGCTCGCCGTCACCGGTCCAGACCGACTTCACATTGAGTCCGATCTCTTCCAAAAGGGCCTTGGCGGACCAGACATCACCGCCGATGTTGTAGTCGCCGATAAGGGCGATATCGTAGGGGCTGGATGGCTCGGCAAATTCACGGGTCTCAATGATATAGTCACGGATCGTGTCGTTGGAGATGTGGTGCCCCAGGGACTGGGAAACTCCGCGGAACCCTTCACAGTTACAGGGAATGATAGGAATATCCAGTTCCTTAGCGGACTTCTTGGCCACCGAGTTGATATCGTCGCCGATCAGGCCGACCGGACATTCGGAGAGAACCGAGATCCCCTTGGCCAGCGGGAACAGGTCGTGTGCCTCTTCAAGCAAGGTTTTCAGTTTCTTGTCGCCACCGTAGACAATATCCTTTTCCTGAAAGTCGGAGGTAAACTGCATGGCGAACTGGGTTACGCCGTTAATGCCGGTTACCAGGTTACGACGGGTACCCCAGGAGTACCATCCGCAGCCGACCGGGCCATGGGACACATGGACCATATCGCGAATCGGTCCCCAGACGACCCCTTTGGCTCCGGCGTAGGCGCAGCCGCGAGCACTCATGACACCGGGAACGGTTTTCTTATTTGACTTGACGCAGGCGGAACCGGACCCCTGGTCATTGGCACCAAGGTGGGGCGCACGTTTTTTTCTTGCTTTTTCAGGGTAGATTGACAAGGTTTCGGCAATCAGTGCCTCTGTCGATTCCTTGGTAATTCCAGGTATTTTTCTTATTTTATCTGACATGGGATACTCCTTATGAAGTTATTGACGTCTTCCTTTTGCACGGGGGTGAAACGGGATGCAGGTGAATGTTCCGGCTCCGCCCCCCACACGTGAAGGGAGGATCTAGGAGCCTGTCGGACTTAGGAGAAATCTGCTGCAAATCCGTCTGAACAGATCATATTTCACCGCTTTTTCGGTCAATAGAACGACTATTGACCTTCAAAATCGTCAAAATCTGCTCTCGCCCAGCCGGATTTTCGCGAC
>CAIUSO010000063.1 GCA_903901875.1 uncultured Geobacteraceae bacterium | reverse complement strand
TGCGCCCGGGCGGAATGCTATATAAAACGGGGGTCGCTCCCTGCTGTGGTGTGCTGCCCTCTGTACGCGGGTCTGCCTGAAGCAGTATACTGATTCCCACAATTAAGGAACTCGCCGGAGGCCCTTAACGCTGACGACAGGGTGGAGAGATACACAAAGGGGGTGCCGTTTGGCACCCCCTTCTGCGTGGCTACAGCTGTTAACGGCATTATTTCACAAAGTAATGTCCGTATCCTGGGTCATGGCAAAGCATTCCATCTCGATTCCCGCTCTTTTTCCCATAAGTTGGCAGTCCAGAACAATGTCCAGGAGAGCTGCGTCGGTACGTTCCTGGTTGTGATGGAACAGCCCAAAGCGGGATACGCCGGCATCGTGGGCGAGTTCCAGAGCTTTCAGGTAGCGGGAATGCCCCCATGAACGGGTCTGTACGTACTCGGTGTCGGTAAACTCGGCATCATGGACCAGCAGATCCGCACCCCGGCAGAAGTCGAGGTACTCTCCATAGCCAAGCCCCCCCGGATGGCCGAATTCAAGTTCATTGTCGGTAAGAAAAACAAATACTTTGCCGTTCTCGGATAATTTGAAACCAAAGCCGCCATTGGGGTGATTGAGCGGGATGGGGGTTATGCGAATCGATCCGATAGTTATTTCGTCGCCGGTCAGGGGGGTGAAGCTGAGGCATGAGCTGACGGAATCGAGTGCTATGGGAAAGAACGGTGCGGCCATTGATTGTGCCAGCATACTCTGGATGGACTGCCGGGCCTGATCGCTGCCATAAATGTTTATGGTTGTTGAACGGTGATAGAGGGGTTTGAAAAAGGGAAATCCGCTGATATGGTCCCAATGGACATGGGTGAAAAGAATATTCAGTCGATGCTGCTTTTCACGCAACAGTTCATTTCCGAGGCGTCGTACGCCGCTGCCGCAGTCGATGATGATGATATCACCCGATGCGGCCCGTATCTCCAGGCAGGTTGTGTCTCCGCCATAGGCGATGTAATCGGGGCCTGAAACGGGGATGGAACCCCGGGCTCCCCAGCATCGTATCCTCACACGATGTACCCTCCTTTACCAAAACCATCCGGTCATACTTTGAAGTTAGATATCTCTTGCACGAGCAGTTCGGTCTGTTTTCCGAGCTTTGCCACTTCCTTGTCTACCACGTGGGTTTCCTGCCGCACATCTGCCGACGACTGACGAATACGGGCCACAGCAGTTCCAATACGTCGGTTTCCCGCCGCCTGTTCTTCACAGGCTGTCCTGATTCTGAAGCTCATATCCGAGACTCTCATGGTCATGCTGGAGATAAGCTCGCCCACATTGGCCTGTTCCAACATGGAACGTTTGACATCTGTCGAAAAGAGTTGAACCTTGTTCACTTCAAGCTTGATAGCTTCACTCTCTTGACGTTGCCGCTCGGTACTCTTGGCGATGTCGGCGGTCATGTCGGCGATCTGCTCCATGGCATCCCGTATCAACAGGCTCCCCCGTGACTGTTCCTTGGTGGCGCGGGCAATCTCACTCATCTGCCCGGAAGACTGATTGACACCGGTGACAATCTTTTCCAGCACGGTGCCGGCCTGATGTGCCAGCTGTTCCCCAATGGTAATACTTTCCGATGCCACACTGATTGATGTAACCGCCCAGGCTATCTCGGCCTGAACCCCTTTGATTACTTCGCCGATTTCCCGTGTTGAACGGGTAGTTCGTTCTGCCAGTTTTTTGATTTCAGTGGCAACCACGGAAAAACTACGTCCATGTTGGCCCGCCTGGGCCGCAATAATAGAGGCGTTGAGGGCCAACAGGCTGGTCTGCTGGGCTATCTCGTCGATGACGGTTACGATGGAACCGATGTTTTTTGCCTTTTGTGAAAGAGAACTAATTGAATCGGCGGTTGTGTGGGATGCGTCCCGTATTTCACCGATGCCGATAATTGTTGCGTCTACGGCCTGCTTTCCTGATTCCACATCTTGCAGCACCTGTTGAGTGATTACAACACTTTCATTGGCATATTCTTCTATATTTCGAATGGATGTGTCAAACTCCATAACCGAGGAGGCCGTGGTGATGGAGGTCTGGTCGAGGGCGTGGACACCGTTATCGATCTGCCCGATGGCCCCGCTCAACTGGCTGATTGAGGCCCCAATGTCATCCACTGACGTGGTCAATAATTCCATATTTCGCACAACTTCTGCGATGCTTGCCGACAACTCCATGACGGTGGAGGAGCTCTCGTCTACCGATGCATTGAGGCCGTTGACACCTTCATTGACGTTGCCAATCAGGTCGGAAATATCCCGGGCAGAGTCAGTGATCTCCTGGACATCCTCTTCCTGCCGTCCAGACACCATCACCAGGATGCCTGACGCATAGCCGATTTCCTTGGTCGCCCGGGAAAGCTCTCGGGAGTTATCACTGATATGGGTAAACATCGTGCGAAGATCGGTAACCATGAGATTCAATGACAGTCCCAGTTCCCCCAGTTCGTCCCGGTGGTTGAGGGTAAGGGTTCTGGTCAGGTCACCGGAAGCCACCGAAGCGGCAAAATCCTGATCTTCATCAACCGCTTTTTTGATGCCGCGGGCGATGGTCCATACCAGCAGCATCAGTGAACCGGAAAAAATAAATGCCGTGCTGAGAATCAGCCAGTGGAGCTTTTGAACTTTGGCCTTGAATGTATCAATGTAGAGGCCGCTACCGACAACCCATCCCCATGGCTTGTAGAGCTTGACGTAGGAGAGTTTGGGGTACAGTTCGCCGGTTACCCCGCCATTCTCCTTTGGTTTTGGCCACTCGTAGGTGACGAATCCCTGCCCTGCTTGACCCACGGCTTCATTTGCTGCCACGAAGAGGTTTTTGTTTTCAAGTGATACGACCGATCCATTCAGACCCCGTATCATACTGGTAGCCCTGTTGAACCTGGAATCGTTCAGGGCCGTGCCATCAAGTGTCGGTACCGTAGGGTGCATAACCATTTTCGGGAACGGTGTGCCAAGGTCATGGATCCAGAGGTATTCGGTTCCGTTATAGCGCATCTGCCGGATTGCCGACTGAACATGCTTCTGTGCTTCCGGCAGGGTGAGCTTCCCCTCCTGAATGCCGCGTTCAGCATCCTGGAACTCCTGGGAGGCGATCTCCACCACATTTTTAACCTTCTGCATCTCCTGCTCCATGAACCAGTCGGAGATCTTCGGTTTAACAATGCATTCGGTCCCCGCGACAATCAGTATCAGGCTGATGATCGGAATGATCATGATTTTTGATTGAATCGACCAGTGACGATAGGGTGTAATCAGCATCGGGTATCTCTCTCACATACTCATTAAGTAGTGGTGCAGCGGTCTGGGACCGGCCTGTCAGGGCGTTACGTCCTGAGGGGAGTGGGAACCAGAGACTTTTTTCATGAATGGGTGGGACTGTGGATAGCTTGACGACGCGCCGAGGGATGAACTGTCAGCCGACGTCATGTACTGGGAAAGCAGTTCGGTGGTCTGGCGTAATCGGAGTGAAAGGTTAATAGATATATTAAACATGAGATTTGACCAGGTGTGGAGCGATTTGGTGAATATTTCGTTCAGGCTGCTTCTGGTTATGGCAAAGACGGTTGCTTCTGTCAGGGCGATGGCATTTGCAGAGCGGGGAAGATCGTCGATGATGGTCATTTCACCTACGGTCCCTCCGGCACTCAGGGTTGAAATCAGTTTGCCATCCCCTTTGATGATGTTAATCTCGCCGGAGACGATTAGACAGAGAAAAGCCTCCACATCCCCCTCTTCATAGATTGAAGAGCCTTCTTCCACGCTGTAACACTGAAAAAACGGCGAGAGCAATTGCATATCGGACTTGTCCATTCCCCTGCAGAGAGATGACTTGGAAAGTACCGCCTGCTTGTCGCTTTCGGTAACCACCGTTTCGGTAAATTTTCTTCGTTTCTTCATAATGCCCCCATGTCACATGGTATCAATGTTCTCTTGTTGCTTTGTTGTCGACATATCTATTCACAACAGAACACATATTACTGAGCCGAAGTAAATATGCAACTAAAATTGAGAGATTTGCAATAATAGGCGGGCGTTCTGACCTGCTTACCGGAAATTGACTTCTGTTGCAATTGCACTGCCTGCTGTAGTAGAATCCGTACCATGCTTGAGGTAGGGACATCGGGGCACGTTACACGTAACAACCATCGGAGGGGATAATGATCCCGCAGGAGTTGCTGGAAATCAGGCAGGCTTTTATCATTGAAGGTGCCGAGATGCTTGCCGAGATGGAGTCGGCACTGCTGGCCCTTGAAGCCGATGAAGCTGACGTTGAAGAATTTGGCCGGTTATTCAGGATGGTACATAGCATCAAGGGGTCGGCGAGTATCGTTGGCTTTGGGGCGGTGGAGCACTTTTGCCATGCCATTGAAAATATTCTCGTCCGTATCCGGGAGCGTGAGCTGGCCTTCAACCGGGAGTTGGTGCTACTGCTCCTTACCTGTCATGATCATATTCGCATTCTGATGGACATCTATTGTGAAAACAGTGAGGTTGAGGTTGGGGCTCCGCCGGAGCAGGCAGTGATAATCGAACAGCTGGATTCCTGGAACAGGCAGGCGACCACGGGGCAGCAGAAAAAAACTTCCGGCACGCTTGATGAATCCTATTTTTTTAATAATTCCGTGCTGAATGGTTTTGCTCTTTTTGACGATGAGGAGAGCGTTTCCCCGTTTGAGGAGTCAGTACCGGTCACCATGGGTGATGATAAAAATTCCTCCTCGTACGTTGCCAGAAACCAGCAGATAGTGCGGGTTGATGCCGCCCGGATTGACCAGCTTTCCGATCTGGTGGTGGAGCTGGTGACCGCTACTTCGGTCATGGAGTCGGCGGTACGGCGGCTGGGGGATATCTCTTCAACGGAATCGGCTTCCCATGTGGCGGACCTGGTCAAACGGATTCAGGAAAAAACCATGTCGTTTCGGATGATTCCGGTACAAAGTCTCTTTCAACGGTTTCAGCGAATCGTTCATGATATCGGCAGCTCATCGGGAAAACGGATCCGCCTTCAGATAAGCGGCGGTGACACCGAACTGGACAAGGCCGTTGCTGAAAAACTTCACGAACCGTTGCTCCACCTGGTGCGCAACGCCATCGACCATGGCATTGAAACGGCTGAAGAGCGAAGTGCCCACGGCAAAACGCCGACCGGAACCATCCATATGCAGGCTTTTCACGATTCGGGACAGATTGTTCTCCGAATCAGTGATGATGGTCAGGGGATCAATCGGGAACGGCTCTCCCGCAAGGTGATCGAACGGGGAACCGCCAGGGGGGAAATGCCTCCGGTGGCTCTGGATATGCTCTCCTATATTTTTGAGCCCGGATTCTCCACCTGTGAAGATGCCACCATGCTTTCGGGGCGTGGTGTCGGAATGGACGTCGTTAAGAAAACCGTCGAATCGATGCGGGGGAAAGTAGATATAGAAAGCACCGAAGGGGTGGGTACTACGTTTCAGATCAGTATCCCGCTGTCGCTGTCACTGGTGGACGGGTTTATGGTATCACTGGGGGAAACACTCTACATTCTGTCAATGGATGTGGTCGTGGAAACCCTCGAACTGCCGGGTGCGGAGCAGAGAAGCGGCACCCCGGACGGGTGCCTGCGCATAAGGGATCAGCTGCTTCCCTGTCTTGATTTGAGGGGCGTACTCGGGTGTGATGTGCCGGTACCTCCGACCCAGCACGTTGTGGTCTTCAGGCATGGGGGGGGTGGGGTGGGGCTGATTGTTGACCGGCTCCTTGGAGAGATAAAGAGTGTGGTCAAGCCGCTCAGCCAACTCTATCGCGATGTTACCTGTGTGTCAGGGGCCAGCATTCTGGGGGACGGCTCCATTGCCCTTTACCTTGAAACGGGGAAGCTGGTGGAGGAGAGTATCAGGAACGGGGGGCGTGCCTGATTTTTCAGGAAATGCCAAATTTTTCAGCCAGCTTTTTTACCGCTGCCACCAGCTGTTCAGATTTGAACGGTTTGTGTATCCATCCGACAGCCCCGGCTTCCCGTGCTTCGTCAAGCCGTTTCCGCGCATGCTCGGTTGTGAGCATGATAACCGGTATGGCTCGCAGGTCAGGATCCTGTTTGATAGCACGGACCAACTGACTGCCGTCCATGCGGGGCATATTGAAGTCCGAGATAACCAGATCAACCTTTTCAGATCGGAGCAGCTTCAGAGCGTCTTCTCCGCTTTCTGCTTCCACTACGGAGTGCCCTGCCTGCTTTAATGTGAGTGCAATGGTCAGACGGACCACCTTTGAGTCATCGACGGTCAGGATTTTCATTGTTTGCCCCCCAGAGGATTGTGTAAGCCGGAAACAGTGTCCATAGTACCTGAAAATGCAAAATTGTGAACAGTTTTAATTGCGCTCGTGAGGAGGATGCCATGCCGGAAAACCTGTTGATTCCATCGGTCGATCTGAGGATCGGCTCCCTTGAAGAGTATAACCGGAGACAGAATGAAAAGGCTGCCGGTCGGCATAAAAAGCCGAAGCTCCGCCCCTGCATAACCCTGTCACGGGAGTTTGGCTGCGAGGGGTATCCAATCGCCGAACGTCTTCGTGAGTTGATGATGCAGAAAAGCGGGGAAGAATGGATACTGGTTGACCGCGCCGTCCTGGAGGAGGTTGCCCGCCGACATAATATTTCCGAGGAGATATTGCGGCACCTGGGTGAAAACAACCGGGTCCTCAGCGAGGTGCTGGCCACATTTTCCCCGCGCTGGAAGAGTGATCAGGAATACTACACCATGCTTTCACGGCACGTAGTGTCACTGGCAGAGCAGGGGAATGTCATTATTCTTGAACTTGGTGGGGCGATTATTACCCGGCACATCCCCCATTCCAGCCATTTCATGGTGTTTGGTTCCCCGGGCTTTAAAAGCACCACTCTGGCCAACCGTCTGCAGATAGAAATTGAGGCCGCTGAAAAAATAATGAAACAGGAGCAGAAGGAGCGGGATCATTTTGTCAAGAGGTTCCTTGACCGTAATGCTCACGATCCGTCCCTGTATCATCTGCTGTTCAATAATGATCATGTTGCCGCCGGGGACATCGCCCATGCCATTGCGGAATTGGTTCACCGGTTCTGCGGCGATGGCAGCAGATGACGACATCGGTTGTTCTTGGGGTCAGTGCCTGCCTGCTTGGCGCACATGTCCGTTATGATGGTATGGATAAATATAACCGGGCAGTTGCTGACATCATCGGCCGGTTTGCCCGGTTTGTACCGATCTGTCCCGAGGTCGGATGTGGACTGACGGTTCCCCGTGAGCCGATGGAACTGGTGGGGGAACCGGAATCTCCCCGCCTGGTCATCTGCGGTAGCGGTCAGGATATGACGGAGTTGCTGCTGGTCTATTGTCGCCGGGCGGTGGATGAACTGGCTAGGGAACGGATCTCCGGCTTCATTTTCAAGGAGCGCTCTCCCAGTTGTGCCCTGACGGCGGCACCAGTTGCCACCGGCTCCCCTGTCAAGTCCCTCACTGCCGGATTATTTGCCCGTGAGGTGGTGCGCCGATTCCCGGCACTGCCGGTGGTGGAGGCGGAGCACCTCAGTGACGACCGGGTGCGGGAAGATTTTATGGAGCGGGCCCGCAGCTATATAATAACCTGAAATATCCTTGACAAAGAACCGGTCGCTTATTACCTTTACGCTGTCAGCACTCACCTGCGATGAGTGCTGTTTTTTTTGGGGTCACCATGGATACGGAGCTTTCTCTCCGCAGCAGACAGATACTGGAAGCGATTGTCGAAGATTACATTGCAACCGCCGAACCGGTGGGCAGCAGTGCGGTTGCTCGCCGTCACGCCCTGACACTCTCTTCTGCAACGGTGCGTAACGTCATGGCCAACCTTGAGGATATGGGACTTTTAACCTCCCCCCATACCTCTGCAGGAAGGATTCCAACCGACAAAGCGTATCGTCTCTACGTGGATTCGCTGGTTGCCCTTCGCCGGGTCAGTCGGGAGGAAAAACGGCAGATTATCAGCCACTGTCGTCGGGTTGGTGTGGGGCTTTCCGGAATTCTCAAGGAAACAAGCCGTACCCTGTCCCAATTGTCAAATTATATGGGTATTGTGGTGGCACCCAGCTTTACGGCCGACGTTTTTCGCCACATTGAGTTTCTCAGGATTGGGCAGCGCAAGGTGCTGGCTATTCTGGTCTCAAGCAAGGGGGCACTACAGAACCGTCTGATAGAAACCGAAGAAGACCATGGTGCCGAGGATCTGGTCAGGATGGGGAATTTCCTCAATGACCGGATGCAGGGGCTGACCATCAGTCAGGTACGTACACAGATTCTGGCCGAAATGGCTTCCGAGAAATACCAGTATGATCAATTGCTTGCCCAGGCACTGAAGATTAGTGAACAGACGGTGCAGATGGACGGGGATGAGATTTTTGTCGAAGGTCAGGCGCGCATCCTTGACCAGCCGGAGTTCAGTGATGCGGGGCGGATGAAGGAAATTTATCAGGCCTTCGAGCAGAAGGGGTTGCTTGTACAGTTGCTGTCACGCTGCATGGGTGCCGAAGGGGTTCAAATCTACATCGGCTCCGAGACCTCCCTCAGCCAGTCGGCCGGTATCAGTCTGATCACGTCACGCTTTGTCACCAGCAGTAACACCGTTGGTATGCTGGGGGTCATCGGTCCGACCCGGATGGGGTATTCAAGCGTCATCCCTATTGTGGATTACACTGCCCGCATGGTCAGTAAGCTGCTCAGTGAAGTATAAAACTTGTAATTATTACACGTAAAAGGACATTGAATATGGAACCAAAAGATACTGTTGAGCTGTCGAAGTCTGAAACGGATGCTGAGGGGGAAGGGTGTGTTGAGGGGGGTGCTGTCCCGGAGTTGACACTGGAAGAGCTGTTGGCTGCCAAAGAGAAGGAGTGCCGGGAGAATTGGGACCGGTTTCTTCGGGAGCGGGCCGACCTGGAAAATTACCGTAAGCGGGTAGGGCGCGAAAAAGAGGAATTGCTGAATTATGGCAATAAGTCCCTTCTTGAAGAGATCCTGCCGATTATTGATAATCTGGAGCGGGCCTTGACCCATGCTTCCCAGGAGAGCCAGGGTGCGGTGGTGGAAGGAATTCGCCTGACCCATACCATGCTGATTTCGGCACTGAAAAAATTCAACGTAACGCCGATCGAAGCGGTGGGAGTTCCCTTTGACTCCGCCTATCATCAAGCCATGGCCCAGGTCCCGACCGATGCACATGAGCCGAATACGGTGGTTGAAGAATACCAGAAGGGGTATCTGCTGAAGGAACGATTACTGCGCCCTTCGATGGTCACCGTCGCTACCCCGGTAAAATAAAATTCAGAGAGCCCTTGTTTTTTAGAAAATCGATGAATATCTTGCAAACAGAGTATCCAATAAGGAGGACATAACAACATGAGTAAAGTAATCGGAATCGACCTGGGAACCACTAATTCGTGCGTATCAATCATGGAGGGTGGCGAACCAGTTGTCATTGCCAATTCGGAGGGGGGGCGTACCACACCTTCCATGGTAGCCATATCTGACAGCGGAGAACGTCTGGTGGGACAGCAGGCCAAGCGGCAGGCGGTGACCAACCCGGAAAACACCCTGTATGCCATTAAGCGTCTGATTGGCCGTAAATTTGATTCGGATGCAGTGCGTAAGGATATCGCCATCTCCCCGTTCAAAATTGTCAAAGCCGATAACGGCGATGCCTGGGTGGAAGTACGTGAAAAACGCTATTCGGCCCCTGAAATTTCGGCCATGATCCTGCAAAAGATGAAGAAAACGGCTGAGGATTATCTGGGAACCACGGTGACCGATGCAGTTATTACCGTTCCTGCCTACTTTGACGACTCCCAGCGCCAGGCAACCAAAGATGCTGGTAAAATCGCCGGCTTGAACGTTCTTCGTATCATTAACGAGCCGACGGCTGCAGCCCTTGCCTACGGTCTTGACAAGAAAAAAGACGAAAAAATTGCCGTATTCGACCTTGGTGGCGGTACCTTTGACGTCTCCGTGCTTGAACTGGGCGATGGCGTTTTTGAAGTGAAGTCAACCAATGGCGACACCTTCCTGGGTGGAGAAGATTTTGACCAGCTGGTAATCGACTGGATTGCCGACGAGTTCAAAAAAGATCAGGGGATTGACCTGCGTGGTGACAAAATGGCACTGCAGCGTTTGAAGGAAGCTGCCGAAAAGGCCAAATGTGAGCTTTCCAGCTCCATGGAAACCGACATTAATCTGCCGTTTATCACTGCCGATGCCAGCGGTCCCAAACATCTGACCCTGAAACTGTCCCGTTCCAAGCTTGAGTCCATCTGCGGTGCCTTGTTGGCAAAGCTTGAAGGGCCCTGCCGCACCGCACTGAAAGATGCCGGATTGACCGCTGGTCAGATTGACGAAGTTATTCTTGTGGGTGGTATGACCCGTATGCCGGCCGTGCAGAAAAAAGTTGAGGACATCTTCGGCAAAGTACCAAACAAAGGGGTTAACCCCGATGAGGTTGTCGCCATCGGTGCTGGCATCCAGGGGGGCGTACTGAGGGGCGACGTGAAGGACGTTCTGTTGCTTGACGTCACACCGCTGTCACTGGGCATTGAAACCCTGGGTAGCGTCATGACCAAGCTGATTGAGAAAAATACCACTATCCCGTGCCGTAAAAGCCAGGTGTTTTCTACCGCTGCGGACAACCAGCCGGCCGTTTCAATCCACGTTCTGCAGGGTGAGCGTGAGATGGCCCGCGACAACAAAACGTTGGGCAACTTTGAACTGTCCGGTATTCCGGCAGCACCCCGCGGCCTGCCGCAGATCGAAGTAACCTTCGATATCGATGCCAACGGTATCGTCCACGTATCCGCCAAGGATCTGGGCACCGGTAAGGAACAGTCAATCAGCATTACCGCCTCGTCCGGTCTCTCCAAGGACGAGATTGATAAAATGGTGCGTGATGCCGAAGCCCACGCCGACGAAGACAAGAAAAAACGTGAGGCCATTGAAGCACGTAACCACGCCGACAGCATGGTATACAGTACCGAGAAGTCACTGAAAGAGTTTGGTGACAAGATCGATGCTGTTGAAAAAGCTGCTATCGAGAATAAGCTTGCCGAATTGAAAAAATTGATGGAAGGTGAAGACGCTGACGCCATCAAGAAGGGGACCGACGAGCTTGCCCAGGCTTCCCACAAACTTGCCGAAGCCATGTATGCCAAAAAGGAGGGGGCCGAAGAAGGTGCCGCTCCGGGGGCAGAACAGGCCGGATCAGCCAAACCGAAAGACGATAACGTCGTTGATGCCGATTTTGAAGAGGTCAAGGACGATAAAAAGTAGCGGAGACGGTTTACGACCGCCTCGATGTTGTACCGTATCAGGCACTGTAGGGGCGGATTTCACATCCGCCCCTATATGCATTTCACACGAAAGAGGCTGGCAACGCTCATATTATTGTTGCCAGCCTCCTAAAGGAACCTACTAGTGGCAAACGGCGAAAAACGAGATTATTACGAGATACTTGATGTCCATCGCAACGCCTCGGAGACTGAAATAAAAAAGGCGTTCCGGAAGGTTGCAATTCAGTTCCACCCGGATAAAAATCCGGGGGACAAGGCCGCTGAAGAAAAGTTCAAGGAAGCATCCGAGGCGTACGAGATCCTTTCCGACGGGCAGAAGCGTGCCCAGTATGACCAGTTCGGCCATGCCGGTGTGTCCGGTGGCGGGGGTTTCTCCAGTGGCGGCTTTGGGGCCGGCACTCCGTTCGGTGATATTTTCGGTGACATCTTTGGTGATATTTTTGGAGCCGGTGGTGGCCGGGGGCGTTCCCAGGGGCGTCGGGGCGATGACCTGCTCTACAATATGGAAATCAACTTTGAAGATGCGGCCTTTGGGGTGGAAAAGAAGATCGAAATTCCGTTTGCCAAACGGTGTAATACGTGCAACGGTTCCGGGTCAAAGCCGGGAACCGATCCCAAAGTCTGCCCCGCCTGTCGCGGAGCGGGTCAGGTGCGGTATCAGCAGGGTTTTTTCAGCGTCAGCAAAACCTGCGGTCAGTGCAACGGTGAAGGGAAGGTTGTCGATAATCCCTGTCCTGACTGTCGGGGTAAGGGGAATATCAAAGATACCAAAACGCTCTCCATCAAGGTGCCGGCCGGGGTTGATACCGGTTCCCGTCTTAAGGTGACCGGTGAGGGGGGCATAGGAAAAGGGGGCCCCAGCGGCGATCTCTATGTTGCCATTACCGTCAAGGAACATGCCATTTTCCAGCGGGAAGAAAATAATGTCATCTGTGAAATTCCGATCAGTTTTATTCAGGCCTCCTTGGGGTGCGAACTGGAAGTTCCTACTCTGGACGGCAAAGTTTCCATGAAAATACCCGATGGTACCCAGTCCGGAAAAATTTACCGGCTGAAGGGAAAGGGAATCCCCTCGTTACAGGGGTATGGCAATGGGGATCAGCTGGTGGTTATCAGGATAGAAACCCCCACAAATCTCAATAAAAAGCAGAAAGAGCTTCTTGAAGAGTTTGCCCGGATTAGTGGAGAGGAAATTCATCCCATGAAAAAAGGGTTTCTCGATAAAGTGATGGATTTTATTAGTTAGTCTTTGAAAGGGACGGTGACCATGAAAATAGATAAGCGAGATTGGCTGTTCATAGGGATAGTGGTTGGTGTTCTGGCCATTTTTTTCGGTATTTCGGGTAAGGAGAAAACCTCCCATGTGCCGAATAACGCCATGCACAAGGTTTCCTATGATGCGGCGTTCCGTAACGCCCCCGGTCCCGATGCCTCACTCTACACCCGCGCATTTTTCAAGCCGGACAAAAAAGCGGCTGAAGTATTCTGTGAGCCGTGTCACAAGGAAAAAGCGGTGCCCTATCCCCCGAACCACCCGGCCAAAAACCGTTGCCTGTTCTGCCACAAATTCAGTAAATAAGTGCACCGTTCCGCATCATTCCATATACAAAGGGCGACCAACCGGTCGCCCTTTGTATATGGAATGCGCCCCCACCAAGACAACCATGTAGGGGCGTATGGCCATACGCCCTGTTGCCAACGCCACAAAATTTGCATATTAGGTAAAACCGGGCGTATGGCCATACGCCCCTACGACATCACAACATTACGACATCACTTCACCATCCATTTCAAGAATGGTACCCACACGTTCTGCAAATTCCGGTTCCTCCAGACTTATACGCCCCAGTTTCCCCCCCCTGAGTTCCCGCAGAAAAGCCTCGGCCGCCCGGTGGACGTCAATCTCCCCCCCGGCAATAAGACAGCCAAGTTTGCGACCGATGACCCGAATCAGCTCGGTTGGTGTCTCGGGCAGTTCCTCAAGTTTGTAGCGTGATTTCAAAAGTTCCGGGTAGCGTCCCATCAGATATTCGGCGGCAAAAAGGCCAACGCAGGTGTAGTCAAGGGCACTGGCACTTATGGCACCACTGGTGGCCAGTCGGTATGCCACCCCCTGATCGTCCATGTTGGGCCAGAGAATACCCGGGGTGTCCGAAAGTACGATACCGTTTCTCAGGTCTATCTGTTGCCCGCAGGTGGTAATAGCCGGTTTATCACCCACCTTGGCCATGCTTTTTCCCGCCAGGGTATTAATTAATGTTGACTTGCCGGTGTTGGGAATGCCAAACACCATGACCCGGAGCGGCCAGCCGGGGCGTCCCCGGTGGGGCACGGTTTTCTGGCAAAGCTTGAGAAGCCCCTTGGCATCGGCGTGGAGTTTTGCCGACATCGGCAGCGCAAACACCCCGTTTTCCCGCTCAAAATACCGAACCCAGGCCTTTGTAATGGCCGGATCTGCCAGATCCTGTTTATTGAGCACCTTGATGCAGGGTTTGTTACGCCGCATCTCCTCCAGTTGGTGGTTGGCACTGGAGGCGGGGAGGCGGGCATCAAGCACTTCGACGATGATGTCTATCTTGCGAATCGCCTCGGCCATCTTTTCCTGGGCTTTCCCCATATGTCCCGGATACCATCTGATTGTCATGATGCAGGTTCCTTTTTAGTACAGCTCATACTTCAGTAGTCGGCACTCAATGGCACCGTTAAACAGCACGTGGCGTCGTGACGCTTTCAGGCCGATATATTTTGCCAGTTCAAGGTTGCCGGTCAGCACATAGCCGGTCCAGCCACGGCAGCGTTTTTTCAGGACATCGCCGATTTGGCAGTACAATTCGCGCAGATCATCTTCTTCACCCAGGCGGATACCGTAGGGTGGGTTGAGGATGACTATTCCCGAATCCCCCAGGGGGGTAAATTCCTGAAGAGCCCCGTGGAAGAAATGGATCTGCCCCTCCAGGCCGGCCTTTGCCGAATTGCGCCGTGCCAGAGACAGCGCCTTGCTGTCAAGGTCATAGCCGGTGATCAGGCCGAGCGGAATATTTTTGATACCCTCTTTTGCTTCTGCACAGATGCTTTCCCAGAGCGGGGCATCGTAATCGATCCAGCGTTGGAAACCAAAATCGCGCTGAAAACCGGGCGGGGTGCATGATGCCTGTAGTGCCGCTTCGACCGGAATGGTTCCTGAGCCGCACATCGGATCGGCCAGGGGGATGGAGCCATCCCAGCCGGTCAGGGCGATGATCGCCGCTGCCAGTGTCTCACGGAGAGGTGCCTCATTCCGTTCGAGGCGGTAGCCCCGCCGGTCAAGGGCATCGCCCGAACTGTCGAGGCTGACGGTGCAGATATTCTTGTGGAGATGCACATTGATCCGCACATCGGGAAAAGAGGTGTCCACGTTGGGGCGGCTGCCACATGCCTCCCGGATCCGGTCCACAACGGCATCCTTGGTTTTCAGTGCCACAAAACCGGAATGGGTCAGGGCCGAATCCCGCAGTGAACAGTCCACCGCCAGCGTCATGGCAGGTGTTATCAGCTCATGCCAGGGGAGGGAAAAAACCCCTGCGTATAGTTCTGCCGGACTGGAACAGGGAAAACGGGTCAGCTGGACCAGCACGCGGCTGGCGGTGCGAAGCCAGAGATTGGCCCGGTAGAGGCCGTTCCGGTCGGTCTGGAAGGTGACTCCCCCCTTGCCGGCAGTGGCGTTGGTGATTCCCAATGTGATCAGTTCGGCCGCCGCCAACTCTTCGGCCCCCCGGGGAACAGCGGCAAAACAGCTGAGAGTGGAACCGAAAGGCATGGTTACCGGGGGCGCGGGGGTTGAGCGTGGTGGTGGCTGAGTTGTCCGCGGAGCGGCGGGCCGTTTTCCCGGACGTAAAATATGTGTGGTATTACCCATGAAGTCTCCCTGTCTGCTCGGACCAGATCTTTTCAAGCAGTATCATTGTTTCTGTTGCGGTGCCGCTGTTGTCGATAACAACACGGCCATACTGTTCCTTTTCGGCAAGGGGCATCTGACTGGCAACCATGCGCCCGGCCTCTTCACTGCTGATGCGGTCCCGTGCCATGAGCCGCTCCCGCTGTACCTCGGGGCGTACCGTGACGACCCATATTTCATCGACCCGGTCCGTGGCTCCGGCTTCAATCAAGAGAGGTGCCATATAGACGATTACCGGACATCCCGCTGTCGAATGGTGGGCGATACGTGACTCTGCCAGTTCTTTAATGGCAGGATGAAGCATAGCTTCCACCGCCCGTCGTTTTTCCCGGTCGGCAAAGATCAGCGTCCCCAGTTTTTTCCGGTTAAGGGTGCCATCCTGTTCAAGGAGATCGGTGCCGAACTGCGCCACGATCTGCTGAAGGGCCGGACTACCCGGCATTACCGCCTCCCGTGCAAGTTGATCTGCATCGATTACCGGAATTCCCTTCCCAACAAAAAAACCGGCCACAAAGCTTTTTCCGGTGGCGATACCGCCGGTCAGGCCGATTATGCGGGCCTTTGGTGGTGATTGTGTACTCATTTCAAACTCCCGGAACCATCATACCAGAGCATTTGCTAAAATGACAGATTTTAGACTTGAGTTGCATCGCTAAATGGTGTATTTAGAAGAACTTGCTTTAGGCAGTGACCAATTGTGTACATGGGCGGTTAGCTCAGCTGGATAGAGTACAGGCCTCCGAAGCCTGGGGTCGTGCGTTCGAATCGCATACCGCCCACCAATAATAAAAGGCACTTACATTGATTTGTAGGTGCCTTTTGTTGTCGGGTTGAAATACCTCTTGCAGAATGATTTTAGGCAGCTACCCCCTCTTGCGATCATTACTGATCGCTTCAACAATTTCGACGGTCGAAAGTTTTGGGGTCTGATTACGTAATGAAATATCACCTTAACATTTTATCGTCAATTGTGGTATAACCGCGCAGATAAGAGCGGGGAGCGGATATGGAAGTTTTTGGCGGTTTCATGGTGATGATGAGTATTCTCAGTTTTTTTCTGGCGGTGGTCTGGCTGGTTATGCCGTTTGTGGTCTTTGCCATCAAAGGAAAACAGGATCGGATGCTGGAGTTGCTTGAAACAGTCGATAAGCGTCTGGCGGTCATCGAGGCTTCTCTTCGACCGGTTCAGGTAGCGGGCTCTTCGGATAAATATGGGGCGGAACATACTGAAACGGTGGGTGAAAAGAGGGTTGTATCGGAGTTGCCTGCCGAGTAGGGATAGGGAGGGTTGGAATTATGTTGCTGCGTGGTAAGAAAGTCGTCATTTTTGGTGTGGCAAACGAAAAAAGTATCGCCTGGGCAATTGCCCGTCTGTTTCATGAACAGGGTGCGGAGCTGGCAATAACCTATGCGGGGGAGGCCCTTGAAAAACGGGTGCGTCCCTTGGCCGAATCGGTTAATGCCGTGGCAATTCTGCCCTGCAATGTTACCAGGGATGAGGATATAGAGTCGGTTTTTACGGAACTTGGTTCGGTGTGGGACGGAGTGGATGTCATCATTCACGCGGTTGCCTTTGCCAACAAGGAGGAGTTGAAGGGGACCATTCTCAATACGACACGGGACGGTTTCGCCATGGCCATGGACATCAGTGTCTATTCATTCCTGGCCATCATGAAGGCGGCCCATCCTCTGATGCAGGGAAGGGGTGGCTCAGCGGTGACCCTCAGTTATTATGGTGCCATGAAGGTGTTCCCCAGTTACAACGTCATGGGGGTGGCCAAGGCGGCCCTCGAAGCATCGGTCCGCTACCTGTCCGAGGCGGTGGGCCCCGACGGTATCAGGGTAAATGCCATCTCTGCCGGACCGATCCGTACTCTGGCGGCGGCGGGGGTCAACGGCTTCCACAATATTCTGAACCATGTGGAAGCAAAGGCCCCTCTGAGAAGGACCATTACCCAGGAGGATGTGGCTGGTGCCGCGCTCTATCTCTGCAGCGATATGGCCGCCGGTGTCAGTGGTGAAATTCATTATGTTGATGGCGGTTATAACGTCATTGGACTGTAATAGCAGGTAATTGTGGAGTATCCCCATTAAAGAAGTATATGGTAACCTTGCGGGTTTAAAATCAAGTCAGATCCAGTCACTGGAGCGGCTCTACCGGAGGCGGGTGCCGGTTGGCGATTTTTGCAGCCATGAGCTGGCTCTCCGTCTTGCGGAGCTTTCCACCGATCTTCGTCGTCAGATTGCCATTCTGGTCAACCGTGCCGGAAACGTGGAATACGTTATCGTCGGTGACGAAAAAGGGGTGGTGATTCCCGAGCTGCGTGACTATCCCCTCGGCAAACGGGTCATGCGCGGCCTTCGGCTGATTCATACCCACCTGAAAAATGAACCGATCTCGGAAGACGATTTAACCGACCTTTCGCTTCTCCGTTTCGATCTGCTGGCGGCCCTCCTCTTCACCCCCGGAAAAAACCAGCTCTTTGCCCAGCTTGCCTGGCTGTCGCCCGATCAGCGGGGGTGTACCACGCTCCTCGATCCGGTGAAACCGCTGGAACGGATTGAAGTTGACTGTGTCCATGATATTGCCGAGCTTGAGGCTGACCTGGAGAAGGCTGCCCGCAGTGCGGTGAAGTCGGGAGATGTCCTTGAACGGGCAATCCTCATCTCGGTAACGACCAACGGCACCCGCCAGGATGCGGAAGATTCCATGGCCGAGCTGCGCGAACTGTCCCGCACGGCACAGGTGGAGGCGTTGGATGAGTTCATTCAACGGCCGAAAACCCTCAACCCCCGCTTTCTGATGGGGGAGGGGATGATGCGGGATGTGGTCATCAGGGCGATGCAGCGGGGAGCAAGTATGCTGATTTTTGATCAGGAACTGACGCCGGCCCAGATCCGCTGTATATCTGCCATGACCGAGCTGAAGGTCATTGACCGGAGCCAGCTGATTCTTGATATCTTTGCCCGCCGGGCAAAAACCCTCGATGGCAAGGTACAGGTGGAACTGGCCCAGTTAAAATACCTGCTCCCCCGCTTGACCGGTCGGGGAGTCCAGATGTCCCGCCTGATGGGGGGGATCGGCGGCCGTGGACCGGGAGAAACCAAGCTGGAAACGGACCGTCGCCGTATTCGTGACCGGATTGCCAGTCTGGAGCGTGAGCTGAAGGAGCTTTCCCAAGGGCGTGACCAGCGTCGCAAGCAGCGGGTCAAGGCCGGCGTACCGATCATTTCCATTGTGGGGTACACCAATGCGGGCAAATCGACCCTGTTGAATGCACTGACCAAAAGCGATGTTTTCACCGAAGATCTGCTCTTCGCCACCCTTGATACCTCAAGCCGCCGTCTCCGCTTTCCCCGGGAGCGGGAGGTGATTATCACCGACACGGTCGGTTTTATCCGCTCCCTGCCAAAGTCTCTGTTGGGTGCTTTCAAGGCTACCCTGGAAGAGATGCGTGATGCCGACCTGCTGCTCCATGTGGTGGATGCATCCCATCCCCGTTTTGAAGATCAGATCGACCAGGTGCGGACAATCCTGGCGGAACTGGAACTTGGTGATAAGCCGGAACTGCTGGTGTATAACAAGTCGGATATGATGCATGAGATGAAAAAGAAGGATATGGTGGCATTTTTGCGGGTACGGCAATCGGCCCGAATGACCAACAGCGTTACGCTGTCGGCCCGTGATCGTAAGAGTCTTCAGCCGTTGATGGATCAGCTTCAACGGCAGTTCTGGCCCCGTGAGGTTGATGCGTAGTCCGGTTACTCGAACTGGGCCTTGAATTCCGCCATGAGCTGTTTCAATCCGGCAACTTCTTCACGGAGTGCCGTTACTTCTTCCTCCAACTTGACAATTCTATCGTTTTCAGCCATCACCCGGAGCCGGGCCCCTTCGGATGGGGCTTCATGTGCCGGAGCCGATGTGTCGGGGATGCCGGAGAACAGCTGGGCATAGCGCCCCTCCTTCCTCCCTGGTTGACGGGGCAGGAGAGTGACCAGCGGCGTTTCCCGTTCCATCAGCTCCCGTATCACCTCTTCAACCGCCGCCAGATCGCCAAACGGATGCATCCGCTCCCCCCTGGTGCGCAGTTCCCCCGCCGTCTGGGGGCCCCGTACCAGCAGTTCACAGAGTACGGCCTGTTCGGAGGGCATCAGTCCGAGCTTTTCCGCCATCAGGTGCCGGTATTTGGAAACCCGCCCCCCATCTGCAGAGCGGACAACCAGCTGTTTAAAGAGCAGGGAATCAAGGGCCCGTACCACATTCTCTTCCGTGAGGGCCATGAGCGGGTCCCGGTTTGATTTCTGGTTGCAGGCGTTGGTCAGGGAGTTCAGTGAA
Organism: uncultured Geobacteraceae bacterium; assembly: GCA_903901875.1. Taxonomy (GTDB): domain Bacteria; phylum Desulfobacterota; class Desulfuromonadia; order Geobacterales; family Pseudopelobacteraceae; genus JACRCG01. Next base: position 3,706 of record CAIUSO010000063.1, on the reverse strand, counting down.
AGGGGGTAATACTCGGGCGTCGTCAGCTCTTTTTCAATGAGGCTTCCCAGCACGCGAACCTCAATATCATCAAGTACTCTATCCATGGGGGCACCTGTACGGAATAATCAGTGGAATGTGGGCATTTTTTCCTGAAACAGCACATAGGGGCTGACGATCAGCATGGCGAACTTTTTCTGCCGGTCTTCTTCCCAGAGGCGGATTTTTGAGTCGGACGGTTTACCGAGCATGCCCTTTTCAACCAGCTCCGTAATTATTTTAATGTCGTCGGCGGCTACTTTACGGGCGGTGTCTGCCAGATCAAGGGCATCGTCAACCAGAATCAGTCCTCCCCGATTCAGGTGGGCACGGAGGCAACTCCACTCCGCTTCATCAATGGTCAAGGCCAGTTCCTCTTTACTCGGCAACATGGGGGCTCCTCAGGATACGACAAAAATATATCCGTAAACAATATCATGCAACAATGACAAAGTCCATGCCTTCCTGCCATTTGCGGTGCTCCGCCAACTGCCGGAATTGTTGATTGGCCCCCGGAACACCAATGGCTACCAGCATTTTTCTTCCCGCAAGAGGTACCTCATGGGGGGTATAAATGGGGGCATTATGAAGTATTCTTCCCCGTTTACGGGGATCGACGTCAAGCCAGGCGGAGACAAAAATCCCGGCCGTTGCCAGGAGTCGTTGCCATGCCCGTGCCTCCTGACCGGCACCGGCCATGACTATCTCGGAACAGTTGTGCAGGTACCCCAGGCGTAAATGGTGCAGCTTGCAGGCCCGGAAGGCTTCGCCGGCATACTCGGCCATAGTTCTGGTGGCCCGTTCCGGATGGTCCCGCCAGAACAGAAGCGGCTGGGGAATTCGGGCGAAACGCACACCGATGGCCGCCATACGAAGCCACAGGTCGTAATCTTCGGGCCAGCCGGCGTCCAGATATCCTCCCAATTGTTCAAGGAGGGAGCGCCGTATCATCACGCCCGGATGGACAAAGGGGGATTCCACAAAGAGGTCGCGGCAAATCAGTTCATGATCGATCAAGCCGTTCTGCCACGACTCGTAGGCAATCATGCCCTGTTTTAGCCCGGTTCGGGGGAAATGACGAAAGTTGCAGGCAACCAATCCGACGGTGGGATGCCGGGCAAGATAGTCTGCCTGGAGAGCCAGTCGTCGGGGATGACTTACGTCGTCACCGTCGAAGCGGGCCACCAGCGGTGCCCGACAGTCGGACAGGCCGGCATTGAGTGCTGCCACCAAACCTCCACCGGAGCGCTGGATTACCTTCACCCTGCTGTCACCCGCCGCCGCAGTGGCAAGAATGTCCGGGGTCTGGTCCGTGGAACCGTCATCAACGGCAATAAGCTCCCAGTTGGTGAGGGTCTGGCGGTATAGTGAGTCAAGTGCCGTCTGAAGGTAGGGCGCTTCATTACGTACCGGCATGAGAACTGATATCAGGGGGAGAGAGAGCGGCTGTTGTCGTTGTTCCATGGCACACTTCCGGAAAAAATATCTTGACGGCAATCAATGATACGGTAACTATACGGATTAATCTACCGGGGAATGACGAGATGACAGATCAAAGTGCGGGAAACCAGTGGCCGTTCGGTGTAATTTCTGATTTGTGTGCGGATTACAGTACACTGCGGGTGTCTGACACTGAGGAGGGGAGAACCCGTGCGGCGGTTGCCATGATACTCCATCAGGTGGGGGGCAGCGTGGAGGTTCTTTTTATTCAGCGTGCGGCCAGCGAACTGGACCCCTGGTCCGGGCATATAGCCTTTCCCGGTGGCAAGCTTGAGGGGGGTGAACGGGAATGTCAGGCCGCCTGCAGGGAGACCTGGGAAGAGGTCGGCATTGACCTGGAGCAGGGACGTTATGTGGGGCGGCTTTCAGATATTATCGGAACAAACCTGCCGGTGCGGGTTTCCTGTTGTCTTTTTGTCGTTGATCGAACCAAGCTTCATCCCGTATTGAACGAAGAGGTGTGTGATCTGTTCTGGGTAACTCTGGACGATCTGCGGGACCCGCTCCGTCATCAGTTGAGCCCGGTTGTTTTTGGTGACCGGGCCATGGATGTGCCGGCGATCAGGCTTCCCGTTGACAACAAACCGGTGCTATGGGGAATAACCTACCGGTTGATAATGCAGTTTCTTTCCCTTATGGAGAGTGAACATACCAGTGGCGGAAGCATCTGCCGACTACCCGGCGTGGTAGATATTACTGAAGGGGGATAACACTATGGGTGGAAAAATAGAGAATGTAATGTCAGTCAAAGAAAGGTATTTTCTGGATCGCAACAGCGCGGTGCTGGTGGTGATTGATGTGCAGGAAAAACTCTGTCTTGCTATGGATGAAGCTGTACTGAAGCAGCTGGTGAAAAACTGCGGGATTTTACTCGACGCCGCCGCCGAGCTGGCGGTCCCGGTGCTGGTGACAGAACAGTATGTCAAGGGGCTTGGGGCAACGGTGCCGGAATTGCAGGGTAAAAGTGCCACGGCTTCACGTTTTGAAAAAATGGCTTTCAGTTGCTGTGGCAGCAGCGAATTTGTCGATGCCCTGAAAGCTACCGGTCGTACCCAGGTTATTATCACCGGCATGGAAACCCATGTCTGTGTATTACAGACGGTTATTGAACTTCTTGAAGCCGGTTTGACTGTCCATATCGTTGCCGACGCAGTCATGAGCCGCACCAAGAAAAACTGGCGTACCTCCCTCCAGAGTATGACCGCTGCCGGTGCCGTTCCGACCAGCACGGAATCGGTGCTCTTCCAACTCCTGAAAGTTGCCGGAACCGAAGAATTCAAGAAGCTGTCGAAGCTGGTACGTTAAGTACTCAGGAGGCTGGCAATAATAATGCTATCGGTGCCAGCCTCCTCATTACAGGATATGTTTAATTATTTCGGTGTGATGGTTGATGCGGGCCAGGCCGGGAAGGTCTGATTTGTAGGAAATAAACGGAATGCCGGCACCTTCGGCAGCCTGCATATCAACGTGGCCGTCACCGATGAAAACCGCTTCATCGGCAGAGATGCCAAAGTGGTTGAGCACCTTAAGCAGCGGTTCCGGATGTGGTTTCGGGTGAGTGACCTGGGACGCGGTCATGACGTAGGAGAAATAGCCGGTCAGGCCGAAATCTTCGATGATCATATCCATTGACGTTGCACGGTTGGTGCAGATCGCGAGTGATGTATGCCCCTTGAGTTGGTCAAGGGCAGAAATAAGACCGTCTTCCATCTTCATATACGGCATCAGTTCCCGATAGCGAATGGTTTTGGCAAACTGAAGTGCCTCGGTCCGTTGGGGATCTCCCGCAAAAAAATATTCCATAACGTCGCTGAAAGAGTAGGTGTGGAGAACCCTTTTAGCCTCAAGATCGCTCCGGTCTATCTCTTTCCGACCGAGGAAATCCATAATACGATTGTAAAAAACGTAATTCGATTCGATGGAATCAAGAATTACCCCATCACAATCGTAAATAACTACTTTATAGCGACTTTGGACATTATTCATGTTCAGACTCCATAGCACTGCATCCGGCATTAAGGAGGCTGGCAACAATAACATGAACATCTTGCATCTCATCTTCCGGCCATCTTTGACCGTAGCTCAATCACAAAATCCTCAACGTAGCTCTGCTACGCCTGCGGTTTTGTTCATTCGCTCCGGCCAAATCTGACCAAAATCTGAGCGCAATTTTGTTCAACTTATTATT
>CAIUSO010000062.1 GCA_903901875.1 uncultured Geobacteraceae bacterium | reverse complement strand
TTGACGTATGAACATGGTAAATGCCTACCACATCATCGGCGGTAAGTCAATAATAATAAAAATCGTATGGCACTACATTTTGTAGAAATAAAATCAATAGCTGATATCATTGATGTTTTTATGTAAAAATACCCCAAAAATGGCGTTTTCGGCACTTTATAACAGTGTTTGTGTTAAATATGGGTTAGTTAACTTTATATCATTCTTTTCTTATTATTTTTTGGATATACGTTCTGGAGTTTATCGAATGCAGGAAATTGTCGTGAAAAACAGGAGGGTGGCAGCAACTTCTGAATATTTTAATGTAGAGAACGAAGAAGCGGTGAAACATGGTCCGTTCAGACGGATTTCCGGCAGATATTCCTGACACTCTGACGAGTCGGACAAATCTGACTGGTCAGAGTGTTAGGAATCTGACACAGAGAGTTCAACACCCTTTCGACGACTCTGACGGACTGAGGAGGAACTCCAGGTCCTCCCGCGTGAGACCGGCACCACCTGCGCCGGTGCCTTGCTCAAGAATCGCATTATAGAGCATCAGCTTCTGATGTTTGAGCAGCATCATCTTCTCTTCTATGGTGTGTCGCATAATCAGGCGGGTGATGGTAACCTGCTCGGTCTGGCCGATGCGGTGGGCACGATCCGATGCCTGATTTTCCACCGCCGGATTCCACCAGGGATCCATATGATAGACATAGGTGGCTCTGGTCAGATTGAGCCCCCTCCCTCCGGCCTTGAGACTGATCAGGAATACGGATGGCCCTTCGGAATTTTGAAACTGCTGCACCAGTTTTTTCCGTTTGGGAACCGGGGTGGAACCATCAAGTCGGAGAAAGTCAAGCTCCTGCGGCTTCAAACCCTCTTCGATAATATCAAGATAGCCGGTGAATTGGGAAAAAACCAGCACACTATGCCCTTCATCGCGCAGCTCCCGGAGCTGTTCGACCAGAAATTCAAGCTTGGGGGAGTCCTCGCCGGAATCGGGAGTGATCAGTGCCGGGGCCAGGCAAATCTGGCGTAACCTCAGAATGGCGGTCAGGGCGATAATGCTGGCCTGGCCGGAGACATGACGGTCATAGGCTTCCTTGACCTGACCACGCACCTCCTCCACCGTACGCTGATAGAGTGCTTTCTGCTTTTCTGACAGCTCCAACAGGATATCCGTTTCAATTTTCGGCGGCAACTCGGCAGCTATCATCTGTTTGGTTCGACGCAGGATGAAGGGGCGGGTGCGACGAATCAACCGGGCGATGCCCGCCTCTGCCAGACCGGACTGACGGGCAAAGTCATCGCGACTGCCCAACAGACCGGGCAGACAGAGGTCCATGATGGCATAATATTCCCTCACATGGTTTTCCACCGGCGTGCCGGTCAACCCCAAAATGAAGTTTCCGGCCAATCGGCGCACCGCATTACTGGTTACGGCCTGAATATTTTTGACAACCTGGGTTTCGTCAAAAATGATGACATCGAAGCGCACCTTTTCAAGCAGCTCAATGTCACGCTGCACAAGGCCATAGCTGGTGATCACGATGTCATAGTCTGTCAGGGATTCGGTGGAACGGCCGCTACCGGAGTAGATGTGAACCTGTGCAGCGGGGAGAAATTTTTCTATCTCGGCTTCCCAGTTGAAGAGGAGCGAAGGTGGTGCCACCACCAGATGCGGAGTACCCTGGGGGGCCGAGGAATGAAGCTCCCCGGAAATAAGCCCGGCCAGCAGAGTAATCCCCTGGAGGGTTTTCCCCAGACCCATGTCATCGGCCAGACAGGCCCCAAAGCGGTGCTCGTAGAGATAGGCAAGCCAGCACCACGACTCCACCTGATAATGGCGAAGTTCGGCATGGAGCCCGGTCGGCAGAGGTCGCTTCGGGATGGATTCAAAGTTCAGCAGACTTTCCAAAACCTGGGCATCTTTCGGCGACAATTTCACCGTCACCCCCTGACTGCGCAACTGGAGCCAGTCAAGTATCAGCAAACGGGGTACCCGAACGATTCCTCTTCCCTCACCTGTTTTCGACACTTTTGACGTCATGGAATCGGAGAGCAGGGCAAATGCCTGGGCACTGACCCCATCCATCGTCATCAGATACCCATTGCGACGCAGGGTACCATTCCCCTCCAACAGAGCCCGCACCTCATCATCGCTCAGCACAACTCCGTCACAGCGAATCTCCGGGCGAAGTTCAAACCAGTCCAGAGTGCTGACTGTGGCATCCAGTGAGAACTCCCATGAAGCAACGGCAAGTGGTTCACTGGCAACCTTGAGAGCAAAACCTTCTGCCTGAAAGCGGGAAATCAACTGCGGCAATACCATGTCCAGCTTTCGTGCCCCGATTGCAAACCGATCGTCGATGGCACAAAAAGCGTCAAACTCACATACCTCATAGAGCACCCTGAACATGCGCACCTGGTCGCGCACAACCTCTTTTGCACACAGCCAGCCATCAGGAGAAGCGAGGAGCAGCACGTCAACCCGATTCAGATTGTCGGACAATTGTTTGAGAAACGGTATGACTTCATCAACCATCTCCTGGTTTGAAAAATCAGGTACGTAACGCATTGATCGGATGACAGCTTCTCTGGTCACCGGGCCGGACTCGTTCATCAGGACAAAATGTGTTTCCAGAAGAGCCCGCACCCTCTTATGGCTTCTCATGGCAGGGGGAAAATGGTTTGTGCGGAGTGCAGGGTTCAAAAGCCGCTGCACAACGGTGGAACAGGGAAATGTCTGCCCTTTGAGAAAACCGAGTGTTTCAACAGCTTTTTTTGCTTTGCTCGAATCAGAATGTCCCTGGTGCCCTGGCGGAATATTCAGCAGATATGAGGGAGTATCCTGAACCGGCAGCGTGACCGATGCACCATTATGGAAAAAGAGGCAACTGTCTTCAACCATGCAAAACAGTTCGGAGCCGAGGTGAATACCCGCTGCATTGAAGTGCGCAATCGACACGGTACGTGCCCGTTTCTCGGTGTTTTCAGACAAGAGAGCACCCGGCGGTAAAAGAGCATGGCCATTATTTTCAGCCGACACTGAATCTCCGAAACCGTGGGCTGTATCCCCTTGTTCGAGAAGATTCATCAGCAGATCCCATTGTTTCCCTATGGTACGATGTGAAAGTGGATACATGCATCCACGTTCCGGGATGAACAGCACGCCATCATCCATAACTGCTCCGGGTGGAATCGCTCCCAGACCATCGAGAAACGGGTAGACCGTCACTTCGTCCCGACGGATGTCAAAGGCAATGCGGACCCTGCATGGATCAGCATGATACACAAGTGGCGTTTCGTCTGCTTCGGCAGTGCAAAACACAATGGGATACTTCCCTGCCGTCAGCCGGAGGAATGTTTCAAAGTAACGAGGTGTGGATTCGTAGCTGCTGACCGACGCCATAAAGCGAGCCAGATCGGTCGGTATACCGCTATCGGTCCAACCGGAGACCACCTTGGTATCATTCATGATACAGCCGCTGATTTCACCGGGATGGCGTGATTGAGTAATCCGCACACGGAAGCCGAGGGAATTCCCCTGCGGGGCATTACTCTGTTCGGGAGCAGAACTGCCCTCCATACAGGGGTGAGTTCCGGTGGAAGAATGTTCCCCGGGGAGAGGGGCGTCACGTTCAACATATCGCTTGATATCAGCCAGCATCTGCCTATTGAAATTTATGTGCGCTAATGAACCGGGTGTAACGGTCCTTTTCAGAATCGCCCAGGCAATAACCACATGGGGACAGTTGCGGGCAGGTTGCCACTGTTTGCAGCTGCATTTGGTCAGCAGCCGATAGCCCTGCACCAGCAAGGTAGCCTGACTTCCATCGGTAAAACTGACGACAAGTGCCGTTTTATCCTCATTCCATACGGCATCAGCAAGTGAATTGCCTCTGCATGCCTCAAAACCGCTTATCAAATGAACCTTGGCGGCAGCAGAATGAATATCGCCGGGGGTGTAGGTGTGAAACCTTTCAAGAAGTGGTGACAAGCTCATCTCCGGCCGCCCATTATGGTAAGATATCTGTCAAACATACAACTGCTGGCTTTTTTCATCAAGCGTCGTATCGCTGCCATTTCTCGACCATCCCGAGCGGTTGCCCGCAACCGTTCGGCAGAGGTCAACATATCAAACCAGAGGCGCGGTACAGAACGTTTTCCTTCTCTCATCTCGGCTTCAAACGTGACTGAATCCATGGAATCCTGCCCGGTTCCCCCACGCACCAACGGAAACGTGAACACCCCCTCAAACCAGCCCCAGACCGGCAGCCAGGCAACTTCACCCTCCCCTTCTCTTTCATCTGTTGATTCCTGGCACAGGGAACTGTAGAGGTCACGTATTGTACTGTTTTTGATGAATTGAACATCCACACTGGCCGGATCATCCAGAAAGGCATCAAGATAACTATGGAGCGCATCCGTTTCCTTATGTGCCAAAGTCAGCGCATCACCTCGCCACGCCAGGAATTTCCCCCGTGGGATGCCGGGTCCCGACAGCGCCTTATAAAAGCACTCCGCCGCTTCGAGATTTTGGCCAGCTTCCATAAGTACGTGACCGAAGTGGCACTGGGGCGGACGGTAGATTCGCTCAGAATCCGGCAGTGCCCACAATGTATCGATCACGATACGTAACACCGAGCTTCTCAGCGGCCCGTGGGTTATGGAGCCAAAACGCCCCCAGATACTGCTGAAGTTTCCGGGGTCAGCCAGATTCATTGTTGACAAGGCATCCTGCCAGTGGGTGACCATTTCCAACAATGCGGTACTCTGCCTGTCACCGGGATATTCATCGCGCAGCTGCTCGTAGACGGAAATCGCCTGTACAAAATCGCGGGACCTGATAAATTCATTGGCTATATTGAGTAAAACGCCCGGTTTGTTATCTTCAAACAAATTAAGTTGCATGGGGTCAAAACTCCGAAGAGCGGGTGCCTGAACACCGACAGAGTGTATGGAGCGTAATTATTGTGCAAACAAAAAGTGGTAGATCCAGGTGGCATATTTAAAAAATTCAGACGGTCGCATACTGCACAGATTTAACACGATATCCAACAGAAATAATCACATCACGGTTGTAGAAATTTGTGGTTTTTTAGAAAAAACAGATAGGCATGACACACAGGCCCACTCAAGATATGAAACATCTCTTCGGAGACGGCTGAATTGGGGATTTTCGAGATTAAGGAAGAGATATCCAGATAGCCCTTCTTACCAATGGATGCCGCGTAACACTCCTTCCTGGTAGAGGACCCCATCCCAATGGGGATTCTGCTCAACTATTGCAGACTCAAACATGGCTTACTCCGAACTAATATCTCCTCTGTGATGGCAATTATTTACCACTTTACACCATAGTATATCCACATAAATTTGACATACTATGGTGTAATATAAGCTTTAGTAAGCGGCAGTCATCTTGTTCTTGTTCAGTTAGCCTGTTTCGATGCTGTACTGTCAGTTAGAAAATTGCACGGGGGAAATCTCTGCCTTATCCCCTCATCCGGCCTTCGGCCACCTTCTCCCGGGGGGAGAAGGGTTGCGTTTTTTTCCTTCTCCCTCTGGGAGAAGGTGCCCGTCAGGGCGGATGAGGGCGCACCGTGGCCTCGTGCAAAAAACTGACGGACAACGCCTGCTTCGATGACACTTATAACTTGAACTGCCGAACCATCCGATGA
>CAIUSO010000061.1 GCA_903901875.1 uncultured Geobacteraceae bacterium | reverse complement strand
TATCTGCAAGGCGCAAGCGTGACATTGCTCGGCAACAGCGGCTCCCTGAGCAAAACCGGCTACACCTTTGCCGGTTGGAACAGTGCTGCCGATGGCAGCGGCACCAGTTACAACGTGGGGTCAACCTTCAGCATGGGATCGGCCAGCGTCACGCTCTACGCGAAGTGGACTCCGCTTCCTACCTACACGGTAACCTACAACGGCAACGGCAGCAGCGGCGGAACCGTGCCGACTGATGTTACTGCCTATCTGCAAGGCGCAAGCGTGACACTGCTTGGCAACAGCGGCACCCTGAGCAAAACCGGCTACACCTTTGGTGGCTGGAACAGTGCCGCCGATGGCAGCGGCACCAGTTACAGCGTGGCGTCAACCTTTGCCATGGGATCGGCGAACGTCACGCTCTATGCGAAGTGGACTCTGATTCTCGTCAGCCAGACCATCACTTTTTCTCCTCCGGCAACAGCTACCTTCGGTGACAGTGCCATAAGCCTTTCTGCCAGTGCCACCTCGGCACTGCCGGTCTCTCTTGCTCTGGTAGGCGGCCCGGCCACCCTTGTCAACAACGTCCTGACCATAAACGGTGCAGGCACCATAACTATTAAAGCGACGCAAGCCGGCAATACCAATTATTCAGCGGCGAGTGATGTGCAAAAAAACATTATTGTCAACAAGGGGGCAGCTATAATTAATCTGGTCAACAGTTCCCTCAACCGGGCCTTTGACAACAGTAGTAAGTCTGTGACCGCAACCACCACTCCTGCCGGCCTCACCACAGCCATCACCTACAACGGCAGCAGCACCGCTCCCTCAGCAGTCGGCAGCTACGCAATCGTCGCCACCATAACCGACACCAACTACCAGGGAAGCACCACCGGTACGATGGTAATAACAGCACCTACCTCAACCTGCGGCACCCGCCACTGGACCCAACTCCCCGGCGGCACCTCACCAACAATAATGCACCTTGCCGGCAACCTGACCATAAACGGCAGAGCTGCCAATAGTTGCGACGAAATAGCCGCCTATGACAGCGCCGGAACCGTTGTCGGCTATTCCTACGTACAGACCAGTGGGCAATACGGCGACATGGCCGTAAATGGCGACGTTTCTTCCACAGCAACCGTGGACGAAGGTGCCACCGGTGGTGAAAAACTGACGATTCGGGTCTGGGATGGCACCGTACAGCAGGAATACACCACGCCTTCGGTACTGCAGTTGACGCCGCAGCAGAGTTCTTCCGGCTATACCAATTATCAAGGGCCCCTGTCCTTTGCCGCCAACAGCATGGTACTGATGGATGTGACTGTGGAGACCGGCATTCAGATGCCTTTGAAAGCGGGCTGGAATATGTTTGGCTGGACAACAAAGCAGGGGTACTACGAAGGAGTAACCGCACCGCAGGCCAGCGATCTGATTAGTGGTGGTGTCATGAGCAGTGTGGGGAGCAAGTTGATATCCGATGTCTTCGGCACCATGGGCTTTACCACAACCGAAGCCATAGTGGCTGTCGGGCCCGACGGTGTCGTCTATACCCCCGGTTCACCGTTCAACACCTTGAAAAAACTGCTGCCCGGCAAAGGGTACTGGTTGTACGCCCCGGCCGCCAAGACGGTGACCGTCCCCGGTTCTCCCCTTGCTGCCACGGATCAGCTGCCATTGAACCTGGGGTGGACCCAGATAGGCTACTGGGGAACCGACGGAGCAACTCCGGCCATCGGCTTCAGCTGTATAAGCGGCCAGTATGATGTGGTGGTTGATGAAGCGGGTAAAGTGTATGTAACCGGCTCACCGTTCAATACCTTGAAGAGTATGCAGAAAAATAAGGGATATTTCATTCATACGACAACGCCGACGTCGTTGAAGTTTCAGTGTCAGTAGGAGGAAGTTGGGATTATACATGTTATCGCACTCAAATGATTGGAAAATAAGCGGTAATCGGGGTATATAGAGAGGGATAGTGCGTTAATTGGGGTGTCGTACAAAAAACAGGGCACCCGCACGGGGTGCCCCTAGTTTGTGTGATCATTTTCATCAACTATCAACGTAGGGGCGTATGGCCATCCGTGCACCACCCCGTTGGGGTTGTACACGGCTAATGTCCGCTCGGCCTTTCAGGCCGGAAGCTTATTGCCCGGATGGGCAATCTACGATTTTCAAAAAAACGGGCAGCAAGGTTGTTTTATGGTTACTATTTTAATTGACATACTGCATATTGTTTATATCAAATGTATCAATGGACTTACGTCAGGAGTTTGCCCATGCAGATAGCCAACCCCATTTACGATGTTGTGTTCAAATATCTTATGGAAGATGCAAAAGTAGCGAAGCTGCTTATTTCTTCCATAATTGGCGAAGAGATTGAGGAACTTGTTTTCCGCCCCCAGGAATATACGTCCGCTGTTGATAAGGGCCGTATTGAAGGTTGTTCCGGTACCTTGACGGTGTATCGTCTTGATTTTAATGCCAGAATCAAAACTGCTGAAGGCTCCAGGCAGGTTTTGATCGAACTTCAGAAGGCCAAATTTGCTACGGATATCATGCGTTTTCGCAATTACCTTTCCGGGCAGTACGGTAACTATGATAACACCGAGATGGCTATCATCAACGATTATGAAAGAAGAGTGGGCATACCGATAATCAGTATTTATTTTTTAGGTCACCGACTTGACCATATTAACGCCTCAATAATTGGCGTAAACCGTGTGTATCGTGATCTGGTGACCGGTGACCAGATTGACGTAAAAGAAAGCTTTATCGAGAGCCTGACCCACGACAGCTATATCATCCAGATACCACAGTTGGCCAAGAAGCGTCGCAATGATCTTGAAAAGCTTTTGAGCATATTTGACCAAAGTGAATCTATCGATGAAACGCATCACATCCTCAATATAAACGAAGCCGATTATCCTGCAAAGTATGGCGATCTGATCCGCCGGTTACGGTCTGTGATACTGGAGCCTGAAATACGGAAACAGATGAAAGATGAGGATATAGTTTTGCTTGATTATGAAGATATGCAGCGTTCGTTAATGCAGCAGCGTGAAAATACGAGAGTGGCGAAACTGGAAGCGAGTGAGGCAAAGCAGAAAGCTGTTGAGGCAGAGCTGAAAGCTGTTGAGGAAAAACAGAAAGCTGATGAGGCAAAGCAGGAGGCCGATGAGGCAAAGCAGGAGGCCGATGAGGCAAAGAAAAAAACTGTTGAGGAAAAGAATAAAATTGCATCAAACTTGAAAAAAGCCGGCGTAGCGTTGGAAATTATAATCCAAGCAACCGGTTTTAGTCGGGAAGAGATCGACAGTATAAGAGAATAACCGTACCGGGCGTTTACCAGAGGTTTTGTAGGGGCGTATGGCCATACGCCCGCTTTTACCTATGCACACCATACCATACCCCACGCCGCTTTTCGGATCGTTATCGGAGAAGCGGCGTTTTTTGCGTTTGGTTTAAGTCGCGGAAGGAAACGGCCAAAAGAGAGCACAATAAATTTTTGCTCTGTGAGACGGTCGCTTCGTCACTTTACTTGCTGAACTGGCAAAAAAATCACCGGAATGCTTGGAGTATGTTGTCGTTCATGAAATGGCACACCTGTTGGAACCGTCGCATAACAGCCGATTTATTGCTCTGATGGACCGGTTTTCGCCGTCATGGCGCAATCCCGGGATGAGTTAAATCGGTCACCGCTGGGGCATGAGGAGTGGGAAACTTAAGAGTTATGTGATTTGTATTCCGGGATGTTTTTTTGATTGCCCGGTCATGAGTGATATGGCTTTACTTTGCAGGGATAAGCCGTTAGTCTTTCCAAAAGATGAGAGATGATGCTAATTAATAATTCAGGAGAAATCCACCATGATAGAAAACCTTCACCGGTGGCTTGTCGTCAGATTGCTGCTGGTATGGCTGGTGCTGTCACTTGCCATAGGGGGCATTGTTCATTATCTCGGCAATGTTCGTCTGGATGACCATGTGGTTGTCATGGCCAAGTCGGAAACGGTAAACTACAAGCAGGCGGTGATTGAATATTTACAGGCACCGTCCGAGGGGGCACTGGCTCGGCTGAACAGGAACGTGGCGGCACATATCGAACACGACAATCTGATTGCCGTGGAATTCTATGATGCCAACTCAATTAAAATCACCGAAGCGGTGGCGGCGTCGGCACGGGATATTGAGGAGAAACTTCCCAAACATGGCAGTGAATTTTCCGATAAAAATGGCGTAGTCTGCACAAAGATGGAGGTAAACAACGACACCTATTTGCGGGTTTTCGTGCCGCTTACGGATAAGAGCGGAAAAAAGATAGGCTATCTTGAGGGGATCTACCACGCTCCGAGTGACATTATTGCCCAGATAAAGTCGCAAACCCTCTGGTCGCTGGTGCTGGTGGTGCTGGTTGTTCTGGCCACCAGTATCGTACTGTATCCGCTGATAATCCGCCTGAACAGGCGGTTGGTGGACTATTCCCGGACCCTGGCCCTGACCAACATCGGCATGTTGAAAGTGTTGGGAAGTGCCATCGCCAAACGGGACAGCGATACCAACGAACATAATTATCGGGTTACTCTCTATGCGGTGCATATAGGTGAAAAGCTGGGGTTGACGCGCGGTGCCATGCAGGGGTTAATCAAAGGCTCCTTCCTCCATGATCTGGGGAAAATTGCCATAGCAGATGCCATTCTTCACAAGCCGGGGAAACTTTCGGAAGAAGAATTCAGTGTCATGAAGAGTCACGTGCGCCATGGCGAAGATATCATTCAAGGGTACGACTGGCTGAAGGATGCACGGGATGTGGTGGTCTGTCACCATGAGAAGTTTGATGGGAGCGGCTATCCGGTCGGGACCTCCGGGAGTGTCATACCGCTTAATGCCCGGATATTTGCGGTGGCAGACGTGTTTGATGCCCTGACCTCAAAACGTCCCTACAAGGAGCCGTTCAGCTTTGCGGTTGCGGTGGGGATTCTGCAGGAATCATCGGGCAACCACTTCGACCCGGAGATTGTCAGGGTTTTTCTTGAGCACGTCGAACATCTGTATGGGGAGATATGCCATGGAGGAGAGGATACTCTCCATGGCAAGTTGGAATCATATATTGATACATATTTTTGATGTTTGTGCAGCCTTCGCAGCCAAATGACTTCGGAAGAAATTTGACTTTTTCTGGGCTGTTACGTTAGATTGTTCGGCAGTTTGTCTGCCCGGGAGTCTGATGCATGATTATCCATTGCAAAGAACCGATGTGAAAATTGAACGGTATAAAGATTTCAGCCGCATTACCATCGAACCGGGCGAATACTATGCGACCTCCGATATTGCGGTGATTTCCACGCTGCTCGGCTCCTGCGTGGCTGCCTGCCTGTACGACCCCCACCGTGGGCTTATCGGCATGAATCATTTCCTGCTGAGCGGCTCCCCCCTTTTGAACGATCAACCGTTGCGGGAGTCAGATGGGGGGCGATATGGTATCCATGCCATGGAACTGCTCATTGGTGACATGGTTGCCAAGGGGACGGACCGCACACGGCTTCGGGCCAAGGTGTTCGGCGGTGCCACCCTTATGGGTGACCGTGGAGAGCCGGAGAGTCTTAACCGGATCGGCAGGGAAAATTGTCGATTTATCCGGGAATTTCTCACAGCAGAAGGAATTCCGGTTGATGCGGAAGATCTTGGCGGGGAGTTTGGCAGGGTGATCCATTTCTCCAACGGTGATTTTTCCATCTATCGCCGGAAAGTCGGTGCCAACCGGAGTGCCAGTCTGGTTCGCCGGGATCGGGAATGCTGGCAGCGGGCGATCCGGGACCAGATAGCGGTACGGTAGTGCCATTGATACCGGGAGCATGCCATGACCATGAAACTTTCACCACAGATTACCGGGGTGCACACCCCTCCCATTACCGAAGTGAAGCGGTGGCTTGCCGAACGCCCTGACGATGGCCGGGAGCTGATTGACCTCTGCCAGGCGGTGCCGGATTATGCTCCCGCTGCTGATATGACGGCGCATCTGGCCGGTCTCCTCGGTGATCCGCTGACGTCGAGGTACTCTCCCGACGAAGGGCTGCCGGAGGTGCGCGGTGCCGTCTGCGATTACTACGGCAGAAAATATGGGGCACAACTGTCGCCGGACAACTTCTGTCTCACTATCGGTGCCAGTCAGGCGTTCTGGCTGGCAATTGTGACGTTGTGCAGTGCCGGTGACGAAGTCATTGTGCAGGCTCCCGCATATTTTGATCATCCCATGGCATTGGAAATTCTTGGCATTCGTTGCGTGTACGCCCCCTTTTCCGAGGAACAGCGGGGCATACCGTCCCCCGCCGCAATCGAGACGTTGATTACCGATCGGACGCGGGCACTGCTGGTGGTCTCGCCCAGTAACCCGACCGGTGCCATCACCCCACCCGGCACCCTGCGGCAATTGTTTGTCCTTGCCAAACGCCGCAACATTGCACTCATCCTCGATGAAACGTACAACGAGTTTATCCCGGAAGGGGCCCGTCCCCACGATCTGTTCAGCGACCCAACCTGGGGAGATACCTTTGTCCAGGTCGCCTCGTTCGGTAAAACCTATGCCCTGACCGGTTACCGTGCCGGCCAGTTGGTGGCTTCCGCTTACTTTATCAGTCAGGCACTCAAGGCCCAGGATACCATGGCGGTCTGCCAACCCCGCATTACCCAGCAGGCAATTATGTACGGCGTCAATCATCTGGATGGCTGGGTGGCAACCAATTGTGACATGATGTGCCGTCGCCACGATCTGTTCCGTCAGCTGTTTATTCAGCCGGGAAACCGCTTTCGTCTGGCGGCCAGCGGTGCCTTTTTTGCCTGGGTCCGCCACCCCTTTGGCACCAGCAGTGGCCGTGAAGTGGCGAAGCGACTGGTTGACGAGGCGGCCATCCTCTCCCTGCCGGGTGAGGTGTTCGGTCCCGGTCTGGAGGGATACCTGCGCCTGGCCTTCGGCAACATCAAAGAATCGGCCATTCCCGAGGCGGTACTGCGTTTTCGTGAGTTGAGCATAAACCGGAATTGATGCATTCCTGAATTATATCAGGCTGCTAAAAAAATGCTATACGAGCCATCTTGATTCGCACGCACGAAGACATAAAAGAGTTAGGTGACACTTAAAGCATCTGGCATATGCCCCAATTGGGCGAACAGAAAGAAGCGGGCGTATGGCCATACGCCCCTACGAATGTGCCTGAAAATCTACCGGAAAAGGGCTCGCCGTGAGGTTGACAATTGCCTTCCTGAGCAAAAGCGTGTACGGTTTGTCTTTATGCAGAGCCAAATAGATTAAAATTAATATATGTCGCACGGTGTCAAGCCGTCACGGCACTAAAGGAATCCGCACATGGCACCTCGAAAGAAACGCAGCATCCACTCACCCGGCCTTACTGAACTTCCTCCACTCCCCCAGGATTCTCCCGGCCTGATTAATGACTATCGCCGCTATTTTACCTATACCCTGGGGCAGAACAAATACAGCCATTCGGTGAAATACCATTACAAAGCATTGGCACTAACCGTTCGTGACCGCCTCATGGAGCGATGGAAACGAACCCGTTACGGGTATGTGGAGTCCGGCTGCAAACAGGGGTATTACCTCTCCCTGGAATTTCTCATGGGGCGCACTCTCGGCAACGCCCTGTTGAATCTTGGCATTACCGATGCGGCAACGGAGGCCATGCACGAACTGGGCATCAATCTGGAAGATCTGGCAGAGGCTGAAATAGATGCGGGGCTGGGCAATGGTGGTCTTGGTCGTCTGGCAGCCTGTTTCCTTGACAGTTGTGCCACGTTGCAGCTGCCGGTTATGGGGTACGGAATCCGCTATGAATACGGTATGTTCCGCCAGCGTATCGTCGACGGGCGCCAGATTGAAGAGCCTGATCACTGGCTCCGCGATGGCAATCCCTGGGAGCAGGAACGGCCCGAATTTACCCAGCGGGTCCGTTTCGATGGCCACTGCGAACGGTATGTTTCAGACTCCGGCGAGATGCGTGTCCGGTGGGTGAACAGTCGCGATGTGCTGGCAGTACCCTATGACATTCCGATTCCCGGTTATCGCAACGGCACCGTCAACACCCTGCGCCTCTGGAAGGCGGCTGCCACCGATGCCTTTGACCTTGGTGAGTTCAACGCGGGGGGGTACGCGGAGTCTGTTGCCACAAAAAATGAAGCAGAAAATATCACCATGGTGCTCTATCCCAACGATGCCAGTGAAAACGGTAAGGTACTCCGGCTGCGCCAGCAGTATTTCCTCGCCTCCGCCAGTTTACAGGATGTGGTGGAGCGGTGGGTCATCGTACGTAAGGGTGATTTCTCCGACTTTGCCGCCAATAATTGTTTCCAGCTGAATGACACCCACCCGAGCTGTGCGGTTCCCGAGCTGATGCGAATTTTAATGGATGATCAGGGGTTAGGGTGGGAGCAGGCGTGGGATATTACCAGCAAGACAATGGCATACACCAACCATACGCTGCTTCCCGAGGCCCTCGAAAAATGGCCGTTGCCGCTGTTCGGCCAACTGCTGCCCCGGATCTTGGAAATTATCCTGGAGATAAATGCCCGGTTCATGTCCGAAGTTTCCAGCCGCTGGCCCGGTGATAACGAACGGATGCGGCGCATGTCCATTATTGAAGAGGGGGGGACTCTCCAGATCCGGATGGCCTATCTTGCCATTGTCGGCAGTTATTCGGTCAATGGTGTTGCCGCTCTCCACTCCCAACTGCTGGCCGAGGGGCTGTTCCGGGATTTCTATGAACTCTGGCCCCATAAGTTTAACAACAAGACCAACGGAGTTACGCCCCGTCGCTGGATCGCCCGCTGCAACCCGGGTCTCAGCAATCTGGTGAGCGGCATCATCGGCGATGGTTGGATATCCGATCTGCAACAGATCAGCCGCATTGCTCCCCATGCCGACGATCCGGAATTCCGTCAACAGTGGCATGGGGTAAAACATGCCAATAAGGTGAACCTTGCTACCCTGGTTGAAGCCCACTGTAACGTTGTCTTCAATCCGGAATCCCTCTTCGACGTACAGGTGAAAAGGATCCACGAGTACAAGCGCCAGCTGCTCAATGTGCTCCACGTTATCCATCTCTACGACCGGATCAAGCGTGGGGATACGGCAGGGTGGACCAATCGCTGTGTCCTGATTGGTGGAAAGGCGGCACCGGGCTATGCGATGGCCAAGCTGATCATCAAGTTGGTCAACAACGTGGCCAAGGTGATTAATGCCGACCCCATGGTTGGCGACATGCTCAAGGTGGCATTTCTCCCCAACTACAGCGTCAGTGCCATGGAGACTATCTGCCCTGGTACCGATCTCTCCGAGCAGCTTTCAACGGCCGGTAAGGAAGCGTCCGGGACCGGCAATATGAAGTTCATGATGAATGGGGCCATAACTATTGGGACCCTGGACGGTGCCAACATTGAAATCCTTGAAGAGGTGGGCAAAGATAACTTTTTCATGTTCGGCCTGACCAGTGAAGAGGTTGAGGAGCTGCGCTGGCAGTATGACCCCCACGGGACCATCAGCCACGATAATGATCTCCAGCGGGTTATGAACCTGCTTCGCTGCAATCATTTTAATCTTTTTGAAGCGGGGCTGTTCGATCCGATTATCAATGCAATCTGTTCGCCCTACGATCCCTGGATGGTGGCAGCCGATTTCCGCAGTTTTGTCGATGCCCAGCATCAGGTGGCAACCGCTTATCAGAATCGTGACCGTTGGACCCGCATGAGCATTCTCAATACTGCCTACAGCGGGAAATTTTCCACTGACCGGACCATCAACGATTATAATGAGGAAATCTGGCATCTGAAAAAGATGCCAATCGGGGAGTGAGTCTCTGATCTTGGGAGCCAGCCTCCTTACATATACCCTGGGTGACCATGGACGTTATTACCACCCATATTAATGCCGACTTTGATAGCCTCGGCGCCATGACAGCGGCGCTGAGGCTTTACCCCGGTGCCCTTGTCTGTTTTGCCGGTTCCCAGGAACGGGGGGTGCGGGATTTCATTGAGCGCTATCCCGAATACCTCTCCCCGGTTACCCGCATCAAAGAAATCAATCTGGATGCCATCACCCGCCTGATTATCGTCGATTGTCAACAGGCCGGCCGAATCGGTCCCTTTGCCGATATCATTGGCCGTGCCGGACTTGCCATCCATATCTATGACCATCATCCGGTTTCGGACGCTGCCATTTGTTCCACCGGTGGCGAGATTGCCCCCCGGGGCTCCGCCTCCACCCTGTTGGCAAGCCGCCTCATGGCACTCGGCATTACCCTGACCGCCGAGGAGGCGACCGTCATTATGCTCGGCCTCCATGAAGATACGGGGAACCTGCTGTATGCCTCGGCAACACCGGAAGATTACCGTGTTGGCGCATGGTTGCTGGAACAGGGAGCACGCCTCTCGGTGGTGAGCGATGGGTTGACTCCCGAGTTAACCGCCCCACAGATTGCACTCTTGAAGCAGCTCCTTTCTACCCTGAAAACCGGGCGAGTTAATGGTCGGACGGTTTCAGTTGCCCATGCTTCCAGCGCAGAATATGTGGGGGATATCGCCTCGCTGGCCCATCTTATGCGGGATATGGAAAATTCCGATGCCCTGTTTGTTGTGGTTGCCATGGAAGATAATGTCTATCTGGTGGCCCGCAGCAAATGTCGGGACATAGATGCCGGCCTGCTTATGAAGGAGTTTCAAGGAGGTGGCCATGCCACCGCAGCGTCCGCCGTCGCCCACAACCAGAAGCTGGGCCAGGTGCTGGAACGGCTTGACCATCTGCTGCACCTTTCGGTCAAGGGGGGGGACAGTGCCGGAAGTATCATGACTTCTCCCGTCAAAACCATGGCCGATACCATCTCCATCGCCGAGGCACGGGAGCTGTTGACCCGCTATAACTGCAATGCCATGCCGGTGATGTGCGGAACAGTGATGGCCGGAGTCATTTCGCGCAAGATCGTTGAAAAAGCGTTGTACCATGGCTTGGCCACCGCACCGGTTACCGATTTTATGCATTCGGAATATTTTTCGGCAACCCCGGAAACGCCCTTGACCATGATTCAGTCGTACATGGTGAATGCCAACCGTCGCTTTGTTCCAATATTCGAGGGTACCACGCTGGTTGGTGCCGTTACCCGGACCGACCTGATGCGGTATTTCCATGGGGGACGCCGTGGTCGGCAGGAGGGACTTTACGATCTGGATTCCCTGGAAATTCCAACCCGCACCCGCTCCATTGCCGGATTACTTACCAAACGACTCTCCGCTGAGACAATCGAACTGCTGCGGCGACTGGGGGATACGGGAGGTCGGCTCGGCCTTTCGGTCTATGCGGTTGGCGGCTTTGTACGGGATCAGCTGCTTGGTAACAGCAATTTAGACATTGATGTTACCGTTGAAGGGGATGGGGTGCTTTTTGCCGAATGTTTTGCCGGGCAGTTTGGCGGCAGGGTCAGAAGCCATAAAAAATTTGGTACGGCGGTTCTGGTTCTGCCGGACGGTGGCAAGATTGATATTGCGAGCACCCGTCTGGAGTATTACGAATCTCCCGGTGCCCTCCCCACCGTTGAACGGGCATCCCTGCGCCACGATCTCCATCGTCGGGACTTCACCATCAATACCTTGGCGCTCTGCATCAACAGTGACCGTTTTGGCCAGTTGACTGACCATTTCGGGGGATTGCAGGATATCCAGGAACGGGTGGTAAGGGTACTGCATAACCTCTCCTTTGTCGAAGATCCAACCAGGGTGTTCCGTGCCATCCGCTTTGAACAACGGCTCGGGTTTCATATCGCTCCCCATACGGAAAATCTGATACGGAGTGCCATTCGCATGCATCTGCTTGATAAGCTGGGGGGAGAACGTCTCTTCAGTGAGCTGCACCAGATCATGTGTGAAAAGGAACCGGTGGGGGCCATCACCCGTATGGCCGGGCTGGGGTTGCTGCCGTTCATTCATCCTTCCCTCAAGCTGGTGCCGAAAACGGAGCGCGTGGTGAGGGAGAGCGGACAGGTGATGGCTTGGTTCCGATTACTGTATCTGGAGGACCGCTGTGAGCCGTGGCAGGTGTATTTTCTGGCACTGTGCGACTGCCTGACCGCCACGGAGTTTCAGGAAGCCTGTAGCCGTCTTTCACTGCCAGGCAGGCTCCAGGCGCGGCTCTGCAGCCAGCGGCAGCGTGCTTTCTCTGTCCTCCACTCCATTAAGAATCGACTGAAGCAGGATTGGGAGGTGCGTAACAGTGAATTATACCTCTGGTTCAGCGGTTTCACCCTTGAGCTGCTGCTCTTTATGGCCGCCCGTGCCAATAGTGAACAGATACGACGTCTGATCTCCCATTACCTGAATCGGGTGCGTGATATTGCGCCCCTGTTGGGGGGGGATGATCTTTGTCGCCTCGGCGTCATGCCGGGACCGCGATTCAAACAGGTCAAGGAACGGTTGTTCAGGGATCGGCTCGATGGTGTGGTGAAGAGTCGAGAAGATGAAGAAAAATTGGTACTGGCACTTGTTAACCGGGAAGGCCAGTAATAGGTAAACAATATTGACAGGTTACAAAAAACCCGCTTGACGGGCTATTTTGAAGCGTGCTACATAAGGGGAGAATTTAATGCTCAAACATCACAAAAAGGGAAGGAAACCATGAAAAAGCTCAGAAAAATTATTGCCGTTATGACATTGGTATCATTGTTGTCAGCAACTTCATCGGCACTGGCCGACGATACCATTAAAGAGGTATTTACGGATGCATTTTATGGCGCGGCCATCGGCGGTCTGGTGGGTGGTGCCCTCATGGTTTTCCAGAAAAAGCCCTTTGACAATTTAGAATTTGTGGCCTACGGCGCAGCCTCCGGTGTTCTGGCCGGTACCGCTTTCGGATTGGTTAAGTCAGCCCGGGCCTTTGCTGAAGTGGAAAATGGCCGGGTTAAGGTGGCATTTCCAACCATCGTTCCCGAGGTAGTGACCGCCCCCGGTTCGGGGCAGATGGTGGTTGCCTGGAAAGCCGATCTGCTGCGGGGTACATTCAACTGATTCGGCAGTAAGTATCCAGAAAAAACTACCCGCCGGATAACTATATCCAGCGGGTTTTTTTATATGCTTCATCTCACATGAAACCGGTTGTATCATCATTTACAGTACACAAATATCGGGAGGAACCATGTCTGAATTTACTCACGTTACCGTAGTCAAGAAGGCCAACATTTATTTTGGTGGTCAGGTTGTCAGCCATACGGTGCTGTTTGCCGATGGCAGTAAGAAAACCCTCGGTGTCATGCAGGCGGGGGAATATGAATTTTCCACCGGAGCGGCCGAGAATATGGAAATACTGACGGGTGAGCTTGAGTGGCAGCTCAAGGGGGCCACCGCCTGGCAGTGCATCAAAGGTGGTGAAAACTTTGATGTGCCGGCCAATTCGGTCTTTCTGATGAAGGTGCCGGTAGTGACCGACTACTGCTGCTCTTTTATCAGCTGATGGCCGTCTGATCGTGAAGGCTGCGCCGACAGATCGGGTTGTCGGACGATTTGCCCCTTCTCCCACCGGAGCACTCCATACCGGCTCACTTGCGACGGCTGTCGGGAGCTACCTCATGGCAAAGTGTTCCGGTGGGCGGTGGTTGCTCCGTTTCGATGACCTGGATACGCCCCGTCAGGTGCCGGGTATGGCCGATGACATCATGGCGACTCTGGAAGCGTTTGCCCTCTTGTGGGATGGGCCGGTGACCTATCAGAGCAGACACCGGGAAGCGTATTGCGCTGCCTTTGAAACCCTGGCCCGCCAGGGAGTTCTCTATCCGTGCGGCTGTTCCCGGCGGGAAATTGCCCAAAGTTCTTCGGCCCCCCATCATGACGATGACGGTATCCCCTACGCCGGCAGCTGCCGGGGAGGCATGAAAGATGGCGCACCGCTCCGCTCCTGGCGGGTCAGGGCCCCGGAAGGCGACGTGTGTTTTTTCGATCGATGCAGGGGGCCAATCAGCCAGAGCATAGACACGTTTTCCGGTGACTTTGTGGTCAGGCGGGGGGATGGGGAGTTTGCCTACCAGCTGGCGGTCGTCGTCGATGACCATCTGACCGGCGTTACCCAGGTTGTACGGGGAGAGGATCTGCTCTCCTCCACTCCCCGCCAGATACTTCTGCACCGTTTACTCTCCCTCCCCGTACCGGATTATTGCCATCTCCCCCTGGTGACCGGCTCCAACGGTAGCAAATTAAGCAAACGGGACAACCTGGTTTCCTCCCACTTAGCAACCATGGTCGGTAAAGAAGCACCACTGCTGGTAGCAATTCTCCGTTTTTTGGGCATGCTCCCGCCACCGGAACTTACCGGCTATTCCTGCACCGAAATTCTTGCCTGGGGTGTGGCCCATTTTTCTGTACATGACCTGCCGGAGCGGGGGGGAGTTCTGGTGGCCTGATGGACTGAAACACGAAACAAGATCGGAAGCACCTGAAAAGCAAAGAGGGTGTCCGGTTTTTTGTTTTATTTTCAAGCGTAATGGTATATTTTAGCAATATGGGAACGAAAATAAATTTCAAACCGACTAAACGCATTCAGATAGGATTTAACCCCCCTCAAACTGAAAGCATGGAGCAGAGGCTTGCAGGCATGAAAGCTTCGACAACTATCGTTGCACGTGCAAAAGCTACTATAGAAAACTGCAAGATCACCCGCAAGCGTGCCCCTCTCGCCTAGCATCAATTCCGTTGAAATTAGCGGATTTGATGCTGATCTTGCGCTATCCAAGTGTGAGTTCGGTAATTACCCAAGAAAAAACAGTGTCCAGAATTCGGAGATCAAAAGATATCTGATTTTTTACTCAATTATGTAATAGAATGTGCAAGTGAAGTTGACAGTATAGTTCCCGTTTCGTTTATTGCACTTCGTCCCGCAGACGATAAGCTTCTGCCATTTTATGGTGCGTATAGTTTTGTGTTGTTAGACGAATCCTGAATGTTCCTGCAAATATCATAATTGACTCCCGCCTCTAACAAAAAATAACTTTACAGAAGTCGAGAAAAGAAAGCTTGCCGCGAGTACCACCACGTGCCGGGAAGTTTGATAGCGTAACCTTTTTTACGAAAAATGTTAGTTGCGTGGTATTGATGGAGGGTGGTAGAATATGGATTATCCACATATTATGAGTACCCGAGGGGGACAACATGGAAAAGCAGAAGGTTCATTTCAGTGATTTAGGATTGTCTAACACCAAAGAAATGTTTGCCAAGGCAATGGCCGGAAAATATGCAATTCCAGCGTACAACTTCAATAACCTTGAGCAATTGCAGGCAATTGTTACCGCCTGTGTTGAAACTAATTCCCCCGTTATCATCCAGGTTTCCAAGGGGGCACGCAGTTACGCCAATGAAACCATGCTGCGCTGCATGGCCATGGGTGCCGTACAGATGGCCCGTGAAGCCGGTTCCCAGATTCCGATCAGCCTGCACCTTGATCACGGTGATACCTTTGAACTCTGCAAATCCTGCGTAGACAGCGGCTTTTCATCTGTCATGATCGATGGTTCCCACCTTCCTTTTGCCGAGAACGTTGCCCTGGCAAAAAAAGTTGCCGAATATGCCCACCAGTTCGACGTTACCGTTGAAGCCGAGTTGGGAGTATTGGCAGGCATTGAGGATGAAATATCGGCAGAACACTCGACCTACACCAAACCGGAAGAGGTTGAAGAGTTCGTCAAACAGACCGGCGTTGATTCCTTGGCTATTTCCATCGGAACCAGCCACGGTGCCTATAAATTCAAGGCGGGCCAGCCGGTTCCTCCACTCCGTTTTGACATTCTCGAAGAGTGTGAAAAGCGGATTCCCGGCTTTCCGATTGTACTGCATGGTGCCTCGTCGGTGGTGCAGGAATATGTGGAACTGATCAATCAGTATGGGGGCAAGCTTGAAGGGGCCGTGGGCATTCCCGAAGATCAACTGCGCCGGGCAGCGGCCAGTGCTGTCTGCAAGATCAATATCGACTCCGATGGCAGGCTGGCGGTTACTGCCAAAATCCGTGAATATTTTGCCAAGGATCCCAAGGAATTTGATCCGAGAAAATACCTGGGTGAAGCCCGTAAAGAGCTTATAAAGCTTGTTAAGCATAAAAATGAGACCGTACTTGGCTCGGCTGGCAAAGCGTAACGTTTCCGTTAACACTATTATTGGAGTCATAACTATGGGCACCCGTAAGTTTTCCCGCGTACAATTTCACGTTGCCGCTACCATCAGAACCGAAGGGCGTCAGTTCCAGGGTGAGGTTGAAAACCTCAGTATGACCGGCATGATGCTGGTGACAAAGGAGCGCCTTGCGGAAGGAGAGCGGGTTGAAATTACCATCGTACTTACGGGTGCCGACCCTGAGATTTCGGTCAGTTTTGGCGGGTCGGTTACCCGTATCTGTGAGGACGGTGTGGGACTCACCTTTGATAAGGTTGATCTCGACTCCTACATGCATCTGAAAAACATCGTCTCCTACAATAGCGATGATGCTGAAACGGTCATGGAAGAGATCGGTCATTCGATAGATGAAAAGTTCACGGCTTATCATTAATGGCTGGCAACAGTATGATGACAAGAGGTGCTACTCGGTTTTCTATTGGCGGATGCCTTCTTGGTATCGGTGCCCCCATCGGCTGGGCAATGATTCGGGTACTGCTGTTCTTTGATGGTTCCCAAGGGGTTGTGGACCAGGTTTTCCTGGATATCACCAAGGATAGTGAACATTTTGTTCACTACCTGTATATGGGGGGAGGAACTGCGGTCATTCTGGCTCTTTTGGGCTTCATGATTGGCAAGAACGGCGACGAATTGCGGGAACGGGCCCGGGAGCTTGATGTTCTCCACCGCGAAGTGGCTGAACAGAAAGAAATCTTTGAAAACCGCTACAAGGTGCTGGACAGGAATATCAAAAACTTCCATCAAATCAGCAGTAAAATCCAAAAATCGCTTAACCTCGAAGAAGTGTTGTTGCTCTGTGCGGAGGGGCTCCACGATGTTCTCGGCTACGAACGGGTCAATATCCTTATTGCCGACGAAGAACGCAGGCTCCGCTTTGTAACCTCGGTCGGTTCCGAAGGCTTCGATCCGGTCGGCGTTGCACTGCCAACCGATGAAAGTAGTGGCATTATAGGAAAATGTTTTAATGAACGTAAAGTGTTTCTGGTTGATGACATTTCCCTTTACCCGGAAGAGTACCACCTGAAACCACCTCACAACAACCTGACTCCGCTCCGTTCCAAAAGTTTTATTATCTGTCCCATCGTGGTCAGGGATGCTTCCGTCGGGGTTTTTGGCGTCGACAACAAGAACAGTCATCGGGCCCTGAACGATTCCGATGTTGATACCATTATCCTTTTTGCCGATCAGGTCGCCGCAGCAATCACCCGTATCAACTTGTTGGGTTCCATTGATACCCTTACCTCCGAGATCGAGAGCTCGTTCAGATTCCTTCTTTCCAATCGTGAACAATATTCCCGGAATGTGCGCAATCTCCAGGATGGTGTGGACTCTGTTGCCGATGGTACCGCAAATATCGCGTCGGCTTCTGAAGGGGTTATGGCCTCGGTTGACGAGACCAGTTCGGCAGTTAACCAGATTTCCGTGGCCATTGAACAGGTAACCCGCAACCTTGACCATCTGGCCGGCATCGTCCACCAGTCCGCATCTGCCATGGAGCAGATCAACAGTACCATCGTTAATATTCAACAGAACACGGCCATTTCCCATGAAGTGTCACATCAGGTAAAAGACCGGGCGGAGGAAAGCCGGGTGGTGGTCAGAGAAACCATTGAGGCTCTTGACGAGATAAAACAGTCGGTCGGCCACTCCTTTGACGCGATCCAGCGTCTGGCGGAAAAAAGTACCCGTATCGAAAATATTGTCAGCGTTATCAATGATATTACCAAACGTACCAATCTGCTGGCGCTCAATGCGTCGATTATTGCGGCACAGGCGGGTGAATACGGAAAAGGGTTTGGTGTGGTGGCCGATGAAATTCGTAATCTTTCTCTCCAGACCGGTCATTCAACCGGTGAAATAACCTCGATAATTGAAGAGATCATGAACGAATCACAGGCTGCCGCCAATAACATCGGGACCAGTAAAGATCTGGTTCAGCGGGGGGTCGAACGGGGACATATTACGGGAGAATCCTTGAAAGCGATCTTTGAGAGTTCCTCATGCTCCCTGGATATGACCAAGCAGATCAAGCAGGCGACCCAGGAGCAGGTCAACAGCATACAGTTGGTTGCCCGCTCGATGGAGGATATCAGTTCCATGACCTCCCAGATCTTTGTTGCCCTCACCGACCAGTCAAAGGCCACCAGAAGCATTGCCCGTTCCATTGAGTCCATCAAGGACATGACCCACGAGATGGTTCATTCAACGTCGCGCCAGGCCGAAGACGGTAAGCTGATCCGCCGTAACGTGGAGCAGGTAAGTACCATGGTGACGGAAATATTCGACAACATGGAGATGCGCAGGGCCCAGAGTGCGGAAGTGGTGAAGGAACTTGAGCAGATGAAGAGCCTGACGTGACGAAATAAATATCTGGATTTAACGATCCAGCTCTGATATTCTTCCGGTCCGCCCTGACGGCTACCCTGAATTGGGAGTTGATCAATGATGTGGCGGCAGTATGTGCCAGATACCGCACGGATTCAGCAGTGAACCGGGACGGAAGGGAGTTTTCCCGTGAGCAGGCTCTGCGCCGCTCTTTCCGATCTTCACGCGCTCTCCGGCGCGTTTTTTTGTGTGCGCCAGCTGAATGCACAATACGTATTTCGAGGAACCATGAGAAAGAAAATTACCATTCCTGACATTCTCAAGATGAAGCTCAACGGTCAACGTATCGCCGTGTTGACTTCCTATGATTTTCCCTTCACCCGTCTCATTGATGGCGGTGGTGTTGACATCATTCTGGTTGGCGATTCCGCCGGTGTGGTGGTGGCCGGTCATGATACCACACTTCCGGTTACCATGGATGAGATGCTCTATCATCTGCGGGCCGTCAAGCGGGCCGAGCCGAAAGCCCTTGTGGTGGCCGACATGCCCTTCATGTCGTACCAGACCGGCATTGACGAGGCGTGCCGCAACTGCGGCCGCATGGTCAAGGAAGGGGGTGCCGAGGCGGTAAAGGTTGAAGGGGGAAGTAACATGGCCCACGTCATCCGTGCCGTTTCCAGCATTGATATTCCGGTCATGGCCCATATCGGCCTGACCCCCCAGTCCGTTCACCGCATGGGGGGGTATCGGGTGCAGGGGCGAAATGATCAGGCAGAACGGATCAAGGATGATGCCTTTGCGGTCCAGCATGCCGGAGCCTTTGCCGTGGTGCTGGAGGGGATTCCGGCCGCATTGGCGGCGGAAATCAGTGCCGAGTTGACCATTCCGACCATCGGTATCGGTGCGGGGCCTGCCTGTGACGGCCAGGTGCTGGTGATCCATGACATCCTCGGTCTGTGTGAAAAATATTCTCCAAAGTTCGTCAAGCGCTATGCCGATCTGGGGCCGACCATTTCCGACGCGGTCTCCCGCTATGTGGCCGAAGTGAAGAGCGGTGACTTCCCCACCGAAGAACACTCGTTTTCCTGAGGTTACCATGCAAATCATCAACAGCATCATGCATATGCAGGCCCTTGCCATTGCCCCGGAGCGGGGTGGCCGACGCATCTCCTTCGTGCCTACCATGGGATTTCTCCATGACGGGCATGCCTCTTTACTCCGTGAAGGGCGTACCCGGGGGGATGTGCTGGTCCTCTCCATTTTTGTCAATCCGATCCAGTTTGGTCAGCATGAAGATCTGGACCGCTACCCCCGTGATATGGATCGGGACTGCCGGATTGCCGAAGAGTGCGGCGTTGATATCGTCTTTATTCCGACCACCGCTGAAATGTATCCGGCCGGATTCCAGACCGGGGTGACGGTCCGTGACATTTCTTTGCCTCTCTGCGGTGCCAGTCGGCCGGGACACTTTGACGGGGTGGCGACGGTGGTTACCAAGCTGTTCAATATCGTTCGCCCCGATGTGGCACTGTTTGGCCGCAAGGATTACCAACAGTTGGCGGTGATTCGCCGCATGACCGACGATTTAAACCTGCCGGTCGAGATCGTCGGCATGCCCATTGTGCGCGAGTCTGACGGCTTGGCCATGAGCTCCCGCAACGCCTATCTCTCCCCCGGTGAACGGCAGAGTGCCCTCTGTCTTTCCCGTGCCCTCGGGAAGGCCCGCCAGCTCTTTGGGGCCGGAGAACGATCGGTCCCCGCGCTGACACGGGCAGCACGGAGTGTGATAGAACAGGAGAGTAGAGCCGTCATCGAATACGTTGAGTTTCGTGACGGTTTCCTGTTGCATGAGCAGCAGGTTGCCGACAACACGACCGTCCTGGCTGTGGCGGTGAAAATTGGACAGACCAGATTGATTGATAATTGCCTACTTGGAGAGGAGTTATAAACCATGCAGAGAATCATGCTGAAGAGCAAAATCCACCGTGCCACTGTTACCGGAGCCGACCTGCACTACGAGGGGAGTGTCACCATTGACCGGGATCTGATGGATGCTGCCGACATTATTTCCTATGAAAAGGTTGCGGTATGGAACGTCACCAACGGCAATCGCCTTGAGACCTATGCCATTGAAGGTGAACGGGGTTCGGGGGTCATCTGCCTGAATGGTGCTGCCGCTCGTCTGGTAGCCCCAAAGGATCTGGTCATCATTGCCAGCTTTGTAACCATGGACGATGCCGAAGCGATAAAATATGAGCCGAAACTGGTCTTTGTGGATGGTGAGAATCGTATGCTTCCCACTCGCAAGGAAGATGCGGGGCAGGCAAAACTGAAGTGTGTTCATTGATCTGAGGCATCCTCACCGACAGAGCTACCGTTGCTCTGTCGGTGGATAGGCATTGCGATAGGGCATATACGATGGGCGCCTACGTGGTTCGAGCCGCCTTTTTTAAGAGGGCCACCGCCAGTGGATGGCTGTTGTTTTCGGCATAGAGCTCCGCAGTATTGCCGGCAGGAGTCTTTAACAACGGGTTTGCTCCCCCCCCGAGCAGTGCCTGAAGCGTCTGGTTACAGCCGTAAATGGCGGCAAGCATGAGCGGCGTATGACCTTCACGATCACGGGCATCAATTTCAGAGCCCTTTTCAATCAGCATTCGGGCAATGTCCGTATGCCCGTTGGCGGAGGCATAGTGGAGGGCCGTTTTACCTTTGTCGCTACACGCGGTGATGTCAGCACCACGATGCAGCAGATCCTGAACAAAATCCTTAAGCCCCTCCTTTGAAGCGCTTATCAGTGGGGTATGACCGTGGCGATCCTTTGAATTTACGCTTTCCATAGGTACTCCCTCCGTTGGTACATGATCGGGCATAGTGCCCGTGTAAGTATCATTTCAACGTCAAGCCGAACGAAAAACAGCATTTTCTCTATAGCATAGATTCGTGGCGGATGCCACGGGCTTTTGCGTGGAAAGATGCCGTGAAGCATAAAAAAATTATCCGCTTGAAACTGGCGTGGACGGAACAGTATAATGGCGTCCCCAAGGAGAGTTGTTCTATGAATGTATTTCAGGCCGATTTCATCAAAAGTGCCGCCAAACCGAAGGACTATCCGCCACCGGGGCTGCCGGAAGTTGCCTTTGTCGGTCGTTCCAACGTCGGCAAGTCTTCGTTAATCAACGTACTTGCCGGTCGCAAGGGGTTGGTGCGGACCAGTTCCACGCCGGGGCGAACCCAGTTGATCAATTTTTTCGATATCAACGGTATCCTGACCCTGGTTGACCTGCCCGGATATGGGTACGCCAAGGCTCCTCCCGATCTGCGCAAACAGTGGGGACCAATGATCGAGTCCTATCTTTCCCTGCGGGAATCCCTGAAGGCGGTGGTGCTTATCCTCGATGTACGAAGGGTGCCGTCCGATGGAGATCTGCAGATGCTCCGCTGGCTGGAGATGTACAATATCCCCCCCCTATTGGTGCTGACCAAGTGTGACAAGCTGTCAAAGAATGAACAGGCGCGGCAGAAAATGATTATCGCCACCGCCATCAAGCGGGACAAGGGGATGCTGCTTCCCTTCTCCGCCCTCTCGAAGGAAGGGAGGGACGGCATCTGGCAGCAGATCGGTACCACCTTGGAGATTACTCTGAAAGCGGAAACACCCCTATGAAACAATCACCCGGAATATCCGCCACCCCCCCCATGCCGGATATGCAGAAGCGCCCCGATACCCGCCGTATTCCCATCTCCAAGGTGGGGGTTAAGGACATTACCTATCCGATTGTGGTGATGGATAAAAACCACAGCCTGCAACATACGGTAGCTCGCATCAATATGTATGTGGATCTCCCCCACCACTTCAAGGGGACCCACATGAGCCGTTTTGTGGAGATACTTAACAAGTACCGGGAGCAGATCGCCCTGGACAAGCTTGAAACCATTCTCGCTGAGATGAAGACGAAGCTGGGGTCCGATACGGCCCATCTGGAAATCCAATTCCCCTACTTCATCGACAAGGCGGCCCCGGTTTCCGGTGCCAAGAGTCTCATGGAATATACCTGCGAATTCAGTGCTTCCCTGACGGACGAGTTGGATTTCGTGCTCGGCATCAAGGTGCCGCTTACCTCCCTTTGTCCCTGCAGTCGTGAACTGTCCCGCTTTGGTGCCCACAACCAGCGGAGCATCATGACGGTACGGGTCCGCTATCGGGATTTTATCTGGATTGAGGATCTGGTGGAGTTGATCGAACAGTGCGGTTCCAGCCCCCTCTACTCCCTGCTGAAACGAGCTGACGAGAAGTACGTGACCGAGCAGGCCTACGAAAATCCCCGCTTTGTGGAGGATATGGTGCGGGAAGCCTATTCGCGGCTGGCTGCCCAGTCCAATATCAGCTGGTTTTCCGTAGAGGCGGAAAATTTTGAATCGATCCACAACCATTCGGCATATGCGGCGGTGGAGCTGGACCGGAGATGACCAGGGGGTTGATTGTCTTTGCCCGGGAGCCGATTCCGGGGCGAGTGAAAACCCGCCTGGCCGCTTCCATTGGTGATGTGGCCGCAGCCACACTCTATGGGGCAATGCTGCGTGAAGTGCTGGAAACGGCCCACCGACTGGAGGATGTGGCTGTCCATCTGTTCTGGGATTGTGAAGAAGGAGCACTCCCCCGCGTGGCGGAATCGTTTTGCTGCCGTTCCCACCGCCAATCGGCGGGTGATTTGGGGGAGCGGATGGCGGCAGCCTTTGACCAACTGTATGCCGAAGGGTACACGTCCTGTTGTATCATCGGCAGTGATGCCCCCGATCTTCCCCCCTCATACATTCAAGATGCATTTCAATTGCTGGAGTCGGCCGTCGCCCAAGTGATATTTGGCCCCTGTTCCGATGGAGGATATTACCTGCTCGGCATGAAGGCATCACACCCGGAACTGTTCAGTGGAATCCCCTGGAGTACGGGCAGCGTGCTGGAACGGAGCCGGGAGGCGGCCATCACTGCCGGTCTGACGGTGGCCCTGCTCCCTGAATGGCAGGATATTGATACCTTGGCTGATTTTCAGGCGTTTCAGAAGCGGACACAGGAGAAGGGTACGAAACCATGAAGCCGATTATCATCATCGCTGCCGTACCAAGAGAACTGGATCTGCTGGAGGAAGCGCTCGGCTCTTGCCGTCAACTTTTGACTTCCGGCCAGGCAGTCGTTGAAGGAACCATTGGTAATCTGCCGGTGGTCTCCTGTGTGGGGGGAGTGGGAAAGGTAAACGCTGCTGCTGCCACCGCCCTGATGATCGAACGGTACCAGCCCCGGTTAGTCATATCGACCGGCTGTGCCGGAGCCTATGTGGGGAGTGGGTTGGCCGTCGGTGACCTGGTTCTGGCCACCGATGAAGTGCTTGCCGATGAAGGTGTGCTGGTGGGGGATGGCTGGAAAGATTTGCGGTATATGAATCTTCCGTCAGTGCGGCGGGATGGAGAAACATTTTATAATGTGCTTCCCCTTTCCCGGCGGGCTTCGGAGCGGGCGATGGAGCTGGCCGAACGGGAGAAAAATGCCCTGCACCGGGGGGTATCGGTCACTGTATCAACCTGCAGTGGTACTGGAGAATATGGTGCGGAGCTGTCACGGCGCTGGAACGCCGTAATGGAGAATATGGAGGGGGCCGCCGTGGCCCAGGTCTGCCTCCGCGCCGGTGTGGAGTGTCTCGAAATCCGTGGCATCAGTAATCTGGTGGAGGAACGGGATCTTACAAAATGGGATTTCGGCCGGGCCGTTGAAGTGGCCCAACGGTTTGTACTACTCTATCTGCAACAGCGGGACAGTTCTCCTGTGGTCTGCCGTTGCTAGTATACGAAACCAAACAGCCAGAGTGGTATGCGCCTGCCATGCCCTGTTTCTATGCCGTCCAGTGCTAACCAAAAATTCTCAACACCTCTGATCTGTCCAGCGTCCTTGTTTTTGCCGCCAACCTCAAAGGTGACAGAGTCATCCACAAGAAAATCTCCTTTCGCGGGCACTGACACTGTATGCGCAGTACGAAGCATATTCACAAAGAACGTTTCCCGCATCGCGCCGACATCCGGATCACGGGTGCGTGAAAGTGCGTGATAGAGATTCGGGTTATTCAGGTAAATCATGTCCGGGGTGAAAGGCACTAACGAGGCAATAATTGATAGCAACTTTTCAATCTTGCGGATACTGGAGCCATTGAGCGACTGGTGGATCGCCGGTAAATCGGATTCCAAAGTGGTATGGATATTCTGCTCAAGCGTCATAAAGAACAGGCTTTTGTCCTCGAATTCCTTGAAATAGGGGTAATAGCCGTGTTCCAGATAATCACCGAACAGCGCCAGTACCTTCAGGCCGTTCTTCAGGGACTACCGCTCACCGAAGATGGCCGTGCCGATCCGTACCAGGGTTGCCCCCTCCTGGATCGCCACCTCAAAATCACCAGACATCCCCATGGAAAGTTCGTTCATGGCTACCCCGGCAATTGCCTCGTCGGTGACGGTTTCCGCCAGTCGGCGCAGGGTGGCAAAGCAGGGGCGGGCAGCTTCCGGGTCGTCGAAAAAGGGGGGCATGGTCATCAGGCCGGTAACACTGACATGGGGGAGCCGGGCGCATTGATGAATCAACCGGAGTGCGTCCTCCGTGGTTGTTCCCGATTTGGTCGCCTCACCGGAAATATTTACCTGGATGAGGATGTCACACACTTTGCCCAGCGTTCCCCACTGCCGGTTGATCTCCTCCGCCAGGGAGATGCGGTCCACGGAGTGGATAAGAGCCACCTGGCCGGCAATGTATTTGACCTTGTTGCTCTGGAGGTGGCCGATGACATGCCAGTCAACCGGGTGAGGCACCTCGGTCAGTTTGGGCACCAGTTCCTGGATGTAATTTTCACCAAAAACCGTCTGTCCCGCCTGAAAGGCGGAGATGACATCGGCAGCGGGGCGGGTCTTCGAAACAGCCACCAGACGGACAGAGTCCGGCTCACGTCCTGTTACCTGGGCGGCAGCGGTGATCCGGTCATGTATGCGGGCAAGGTTGTCGGCGATGCTCATGGCGTCATGACTCCACCGCACCCATGGCCTGCAGCTCTTCATACAGCTCGGTCATGGGGAGGCCGACCACATTGGTGTAGGAACCGTTGATCGCACGGACAAAATGGAGGGCACCCCCCTGAATGGCGTAGGCACCGGCCTTGTCCATGGGGCAGCCGGTGGCGATGTACGCCGCAATCTCCTTGTCGGTCAGGACTTTGAAGGTCACTTCGGTGTGGATAGCCCGGGTGGTGCGGGAGCCGGAACGGGAATCCAGCACCGTAAAGCCGGTAATAACTTCGTGGCTACGTCCCGAAAGCCGCCTGAGCATGGCAAAAGCATCGGCCCCATCCACCGGTTTACCAAGGATGTCGTCTTCGAGTGTCACAATGGTATCGGCCCCGATGAAGAATCGCCCCCCGTGGGCAGCGGCAACGGCGGCAGATTTCTCACGGGAGAGGCGCATGACGTGATCGGCCGGAAGTTCGCCCGGCAGGGCGTCTTCACAAATGTCAGCCGGCACCACTTCACACACAATTCCGGCCAGTGCCATCAGTTCACTGCGGCGGGGGGATGCGGAAGCCAGTACTATGGAATCAGGGCTGTGCGCCATTGTCACTCCCCTTCCGCTCCGCTTCGATCCGTTCCCGGCGTCGTGCGTCGGCCTGTTTCTGCTGGGCATGCTCGGCCTCCATCTCCTGCCAGTGCTTCGTCCAGTCGGTCTTGCGTACCTTGTGCAGAATGAACACCCCGGGAACGATCACGCACCCCCAGAAGGTAATTATGCTCAGGTCATTCACGATGCCGAATACCAATAATATAATACCCATCACCAGCAGAAATGTTTCCATGGACAAAATGCGCCCGATCCATGAAATATGACCATTTTCCTTTTGTGTATAGCCCATTACGCGTTCTCCTTCCAGGGGAACATCTTACCCGGATTTAAAATATTATTCGGGTCAAGGGCCCCCTTGATGGCCTTCATGGCGGCAATCTGATCCGGTGACAGCTCAAGCTCAATGTAAGGAGCCTTGGAAAGACCGACCCCATGTTCCCCCGACATGGTGCCGTTCAGGTCGAGGGCCGCCTGGAACACATCACGAATCGCCCCGTGGGCCTTTTCATCCATGCCCGGGATGGCTTTGTCTATCATGATATTGACATGGATATTGCCATCGCCGGCGTGGCCAAAATTAACAATCGGGATATCGTACCTGGCCTGGATCTTTTCAATGGTACGGATAATGTCAGGAACCTTGCTGCGGGGCACCACGATATCTTCATTATATTTGGTCGGATTAATATCTCGCAGTGACGGCGAGACCAGGCGGCGCACCCGCCAGAGCTCTTCCGATTCGGCGGCATCCTTGGCGGCCCGGAACTGCACAAGTCCCAGGGGGGTGATCAGCTCCTGGATCTGTGCCGCCTGCTTTTCGATAAGATCCCGATCCCCATCAACCTCAATCAGCAATACGGCCCTCCCTTCGGGGGGGATCCCCAGGTTGAAGCGGCGCTCGACGCACTGCAGGGTGGCGTAGTCCATGAATTCAAGGGTCGTTGGAATAATTTTATTGCCGATGATGGTTGATACCGCCTTGGCAGCACCGTCAATGGAATCGAAAATGGTCAGCATGGTCTTTTTGGCGTCGGGAAACGGGAGGATTTTAAAAATGATCTTGGTGATGACACCCAGGGTCCCCTCACTGCCGCAGAGGAGGCGGGTCATATCATACCCGACCACCGCCTTGTAGGTCTCACCGCCGGTACGGATGATTTGGCCGGTCGGCAACACCACTTCAAGCCCCATGACAAAATCACGGGTCACACCGTATTTAACGCAACGGGGCCCACCGGCGTTTTCAGCCACATTTCCCCCCAGGGTTGAGAACTTCAGGGAGGCCGGATCGGGGGGATAGAAAAAACCGAGCTTTTCGACGGCAATCTGAAACTGTTCGGTCACCACACCCGGTTCGACTTCGGCGATCAGGTTTTCGGTGTCAATGCGGAGAATGCGGTTCATGCGGGTGGTCACCAGTACCACGCCTCCCCCCTTGGGGAGGGAACCGCCGGTAAAACCGCTGCCGGCACCCCGGGGAAACACCGGAAAACCGCCGCTGTTGGCAAGTTTCAAGATGGCAGAAACTTCGGAAGCATCGGCGGGATGGACCACCGCATCGGGGAGAAACTCCATCTGGGTGGCATCATACCCGTAACAGATCATATCCAGTTTCGCGGTGGTAATATTTTCCGGACCGACAATAGTGGTCAGCCGGGAAATTAACTCTGCTGCAAGCATGTGTGGTGTCCCCTTGGGAGTATTATTGATTAGTTACGCGTTAGTACGACAATATAACTTAACACGGTACCAACATTGATATTGCCTGTCAACAAGAGGCTTTTCACCATCGTGAAAATCTCTGTTGCCAGTCGGCCCGAAACCATCTATTCTTACCCGGTAGAAATAACAAACAGACAGGGAGGTTTCAGTACATGGTTCGTTTCAGGAGTATTGCAGCAGCAGTTATTTTGGTAGCACTGTGCGTCATCCCGGCCATCGGGGCCCAGGAAAAAGCGGTAACCACCGCATCCGGGCTGAAATATGTCGACACCGTCGTGGGAAAGGGTGCTGCACCGGTCCGGGGGAAGTCGGTTAAAGTACATTACACCGGTACCCTGGATAACGGTAAGAAATTCGACAGCTCCGTTGACCGGAAGGAACCCTTTTCCTTTATCATCGGTGTGGGACAGGTCATACCGGGATGGGATGAAGGGGTCATGACCATGAAGGTTGGCGGCAAGCGGAAGCTGACCATCCCTTCTAAACTCGGCTATGGTGCCCAGGGTGCCGGAGGTGTTATTCCTCCCAACGCAACCCTGCACTTCGATGTGGAGCTGCTGGACGTGGCAAAATAACCCTGCTTTGACGTGATGCCGTAACAAAACAGCCCGCCATTGCGGGCTGTTTTGTTACGGTTCTGGAGAATTACCCTATGACAAATCTGATCTCGGCCGAAGGGCTGAAAAAAATGTGTGAGGAGTACGACTACCTCTGGAAAGTGGAACGTCCCAAGGTTGTGCAGGGGGTTTCCGATGCGGCCGCCGAAGGGGACCGGTCGGAAAATGCCGAGTATATTTACGGAAAAAAACGGCTCCGGGAGATAGACCGGAAGCTGAAGCATCTGGGGTCGCGCCTGAAGGTTCTCAAGGTGGCCACGGTGCCGGTGCGCCCCACCCAGGTAACCTTTGGCTGCTGGGTGACCTATGAGGAGGATTCGGGGGATGAACGGTGCTATCAACTGGTCGGTCCCGATGAAATCGACGTCAGTGTGGGGAGAATAAGTATGGATTCACCGGTGGGGCAGGCCCTGCTCCATAAAAAAGTTGATGACGAGGTCACCGTCCGGAAGCCGGGAGGGGAGACAACACTGTATATCACCGGTATCCACTCCACCCGCCCCTCCTGACGCACCAGTGCTCAATTCCCGGCACCCTGCATGCTTCTCAGCTGTGCCAACTGTTCCCCGCAGGTGAAACATCCCCTGACTCCGGCCCTTTCCAGCAGGGGGGCCACCGCCCCCTCCGGTTCCCCACGGGGGTAAAGCCGGTCGCTCAATTCATGGATCAGCCGCATGGTGCGGAACCCGTCAAACCAGTTGTGAAACTCACCGGCCAGTCGGGCCGGATCCCGGCTGTTCCTCCGCATATTTTCCCATGAAGTCCCAAAATCTGCCTGCAGCAGCACATCGTGGAGTACCGGTGAAATACCAGAGGCAAGGGCAAGCAGTTCCGTGGCGTCGGCCCCGCCGTGGCATGCCACCCCCCTGAGCCATTCCCCCACCAGGGAAAAGACCACCGGTTGGTAAAACAGCAGTCGCTGTTTCCCTTGGGCAAGCATATCGCCCACGGATCGTCCGGTGCCGAATGGTACCCGCTCCGAGGCGCGGGGGGAGGGGTGGACAACGGTGCCGGTCAGGGATGTCACGCCGGATGTTTTGTGAAGCTGCTGTAAAAAATAGAAATCTTCACCGGCAAGGCGTCGATTCATGCCGCCGGAGGCCACATAGGCTGAAGCCCGGCAGGCCATGGCACTTCCGACGCTGTGAAAGGCGTAGGGGGAGCCGGCCAGCTCCAGTCCGAGGATATAGCTGCGCAGAAAAAGCTCATAGCGGTCAATGGCCTGTTGACCAGTCTGGTCGGAGGCGGAACGGTGCCGGTAGGGGATGCTGCATCCCCCCCCTGGAGCGGAGGCAAAATGGTGATAGAGTGCCGGCAGATAGTCCGGCTGTACGGTGGTGTCGGCGTCAAGGCAGATCAACGGCGGATCGCCGGCAAGGTAATTCAGGTGTGACAGGGCCAGGTCCATGCCGATTTTTCGTGCCAGACCAACCCCCTGTTTGGGGGGAAGTTCCCGGCCCGCTGTGGCGGCATCAATCCAGCAGAGAGTATGGAGGGCGAATTGTTCCTTCCAGAGCGGGAGCTGCTTCAGGGTAACCAGGTTGTCGGCTGCTTCCGTGGACGATACGTCGCCCCGCTGATTTACCACCACCAGAATGAGTGTCTT
Organism: uncultured Geobacteraceae bacterium; assembly: GCA_903901875.1. Classification (GTDB taxonomy): domain Bacteria; phylum Desulfobacterota; class Desulfuromonadia; order Geobacterales; family Pseudopelobacteraceae; genus JACRCG01. The sequence goes on along the minus strand of CAIUSO010000061.1, from coordinate 22,368 downwards.
CTCCCGCAGAGGGGACGGATTTCGGGAGAGGGATTCCAGGGTCAGGGGGAGATCGGCCGCTTCCGCCCGGGAGGGAATGACTATGGCTCCATCAAAACTGCGCGTTGGGGGGGAGGCCAGCTGCCAGGGGGTGTTTACCCCCCGTTTCCGGAGGTAGGCGGCAATGGAGGGGGGAAGGGGTATGGTGGACATGGGGATGGGCCTACCGGCTCCCCCACCGTGTATACAGGTCATTGTCGATGCCGAGCTGGTCGAGAATCTTCCCCACGACGAAATCAACCAGATCCAGAATGGAGTCGGGGTGACTGTAAAAGGCCGGCATGGCCGGGACGATGCGGGCACCGGATCGGGAGAGTTTCAGCATATTCTCCAGATGGATGTCGGAGAGGGGGGTCTCCCGGGGGACCAGCAGCAGCGGTCGCCGCTCCTTGAGCATCACGTCGGCACATCGCTCGATCAGATTGCCGGAAACTCCGACGGCAATTCGGGCCAGGGTCCCCATGCTGCATGGCACCACCACCATGCCATCCGGTGCTGAAGAGCCGCTGGCAACGGGGCAAAACAGGTCGTCGGGATGGACCAGAGTGACCCCGGATGATATTTCCAGATGTTCCCCGAGCCGTCGCTGGGCCTTCTCAAGATCCCCCGACAGGTCAAGGCCGGTCTCTTCCCGGCAGACCGCCGCCCCGCTGCAGCTGGCGCAGAACGTTACCTGCACCGAATTCAGAACCAGTTGTTCCGCCAGACGGAGCCCGTACATGGAGCCCGAGGCACCGGTAAGGGCAATAAATATATGCTGTGGGACCATTCTTTAGTACCTCGTCAGAACATCGGCGGCCGTAAAGCACACAATGGCCACGCTGATATATCCGTTCATGTTAAAAAAAGCAGCATCCAGCTTGGACAAATCACCGTGCCTGAGCAGCCAGTGTTCATAGAGCAGCATGGCGATGGTGACAAGGATACCGACCAGAAAGAGCGGGCCAAGCTGCATCAGGTTATACAGGGAAAACAGCAGCCCGACCATGATGACATGGAAGATGCGCGCCGCCCGGAGCGAACCGTTTACCCCCAGCAGCACCGGAATGGAGTGGAGACCCGCATTCTTGTCAAACTCCAGATCCTGCAGGGCGTAGAGGATATCGAAACCGGCTACCCAGAACAACACCACCCCACCCAGCAGCAGGGCCGGCCCCTCAATGGCACCCCGAATCGCCACCCAGGCACCGATGGGGGCGGCCGCCAGGCAGATGCCCAGCACCACATGGGCCAGTGAGGTAAATCGCTTGCAGTAGGAGTACAGCAGCAGAAAAAAGAGTGCTATCGGTGACAGTTTGAGGCAGAGCGGCCCGAGCATCCGGGCGGAAAACATCATGAGGAGCGTTGAGGCAACGATGAAAAAGAGGGTCAGGCCCTTGCCGATCAGCCCGGCCGGCAGCGCCCTCGTCACCGTGCGGGGGTTCTGAGCATCAATATCGGCATCAATCAGCCGGTTCATGGCCATTGCTGCGGTACGGGCACCGACCATTGCCAGTATGATCCAGAGGGTCTGGTGGAGGGAGGGGAGTCCTCCGGCAGCCAGCAGAGCTCCGGTCAGGGCAAAGGGGAGGGCAAAGATCGTATGGGCAAACTTGATCATCTCCAAAAAGATACGTATTTTTTTCACAAGGTCGGTCACGGTATCTGGTACTCCTTCCAGCGACTGGTGATACGGGAGGTTATTTCGCTCCCCCTGTGCAGTTCCCTGCGGGGGAACCGGCAGCCGGTGCCATCCATGGCCCTCCGTCCGGTCGTCGGGTCACTGAACATATCAGTGGCGGCGTCGGTGAGATTGATGGTTCTCCAGGCGGCGTGATGCAGTGTGGCCGGTCCGGTGCCGGCGTCAATAAAAACCAGTAGTCGGGCCGAAGCAAACCAGGGGAGCCGCCACAGCTCTCCGGCACAGTTCCGTACCATGGCGGGGCGGGGGTTTTCAAGGGAAATGATGGCACTCTGGTGGAAAATCCATTCGGGGGGGAAGTGGATATCGGCAATTTCTGGCAGCAGCTTGTGCAAAAATGCCAGCAAGAGACGCTCCCACACCTGTGCCATCCAGCAATCCTCCATGGGGGGAGGACCGACGATGGTTGCCGGGATCACCGCATCGGGACGATGGCAGATGGCCGTCACCTCCAGTAGCGGTGCCGGTGCGGCGGCGGAATAGAATCCGGTGTGGTTGCCGAAGGGGCCTTCGCTGACCAGCCTGGCCGGGTCCACATATCCTTCGATAACAATCTCGGCACCACGGGGTACCCGCAACGGCACACTGCGGCACGGCACGGTAGTGAGGGGGCTGCCCCCCAGGAAGCCGGCGAAGGTCAATTCGTCAAGGGCACCGGGAAGGGGGAAAAGGGCACTGAACAGAGCGGCGGGGGCCCCACCCAGAACGATGGCAACCGGCATTTTTTTTCCTGCCCGGCGGTACTGCTCCGCATGACGTGCTCCCCCACTACCGGTTTTCCACTGGATTGCGGCCCCATGGCCGCCACGAAGCTGGACCCGGTACATGCCGCAATTTGCCGTCCCCCCTTCGGGATCCACCGTATACACCTGGGGGAGGGTAAGGTAGCGGGGAAAACCGTCACCGCTGCCATCGTCGGGCCAGCTCTGCAGGAATGGGATACGGGTCAAATCGGGGGGAACCATCTGCTGCAAATCTCCCTCAGGTTCATTGCAGGCATGGGGGGCAAAACGGCTGAAAATCGGGAGTCGCCCTAAATCCCGGTCAAAGGAGGCGAACTCAGCGGCCGGCAGGTGGGACAGTAACAGGGTGAGCCGCCTGGTCAACTCATTAAGGTCATCAATGCCCAGGGCACGGCAGAGCCTTCCGGTTGACCCGAACAGATTGGTTGCCACCTTGAAGTCTGATCCGGCGGGGTGTTCAAAGAGGAGAGCCGTGCCACCACCCGGCCGCTTGCAGACCCGGTCGGTAATGGCGGCGATTTCAAGGATCGGATCCACAATGGCTTCGATCCGGCACAGCTCGCCGGCAGTGTCAAGACGGGCAATAAACGCGGCAAGGTCCCCTCCGGTTCCATGTGGTCCGGTCACCATGGTAGCGGACCTACCCCCCGAAACGGTTGCGGAAATATTCGCTCCCCCGCCGCCTCAGAATGGCGAGGCGGTACAGTTCGTCATATTTCTGGGCGGCCACTTCCCAGGTGAAACGTTTTTTCATGCCGTTCTTACGAAGGGCTGCCAGCCCTTTGGGATTATTGAAAAAGGTCCAGGCCGCCCAGCCGACCGTGTCGTAGAGTGCCGTGGCACTGTGATTCCAGAACTTGAAGCCGTCGCCGGTCATCACCGCTTCGTTGAAATTTTCCACGCTGTCATCAAGCCCGCCGGTGGCCCGCACAATGGGGGGGGTGCCGTAGGCGAGGGAATACATCTGGTTCAGTCCGCACGGTTCAAAGGCCGACGGCATGACAAAAAAGTCGGATCCCGCTTCAACCTTATGGGCCAGTGCCTCATTGTAGCCGATATGGCAGGCGAATTTATCCGGGTGCTGGGCAGCAATATCGCCAAAGTAAAAATGGGCCCACGGTTCACCGTTGCCGACCACGGCAAACTGGCAATCCATGGTGAGAATCCGGTGGATCGCCTCGGCAAGGATATCGGTACCCTTCTGCTTTACCATGCGGGAAACGATGCCGAACAGCGGCACATCATCCCGCAGGGGGAGTCCCATGGTGGCCTGGAGATCACGCTTGCAGGCGGCTTTGCCCTTTTTAACGGTTTTCTGGGTATAGTTTGTGGCGATAAACTTGTCCGTCGCCGGATCCCACTCCTCATAATCAACACCGTTCAGGATGCCGCTCAGGTCCGTGGCCCGATCACGGACCGCCCCTTCAAGCCCCCAGCCGAATGCGGCGGTCTGAATCTCCCGTGAGTACTCTTCGCTGACCGTGTTGAGCAGGGTGGTGTGATAAATGCCCCCCTTCAGCAGGTTGACCTGATCGTTCATCTCCAGTTCCAGATAGGTAAAGTGCTTCCAGCCGATGCCAAGCACCTCCATCAGGCCGGGATAGAAATTCCCCTGATGCTGCATATTGTGCAACGTCAGCAGTGAAGCTGCATTACCCACATACCGGTCATGCAGGTAAGAGGTATTGAGGAGCACCGGAATGACGCCGGTATGCCAGTCGTGGGCATGGACCACGTCGGGGGTCCAGTCGAGCATTTTACAGAGTTCAAGGGATGCCTTGGAGAGAAAGACAAAACGATTGTCGTTATCCAGGTACCCTTCTCCTCCTTCCTGATAGAGCCCGGTACGGCCATAGTACCCCTCATGTTCCAGCAGGTAAACCGGCACATCGCTTCCGGGTAATCGCCCTTCCCAGACGCCGCAGTACTGATGCCCCGTGATTCCCATGGGTACCACCAGGGTACCGGGAAGCAGCTTCAGGTTGAACTTTTCCGGGTTGACGCTGTAATAGCGGGGGAGTACCACCCGCACGTCATGCCCCATGCGGGCCAGATATTTGGGGAGTGCTCCAACCACATCACCAAGTCCCCCCTCTTTGGCAAAGGGGGCCGCTTCGGATGCGGAGAACAGGATGGCGAGGGAGCCGTGGGTGTTTTTCATAGTGCCATCCAGGTGGAGCGGGTCAGGTGCGAGGAACGGGGGAAACAAAGGGAAACAGTCGTGGAAATCGGCATGTGGTATATTCTTTCGGCCGGAGAAACGGGCACAGGTCCATGGAGTTAATAACAGTGGCGAAATTATAACAGGCGAGGGGATGAAATCCAATGGTTATTTGTTTGACCTGCCTTATCAGAGTCACTTCAGATTCCTGATACTCTCCAATTCTTCCTCGGAAAGATCGGGGAGCACAAAGCTTCCGTTGCTGTCTTTGCGCAGGTCGGTAATGCCGGGGTGCAGCCTCTCCAGCTTATCCCGCTCGTCGGTCTGCGGTGGGGCGGTAACCACCGTTGCCCGGTCAGCTTGATTTTTCGCCACGGCAGCAAGGACAATTTCTCTTAATTCAACGTCATTCCATGGTTTTGTCAGCATACGGAATACCTCTACCCTGTTTAACGCCTCAAGGGCCAGGTCCAGGTCGGCATTACCGGTGAGGAGAATCCGCACGGTGTCCGGTCGATGCTGTTTTACCAGGGCAAGAAAGTCTATTCCCTGAATGCGGCACATTTTCTGGTCCGAGATAACTACGCTGACATCTCTGTTTCGAATAATGTTCAGTGCCTCTTCGCCGCTCAGGGCCGTGACAATGTCATACGCTTCGTTACGGAGACTGCGCCAGAGGGCCGACAGTACGGAGGGTTCGTCATCTACGAGCAGTATGGTATCTTTCATTGGGGAAGGGCCTCAGCTTTCGATGTATGATGGTTGAAGGCTTCGGCAACGGAAGCGATCAGAAAGGCATCATCCCACGGTTTCGGAATAAACTTGTAGATATGACCCTGACTGGTTGCAGAAACAATGGAGACCGCATCCGCATACCCGGACAGCACCATGCCAACGCTGTCGGGAGAACAGAGTCGCACGGCCGCAAGGAACTCAACTCCGTTCATTTCCGGCATGCGAAAATCGGAGATAATGACCGGAAACGGTTCCGTAGTCTCCAATAATATCAGTGCCTCACGGGCCGAACAACAGGTAACGGTTTCATACCCGCATGGCCTGAAGAGCCGTTTGAGCGTACTGAGAATATGTACTTCATCATCGACGATCAAAATGCGTGTCGCTGTTGTCATGCCTGTTTCTCCGTAGAATCACCGATCGGCAATGTCACCATGAAGGTCGTACCGACTCCCGGTTCGCTGCACACCAGTATTTCGCCACCATGTTTTTTTATAATATCATAACTGATGCTGAGCCCGAGGCCGGTACCCTGACCAACCGGCTTGGTGGTAAAGAATGGATCGAAAATTCTGTTGACCACATCGGCAGGGATTCCTCTGCCACTGTCAGTGACGGACAGATGGATGAGGTTGTCCTTGTAATAGGTGGTAACGGTGATTGTACCATGTTCAGTAATGGCATGGGCCGCATTTACCAGCAGGTTGGCTATCACCTGATTGATCTGCTGGGGGTTGCAGGTGAACAGCGGAATATCTTCTAACTGCAGTTCAAGGTCGGCAACGTACTTGATCTCATTGCGGACGATATTGGCCGTACTCCGGATACAGTCATTTAAATCCGTTTCCCGCAGGCTGCTGTCGTCGGCCCGGGCAAAGTCCTTTAAGTCGAGAACAATGCGTTTCACCCGTTCCGCCCCCTCCAGGGATTCCGTTACCAACGGTGCGAGGTCTTCGAGTACAAAGACAATATCCAGACGACTGCGTACCGCTTCGAAGTTGGCCCGCTCTTCATCACGCAGCATACATTCAATAAGTCCTATGTATTCGTTGATGGTTGACGCATAATTCTTGAGCGTGCCCAGGTTGCTCATGATAAAACCCATCGGATTATTTATCTCATGGGCAACCCCGGCCGCCAGCTGGCCGATGGAGGCCAGCTTATCCTGCTGGAGCATGAGACGGTCTTTCTCCCGGTTATTTGAAACTTCGTCGGTGACCCGTTGTTCAAGGCCCGAGTTTAAATCTGCAAGTTGTTTCTGTTTGAGCAGCAGCTCATCCTGCACCTTTTGGCGTTCTTCAATCTGGTCGAATAGTATGGCGGTCTGTTCCGCCATGGCAGCTTCAAAACGCCGCCTAACTGCAATTTCTTCGGCCAAAGTACGATTGTTCTTTTCTAACTCGGCGGTCCGTTCAATGACTAACGACTCAAGCTGGTCCCGGTAGTGGCTTAATTCTTCCGTCTCCTGATGGCTCCGCTCCCAGCTTCTGATGATGAAGCGGGCAAAAAACAGCAGCGCCACGGAGAGAAGAATTGCCAGGCCTGAGATCCGCAGAGCATTGAACAGCCAGGCATCCCGGAGGGTGGCGACCGGCATTCCGACATTTATGTACAGTGGATATCGGGAAACCTTACGGTATGAAAATACTCTTGTTACGCTATCAAGTATACTACAATTGGTATACGTTGCAGAGGAGTGCCCCTGTTTGATCAATTCGGCAAACTCTGTTGAAAATGTTTTGTCACCGACATTGAAACCAGAGGATGCCGGAAAGCGGACCAGCAGCCCCAAATTGCCATCACGAAGGGTGATGGCACCCCCCTTGCCCAGATTGAAACTGGCAAAATGTTTGATGAAGAAGTCCAGAGAGATGTTGCCATGGACAACTCCGGCAAAGGAACCGTCGGGGTTATTGATGCGCCGGGCGGCGATAATAATCCACTTGTTGCTCACCCGACCCACCAGTGGGCGGGAGATGTACAGATTTGTGCGGGGTGAATCGCGGAGAGTGGTAAAATAATCACGATCAGCCACATTCACCGTTGCTTTGATGCTCCGGTCAATGCCATAGAGGATGTCACCCTGTCTATTGGCAATGCGCAGGTTGTCTATCTCCGGAATATTGCTTCGTTGACGGTTAATACATTCGTTGATGGTCGCCGGCGCAAAACCGCCGGATTTCAGCTCCCGCTCAGCTTCATATTGTACTGCAAGAAGAGCGACGTCGATTTTATCAAAGATGCCGCCAATACTGATTTCCAGTGCCCGGGCCAGATTTGAACCGGACTGTTCGAGCCGTTTCAGCGACTTCTGCCAATCGCTGTAAAGAGTAGAGCCGGTAAGTATCAGTGTGCCGATAATAAACGCAAGTACCCCGGCCATAAGTCGTTTTCGATAGAGCGAGATCGTCTTTGACTGGGTAGTTACGGCGGAACTCACGTAGCCTCCACATCAATCGGACCAATAATCGGAAGAGAAATAACAAAGGTTGTTCCGACCCCCGGCTCGCTTTTCAAGGAAATTTCACCCCCATGCTTTCTGACAATATCATAACTGATGCTCAAACCAAGTCCGGTCCCCTTTCCCACCGGTTTAGTGGTAAAAAAAGGATCAAAAATTCGTCCTTGAATCTCGGGGGGAATCCCTCGCCCGGTATCGGTAATTGTCAGTAATACACGATCCCTCTCGTGGCTGGTGGTTACTGTGATGCGCCCGTGACCGTCAATGGCATGGGCTGCATTGACCAGAATATTGGCAATTACCTGGTTTATCTGCTGAGGGTTACAGATTACCAGTGGGATGTCATGCAAATCAAGGTCCAGATCGGCAACGTAGCGAATCTCATTGCGAACGATGTTGGCCGTACTCTGCACACAATGGTTCAGGTCGGTCTGCTTGAGACTGTTCTCATCGGTACGGGCAAAATCCTTCAGGTCAAGGACAATCCTCTTGACCCGTTCTGCCCCCTCAAGTGATTCGGAAATCAGCGGCGGGATATCCTCCATGATAAACGCCAGGTCAAGCCCCTTACTGAGCTCTGCAAGGGATGAAAGCTCTTGCTCCGAACAGCATGACTGGGCGACTTTTTCCAGTGCCGTAAGATACTGTTTTTCAGATTCAGCATAGGTTTTGAGTGTCCCCAGATTGCTCATGATGAAACCGATGGGGTTGTTAATTTCGTGGGCCACACCGGCGGCGAGCTGTCCGATGGATGCCAGTTTGTCCTGATGGAGCAGGATCTTATCCTTTTCACGGTTTTTGCGGACTTCATCGGTAACCCGGTTTTCCAGGGTTTCATTCAGCATCTGTAACTGCTGCTGTTTCATGGCCAGGGTTTCCTGGGTCTGACGCCGGTGCCCCACCTCCTGCTCCAGCATGACGGCCTGATCGTGAAGGGATTTTTCCGTCCGTACTCGCTCGGTAATGTCATAGTTGACCCCGATCATTCGGAGTGGATTGCCGGCAGCATCCCGCTGCACCAGGGCTGCAGCCTTGATATAGCGGATCTGTCCCGTGGGCCAGACCACCCTGAATACGGTGTCAAATTCCTTTTCTCCGCGAAGTGCCTGGGCAATCTCCGTATGACCCCGCTCCCGATCGTCGGGATGGAGTCCGTTTTGCCATGCTTCATAGGCTCCCGAAAAATCTTCCTCGTTAACCCCGTAGAGGGCAAACATCCATTTGTCCCACACCAGTTGCTGCTCGGGAACCATGTAGTCCCAGACTCCGATTTGACCGGAGTCAACGGCGAGGGAGAGGCGATTGTTCAGGCTGGCAATTTTTTCCTCCCCCTGTTCAATTGCCAGATTGCGGGCCTTCAGCATCTGGTGGACCAGATATGAAACAATCAGGCTGAAAACAAGGCCGATACAGAGCACCAGATAGGACTGCCGGGCATTTAATTGGGTACTGAATTCCGGAAGGGTCCAGAAGGTGAATTCCCAGGAATTCCCATAGGCTGCGATGGCTTTTTTCGAGGTAAACAGTGGATGGTATGTTTCCCGGATTTCCCGTTTGCTGGCTTGATCGGAGTTGAACATGAGATTGTCGGTGCCGGATGCTCCGACCCTGACTTCAAAGGCAATGTCCTGGGGCAGATTCCCCAAGGTTCCGGTGACAAAATCATTCATCCGTATCGGGCTGTACGCAAAGCCAAGGAAGGCCCCGTGTCGCTGCTCAACGGTCTCCAGCAACTTGCCCTGCCGATAGACCGGAAGATACATCAGCATGCCACTTTGTTTGTCCTTGTCGGTTTCCTGAAGCAGAATGATCTTTGCAGCAATGGTGGCAATATTGCCGTCGCGGGCCTTATCCATCGCGCTTCGCCGCACCGGTTCGGTATACATATCAAAGCCGAAGGCCCGCTGATTACGCCAATTAAACGGTTCCAGATAGATAACCGACGTATAGACGGGACGTTCCCCCACGGGACGTAACACGTATTCGGGGAAACCTTCTGCACGGATCGCCGTGACGCGGGCAACTTTTTCCGCTGGTGTGAGCCATGTCGAAAACCCGATGCCGAGTATGCCGGGGTGAAATTCATCAAGCTGAAGTGACGATACATAATGGCGCCAGTCGGTCCGGGAGACCTCCTCCTTGACGCTGAACAGACCGGCAGCACCCCGCAGTACCTGCTCGTGGTCATGCATCCTCTTGATCAGACGCTGACTGATCTCATCAACCCGCTCATTGTATATTGCCTGGGATCGCGCCTTCAGGTTGCTATCAAACAAACTCCATAAAATCAGAGTAAGGCATACCGATGACGCCAATATGGTAAGCGGCACCAGATTCGGTATGTTCCTCATTAATGCTACTTTTTTCCGGTAAATCTGCATAGCGCAACACCCCATATCTAATATTAATAATGATTTAATTATGGTGTCAACAGGGGGTGCTTTGCAATAGAGGGAAAATCTGACGGAATATTGCCCCATGTTGTAGGAGCTATGTAAGATTTAGACGATATTCTGTGTGGTCGCATAGTTAATCAGGCGTGCTGTGGTATGGAAACCCATTTTAGTAAATATCCGGCTCTTATAGGTGCTTACCGTTTTGATACTCAAATTGAGCTCCGCCGCAATAAGCTTGAGCCGCTGTCCGGCGGCCAGCCGTTTCATAATCTCCATTTCACGGTTTGAAAGTGGCACGTGGGTTGGAGAGGGGGGCATTTCGGGAGCACTTATGGCTTGATCAATGAGAGTCTCTGTAAGGGGGCGACTCAGGTATCGCTTGCCGGAGAGGATCTGGCTGACCGCCGTTATTAACTCATCTGACGCTTCCCGCTTGGTCAGATATCCCGCAGCTCCCAGGCGGAATGAGTTGAGAGCAAACTGCTCTTCAGAAAACATGCTCAACATCAACACCGGCATCTGGGGCGAGAGCACGCGAAGCTTTTCAAGGAGGGCCATTCCCCCCATGCCGGGCATTGAGATATCGACAATGGCCAGGTCATATACCTGTTTCCCGGCCATCGGCAGGGCCTCTTCTCCACTCCCCGCCTCATCACAGGCGATCAACAGCTCAAGGTGGGATTGCAACAGGGTATTGACAAGCCCCTTTCTGAACATGGGGTGGTCATCAACCACTAAAATACGTTTCATGGAATTGTCTCCCGTACAGGATCCCCTGGTATCTGGAGCATTACCTGGGTGCCTCCGCTTTCCAGGCTACTGACCGACAGTGACCCGTTACATAACGCGGCCCTTTCCTGCATACCCAAAATGCCAAACGAGTTGGGACGGCGATTCTCTTTGTCCGGAATACCGATCCCGTTATCTTCAATAACCAGATAAATAATGTCATCTTCCTGCCAGGCCCGCAGTGTGGCACGATAGGCCCCGGAATGGCGCATGATGTTGGTAAATGCTTCCTGGGTAATTCTGAAGATGCTCGTGGCAATCTGAATCGGCACCAGTTTGGAATCCAGGGAGCAGTTCAGAGTCACCGGAATGCAGTTGCGGCGGGAAAAATCGCTGGCAAGCCATTCCAGTGCTGCCGCCAGTCCCAATTCGTCAAGCACCACGGGACGCAGTGCCGCAAGGATACGTTGTATGGTGGCTAATGTATGGTCTACCTGCTCCTTTATCCCCCCCAATGAGCTATGGAGTTTGGGCTCCTTCACCTTGTTGAGCAGAGTGGAAACATCAAGTTTGATGGCACTTAAGGACTGGGCCAGTTCGTCATGGATTTCCCGGGCAATAGATCTTCGCTCATCCTCCCGCAATTCTTCCATATGGCTGCCCAGTTGACGCAGTTGGCTGTTGGCCTCCTGTAACTGCTGCCGGTGCTGCTCAAGATCGGTGGTTCGCTGGCTGACCAGATCCTCCAGTTGCTGGTTGGTCACAACCAGTAACTGATGCTTCTGAGCGAGCTCCCTGATTCCGGCCCGTGCACTCTCTTCGGCATCATAATCAGCCACCAGCTCTTCAATGACTTCCAACAGCTTTCTGGTATGCCACGGTTTGGTGAGAAAGCGGTGGACACCCCCTTCGTTGATTGCCGACAGCAACACGCTCCGGTCAGCATAGGCAGATAAAATAACCCGTCTGACATCGGGCCATGTAATGGCCACGTCATGGAGAAACTTGTCTCCCGTTGTATCGGGCATCAGGTAATCGGAAATGACCAGATGAAATGGCCCCTCGGTTTTGAGGATTTCCATGCCTTCGGCAGCACTGGCGGCGGAGAAAACCCAGTAGGGGTGAGGTCGGAGAAACCGCTGTATTGACTTGAGGATAGCCGGATCATCATCCACAATGAGAATTCGCGGCACCATGCTGGTATGGTTGGTAGCTAAGGACACGTTTTCTTGGCACCTGTTCATATGAATTTAACAATTATGAGTTAATAGTATCATAAGCGTGCTGATATTCAAGCCCCATTAACCATTAATCTTCTCCTGTAAGAAAAAAATGGCCGCTCCAAACAGAATAGCCGCCATCCGGAAGAGGATGGCGGCTATTCTGTTTACTCCTCCACCCAGCGGGGGGAGGCTGGGAGGGGGGATGTTTTTTGGGCTCTGGCTGAAGATGAATATTGACCGATTTTTACTTTGGTACGCTTTCCCAGTCTTTAAGGAACTTTTCAATGCCTGCATCGGTCAGGGGGTGCTTGGCAAGCTGGATCATGACCGAGTAGGGGATGGTGCAAATATCGGCACCAATGAGGGCAGAGTTAAGTACGTGGATCGGATTGCGGATACTGGCAACAATGATTTCGGTCAGGTAGCCGTAATTGTCGAAAATAGTGCGGATCTCTTCAATGATTCCCATGCCGTCCTGGGAAATGTCATCGAGGCGCCCGACAAACGGTGAAACATAGGTGGCACCGGCTTTGGCGGCCAGCAGCGCCTGCATCGGGGTGAAAATGAGGGTTACGTTGGTTTTAACCCCTTTCTCGGTCAACGCTTTGCAGGCTTTGAGCCCTTCCGGCGTCATTGGCAGTTTGATGACGATATTTTTGTGAATTTCAACCAGATCTTTTGCCTCTTTGATCATGCCGGGGGCATCGAGGGCGATGACTTCAGCCGAAATAGGGCCATCAACAATGGAAACAATCTCCTTGATGACATCCGTGAATTTGCGCCCCGATTTGGCAATCAGGGAAGGGTTGGTCGTAACTCCGTCAACCAGGCCAAGCTCATGGGCTTCACGAATCTCTGTGACATCTGCTGTATCGATAAAAAATTTCATCTACTCCTCCAGGTTATGTTGGTGATGTATGGTCCAGTTGCTCGCGATATTTTTCCAGGCAATTCATAGAACAAAAATAAAGACGTTTTCCCCCATGGGTGCCGACCACCGCCTGCTCCTCCGAGATATACATACCACAGATCGGGTCGCAGAAGGTTTCTACACTCTGGTCACGGGTGCCGGTTGACGGTTGCAGCGGCTTCTTCGCCGCAGTAAACGAAACAAGAATGCGGTAGCCGATATACAGTAACAGGGCAATCAACAGCATTCTGATCATAGGTAACTCTCCATCAGAGCTTTGTCACCGTTTCATCGGAGTTCAGGCTTTTCAATAGGTGGCCGATGGAAATGCGGGCAACCGGATGCAACAGTTCCGCTCCGATATCGGAGAGCGGTTGTAAAACAAAACGACGCTCCGTCATGCGGGGATGGGGAATAATCAGATCTGTTTCAGTGATAATCTGCTCGCCATACAGAAGCAAATCCAAGTCCAGGGAGCGGGGCCCATTGGCAATTGAGCGCTCACGTCTAAAAACCCGTTCCTCTATATCCAACAGTGCCGACAGGAGCTGACGGGGTCCAAGTTCTGTGGTGATGCGGAGCACGGCATTAAAGAATGTCCCCGTAGAATCGGTGCCGACGGGGGACGTTTCATAGAAGGACGACAGTGCCGTCACTTGGCATCCCGCAAGATTTCCAACTTCAGCAACCCCACGAAGCAGGTTTAATTCTCGATCTCCGACATTTGATCCGAGTGCTATGTAGGCTTCAGTCATCACCGGGGGATTAAAGCACACATGGTCTTCATGCGTCAACCGGGTAAAATGGACATTCAGACTTTTTCCTGATGCTTGTTTTTTCCCGTTCGATACTGTTCTTCGAAGTAGCCACGTACCTTATTCGGCTCAAAATCAAGGAATGTTCCGCCGGAAGCGAAGTGCTGGATAAAGACCCGTCCCACCGCATAGGAAAGAGCACCATTGACCGCTGGCATGGCAGCAATGGTAAATGCGCCGATGAACGGAATCAGTTTTGAACTGCTTGCCGCAAGATAGGCACTGTTGATGCCGCTCAGCAGGATGGCAATGGCAGATTTTGAGCGCTGGGAGTCAAAGGGGATATTATAGAGCTCGCAGAGTTTTTTCAGCATGAGCAGCTGCATGGCCATGAATCCCGCCATATCGACAAAGGGGAGCGGAATCAGTCCGGTGGCAGCTGACAGGGCCGAATAGGTGTGGACGGTGGACATGGCACTGCGAAATGTTTCATCGTTTTCTTCCTGAGCAGGTGCCATCTCACCGACGACAGGGAGCACGGATGCTTCGGGGGAAGGGGAATGGGGTGACAGTTCTGTCTCTTCATCGGCCATTAGCAGGGGAGTTGCACTGTCCGGTGCGGAAACGGTGACAGTCGGTGGTAAAGGTTCTTCGGCCGCCGTAATAGCTGCCTCCTCACGGGGCAGTGGGTCCACCGGTGCCGTAACGACCACATGAGGAGGCATTGTCTCTATGGGTACCTCGATTACCGGCACCTCTTCAAGCGGCATTTCGTAGACCCGTTTTCTGGTTCGGGTTATTTTAACCTTCTCGGCTGGCTTATTCATGGTTTACTGTTCCTGCTCAAGGGGTGCTTGAACGATCCCCAGCAATTCGGACACATGACGATCATAATCATCCCTGGCACTGTTTCGGGCATAGCGGGAAAAGACAGTCTCCTCCGCTGCCAGTGCCTTGGAAAACTCGCTGCTGGTGCGAATTACCGTCAGGGGGAGGTTCGGATGCCGCTCTTTAATCCTGCTCAGGGCGTGGTGGGATACGTTTTCCCGCTGATCATAACGGGTATAGATAATTCGTACGGCCGGGTGGGGGAGCCCGAAGGTATCACAGATGGAGGCGATCTCATCCAGTGTTAAATCCAGCCCTTTCAGTGAGAACGCGTCGCTTCCCACAGGTACCACAATGGTTTGGGCCGCGCAGATGGCCGAAATAACGGCAATTCCCAGGGAGGGGGGGCAGTCAACGATCACGGTGTCAAAACCCTGAAGCCGCAGCTGGTCACAAACCCCTTTGACCGCCTTTTTCTGTGAGCCGGGGTTGAGCAGGCTGGCATCAAGAAGGGCATTTTCAAGAGATGAGGGGAGAATGCTCAGATGGCTGCTTAACGTAACCAGCGCGTCGGACAGAAGCTCCTCCGGACGCTGCCAGATGTCATAGAAAATGGGATCATCTTCCTCGGGAACCGCTCCCAGGGCCAGGCTGGAAGAACCTTGAGGATCCAGATCAAGTACACAGGTTTTAAAACCATACTGGGCAGAACGCACGGCGGTGGAGATGGTGCTGGTGGTTTTTCCGATACCACCACGCATGGTGGTATGTACGATGACCCGGAACTGGTAGGATACGCCCTTGTCAGACAGAAAACGTCTGACACCCAAGGGAGTAATGCCATTTGTTGCCGCATTAACACGCACCAGCTCATCGGGGTGAAACTGCTCTTCCAGCTCTCCGGCAGAAATTCCGTATGTGGCGGCCAGTTCGCGGGTCGTCAGAAGCGCATATCGTTCAGTGGTCATGTCCCAATTCCTCTCGGGTACTACGTATGTTGGATGGGGGACAATACCACCCGCACTGCGGTACCGTCAACGATATTGCTCAGTTAGATTTTGGCGGTTGAACCGGGGTTTGGGGAGCGGTGGTGCCGCGTAGTTTTTCCGCCTGGCCGGTGAGCCGGCTGTTTTCTCCCTTTAACTCTTCCAGCTTGCGCATCAGTTCGGCCTGCTCTGTCTTAAGCTTTTCCGTTTTGTGCAGTTCAGCGGTCAGCTGCCCAACCTGTGCCGTCAGAGCCGCCTTTTCTCCCTTAAGCTCCTCATTTTCTTTGGTCGTTGCCTGGGAGGAGGCAGCCTCTTGCCGAAGGCGAACAAGCTCGGCTTTCCGCTCATCAAAAATCTTCAGTTTGGCAGTGACAAGTGTGTATTGCTTTTCAATGGCGTCCAGTTCTGCCGTTGCGCGGGTAAATTCAATGCGGGAAAGGGCCGAAGCCGTGGCAATTTCCACCAGTTCCATGGCCTGTTTAACCTCTTTGGCGGTATCGGGGCCGATGTCACCGAAACCGAACATCGATTTTCCTGCCTTGAGGCTTTCCTCTGCCGCTGCTACCCCATTCCGTGCCTGAGCCAGGTCGGCCAGTGCTTCCTTGCTTCCTTCGACCTTTGAGGCGGTCGCGTCAATGGCGACCCGCGCCGCATCGATCTGGCCACGGAGTTGGACGCTGGTAACGGCAGCAAAAACAGTGGATGACCACACAAGAATCATAAGAACCGTACTGGAAATGAGTCGTGCCATATCAGTTCTCCTCTCCCTGACGGTAGCGTTCAAGTCGGGCTTCAGATTTTTTCAGTTCGGAGCGTCGAATTGCCAGTTTTTCCAGTAGTTCCTTTTCCGCAGTTCGTACCTCGGCAGCGTCGAGTCGGGCCGTGGCGGTCTGCACAAAAAGTGCCCCAAGTTTTTCCTTACCGGCGGCATAGTTAATTTTGGCGTCGGATACATTTAATTTGGCAGTATCCAAGAGCTCTTTCGAATACTCGGCTACCGAGGTGCCGGCCATTTTTACCGTACGTTGCTCCAATTGGGCAATTTGCGCTGCTGCGGCGTCGTTTGGAGCCGCTTCAGCAGCAAAGGTGGCGGATACCAGAGACAGAAAGGTGAACCAGGTGAGGAGAGTTATGCGGGTCATTCTTGCGACCCCCTTTTATAGGAATTGTCCGTAAATAATATCACTCCATTGGCAAATAGCAACCATAAATAGTGTCTGGTGGGACATCATATACCCGTGAAACACTTTTTAATGAAAAACTATGTTGAGTAAGTCTTAATATGGTTGCACAGATGGGAATATATCTGTTAATGTGGAGGCCTTGCAAAAGTCAAAAACGATGTCATTTTGGCCGGCTTTAGGCCGGAATCCAGCTTCTAACTGTCTGAAAAAACCTGGATCCCCGATAAAAGCATTCGGGGGTGACAATTTATTTGCAACTGGCTCAATATATAACCTCTTTTCCTTGACCCTTCTCGAGTTTTTCTTGAGAAGGTTTTTTTGTGCGTGTAGTAATCTTGCGACAGACAGCCCGTTGAAATTGATATACATAGAACAGTTCGGTATTTTAAAGTGGCTCTAAAAAAAATCATGACCATTACGTTGTTGTTACTTCCAGACCAGTGAGGGCGACCTATGCATCGGCACACGGATCAAAATGATATAATCAGACACTCCGGTAAAATCCTGGTAGTTGATGATATTTCGAGCAATCTGTTCGTCGTTCAGTCGGCTTTGGAAGAGCTGGATGTGGAACTGCTGCTGGCAGAGAGTGGCGAAGCCGCCCTGGAAATCCTGATGTCAGAAGCGGAGGTGCCGGCTCTGGCACTCTTGGATGTCCAGATGCCCGGCATTGATGGCTACGAACTGGCGCGGCTGATCCGGGGGCAGGAGCGTATGCGGCACATGCCCATTATCTTCCTGTCAGCCTACTTTAATGACATCGAGAGCATTTATGAGGGGTATCATACAGGAGCGGTAGACTGTATGACCAAGCCGTTCAGCCCGGTGGTGCTTCAGGCAAAGGTAACGGTTTTTCTGGAAAGAAGACGCTATGAGGATAAAGTTCTCTCCGATATTATCGAACGGCATAAATCCGAGGAGAAGCTTGCCCGGGCCGACGATACAATCCGCAAACTGTCCCGGGCCATTGATCAATCCACCGTTACGGTTGTTATCACCGACGCTGACGGGGTAATTGAATTTGTTAATCCTTATTTTACCGAAGTCTGTGGCTACTCATCAGAAGAGGTGCTGGGACAGTCAACCCGACTCCTGAGATCCGGCCTGACCCCCCTTCGAACCTATCAGGAACTCTGGGCAACCATCAAGTCTGGCAACACCTGGGAAGGGGAGTTTGTTAACAGGCATAAAAGTGGCCGTTTTTTCAATGAGCAGGCGGTTGTCTCCCCCATTCGTGACGAACATGGCGTCATTACTCACTTTGTGGCAATCAAGGAGGACATCACGCAGCGGAAGAAGATGGAAGCGGAACTGCTTCTGGCCAAAGAGCAGGCTGAGGCCGGAAACCGTGCTAAAAGTGAATTTCTTGCCACCATCAGCCATGAAATTCGGACCCCGATGAATGGTATCGTCGGAGTGACTCAGATACTTCTGGAATCAGATTTGTCGGAAGAACAGCGGGAATTTGTCGAAATCGCCCAGAAATGCGGCGACCAGATGATGGGAATTATTGATGATATCTTTGACTATTCGGATATAGAAAAATTCAAGATGACCCAGAAAGTAGTCCCGTTTAATCTGGGGGTGATTCTCTCCGATGCATTGCAGATGCAGATGGTGGCGGCACAGGAAAAAGGGCTTGCCACACGTCAGCAGATTGCAGCTGACGTGCCGTTGTATCTGAATGGAGACCCAAAGCTGCTCTGCCAGATCATAACCAATCTGCTCAGTAATGCAATCAAGTTTACCCATAAAGGGGAGATTAATGCCACTGTGGTGGTGCAGATGGATCAGATGGGGGTGGTGGTGCTTCGCTTCGAGGTCATAGATACCGGGATCGGCATGGCGGAATCTACCTGCAGCAAGGTGTTCGAACCCTTTACCCAGCTTGATGGATCGGCCACCCGCCGCTACGAAGGGTTGGGGATGGGGCTGGCAATCTGTCGGCAGATCGCCTACCTCATGGGGGGAGACATCGGGGTGGAAAGTAAAGAAGGGAGTGGTTCCACCTTCTGGTTCACCGCCATGTTTGAAAAACAGCCGGAAGATGCCGCCGGGGGCGCTTCCGCCAGAAGCGACCGCACTCCTGGTTCGACTGGCAAACCGGAAAATGACACGCCCGAGGTTGCCGCTCCAGATGGGCCGTGTGAGAAGTCCTCCCTCGAAACATCGCGGGGAAATCGAATTCTTTTGGCAGAAGATAATGCGATCAACCGGAAGGTGGCGTTAAACCTGTTGGGGAAGCTGGGGTATAGTGCCGATGTGGCTGAGGATGGCGAAGAAGCTGTCACTGCCCTTGAAACCGGTGACTATGATCTCGTGCTCATGGACTGCCTGATGCCGAAGATGGACGGCCTGGCGGCGACCGCCGTTATCCGCGATCCCGCTTCGCAGGTGCGTAATCACAACGTGCCGATTATTGCGGTGACAGCCAACGTGCTGGACAATGACCGGGAGCAGTGCCTCAAGGCTGGTATGAATGATTACATTCCCAAGCCGCTGAAAAAAGATGTTCTGAATAACGCTCTGACACGGTGGTTGGTTAAATAAACCCTATTTATCCGATTCGGTGTGCTCCGAAACGATTGTTGCCAGCTTGAGCAGGCGGGAGCTGATTTCCAGACCGCCCAGTCGGGCAGCGGCCGGATTGATTTCGAAGGCAAGTTTTTTTTCCACCTGTTTGAACTTAATGATCCCCCCTTTGGTTATAAAACCGGGCACCTCACCTATGGTCAACACCGGTTTCCCCTCAACCGCCTTAAGCACCCGCTTTGTCAGTCCCCCATCGGCCGAATCTCCAAAATAGATGAAGTGACACTGGGGTGCCTCGTCGGCCGAGGTAATACGTATGCTCCTGATACTGTGGGTGTTGACGATACTTTTTGCATGGATTTCGAAAGCCTTACTGACGGTGCCGTTGCCTACGACACAGGCCCGGAACTCGGAACTGCTGCTTTCAAAGGTAAGGGGTGGCCAGGTCACATACTTCGTGAAGTTTTCAATAAAGGCAAACTTGACTTCCTGCAAGGAAGCCGTTGCGGCATGGGCATCAGCCACCGGCATAAGCAGCGGGGTGGAAAGCTCAAGGAACGATGCAAGTACAACCGCTATGAGGAATTTTAGAATGCCCACGTCACCTTCCCATAGACACTGCGCCGTACCTGAGCGGGCAGGTTCCCGAACACATCTTGACCAAACTCATAGTGGTTTGGTTCAAAGAGATTTTGGCCAACAACGGAAAGTTCAAGATCGGGAACCGGCTTCCAGGCGATTCGAGCATCAAGGGTTCCATAGTCGGATACATCGTAAACGGGGGTACTGCCATGGATGCCGCTGACGTAGCGGAACCAGAGGGTGCATTTCACATGCTCCGGTAACGTCAACACCGACTTGAGAGATACCTGATTGCTGGGGGCGGTGTCGGCATACATAACAACTCTGTCAAGCTCGTATGAAGAAGTAGAGTTGACCGTCATATCGAGGTAGGAGTAGGCTAGTACGAAGTCTGTCCACGTGAGGGGCCTCCAGTTGATTGCCAATTCCCCCCCTTTGCTGATTGCGGTGGCGGTCGGCGTAATAGACAACTGTACGCCGCCGTCTGAGGGCGTATCTGCTTTTACGCCAACCAACGAGCTGTAATCGTTGTAAAAGAGAGCGAGGTCAAAGGAAAGATCGGTAAGCGGCTGATACCGGTAGCCGCCCTCATAGGCAATCATGTTTTCCGCAGGAAGATTCGGGTTGCCATTCAGGTGTGGCCAGTTGCCGGCCGAATCTTGCCACATATCGGTGGAAATAGATTTTTCAGCCCGCGACGGCGTGCGCACGGCCCGCGATACGGCACCCCACAGGGTATGCTGTTCCGAAGGCGTCAGGAGCAGGCGCCCCGTGGGCTGAACCTCCCACCCGGTCGTCTCATTGTGCTCAACCCGCGAGCCGACAATAAAATACAACGTATCGGGCAACAGGGTTATCTTGTCCTGAACGAAAGCGGTAAACAGCTGATCTGTGCTTCGGGGGGGGGAATATGTTGGTTGACCCATGACGGGGTTTTCGTTCAACTGGTCGGACATCAATCGATAACCGGTACCCCAGATCAGGTGATTACGGCTGCCCAGGGTAAACACATGCTGCAGTTCTATATCACCGGTATTCCGTGCCTCGCGATCATCGGAACTAATCCGGTTTTGGATGGTTGTCTGGTCAAAGAAAAGTTGCACTGACATATTCGAAGTATCGGAAAGGGTCCGTTGCCATCTGCCAAGAATGTTCTGACCATTGTACCAATAGTTAGCGACCCGGCTTGTGTAGGCGTCACCCTGCAAGGTCGCTTTATTATTGACGTTGATGTCCCAATCGCCCCGAAATCCGCCGCGCCATTCGTTCCAGAATGAGTCACCTGCATCTGATTGGTCTACGGGGAACTGGGCGTCGCGGTAAAAATATTTACCATAGATTCGGAAATAACCGTTATCTCCGATCTTTGCGCCGTAACGGGCCGCAGTAGATGCCCGTTCTTCACTTCCGACAGAAGCGGTAACGATTCCACCCGTGGTGTCTTTGGCATGCTTGGTGGTGATGTTTATAACTCCGTTAACCGCATTGACCCCCCAGAGGGTGGCGGCCGGGCCACGAATGATTTCGATCTGCTCGATATCTTCCAGCATGGGCTCCTGGACGTTCCAGTATACGCCGGAAAACAGAGAATTGTACAGGGTACGCCCGTCCTGAATTACCATCAGTTTCGTAGCAAATCGCCCGGCAAAGCCCCGAATGCCGACTGACCACTTATTGCCATCAATGCGGGCTACCTGCACACCCGGTGCCAGACGCAGGGCATCGGCCAGTGATGTCACCCCCGAGTTGCGGATATCTTCGGCGGTGATGACATAGATGGCCGCTGAAGTGGTAAATACTGTTTCTACCTGTTTTGCTGCCGAATATACCTCGATCTGCATCAGGTCTTCGATGGAAAGAGCCGACAGATGGCCCGCAGAGGCCATTTGGACGGGAGGTTCGGCATGGGCATTCCCCCGTGGGAGCACCATGAGAAGAGATGCCGCCGAGACAATCGTGAGGCCGGTCTTACAAGCCCGTCGGAGGAAACATGACCTGACGGATAGTTTGTCTTTCATAACGATATTCCCTGTGGTGTGGTTAATACATCATTTCGGTGTGACGAGTTCATTTAACAGCAGCTGGACGGCTATAGAGCGCAGTGACTCCAGCTTGCTCATGTCCGCTTCAGCCACAGACAATTCCTGACCACTCCGCAATCGCGTTTCTATGAACTCGCAGGTGGTCGCCAGAAAAAGTACTCCAAGCATCGAACTGGATGTTTTGAGGGTATGGGCCGCTCTGATCGCCTTTTCTTTGTTCTTTTCCGTAAGAGTGATACGCAAGGTTTCAACCAACTGCTGGGAGTCGCTTTCAAACATTGTGATGATTCGAGTTAACAGGTCCGGGGCACCGGGACGCTGCATGGCCCTGATGGCGGTGAGTGGTCCCCGTTCAAGAACGAGGTCGGTCGCTGTGGCTGC
>CAIUSO010000060.1 GCA_903901875.1 uncultured Geobacteraceae bacterium | reverse complement strand
GATCTCCTCCAGTTCCGCCTTGGTGGACAGCGCTTGACAAGCGGGTTGTCATCGGAGTTGGCGTGGTGCTGCTGTTTCTTTTTTCTCTTGTTCTCTTTTTGAACAGCGGTGTGCCAGAGCAGTGGAAAAAACAGGATGCTGCAAAAAAATACGAACAGGGCAAATCACTCCATGATGCAGGTAGTTATTCTGAAGCAAAAGCATTGTTTGAAACGGCTGCCGGCAAGGGTAATGTGAATGCGCAGTACATGCTCGGCTTCATGTACGAAAATGGCGAAGGGGTTACCCGAGACTACACTCAAGCGATCAGGTGGTATCGTCTGGCAGGAGTGCAGGGGAGTGTTGATGCCCAGAATAACCTTGGCGAGATCTACTACAATGGAAAGGATGGCACAGTGGACTATGCTGAAGCTGTGAAGTGGTACCGACCTGCCGCGGAACGGGGCAATATGAATGCGCAATTCAGTCTTGGCTATATGTATGAAAACAGCGAGGGAGTCACCAAGGACTATGCAGAAGCCGTTAAGTGGTACCGTTTTGCAGGTGCGCAGGGGAGTGTTGACAGCCAGAATAACCTTGGCGAGATTTACTACCGTGGTAAAGGGGGCACAGTGGACTATGCAGAGGCTGCGAAGTGGTACCGTCTTGCCGCAGAGAGGGGTAATATGAATGCGCAATCCATGCTCGGCTATATGTATGTAAATAGCCAGGGAGTCACCCAGGACTATGCAGAAGCGATCAGGTGGTACCGTTTTGCGGGTGAGCAGGGGAGTGTTGATGCCCAGAATAACCTTGGCGAAATTTACTTCTATGGCAAAGACGGCTCGGTGAACTATGCAGAAGCCGTTAAGTGGTACCGTCTTGCGGCTGATCAGGGAGATTCAAGTGCCCAGAATAATCTTGGTTCTCTTTACCATAATGGCCAGGGAGTCGCTGAAGACTACGTTGAGGCCATCAAATTGTTCCGTCTTGCGGCTGATCAGGGCAATGCAGTTGCCCAGAACAACCTTGGAATAATGTATGAACATGGTCAGGGCGTTGCGGCTAACAGGGCGATGGCCAAGGAGTGGTATCAAAAATCCTGCAATAACGGGAATGCGAAAGGGTGTGATAATTACCGCCGCATGAATGCAGAGGATACCTTGACTTTTGGGCCAGCAGCGAAATAGTGGCACGGCTGCTTCATCGCAGTTTGTTTTGTTGATCATAAATAACCCATAAACAATCCAACCCATGAAAATTATTAAAATTGGTCGCTCTCCTGACAACGATATCGTTATCAGCCCTCGTGAAGGCGATGTCTCCAAAGTGCATGCGCTCCTCAAGATTGAAAACGACGGCACCGTCAGAATCAGCGATCTTGAATCCACTAATGGCACCTCGGTCAACGGGAAACTTCTGCAAAAAGGAGACGAGGTGGTTATCACTCGGGATGATGAGGTACGGCTCGGGAGTCATTACCGGATTGATGTCTGGAGCTACCTGAAAGGTACTCTCCCCGACAAGAAGAGTGTTCATGAGGAGGTTACGGGTGAAATCAGAAAAAAGGTGAGCATTGGCAGAAATCCATCAAATACCATTGTTCTGCCTTATGCGGATGTTTCAGGAGAACATGCCGATCTTCTGCTTTTGAAGAATGGTGAGGTGTTCCTGAAAGACAAACATTCGACTAATGGAACCACCGTCAATGGTTTGGCGGTCGCCAGTATAAAAATAGTGAGAGGCGATACCATCGTTATTGGCGACGGGCATATTCTTGACTGGGAAGCCCAACTGTTCGGCAAGCGAGCCACGACTAACAAATTCATGATACCGGCTATTGCTGCGGCTGTTGTGCTTATGCTTGGTATCGGATTCTATTTTCTCAAAGAGAGGATTATGCCGGTTGGAGTGATGGAAAAGTATGGAAATTCAGTTGTCATCATCTACAACGACTATGTGTATGAAGTTGATTTTGG
>CAIUSO010000059.1 GCA_903901875.1 uncultured Geobacteraceae bacterium | reverse complement strand
TTTTTCTTTTTTAACTTTTGCAGCATCTTTTTTATCAACCTTCTCGGCGGCAGGTTTCTCTTCTTTCTTCTCCTCAGCCATAACTACCGTGGTGAAACTCACCGTCATCAAAGCGACTACAAGCAACAGTACCATTTTTTTCATTTCACATCTCCTTTTTGTTGTGTGGTCCGGCAAGCCGGGTGTTGTAATTTACGATAAGTGGCTCAGTTGTCCCGCATAGACAAAGGTAAAACGGATAATCATCCCCCCTGCCAGTACCATCAGCGCACTCACATTCATTTTCATGAGTTCTGAGGCGGTCAGATCTTCTCCATGATCTTCCTTCACCTCAAGGTACTTCATAACGAGTGCAATCGGTAAAATAACGAGCAGCAGGAGCATACCGATACCATACAGGAAGTAATCGTGGGAGAAAGTGAAAAAGGGCATGATTGATTCCCGGTTCGCGCCGGACGAGGTGTACTGGCCGTAGAAAAACAGCGGGAGTAGCACCATTTCTGCCAGCACGAGCCAGATATCAACCTTTGTGAAGTAAAGCTTCACCTTTTTCTGGTTGGATATAATAATCATAAAGGCCGCCCCGGCCGACATGGCAGAGGTCAGGAACAGCACCGGAAGTATGGCCGAATTCCAGAGGGGGCGCGCCACAAAAGAGCTGAGCAGAACGCCCGTGTACACACCGATGAATATACCCATGGCAAAGTTAAGGGCCGCCAACTTGAGTTTGTACCTGCTTAACAGTTCCGACAACTCCTGTAGCTGCCGGAACTTCAAGAGATGGCGTTTTTGTTCGGGAAACATGGCCAGAGCATACATGATACTGACCGGATAAAAGACGAGGAGCCCCCAGGACCCCCAGGACATGGGGGAGAGCGGCTGTACCGTCAGATAAAACCAGAACACATTGAGTTTTCTTTCTAGATCGAGAAAGATGAAGATCATGCCGATGCTCAGTATTACCGGAACGTATATGGGAGCAGAAATCGCCGCCCGTTCTCCTTCGGCCAGACTCCCCCCCTTGCGGACATGGAGAATGGACGTCATAATCGCCAAGCCGGCCGACAATCCCCCCAGGAAGAGATAGAGCGACACGCGCCAGTCCCATACGTGGAGGTGGGGTGAGGTAATAGCATTTAATCCCGTTGTTGTTATTTCCATGCTCGTCACTCCTATTCCGGCTTGCCGAATTTTCTGATGTAATAGACCCGTGGCCGCGTCCCGGTGCTTGCCAGAAGAACCTCACTGTGGTTATCGCGCAGTGCTACACTTACTACGCTTTTGGGATCATCCAGATCACCGAAGATGCGTGACTTGCCGATACAGGTTGCAACACAGGCGGGTTGATTCCCCTCCTTGACACGGTGCTCACAAAACGTGCATTTATCGGCAAACCCCTTCTCCTCATTAATATAACGCGCATCGTAGGGACAGGCTGCCACACAGGATTTACAGCCGACACAACGGTACTTTTTGAGGAGCACCATACCGTTTTCCTTATTCTTATAGGATGCACCGGTGGGGCAGTTGTAAACACAGGGGGGATTGTCACAGTGATTACAGAGTTCCGAGCGAAGCTCCATGCGTAAGGTGGGGAATTTACCCTCCACCTTCTCGACCACCCGTGTCCGGAACTGCTCCGGGGGCACTTCATTCTCCTTCTTGCAGGCAACAACGCATGCCATGCAGCCGACACACCGTCGTTCATCGATCACCATGGCATACTTAGGCATTATTCTTCTCCTTCTCCAAACGGACAAAGTTTACTCTCATACCGGTGCCACCGCAGATGGGATCCACGGCATAACGGGTAATCAACCCCTGATCATCGGCCCCCTTGCGGAAGGCATTTTTCAGTTCCTTACTGGTGGTACCAAAACCATGGACCATATAGACGCAATCTTCCCTGATCCGCTCCGTAACCTTGACCTTGATCCGGTTACTGACGGCTCCATCCTGATTTTTCAGCGTCACGTAATCACCGTTGCTGAAGCCCATTTCACGGGCTTTTTCCGTATTAAGCCACACTTCGTTTTCAGGATACAGTTCATGCAGTTCGGGGTTATTGGTCGTTCTGCTGAAGGTGTGAACCGCACTCCGCCCATAGATAAGGCGAAATTCTCCCTTTGCAGGCTGTTGATGTTTCGTATAGCGGGGAACAGGGTCAAAGCCCTTTTCTTTCAACTCTTTGCTATACAGCTCAATTTTGCCTGAGGCGGTTTTGAACTCGGGGGGATTGGTCGGCGTGATAAAGGGGGTGGCCGTATTTGGAATCGTAATGGTTCCCACTTTCTTCAACTCTTCGTAATCTATTCCCCACAACGCACACTGCCCCTTGATCTTATCTTCGTAACTGTTCCAGGGGAAATACTCGCCAAGCCCGAGACGTTTGGCCAGCTCCTTGGCGATCCACCATCCCGGCTTTGATTCGTACAGCGGTTCGATAACCGGCTGACGAAGCGAAACGGTCAATGACTTCCCCTTGCCGACAGCCAGCGCATCATAACGTTCCAGATAGCTGCATTCGGGAAGTATAACGTCCGCCATCATCACCGTATCAAAGGGCATCACATCGACCGCCACCAGCAGATCCAGATTTTTGATCGCTTCAAGGGTCTCCTTCTGGTTTGGTATGGCCTTCAGCAGGTTGGTACCGCTGACAAACCACCCCTTGATCGGGTAGGGAGCACCACTGATGGTGGAGCTACGAATAGCCTGGGTAACCCCTTCGGCACCGGCAAAGGGAAAGGTTCCCAGATTAAGCGGAGCTTTCGACGGTTCAGGAAACGGCTTGGCAGCCCCCTTTGGAAAGGATGCTTTGGTGGCCATGAAGGTGCCCCCTTCCCTCCCCCACGAACCGAGCAGTGCCATAAGAATCCCCATACAGCGGGTCCGTTGCACATCATCACCGTACCAGGTGGTGTGGCGTCCCGGATGAATGCAAACCGCCGGGGCATTTTTGCCCAGTAGTCGGGCGGTCTCCACAATCTGATAGACCGGAATATCGGTTTCTTTCGAAGCCCATTCCGGAGTGTACTCTTTTACCGCGGCGGTCAATTCTTCCAAGCCGTTGGCGTAGGCAGCAACATACTCTTTATCATAGAGACCTTCGCTCAGCAGGAAGTTAATCCAGGCCAGCATGAGGGCCATATCGGTTGCCGGCTTGATCGGGAGCCAGGTATGGGCTTTTCCCGCCGCAGTGGAGAAGCGGGGATCAATCACGATGAATTTTGCACCACGACCGACCGCTTCAGCGAAATCCTGCACCTGGGAGTTATGCATGTTCTCACCCAGATGGGAGCCAAAGAGTACCACCACCTTGCTGTTGACCATGTCGAGCCGCTCAGGAGAACCTATCCCCTCGCCAAAGGTGAGTTCCAGCCCTACGTCACGGGGCCCCCGGCATTGGGCAAAGGACGGCATGCCGACGTTTGGCGAACCATATGCTGAGAGCAGCGGCAGAAAATGATCGGTAGGAGTGCCATGGGTAAAGATGGCTACCGCTTCCGGACCATACTTCTGTTTGATGGCGGTGAGCTTGTCAGCCACCAAACTTAACGCTTCATCCCAGGTAGCTTTCCGGTACTTCCCCTCCCCCCGCGCTCCGGTGCTGATGAGGGGTGTTTTCAAACGATTCGGATCATAGAGCAGCCCGGTCCCCCCGTTTCCCCGTGCACAGAGTTTTCCCCGCGCTCCGGGGTGAACCGGATTGCCTTCAAGCTTCATCACCCGGCCATCAACCACCTTGGCGATGGCTCCGCATTTCCAGAAACATATTTCACAAAAAGTGGGTGTGTAGCGGCCCTTTATCATCCCCTGTTCTTCTGCCCACAAAAGAAACTTGTCCGGCAACAGGGAGGAAGCAACAATTCCGGCAGACAAAAGTCCCGATGTTTTTAAAAATGATCTGCGTGAAAACTCAAAAGACACGTTATGCCTCCTAGGGGAGCTGTGGTATCGGTAGCTTTGAACCGTAGTTTCCGGTCAGAAGCGGAGTTACTCTTTATTTATTTTGTAGCTGCCGTTCTTCTCGAATTCAATTTTGGCGTTGACAAATTTCACGTTGGTGTACCCCAGTTCCCGCAAGGCATGATAGGCCATTTCGGCACGTATACCGGTAGAGCATTGGGTAACGATCAACTTGTCTTTGGGAATCTCGGCAAGGCGGTTTTTGATCTCCTCGGCAGGAATAACCCTGGCGGTTTTCAACATCCCTGATTTCACCTCATCAACATTGCGAACATCAATAATCATGACATTATCCGGCAGGTTGGCAGCATAGGCTTCAAATTCCGCCAGCTTGATCTCGCCGGGGCGTGGTGCGGGAGTGTAGGTGGCCGTGTGGGACAGCTTACCCGTTTCTACGGCAAACGTAGCCCCTTTCCAGGCGGCAAAGCCACCGGTCACAACCTTGATATTTTCATATCCCCCCTTGATAAGTTCCCGTGCAACCGTTTCGGCTTCTGTGCCCCCCGCAGCGTCATAGACAAAGATCGGCGCATTTTTCTGCTTCAACGTAAGTTTTTTGACCATTTTGGCAGCTTGTGCAACCGGGAAAGCGACCGCCCCTTTGATAAAACCTTTAGCAGCGGTTTTTTCCAGACGGGTATCGAGCAGCACGAGCGGGATATTTTTGTCAAGCCAGGCTTCCTTTAAAGAGGCAGCGGACAGGACAGAAAAGTTTTTCTTGCTCCAGGCCGGCATGCCGTCGATATACACCTTCACATTACGGTAGCCGAGCTTTTTTGCCTTGTCAGCCGAGCCGGGACTCATGTTGCAGGTTGGCCCCGAACAGTAGAAAATAATCAGGGCGTTTTTATCCGCAGGCAATTTATCCACCTGGGTATCAAAGGTGGGATACGGCAGGCTGACGGCAGTAACAATGGCCCCCTCTTTGAAACGTGGTAAAGGGCGGGAGTCGAATAGATAGGAGCTGCCTTTATCAGGCCCACCGGCAACAAGCTTCTCAATTTCTCCGGTAGTTATCACCATATCAGGAGTTACTTTAACCGGTGGTTTTTCAAAAACCTTCACTGCCGTTTTCACACCATTTTCTTCAACAAAGACAACCTTCAGCTCATGCCCTTTTTTGGTACCGCGAAGTAATTCTCCATCACCGGCCTTCCCGGCACCATTGACAACCTTAATGTCATCTTCATCAAATTTTACCAGCTCAATGGAATCATCAATCTTAATTTGAATTGTTTTCGACTTGAAAGCCACACTGTCAAAGGTTCCCCGTAACGTACCCGCTTCAGCTTTATGGCAATTGGTGCAGATTTTTGCGATTGTCGGCCTGGCCACGGCCACCGATTCCGCCGCAAATACCGTTGAAACAACCAGTGACAGAACAACTGTCGTCAATACCGAACAGATAATCATCTTCATGATCCAACTCTCCTTTTGAAAAGTCTAACAGCCGGCCGTTTTCTTGAACATCTTACTGGCATTGACACCATTCACGCTCTCATATTTACAGCGGATTTCATCACCTTCAACGATGCGTTTATCGGCAAACTTATCAAGAGTGAGCTCGTCGCTGATAACAATCGTCACATCCTTCTCACTCTTGGAATCTTTCAAAATAACTGTGGCCGACTTTTTATCTGCGGAAACCGTAATTTTAGTTATGGTTCCAACCATTTTGGTTTCGTCTGCATAGGAATTACTTGAAAAAGCCATGAGGGACACAACCGTCAAAACGGCCATCAATACAACTGATACTAACTTGTTCATGGAATGCTCCTTTGATGAGAAAAATGAATGACACAAGGGAACTTCCCTCTTGCAACCACCCATGGTGGTTGCAAGAGGGAAGCGAGAGATTAGAATTTCACCTCAAACGTGGCATACACATCGTGGGCCGTTTTAACCGGAGCCATCATCATCATATTATTTGAGATATCGGAGATTTTAACCGGAGCACCTACCCAGTTATTGCTGCCGGTATATTCAAAGTCATAATACTGGTAGCCGATTTTGAAGAATGTTTTGCTCAGGTAGGAAGAGATCGGTTTCAGGTCAAGCTCCTGAATAATGTACGGCTCATACACATTGCCGCGGGTACCAACCTTGCTGGTCCACATATCATCGGAGGCCGGAGTAAAGGTAATCCAGTCCTTTGAACCATGGTTGTATTCAAAGCCCAACTTGGTCTTTGACGGCAGGTCATAGCGCACACCGGCAAATGCAGCCCACCCTGTTTTGCTGGTCGGAGCTTCCGGCGAGAAGAACGAACCGGTCATGAGCCCCTGGAAGCCCGCCTGCCCGGAAACATTGTCATTGGGACGGGTTACGCTCAAGCCGAAATCGGCAAACAGATTCAAATTGCCCGGACCGACATTTTTCAGCGTACTCATGGCTCCGGCACCGAACCAGTCGATGTCACCCAGATTGGTTGAAGGAGCCGTATTACCGAATGCGGTGTTGCTCATGACCGGAAAATCAAAAATATTATAACCGCGATTCCACTGGAGCCAGACCCGTAATGGATCCGTATCAACCGGGATCACGGCAACACCTAACATATCAGTATCTTTCAGATTATTTGATGAGACTTTAATGCCGCTGTCATACCCCCTGCCGTAGCAGATTTTAGCGTACGCACCGGGCAATGCATCAATATCCGGGGCATAGCCAACCGTCATGCCGTCAAAGGCATAATCAACCAGCAGTGCCGGTGTACCACCATTGCCCGGACGTTCATTATTAAGTTTCAAGTTAGTGGGTGCTCCGTTTGTCGAGGGACGGCGACCCACGGAAAACCAGACCGGTTGGTCGGCGATATTGCTCCAGGTGGCATAAGCCCTGTCCACATTCAATGCACTGTCAGAGGGTGTATGGCCAAGAGTGCCATCAAACACACCGACACGGTCGGCAAAATAGTTGCCGGTGGTGGCATCATCATTTTGAGAGCCAAAAGACTTGTACATATCAAGCTTGACATTGACCGTCACATTTTGTGATGCTTTGGCATGGAGTTCGAGGCCGAATTTATTGGTGTAAAGAGTTTCGTTACTCGGTTTATCGGCATCAACGGCACCGTAGGGTGCAAGTGTCCCCAATGCCCCCGCCAGTGGATTGGTCACCGGATTGAGAAAGGACAATGCACCCGCATAGGTTGTGGTTTTTTTCATGGTATTACCAAAGGTCATAAAAGCTGCCAGTGCCTGTCCGGCCGGCATACCAAGGGATCCGTTGGCAGAGCCGAGTGAAAATGCCTCGGACTGAAGCAGGTTCCCAACATTAGTAAACATTTTGTTCGGGTCAGTATATGCTGCCGTTTGTCCATGAAGTGAATCTACCCGAAACCGGTAATCACCGCCAATAGTGAGCCACTTACCGAGGGACTTATCCTCGATTTTTTTCACCGCCCCCTTCAGATCATTTACTTCCTTGGTCAGTGTGTCTACTTTCAACTGGAGATCCAAACTTTCTGCCTGTGCAGTCATTGGCAGCACCGCTGCCACAAATGCCAAGACCATGAGACTTCCGACTGACTTCTTCATTGATTCCTCCCTTTCAGTGTGTAGTAGTTACCCGGTACCGCCAACATATAGTATATTGAATACTGTATACAGTTGCATTAAACATTCTTTTTATATATATTGAAAATGAAATATTTTCATACCACTATGAGTTTTCTGCACGAAAGACAAATCAGAGGGGGAACCGGGAATGAAGTCAGAGTACTTTCAGACACTTGTTGAAACTATTGCCTTGGGTAGTTTTTCAAAGGCGGCGGAAAAATTATTTGTCACACAGTCTGCAATTTCGCGACGTATTCAACTTTTGGAAGATCACTATGGGTACGCCCTTATCGATAGAAGCGGACCGATTCTTGTTCCGACAGAAGCAGGAAAAATAGTCATTGAAAAGGCACTGAAGATTTTTCAACTGGAAAAAGAACTCGTTCAAAAATTACATGATCACGAGACGCGTACCAGGATTTCCTTCTGCTGCACTCCCGCCTTTGGCATTGCCTATATACCAAAATTAATGAAACGTTTTATGCTGCTCTATTCCAGCACGTCAGAAATCAACTTCTCGTTTGAGATGCCGGATGATGTTATTGAGGGACTTCATAGGGGGATGTATCAGGCCGGGGTGATTGAACACTCGGAAAGATATGAACTGGGAGAATTTGAAACATTTAGTCTGCCCGATGACGAGCTGATTTTTATCACATCACCGTCTCTTGGTATTGAGTCCTCCACCGTAACCATTGACCACCTAATTCCCTACGACCTGTACATCAGAAAAGAGGGGTGCTGTTCCAGTAAGCTCCTGATTCAAAACCTGAAAAATAACGGCAGGGCCTGTGCCGAGTTCGCACATACCATCATCTGCGACGATCTGCACTATATCATTAACACGGTGAGCGAGGGGAGCGGCATCTCCTTCCTCTCCCGTTCTCTGGTCGAGCAGTATCTCAGACAGGGAACCCTTCGAGAGCACCACATTGCCCAGTTCAACCACACCCACCATCGCACGCTCATTCTGGCGAACCGCCCGGTAGAAAACAATCCACTATCACTCTTTGTTAATGAGATATTCAAGTTATTCAACATGCATCCATTGTAAACGGAATCAGATATCATTCCATAAGATGACCAATCATAAGCAGCAGTATCCATACGACAAACAAAATATTACAATGTTTATTAATTAATGAATTAGTAATGAGCATTTATCATCACCTTAAGGAGAGCAGAAAACTTTGCAGATTTTGTTTTTTACCATTCATACCCAATTTTTTCCGGATATTCTGACGGTGAGTATCAACAGTATCTTTGGTGATATTCAGTAGCACCGAAATATCCTTTGACGTTTTGCCTTCCCGGATGAAATTGGAAACTTCAATTTCAGAAAAAGTCAAATTATGCAAGGCTGTTGACAGTTTCATGGAGAATGGTGAGACAATTTGCAAGAGGTTTGATTCAAGCAGTTGAAGATAGGAGGCGTACGAGGATTCCAACGTAAATTTCCGCAGTTTTTCAATGGTTGGAATAATGAGTGTTTTCACGTTTGAAAAAACCCGTTCTTCCAGTTCATTTTTATCATCTTCCCTCTGACGGAGCAGAACTCTCAAGGTCGTATTCAACTCCTCAAGGTTTTGTGTTTTAATTTCCAGCTCCTGATTCAATGTTCTCAGGTCTTCAGTCCGATCCCTGACTTTTTCTTCCAGCTCCTCATGAGCTTTGTGCAGTGCTGCTTCCGCATTTTTCAGCTCGGTAATATCCCGAAAAGCGGTGACAGACGCCACGACCCTATCACCATCCGAGATGGGACTGCACAATACGGATATGGGAAATTTGCTCCCATCTTTCCGGAGAAAGAGATCGTCAGCCGAGCTGTACGGATTACCGGTTTTTATGACGTTACGCATGGGGCACATGTGAAGCGGAAGTATGGAGCCATCAATGTGATGACAATGAATAATGTCATGGGCATTTTTGTTTTCAAGCTCTCCGGCACTCCATCCCAAGAGGCGCTCAGCCTCCGGATTCATAAAAGTTATTTCTCCCGACTCATTCAGAACAAAAATACCTTCCGCTATGGAGACTACAATATCATTGAATAGACTTTCTTTTTTATAGAACATTTTAATTCCTTATTGTTTGACTATAATGTGAATACCGTCGTTGAGTCATTCATAAACCGATCAAATTTGGGAAATGAGCTAAAGGGAAGCCCCGCTCCCAATGCGGCGCATACAACTTCAAGCTGCTCGACATAGCAGACAGGATCCTGCTCTTCAAATGCCCGATCCATGGTGGTAAATACAGATTGAAACAGAGCCGACCGTTGAACCGACAAGAGCACCTGCAATCGGCAAAGCAATCACGGTCTGCGCCACCGCACCATAATAATTCTGTATTGCAACCAAGATGACATTTAAAACATTGGTGAACATATGACATACTCCCCAATGTGGCGAACAGCAAAAGGCGGGCGTATGGCCATACGCCCCTACGAGTGGTGTCATCTTGATTGCAACAGGGAATAAGAATAAATGGTAACGGCATAATTCCCCCCTGCTTGATCAACTTTTCCACCGGCATTGCGCACCAGCTATGCAGATATTTTCCTGAATGTTTCCGAATTGGGTGATGTCACCATTTAGTTGACACCAAGTTCCAGCAGCCAGTTTTGTCATTCTGAGTGAAGCGAAGAATCTGTTTTTTGCTCTTGTACCATCGAAAACCACAGCAGATCCTTCTCTGTCGCTCAGGATGACAGCGATGTCAACTAAATGCCGCCACT
The DNA here is from genome assembly GCA_903901875.1 of uncultured Geobacteraceae bacterium. Lineage (GTDB taxonomy): Bacteria > Desulfobacterota > Desulfuromonadia > Geobacterales > Pseudopelobacteraceae > JACRCG01. Next base: position 1,016 of record CAIUSO010000059.1, on the reverse strand, counting down.
ACCCTGAATTGAGAGTGCACCGATTACATAAAATACTCAATAGTGATTAAATAGCCATTATACATGTACCTTTTCTAGCTATTTAAAGAGGATTACGTCGAGCGACGCGAGAGGAGGTACCCTTTTTCATGCAATTCCCTCAAACCTTGCGCACGAAAAGGTGATTCTTTGGAGAGAGCATCGTGAGTATAGAGTTTCTCTATCTTGAATGCAGGGTTGTACAGTGACATCACTTCCTCCTCACTGACCGAGAACGGAGGACCGGAACGCACGGTCTGGTCATACTCCATCGTTACCAGAAGAATCAGGATTACTGGTGGTAAAATCATACTCAGATGGCGAACATACTCTTCCCGCATGGTGGGTGGGAGTGCAATGAGAGAGGCACGTTCATAGACACCGGCACAGTCGGCAATATGGCGTGCTTCAAGGTCGAAGATATTACCGTTCATAATCCGAATCTCGTCGGCCTCCCATACGTTGAAGGATCCTTGCTGATAACGACGCGGCAGTAGATTATTCTCCTCAAAAAAGGCCTCAACAGCAAGCGGACTAAGTTCCACTCCGGTAACCGGATGTCCCTCGCCGGCTAACCAGAGCATATCGAGACTCTTGCCGCAGAGCGGGACAAACACCCGTTGACTCTTCCCAAGCCCCAGACGGTTCCACTGCTGTTGCAGATGAAGATCGAATGTTTCTTTATGAAATCCGATCTCCGCCCGTTCCCACTTTGTATGCCAAAATGAAGCATCCATATCAAATTCATCTCCTGTATTTACTATTTCATCATTGATGCACTCGCAAAAAAGCAGACAATTTCCCTCCCCAGGAGGGGGAGTTTTCTGATTATCTCAAAAAGATGCAAAACATCCCCCCTCCTGACCTCCCCCCGCTTGGGGGAGGAAATTACTTTTTGAGAGAGCATCCAACAAGAGAGTTTCATAAAATTGCTTTTAATGAGGCTCTTGCAAAAGTCCAAAACGATGTCATTCCGGCAGGCTTTAGGCCGGAATCCA
>CAIUSO010000058.1 GCA_903901875.1 uncultured Geobacteraceae bacterium | reverse complement strand
GGCTATCCCTATGCTGTGACGCCACCCAATATGCCGAGCCTGACCATTACCTCCGTCGGCGGGCAGGATGTCACGGCCGTTCCTAAAGGGTCTTTTAGCACACCGGACGTAATACTCCCCTTTAACACTAAAAATCCAATCACAATTGTTGTTACCGGAGCCAATATCCCGACAGGGCAGACCGTCACGGTAAAAGCATCGCCAGCTGTCGGCAGCGTTATCAGCGCAACCGGCACCCTGAGCGGTACTGATACGTCGTCCAGCACCACAGTCACCCTTTCCATTGCTACAGCGTATCCGTCTTTGATCACGTCTTCGGTTACTTTTCAAGCGACGACCTTGAATGGTAGCGGGCCAATCTATGCCGCTGGCGAAAAGGTGGAATTTGTGCGGGTGTCGGCGAATCTGGGTGGACGATCAACGGTGACGTATATTACCGCAAGCGGCAAGGAAGTCCCTGCGGTGCTGTAGGGGAGCACTGATGTGCGCCCGATTTTTGCAATGCGCCCCAGAACAATATTAAACCAATACCCAACGAAACAAGGTGACCTATGAACCCGATGCTGCGCGTCGTCCTCTATAGCTTGATTTCCCTGATTATCCTTTTAAACGGATCGTCCGAACCGTTAGCGGATACCGTCTCTTGGCCGGTCAGTGTTGCCATCCCCACGGGCGTGGTTGGAGAAATGAGCAGCACACCGGTGAGCGTGGCCATGCCGACCAGCACCTTTGGCGGCGTGTATGAATCCCAACCTGCAACTGTGGGACGTCAGCCGGAAAGCCTTGGCGATCCTGATCTGGTGGGCCTGTGGCATATGGATGGGGATTGGGCGGATTCGTCGGGAAATGGCTTGCATGGTGTGCCGAAAAATGGTGTTACGTTCAGTGCTGACAGAAAATTTGGGGCAAACTCGGGGAGCTTCGATGGTACTGACGATTATGTCTCTATCGGAAATTTATACGGCAAATTCCCAAACAACACATTCAGTACCGAGGCATGGGTCAAACTAGACGGCACCGGTGCCGGGGCAAGAAAGACTATTGCAGGTGGAACAGGGACATATGCCGATTACGCAATAGGGCTTAATCAGAATCAGTTCGCCGCTTTTGTTTATAACGGAGTGCAAAACAGCGGCGGTACATATGCACTCTCCGGGGTGGTTCCAAATATCGGTGAATGGTATCATGTTGCAGGAATTTTTGATGGTAGCCAGTTGAAAATTTATGTAAACGGAGTATTTAAAAGCACGACCCCGGCAGTTTGGGGTCAAAAAAATGGTGGAGTCGACTTCTGGATTGGCGGTGAGTACTGCTGTGGTGGAGTACGTCTTGACGGTCTCATCGATGAAGTCGCCATCTACAAACGCGCCCTGACCTCTGAAGAAATCGCCCAGCAGTACGCCTCAGGCATTAGTTCCGCCAATACCAACGCCCCGGCGGCCCCAGTGCTCAATACCGTTCCCGCATATATCGGCGCAAACAGCATAACTCTCTCCGGCACCCGTCCGGCTAATACCTCTGTCTGGGTCAACAACAAAAAAATTGTTTCAGCAGATGTGTCTACCACCTGGCAAGGAAGTTATTCCAACCTCCAACCGGGTACGAACCTGCTTAACATAACCGTTCTTGACGAAACGCAACTGCTGCAAAGTCAGACGGTAGCAACAACGGTTTTCTACGACAACATTGCCCCGGTTATCGAAAGTTCCATTCCGGTCAACAACTCCAACACGGTCAAAGTCGTGGGAAACATCTCCATCACCCTGTTTGATGCCAATGCCGGTGTGGATAGTGCCGCCAGCCTCCAGGGCGCAACGATCAGGAACTCTGCCGGTCAGGCCATTGCCGGAACATGGAATTCAACAGGGGTGCGGAGCATTGCCTTTACACCGAGTGTGCAATTTGTCTCGGACACCTATAACGTCACCATCCAGGCCACCGACCTTCTGGGTAACAAGCAACAGCAGCAGATTGTTTTTACCAATCATGACACCAGCGCGCCAACCACAAAGATAACCCTTGCCGGCACCAAAGATAGCACTGACTGGTACTCCACACCGGTCACCGTAACACTCGCCGCCGATGACACCGCTGACGGTTCCGGTGTTGCAAAGATTGAGTACAACCTGGACAACGGGACAACCTGGCTGCCGTATGCTGCGCCGTTTGTGATCGATCAAGATGGCAAAACTACGGTGCAGTTCCGCGCCACAGATAAGACCGGTAACGTGGAAACAACCAAGTCCCAGGAGATCAAGGTCAATAAAACCGGTCTGGTCGGCTGGTGGAAGATGGATGGGGATTGGAAGGATGCGTCGTTGTTGGGGAATCATGGAACAGCTAACAATGGCGCGATGTTTAGCGCGAATGCAAAGATAGGAACTAACTCCGGCAGCTTTGACGGCTCAAATGACTTCGTGAATGTTTCTAATGCTTCTTCTTTGCACAGTGACCGAAATATTACGCTTATGGGTTGGCTGAATCCCACGTCACTTTCGCCAACATGGCAAAACATCCTCTTGAAAGCCAATGCAGTTGGTTGCACCACAAACTGTGAGAACAGAGAGTACGGTATTTGGTTAAACAGCGCTGGATACTTGTATCTGTCATCGACGCCGGTTGATCGTGTCGGCATTGGGGAATTGACGGTCGGTACCCCAGTCGGCAGTATCGTCGCTGGACAGTGGCAGCATTTTACTGCCATCATCAGTAGTGATCAGAGCTCTATGAAGATCTTTCTCAACGGTGTGGAAAAAGCGACTCGGGATTACAGTCCCAACGGTATCCGAACCTCTGCAATGGATTTGATTTTGGGGGCAGAATATACCTTCAACGGCCTCCTCGACGATGTCCGCATCTACAACCGCGCCCTGTCTGCCACTGAAATCATGGAGCAATACCGCAACTTCTCCATCGGCGTTCCGACGGTCGATCCGGTAACATCACCGACAAACACGCCCACGATCACCCTGTCAGGCACAAAACCTGCCAACAGCAGCGTTGTCATCAGCAGCGGCAGCACCGGCGTCGAATTTGCCCCGCAGACGGATACCACCCCATGGGCGGCCACCACCTGGCAGGGGCAATATTCCCTGACATCCGGCATGAATAACCTGAACATCACCGCCAAAGATGTGGACGGCTTCCATAGCCAGGCGGCCACGTTGAGTATTGCGCTGGATAACACTGCTCCGGTAATTGCCACATCAAACCCGGGCAATAACGGCATCCTGAACACGCCGCTCTCCGTTATTACCATCACCCTCCAGGACACCTTCTCGCCGCTTGACCTTGCCGCGACCATCGCCACGGCAACAGTAAAAAGCGACTCCTGGTTCAGCTCTGCTGTTTCAGGAACCTGGAGCACCAGAGGCACCGGCTTAACCGGCACAGCAACCTTCACACCCGCCACGCCGATTGGAGAAGGGAGCTATACCGTTACACTCACCCCAACCGACAGTTTCGGTAACAGCGCATCGGTCACTGTTGTCTTTACCGTGGATATGACCGCTCCTTCTGCTCCGGGTATCGATCCGGTTCCGTCCCCCACGGTTACCACCGGCAAGATTATCACCGGCAGCAAGAGCAGCGACAGCAACCGCGTGATCCTGACCTGCTCCGGTGCCACCGTCGGCACGTTTTCCTACCCGACCGCCACCACCTGGAGTGTTTCGGTCAGCGGCCTTAAGGAAGGGGTGAACAGCTTCACGGCGTACAGCATCGATAGTGCCGGCAACCAGAGCACCCCGGCCAGCACGAGTTTCACCATCGACCTGACCGCCCCGGCAAAACCGGACAGTGACACGCCGGTCACACCAACCAACAAGAATTCCATCACCCTGACCGGCAGCAAGGAAGCAAATTCCTGGCTCTACGTCAACAATAGCAAAACCACGGCCGCATTCTCTGATACTATCTGGAGTGCCAGCGTCTCCCTCAGCGAAGGAAGCAACAGCATCACCGTCTTTGCCAGGGACGAAGCGGGCAACCAGAGCCCGAGCACCCAGGTTACGGTGGTACGTGACACCGTAGCGCCCACCATAGCCGCGTCAACCCCCACGACCAACTCAATCAGCGGCACAGTCGGGAGCATTTCCATAACCCTGACCGGCGGTAGCGCCGCGCCCGATCTGGCCGCGTCCGTCGTTGGCGCGGTCGTAAAAAATGCTGCGGGAACCGTTATCTCCGGCAATTGGAGCGTAGCCGATCCGGCCATTTTCTTCACGCCATCCGCCACGCTTCCAGAAGGGACATATGCCGTCACCATCTACCCGGTGGACTCCCTTGGCAACAAAGGCTCAGCTTCTTTCACATTCACGGTGGATAAAACGCCGCCCACGGCACAAAGCCTGACCATCAACCCGGTCAGTCCGCTTAAAGCGGGAACGTCAACCTTTACTCTTACTTTCAGCGAGAGCATGGATACAACAGTCCAGCCGCAGGTTACTTTTGGCAGTGCCAACTACAGCATCAGCGGTGCCTGGCTGGATGCCAAGAACTGGCGCGGCAGCGTTAATTTGGCAGCCACACTGGGCGATAGTTCGTACAATGTCACCGTCAAAGGGGGCAAAGATCTGGCCGGCAACAGCATGCTTGGTCAGGTTGCGGGATTTTTTGTACTCGATACCACTCCGCCCGCAACACCCACGGTAACGGCGGTAACGCCGCTTACCAAGAGTGCCACCCAACTGTTGACCGGCACTAAAACTGCCGACACTTCCATCGTCATCAACGGCACGGTGCGCATCCCCTTGAACAGTGCCACAAGCTGGAGCTACAGCTATCCCCTGACCGAAGCGGCCAACACACTGAACATTGTTGCCCGTGACGCCGCCGGCAACGACTCGGCGGCCATTGCCCCGGCTCCGGTCATCACGCTTGACACCACGTCGCCGGTCTTTACGGTTGATGTCTGGAAAACCCCTGCCAGCACTGCAACACAGTTTATCTCCGGTACGAAGGAGCCGGGCTGCCTCATCAAGATGAACGGCGGGCAGCTCTTTGACGCCACCGATCAGAGTGCCACCTGGTCGTACACCCTTACCCTGGTGGACGGCATCAGCAATCGCTTTGTCTTCACCGCCACCGACGCCATCGGCAATGTTAGCACCAAGACCATCGACATCCTCTACGACTCCGTGCCACCAACTGCGTTGGGGACAGGTGTACTGGTTGCCGACGGCAGCGGCAAAGGAACGGACGTTACCCTTAGCTGGCCCTCCTATCCGGAACAGACTGCCCTGGCCTATTACCGTGTCTGTCAGGCAACCGCCGACTTCAGCACCGTAGGTACTTTGACTCCGGTCAGCACAGTCAGCAAAGGCACCAAAACCTACAAAGCCACCGGACTGACCAAGGGGAGCACCTATTACTTTGCCGTGGTTCCGGTCAGCAGCAGCGGCAACAGCGACCCCGCCGTCCACACCGCCTCTGCCGCGCCTGCCGATACGCTTCCACCGGAAGATATAACCGGTCTGACCGCTGTGGCCGGATACACGGTTGCAGACGGCAACACAGTAACGTTGTATTGGACTGCCAGCACCAACACGAGCGGCGATCTGGCCGACCAGATACTTTATGTCGATGACGGCAAGGGATATGACAGCGGCACAGCAACAGGCAAGACAGCCGTCAGCTTCACGAAAAAAGGGCTGGCCGACGCCACCCTGTACAAATTCAAAATAACGACCAAAGATACGCTGCTCCATGAGAGCACCGGTACGGTGGCAACCGCCGTCACCCGGCTGGCAAACCCCACCGGTCTGGCCATCGCAGCTGGCAACGCCAAGACCACACTGACCTGGCAGGCGGTGGCATCTCCCTACGTCAAGTTCTACAGCATTTACCGAATCAAGAGCGCCACTGCCCAGACCGATATATCCGGCATGACGCTGATCAAGAGTCAGACCGGCACCAGCTTTACCGATACCGGGATTACCAATGACTCCATTTATCAGTACGCCGTCACCGTCCTCAACAGTTCCGGCGCAGAGCGTTCCAGCGTCCAGAGCGTGGCGGTCACCCCCCGTGGAGATACCACCGGCCCGGTTGTCTCGGGTCTCAATCTGACAGCAAATCAGGTCATTTCTGCACCAATCACCATTACCGCAAGCGCAGCCGATGCCGAAAGTGCCATGGATCGGATCGAGCTGTACCTTGACACGGTCAAAGTTGCCACGGCAACCGGAGGCACACTGGCCTTCAACTGGAACGTTATTGATACGACCGACGGCAACCATACGGTCAAGATCGTTGCCTATGACGTTCCGGGCAACAGGAGCGAAACAACCATTCCGGTGGTAGTCAGCCTGGCCGCGCCTTCTGTTCCGGTGATTACTACCACTTTTGGTGGTGCCATTACCCAGAAAAATATCTCAATCAGCGGTACGACTCAGGCAGGTGCCACAGTCTCCCTGAGAATCAACGGCGTTGTGGCGACACAGCAGGTTGCCAACGGCGCAACAATCGCCTTTACCAATGTTGCGCTTAGTGAAGGTGACAACTACATCGCTGCAAAAGCCGCTAACAGGGGGGGAGAGAGCCCTTATAGTGCCGACCTGAAAATTACCGTTGATACCGGTGCGCCCTCACCGCCTTCGGCTCTTGCGTCAAAGCAACTTGCAGCGGGTGCTGTCCAGTTCACATGGCAGTCGGGTAGTGGTGAAGTCCCTGTCGGGTTCAACTTGTATGAATCATTGGTGCCATTCACCTCCACAAGTGGCAGTGGCGTACACAAAACCAACAGCACTCCCATTATCTACCTCTTGAAGGAGCAGATACCGGCTGACGACACCCCGCGCTATTATGCTGTTACCGCTTTGGACGGAGCTGGCAACGAAAGTCCGATTTCCAATGTCGTCTCCATCGCCTCTGACCGCCTGTCTCCCACGGCCACAGTTGCCTTTACTGCCGGGACGGGAGCCGCACCGGGCGACAACATCTACGGTCCCGGTCAGTTGAATGTCCTGCTCACGGTCAGCGAAGTGCTCAAGGAAGCACCGTTCCTGAGTTTGGAACCTCAAACCGGCTCACCAATAGTGGTTGCACTTCAGAAAATTGACGACACCCACTATGCGGCAACCGTGACCATTGACGCCACCTCTCCGCACGGTTCTACGATATGGAAATTCTCAGGCAAGGACAATGCCGCCAACCGGGGCAACAGCCAGGGTGCCGGTCCAACGCTCGATGTACGTGGTCCGCAGGCATCAATCACATCTCCGACAACTATTCTCAAAACCACTGCCGGGCCGGTGCCGGTCAATGTTACTCTTGACGAGGCATCCGCCATCACACCGGTCATGGCACTTGGCTCGGCTCCAATAACCGACCTTGTTTCGCCCGATACTATTCACTGGAGCGGTACGCTTAATCCCTCTGCATTGGCTGAAGGCGTTGCCCGCTTCACCATGACCGACAGCCGTGACCGGTTTAACAATCACGGCACAACAGTTTCATCTGGTGCCAATATCACTCTCTACAAGAGTTCCCCGCCAGCACCATCGGTTCCCATGGGTTTGACCGCGAAGTCTTTTAAAAGCGGCGAAGTTCGCCTGGCCTGGATGGTGGTCACCGATGCTCGTTCCTATAACGTGTATCGTCGAGGCAGTGGTGACGCCACACCACTCAAAATGGCTACACTGAGCGGAACAAACACTACGGCGTATCATGAAACAGTTTCAGCAGACGGCCCTTACTCGTACAGCATCAGCTCTGTTGGCCTGTTGGATTCCGAGAGTGCTTTGTCGGCTCCGGTCAGTGTCGTCACCGATGCCACCCCGCCACCGGTTCCGAACACACTTCTGCTTACCTTGACCGGCAACGGTGTAAAAGCAGAATGGCAAGCCGGGACTGGGGAAGCGTCACCATACTACCGGTTTTACCGGGCCAGCAGCCCGATAACCGACATAACCGGACTGACTCCGGTAGCCACGGTTACTCTGTTGACTGCCATTGACCCCTCGCCCGATTCATCCAAGCACTTTTACGCTGTTACCTCATTGGATCCGCTCGGTAACGAAAGTGCCCCAAGCAGCGCACCTGAAATCACCTTCCCGGTCATGCCGGTACGCAATCTAATGGTTGTCCGGATTGACGACGGTAAACCGGCTCTTTCCTGGGAGGCTGGGGAAGCCAATCTGCAAGGTTTCCACATCTACCGAAACGGCAGCCGTATCACCACCACGCCGACCCTCTCCACCACTTTCAGCGACGGCTACTACAGCGGCGGCAGTGTCACATATGGCATAAGTGCAGTCAACGCAACAGGCACTGAAAGTCCGGTTCGTGAGGCAATCTTGCCGGAACTGACAATTGGTCTGAAACAAGGAACAACCCTACGGCGTGGCGTACTCGAAAACGTTGTGCTGAGCGCATCTCAGCCGACAACGGCCACAGCTCCGCTCACCATCGACGCCGTGTCAGCAAAAATAGGCAACCTCCCGGAAAGCACCGAAAACGGCCCCTTTGACGTGCCAAGTGACAAACCGCTGGAAATCAGCAAAGTAGCGGCAACCGAAGCCAACGCGCCGTCACAGGTTGCGGTTGTAGTAACCGCCATCATGACCCCAACATCCGGGGTCACCATCAAAATCACCAAAACCGGTCTGACCTCGCTCACCGGTTCCGGCACTGCTCTTGAGATATTCAACGAGCCTCTGGTGCGGGGAGCACTAGCCAAGGTGCGGGTAAAAGTGAACAACATCGGTTCCGCAAGAACCGAGATACTATCCAGCGAGAACAGCGGTGCTTCAAACCAGGTCAAGATATATCTGAAGGATCAGGATGGAAACGTGCTGGCTCAGGGGAATATCAACCAGCGTGTCGGAACGGCGATTGTCGATTCCGGCACAAACACCACGATACGTCTCGAAGCGGGTGAGAGCTTTCTATCCGACCCGATAACCTTTGGCATACCGGCTAACTCGCCGTACAAAGTGGTTCTTCAAGCCGAAATACAAAACACCTACTACCACTATGGTCAGACAGATCAGGTAACCGCCCCCGGCCTAAAACAGACCGCAGATGCCATGATTGCCGACGTTGAATATCTTGCCATCGCTTCAACCGACAAACCTGTATACCTGCAAGGCGAAAACGTACAAATCACAGGAACCGCCACCAGCACAATCGACAACAATCCAATGCCCAATGTCCCGGTCAGGATCGGTATCAGCAGCAAAGGCTTTGACCGTAATGCCACGGCAATCAGCGACGCCACTGGAACATTCACCTACACATTCACACCAAGCCCAAACGAAGCGGGCGGCTACAGCATCTGGGCCACTCATCCGGATCTCCCGGATAGAACAGTACAGGCGCAATACAGCATCATCGGCCTGCAGGTGTCGCCACAAAACGCAACCATCCAGCTTCTTAAAGGTAAAAACTACGATATTCCGGTCACCGTTACCAATCTGGGAGGCAGCCCCTTAACCGGATTAACGCTTGCAGCAGCCAGCTCAAGCGGCATGACCGCCACTACGGCAAACACAGGAGCAACAACGCTAAATGCGGGTGAAACCCGCACCATAACCTTCCGGGTCGGAGCCGACCTGAACGCGCCGGCAATCGGTCTTGCCAATCTGTATATCAGCACACAAGAAGGGCTGACAGGCAGTATAGCTGCGACAATTACCACCATAAGCGCACTGCCGGTAATATCCACAAGCCCAAGTTACACCGACACCGGCCTGATGCGCGGCAACCAGAGGATCGAAAACCTGATAATCAAAAACAACGGAGCAGAAACCCTGTACAACCCGAGAATCGAAGGGCCATCGCTACCGTGGGTCAGTCTTGCCATTGACAAGAACATCGGCGATATTCTATCCGGCCAGAGCAAAACAGTCGGAATTATGATCAACCCCGGAGAAGAAATCACACAAGGGATCTACAATGACCGGTTGGTGATCTACTCTGACAATCACATACCTTACACCTATAACGTGCAAGTCACTGTCACCAGCAGTGCTGTAGGCAACGTACAGTTCAGCGTGCTTAACGAACTGATTAAGGATGTGGCCGGAGCCAGCATTACCTTCCAAAACCAGAGTGTGCTGGAATTGATCCAGACCATAGATACCGATTCGTCTGGGACAGCCACTGTATTTGACCTTCCGGAAGGGCGTTACAGCTACAACATAAGCGCACCGGGGGCGTTGCCGACATCGGGCAGTTTCATCATTGTCCCCGGCACTACAACAAGCGTACCGATTGCGCTGGAGTTGACTCTTGTAAAGATCGAATGGAGCGTAACGCCGGTTACTATCACCGACAGCTATGATATTCGCATCTCCCAAACATACGAAACAAACGTGCCGACGCCGGTTCTTGTTGTTGAACCGGCAGGCCTGAATATCCCTGATCTCCAGCCAGGACAGGTTTTTAACGGTGAGTTGACTGTTTCAAACTATGGTCTGATTACCTTGGATAATGTCAAAGTAACCTTCCCGAGCAGTGTTGGTGAGTATGATATCGAACTTATGTCATCGAACCTTCCTAAAACACTTGCTGAGATGCAAAAAGTTGTTGTGCCGTATCGCATCACCAGACGGGTGACAACCGCAGCGAATACAACTAATATTGGTGACGAAATATCCGGTTATGGCGGAGGGACGTGCTATACCAGCAAGCTGTTGTATACAATTACTGGTACGGCGGTTATTTGCCCGAATTCACCGCAACAAAAAACGGTTGAAAAGAAGTCTGATGTTTATGGGAATTTTCCGTCAACGTGCGGAACAGGAGGTGGGACGAGTTCAAGCTCAAGTACATATTCTGGATCAACAGGCAGTGGATACACGCAAGGTGGAGGCGGATCGGTTGTAACAACGTCTGTCAAACTTCCTTGTGAATTGACCAACCCGTGTGATTGTGTGCCGGAAGGTACATCCTGTACCCCTCAAAGTTGTGATGGACCAGCACCGGTTGCACCTGAATGTAAGAAATATGCGTGTCAAGGAGGGGCATGCTCGCTGGTAAATAATGATGGGGCTGGATGTGATGATAAAAGGTTGTGTACTTCGTATTTGGGGATACCGGGGCAACTTGGTCAGGATAAGTGCAAAGGAGGAAAGTGTCTTGGGAAAGAGATTGAGGATAAACCGTTAGGACCTGATTATACATTGCCTTTGGGGGGGCAATTCGCGCTGGGAGAAAAGGTCGTAGCTTATCTGAATAAACTGATGAATTTTATACCAGGGGATCACCCTCCACCCCAAATTTCATATTCTGAGTCAACACATGCATTTAGGCGATGTTGTGAAGCATCTAAAGCACTTAAGGATGGCCAAGAAGGAGCACTTGGGGCCAAGGTGTCTATACCAATGCTTGAATACCCAATTCTACAGCAGTTAGTGCCGATTCCAGCAATATCGGTTCCTGTGTATGTAAAAGTAGCAATAAAAATTGGGGGTGAAGGAACTGGCACAATAAAAACTGATGATAACCCTTGTGATGATAATTGTTCCGGTAGTACTGAAGTAGGAGTGAATGTTACTGGCGGACTCAGTGGCACAATTGGAACTCCTGATGGCATCGCAACTCCGGATCCATTATTGTCCGTAGAAGTTTCTGGAAGTGTTAACAGTGGCGGGTATGTGAGTTTACAATGTGACGGAGGTGTAAAAGGCAAAATATGTTTAGGACACATTGAGGCTGAAATCAAAGCAATGGCTACTAATTGGACTATGGGTGCAGCTAAAATAACTATTACAGAAGGATACTGTTTTCAATAGAACAACATTGATGCGTAGAAAAACTCATAGATTTAATTAACGTACATAAAGTGAGAATTCAATGCAAAAGTCCGAAAAAATTCCAACTTTTAAAAACGAAGTACCTTTACCTGATAGCACTTGTAAATGCGAGTATCAAGATCGTCATAAAGAGCATGATGCCAGCGCTTGTAAATCACCTAAAGATTTAAATGTTAATGAGCTAAACACTAACATTGCACAGAACAAAACAGCGTCACGACCGGAGATAAATAATATTGATTTATCGAGTTATGATAAATTCATTCAAAAGATGGACGTTATAGAAAATCATCTTAAAGATACCATCTCAGAAATAATAAATGATCCAATTGTAATGCAAACAAATTGGCTGCCTGAGGTAACATACGGTGGCAGTCTTCGTACTCACGAATTGAAAGAATGTGGTGTTGGAAGGATGGAGTTTAGGGCAACAAATTCTTTAAAAATGGCGTTTATTACGCTGATTTTACTTGGGATAGGAGAAGCTATTTATATTTTCGCAATAAACTATATAAGCGGCACCTTAGTTAGTGGCAAAGTGGCAGCTGTACTTGCTATTTCCGTTGTATTTGTGGTAGTTGGTGCTTATTTATTAATAAAGAGAACATCGCCTATTGTTTTCGATTTGAATCTTGGTTTTTTCTGGAAAGGCAAAATTCAAATAGATAAAGCATCAGACGGGTATAAAGTAGAGTCGTTTACGATGCTTAAGGATGTTCACGCGCTTCAACTAATACCTGTTTTAAATCCTAGAAGCGGTGATTTTTCGGCATATTACAGCTATGAACTAAATCTTGTATTAAATGATGGAAAACGTATCAGTGTTGTAAACCATGGGGATAGAGATAAGCTTGTGTCAGACGCAGTTCAATTAGCAACGTTTATAAAAAAACCAGTATGGAATGCAATCGGTGCTTTATTGGATTGTTATAGGTCTTTCAAATCAAAATAACCCAAAAAATAAATTCATTCATTTGAAAGGAATTAACAATGATTAGCAATAAATTGATACACGTTTCTATCAGGTTAGCTGTTATTATCCTTGTATATGTACTATCGACAAGTAATACGAATGCTGAAACTATCGATATTAGTGTATTCCCTATGAAAAGTATTACGGAGATTAATCCGACCATAATTCGTTTAAATGGCAAAATTTATACTGATACTATTTGGATAGATGACATTATTACTGGCAAAGTACAGGCAGAATCCGATGAGAACTTTATTGCGAGAGTATTAACTGTCAACCAAAGTGGTTCCGCCGCAGACGTTCTGTCCACATGGAACCCAGATGAAAGAACCCAGATGTCCACTTATATAAATAAACCCGAATTGTTTGTTGTAAATAAAAATTGGAATAAATCAATAAAATACTCAGCTTTTTTGGCAAAAGTACTTTATGGTGAATATACAGTTTTTGTTGTTCAGCATATTATTGTCATTTTTCATAACCATTCACCCACCTGAGCCCCTGATTTTTCAGGAGCATTCACCCACCCCATTTTCAAGAGCATTCACCCACCTCGGGTAATCTTTGGCACGGCGCGGACTACAACCTGTATCATGCCTCCTTTC
>CAIUSO010000057.1 GCA_903901875.1 uncultured Geobacteraceae bacterium | reverse complement strand
TATGTACACAGTTGTTCAGAATAGTGCTACAAAAAAATATTTGTTTAATCCAAGTAGTTCTGCTGCCTTTACGATCACAGCTTCGAAGGTGTATTTATTTGATCAGGCATTATTAGGCAATAAATTAACCGATGACAATCAAATTATCTACAACAGTACGTTACAAGAAGCAATGTTTGTAGGAAATACCATAACTATTCAGAATTTTGATGGTGAAGTTGTGGGTGGTTCGGATGTTAATTTTTGACAACGTCACAGTAGTCCATATTCAAATTTATTTAAAACTTTGTGTTTAAGTACGAAAGTATAATACTCTCCAGACATTTATAATCCTTAAGGAGGAATCCTGTATGCGGATCAACGTGAAGTGGATCACGATCGGGGCGGTACTGCTTGTGACATTATCGCTACTGCTTCAAGGCTGTGGTTCATATACACCGCCCAGCAGTGAAACGGTAACAAAGCTTATTTCCGGTAAAGTCATTAATACAACAACCGGCACACCGCTATCCGGTGCCAAGGTAACCGCCTATAAGATTGAGAACGGAGTTAAGGTTGCAACACCGGCTTTAAGTCTGTCTTCAACCAGCGATTCCGATGGCATCTATTCCCTTAATATCCCACTTTCGTACGCAGGATCTATCATGGTTGAGGCTGAGGTTCAATCGACTGTGCCGAAGTTGGTGAACAAAGTTCTCAAGGTACTGTTTGATACCACGGTGTCACTCAGTACACCGACAATAATAAGGGCCATTATTCCTCAAGCCGTAGTCGGTCAGGCAACACTTCCACCGATTATCATCAGCTTTGCTTCCAATGCTGTAGTTGTGTTTCTTGAGCAGAATATTGTCAACAGCACATCGGCACCGGTCGGTTTTGACCAGAGCAGCGGTTTCAGTAGTGACAATATTAATAAAGCAACTGTCATGCTGGAGACCCTGTTTGGCGTTGGTTTTGCGGAAACAACTCCGGCCAATACTTCTGACAGCACAACTGCGACGACCACAACCAAAACACAGCAGGATTTGTTGGTGTCAATTAAGGCTGTTAATGCGGTGCTGAATAACACGAATAATCCCATAACAATTGAGCAACTTGTCGCTAAACTGGTGGCTCCAAATGGATTGCAAACAACGGCAGATGATATTAAAAGTGCCGTAAATTCTGTCACAAGTGAACTGATAAGCAGTGGCAGCCTGCCAGCAACGTACACACCAAACGTTATAATAATAGCTGCCATTTCCAATGCTCAGACCCAACCGGTAATCGTTCCGGATTTAACCGATACGGACCCTCCCGTTGCACCAGCCGATCTGAAAGGTACCGTCGTGAATGCGAAGATTGTTGCACTTACCTGGACAGCAGCGACTGACAACGTGGGAGTAACCGGCTATCAGATTTTCCGGGCAGTTTCAGGGGGGGAATCCTCTTTGGTTGACACCATAGTAACGTCCTCAACCGGAACTATTTCATACACCGACTCTACCGCTGCAACTGGTACCACGTATTCCTATAAAATCTCTGCATTCGACGCTGCACGAAATTACTCACCAGCGAGCAGCAGTATAACGGTATCGACACCGGTTGTTGCCGTTCAGGCAGACACCACCCCACCCAGCCAGCCAGCCGGTCTGGTGGTAAAATGGAGCATTAAAGACGCCGTTTCTCAGCTCACCAACGTAAACCTCACTTGGACTCTGTCAACCAAGACCAATGCCAATGGCATAGTAGTACCGGCCAGCGGTTACAATGTATACCGCAATGATCAGCTGGTTGCCACGGTTACGGATGCAACATTTACCGATAAAAATTTGACACCAGCCACACAGTACACTTATTTCGTCACCGCTTTTGATTATAACTCCAACGTATCGTCTGCATCAACTCCGGTGACTATGAAGACGAAAGCGTCAGATAGCGTTACTGCCCCGAATCCACCGACAGCCGTGACTGTCCAACCTGCACCTGCTCTTGCTTATAACAAAGTCCCGCTCAGCTGGACCGCTTCCGCAACGGCTGGGGTAACCTACAATATCTATCGTGGTACAACTCTGCTTGTATCCGGCATATCGTTGGCACAATACAGTGATAGTTCGGTTACACCAAATTCTACAT
>CAIUSO010000056.1 GCA_903901875.1 uncultured Geobacteraceae bacterium | reverse complement strand
GGATGGCAGCCGCTTCCCCGCGGTTGTATCGGTCACCGCACTCCGCGACGATCAGGATACCATCATCGGCTATCTGCTGATCGGTACCGATAACACCGCACGTAAGCAGGCGGAAGAAGCGTTGCTCAAGGCAGGGGCATTGCAGAGTGCTATTTTCAACAGTGCCAACTTTTCAAGTATCGCCACCGATGCAAAGGGGGTTATCCAGATTTTTAATGTTGGCGCAGAGCGGATGCTCGGCTACACGGCTGCCGAAGTCATGAACAAGATCACACCGGCCGATATTTCCGATCCACAGGAAGTAATCGCACGTGCTAAAGCACTCAGTGCCGAACTTGAAACCCCCATTACTCCCGGATTCGAGGCCCTGGTGTTCAAAGCATCTCGCGGCATAGAGGATATCTACGAACTTACTTATATCCGCAAAGACGGCAGTTGCTTCCCGGCAGTCGTATCGGTCACGGCCCTGCGTGATGCACTGGACACAATAATCGGTTATCTACTGATCGGTACAGATAATACGGCACGCAAGCAGATTGAAGCAGAACAGATGCAACTGAGTCAGCGCCTGCGCGACCATCAGTTCTACACTCGTTCCCTGTTTGAATGTAATATCGATGCGATCATGACCACCGACCCGTCCGGCATTATCACCGACGTCAACAAACAGATGGAGGTGCTCACAGGATGTACCCGGGATGAATTGATCGGTGCGCCGTTCAAGAAATCTTTCACCGACCCGGAGCAGGCCGAAACCAGCATTAAACTGGTACTCAGTGAAAAGAAAGTTACCAACTATGAACTCACGGTGCGTGCCAGAGACGGCAAGGAAACCGTTGTTTCCTTCAACGCAACGACATTCTACGACCGGGACAGGAAGCTGCAGGGGGTGTTTGCTGCTGCCCGTGACGTTACCGAACGTAAACGCCTGAATCAGGTACTGCAGGAAAAGAATGTTGAACTTGAAAACGCCTGGTCTGTTGCAGAAAAGACCAACCTCGCAAAATCAGAATTTCTGGCTAATATGAGCCACGAACTACGCACCCCGCTCAACTCTATCATAGGATTCTCCGAGGTACTGCAAGATCAGTTATTTGGCCAGATAAATGAAAAACAGCACGATTATGTATTAAATATTCTTACCAGCGGAAGGCACCTGCTCTCGCTTATCAATGACATCCTCGACCTCTCTAAAGTGGAATCTGGCAAAATGGAACTTGATCTCAGCACTTTTTCCCTTCGGGAGTTATTGGAAGCTTCACTGATGATGCTTCGGGAGAAGGCGTTAAAAGGAACCATCAACCTCCGTATCGATATCGCCCCGGAAGCTGAAACGACTATAGAGGCTGACCAGAGAAAACTGAAGCAGATCATGTTCAACCTGGTTTCAAATGCGGTCAAATTTACCCCTACCGGCGGGACGGTAGACGTGAGTGCCCTGCGAGAGGGTAATTTCATAAAGATCGCCGTAGCGGACACCGGCATCGGAATAAAAGGCGAGGATATACCACGACTTTTCAAAGCATTCACCCAACTTGAAGCGGTCTATACCAAAGGATTTGAGGGGACCGGCCTCGGCCTGGCTCTGACCAGGCAACTTGTGGAATTGCACGGTGGCAGGGTCTGGGTAGAAAGCGAAATCGGCATGGGAAGCAGGTTCTGCCTCACTATTCCGCTCACACAGACTACGACAGGGGAAATTTCTCTTGAACAGCCTGACATTCTCCCCGGAAACGGCGATGTGGTGCTGTTAATCGAGAACGATCCGCTTACGATATCCGCGCTTAAAAACGCCCTGCAAAGCAAAGGATATCAAGTCTTATGGTCGAACACCGGAGAAAATGGCCTTGAAATAGCGCGACGTGACAGGCCGGACTTGATAGTCCTTGACCTGTTGATATCCGGTGTCAATGGTTTTGATGTTGTCGATCGGCTCCAAGACGACACTGCGTCAAGTGACGTACCGATTCTGGTACTGACCGCGATGGATCTGTCGATAGCCAACCGAACTCGACTGGCAGGAAAAGTCTGGCAGATAGCCGAAAAAGGGAGCCTTTCAACACAAAATTTCATCAATCTTGTGGAAAACGCCATCGCCTCAAAAGTAACACCTTCAACGAGCGGAAATACTGATTCTCTGTAGCAATCAACATGACACGAGCACGTTCGTTTATTGCTACAAACCACCCACCATATAATACAGAAATATCAGACTTGGCAGATGACACTGATGTTATTTCACTTCTTGTATCAGACGATTCACCAATATACTCGGTAGGTTACCTACTTCACGCCCCCACTTTATGCTCTGGCATGCTAGTTGCGTTTAATTGCAGCAACTCACAAAACGTATCGTGACTTCTTATGCATTGGTTCTTTGATGGTGAAATTCATGCGGGCCTATTGGAACATATTTATATTTATTGGACTCTTATCTGCTCTGGGCTTTAATGCCAATGCCGCTGAGCCCCCCCACGCAGGCGACCAGATCCGGCAAATACCCCCCTCTCCTCCCGTGCGTAAAACAGCACCGGAACTCCCGGCCAAACAAGAGCATACGCCAACAGTACCGATTCCAACTCACAGCACAATCAGGGTCAATTCGCTTCATATAACCGGCCAAACGGTGTATTCCGAAACAGAACTGATCACCATCACAGGATTTAAACCGGCAAGCGAACTCACACTCAACGATTTACGCGAAATGGCATTAAAGATTTCGGACTTTTACCACAAAAATGGCTATTTCGTCGCATTCGCCTACCTGGCTGCCCAGGAAATCACCAATGGAACCGTCAATATCAGCGTTGTTGAGGGTCATTACGGCGATATCTCGGTGCATAACAAAACAAATCTCTCTGATAACCTTGCCCACTCTCTTCTCTCAGGCCTCAGCACCGGTGGCCTGATCTACTCCGCTCCGCTTGAACGCCGGCTTCTGCTTCTCTCTGACCTTCCCGGTATAGTAGTCAAATCTACCATGGTTCCGGGTGGTTCCATAGGTGCCTCTGATCTGATTGTTGATATCACATCGGGAGAACGTGTCACAGGAAGTGTTGAAGCCGATAATGCCGGAAATCGTTATACCGGAGCGTACCGCCTGGGGGTAACAGTAAACCTCAACAACCCCATGGGGCTCGGCGACATTGCCACATTGCGTACTCTTGTTTCAAACGGAGGTCTGTACTATGTCCGCACTTCGTATCAGATACAAACCGGTAACGTAACGGTCGGAGCCGCCTACAGTGTTCTGGGTTACCAACTGGGAGAGGAATTCAAGGATCTGCAAGCTAACGGAACAGCTCAGATTATGAGTATCTTTGGCAGCTACCCGCTTATCCGGTCGTATGATAAAAATCTACGTGTCCAACTCGCCTTCGATGACAAAACGTTTCAAGACAGGGTGGACTCGACTTCAACCGTTACCGATAAGTCGGCGCGAGTGCTGATGATCAGCCTGTATGGCGACCAACGGGATAATTTTTACGGAGGAGGACAAAACAGTTATTCTCTTACCTGGACGACAGGCAGTATCACTCTTCAAACACCCTCAGTATACGTGTCCGACGCAGTAACAGCACAGACCAGCGGGCAATATAACAAATTCAGCTATAGAGCCATGCGACTTCAGAACATAACCGAAGCTATTTCACTTTACGCAGCCATCAATGGGCAGCTCGCGTTGAAGAATCTTGACGTTTCGGAGAAGATCGAACTGGGAGGTATGTACGCTGTGCGGGCCTATCCGGAAGGAGAAGCATATGCTGACCAGGGCTATATAATGAACCTGGAAGTACGACTGCTGCTGCCACCATTTTCAGAGCGTATGCCGGGCCAGATACATCTGATTGGTTTTGCCGATACCGGCACGGTAACCATCAACAAAAACCCGTGGACCAGCGAACCAAATCACAAAACACTTCAGGGAGCCGGGCTTGGAATTACCTGGGAGAAGTACAACGATTTTGCCGTGAAAGCATATTATGCCCGTAAACTCGGCAGTGAGACCGCAACGTCAGCCCCAGATTCACCAGACCAATTCTGGGTACAGCTTGTGAAATATTTTTGAGAAGGTACGGAGCCAATGAGTATTTTCTCCATAATTCGAAATTACATAGTTAGCCATTTTATCGCCGTTTCCAAAGGTGCCTCCTGCAATACGGGGACAAGCACCGTTCAGACGCTTGTACTGGCTCTGTCAATCGCTCTCATCACTAT
This sequence comes from uncultured Geobacteraceae bacterium, assembly GCA_903901875.1. GTDB lineage: Bacteria > Desulfobacterota > Desulfuromonadia > Geobacterales > Pseudopelobacteraceae > JACRCG01. Next base: position 2,086 of record CAIUSO010000056.1, on the reverse strand, counting down.
AGTCGCGACCGCCTATGCACTACCGACAGGCGGCACCGTGACAGCGGGGAACGCTGGCATTGGCAACGGTACAAACAGCACGATTGTTACCCAAACAACACCGAATGTGGCTATCAACTGGCAAACCTTCAACATCGGGTTGAGCGAAACGGTTCAGTTCGTACAGCCAAACAGTAGTTCTGTAGCACTTAACCGAGTGCTCGGCTCAAATCCTTCAAACATTTTCGGCACTCTTACGGCCAACGGTAAACTGTTTTTATTGAATCCAAACGGCATCCTGTTCGGCCAGGGAGCTTCGGTCAATGTCGGTGGGCTTGTCGCCTCAACTCTTAACCTCACCGACAGTAACTTCATGGCAGGATCTTATCTATTTAACGGGACAGGCACCGGTACGATCCGTAACCAGGGGTTACTTAACACCAACAGTAACGGTGGCTATATTGCTCTGCTGGGTGCCAATGTAAGTAACGACGGGGTAATCGCGGCAAAATTTGGTACTGTGGCACTCGCTGCCGGCAATGCCATCACTCTTGACGTTGCCGGCGATGGTCTCCTCAACGTGACAGTGAATCAAGGCATAGTAAATGCGCTTGTTCAAAACGGCGGTCTGATCCGTGCCGACGGAGGCCTGGTACTGATGACTACCCAGGCGGCGGGAAATCTCTTGCAAAGCGTACTGAACAACACCGGCATAATCGAGGCGCGTAACGTCGAAAACCATAACGGCACAATAAAACTCCTGGGTGGCATGCAAAACGGCACGGTAAACGTAGGTGGCGCGCTCGATGCTTCAGCTCCTCATGGAGGAGATGGCGGCTTCATTGAGACTTCAGCAGCACATGTTACGGTTGCCGACAAGACAACTATTACCACCCTATCTGCACACGGTAAATCCGGCACCTGGTTGCTTGACCCGGTTGACTTCACTATCGGGACGGGAGGAGACATCCTCGGAACGACACTTTCCACCAATCTGGAAACCAACAGCGTCATCATAAGTACGGAAGTGACCGGAACAAATTCGCTCACCAATTTGTACGGAACGACATCCGGCTCTGGTGACATCATTGTAAATGATGCGCTGACCTGGACCCCTACCCTGTCGACGACTTTGACACTGAAAGCCTTTCGGGATGTAAATATAAATGCACCCATAACATCGACCGGTGGAAACTTTGTAGCGACCGCAGGAGGCGACGTAAATATCATTAAAAATGATACCAACACACTTACAGCCGCTACAATGACCGACGGGAACTTTGCATTGATAGCAGGACGCAATGTAAACGTAACAGCAGCAGCTCTTACGATAACCAGAGGCAACGTTGTACTGAGTGCCGGTAACGACGGGACGGGAACCGGTTCGGTAGTATTTGCCACCGGTACCCCGAAAGTTACGGTCACCGGGCCAAATGCGTCGGTTAGAATTTACAATCCGCTCTCTTACGCAACGCCGAAAGACTATACAGGTAACTTCACCTTGTCAGAAGCAGCCACACTTAGCCAATATATGCTCGTGTTCGCGCAGGGGCTTACCGGAGCAACAGGGGCGACTGGTGCCGTTGGGGCAACGGGAGCAACAGGGTCTATTGGTGCCACTGGCTTAACCGGAGCAACCGGTTCAATCGGTTCAATCGGTTTAACCGGTTTAACCGGGGTAACGGGACCAACTGGTGACACTGGAGCTATAGGTGCTACCGGGCCAATTGGTAACACGGGAGTAACCGGTTCAACAGGTGGTGCTGGCATAGCTGGACCAACAGGAGCAACGGGACCGACTGGGGCTACAGGAAACACAGGGACTACGGGCGAAGGTGGAACAATCGGCACCACGGGTGCTACCGGCGTCACTGGGACAGAAGGTGGAACGGGTGCCGTTGGGGCAACGGGAGCGACTGGAGCAACTGGCACCACGGGGACCACCGGCGGAGCAGGTACAACAGGCGCCACAGGTGCTACCGGCGGCACAGGAACAGAAGGTGGAACTGGTGCCGTTGGGGCCACTGGAGCAACTGGGCCAATTGGTAACACGGGAGTAACCGGATCAACCGGTGGTGCTGGTATAGCTGGGGCGACAGGGGCAACG
>CAIUSO010000055.1 GCA_903901875.1 uncultured Geobacteraceae bacterium | reverse complement strand
GAAAGGAGGCATGATACAGGTTGTAGTCCGCGCCGTGCCAAAGATTACCCGAGGTGGGTGAATGCTCTTGAAAATGGGGTGGGTGAATGCTCCTGAAAAATCAGGGGCTCAGGTGGGTGAATGGTTATGAAAAATGACAAAGCAGAACTTGATAATTTCATCAAAAATTACAATGGCATTTATGGCACATCCGACGAAGGTTTGTATGCAACTTGTGAGTATTATCCACACGTTACAAAACCTGTCGGAAATGCTGGATGCTATCGTAAACGTGTTTTGCCTGTTCATGCTTAATCGGAAAATTAATTAATTTATCAAAAAACCAAAAACTAAATGAGGAGTAATCCAATGTCACCAGCTACTTATTCAACCCGCGACTTGAAAGGCATTACTGGTATGGATGAAGCAACAATTCTTTCGCATGTAAAATCTGGAAAACTTCCGGCTCGTCGAGTTAATAGCAATTCGTATTCAATCTTATTGTCTATTACACCTGACGCAATCTGGGAATTAATCACAGGTCGTTCAAAACCCCTTGTAAAGCCTGCAAACGAACTTCATTACACAAGATACGGAGCAATTCCTATCGTTCGTCTGAATTCAATCGCTCACGCCTAAAAACAAATCAAAGGAGAATTAAAAAATGATAGAGACACCAATACTTAAAAAAGAGACATCAGTGCTTAATCGTATGCTTACAATCGAAGACGGAAACAATCCTGTTGATAATGTTTTAGGGTCGTTACTTTCTACTGAACCCACTGAATGTGTTGCTTGTTTGTGCAAAGATGCTGTTTTGGATTCAGATGGGCTATGCCCATATTGTTCTGGTTCATTGCAAATTTCACAACAGTACAGCCGTAATTTTCTACTCAGTCGAATGAGCCAGGAAATTAATTAATTCACCGCGTTTCATAAATTCACAATCAAATAACCCGACACACCAAATCCGTTAATTCACTCGAATAACGGTTTTTTTTGTGTCCAATTTCAAAGGAGATAACGTCATGTCACAGGAATTTTACACAGCATTGGCAGCAACACCAGTAATAGCAGGTCTTTTGTCCGTAGTTGTTGTTTTCTGCTAACCGCCTAAATATTCACCACTTAAATAAGGAAAATTCAAATGACTACAAACACCGAAATGGAAACTCTCGTAGAAACAATCGCAATGGCACTTGTTGAAGATATTACTCAGGTATCCACTACCATAGAAACTGAAGGCGATACTCTTGTCATTAGCCTGACGGTTGCTAAAGAAGATATGGGTCGAGTTATCGGAAAAGAAGGAAGAACTGCGAAAGCACTTCGGACAATACTGAATTCGGTAGCTACAAAGTCAAATATCAAGGCAACTCTCAAAATGGTGGAACCGTAGGCAACTGATTTAAACGATAACTGCAATTGGAGTAAGAAATGATACCCAATAAACCTGGAACGTATTTGGTTAAATGTGAAGAATCCGGTGGTGATTGGACACAAGTGAGAATATTAAAAACCGCTTCACGAACTGGCGAGAGTATTCTTATGGTTGATGACCCCGATATTGGCAGCCGGTTGCTTGATGATTATCACAACGCATTGACCGACATTGAATGGAAACTCATCGGTTGGTAACTCGCATTTAACGCATTATTACAACTAAATAACGGGCACATGGAGCTGATGCGTTAATAACCGATTTCTCGGTTAGCATCGGCTTTTTTGTGTTCGGCACACCTAATTCAAAAATCCAAAACTCAAACTATTTAAGGAGAATTACACAATGATTAAAGACACTACTTCGACCGATTACTTCGCTTTCTGGGATGCTCGTATTAAAGACTCTGCTGGTTCTATGCCTCTTTGCGGAAAACGCTGCATTGAGAAAGTTTCTATCAATGGAACATTAGTACGGTTTGGTCAGACGATTATTAGCATGTCGGAACTTCAGGATTTCTTCGATAACGATGAATTGATGATGCTTGGGCTGGTTGCGGATACAGGTGAACTTTCCTGGGAAGCACCGCCGTCTTGGGAACATATCATTGAAGCAGGCGACCTTACCCTTTATCGGGTGGTTGAACCTTCTAAACGGATTCCAAAGACCTTTCCTGCCTTCCCTGTAAACTCACTTCTTCCTTATGCAACTGTTGAATGTAAATCAAATATTGATGGCGAAGCATTTACGGAATTGGAAGCATTCAAAGCTGAAATGCTGAAGCCGGATTTTGAAATCTATTTTGAGCTTGCTGACAAATCCGGTGACGTAATGAGACGCGGCACCTGTCAGCAGTCATTCTTGGAAAAGTTGAAAGTATGGGCAAATGATATCGGCGGAAGCTTTTACACGGAAGCTGTTTGCTAACACGTTAAATCCGTCGGAATTTACCCATTTCTATCAACTTTTAAACAATCCAAGGAGGATTACGCACATGGCTATCATTACTTTACAGTCTGAAATTAAACGTTCGAAGCGCGTCATTGACCTCAAAAGCCCTATGGGAAACGCTCACTGTCTTATGGCAATTGCACGAGACCTGGCTGGTCAGATGGGTAGAAGAAATACTAATGAAATTATTGAACAAATGAAAAGTGGCGATTACGAAAATCTGCTTCTGGTCTTTGACAGGGAATTCGGGTTTGTAGTTGATTTGCTACGCTAACCAATAACTATCGGAGAAAAAATAATGGAAAATCAAATCAACCAATGTGACGGATGCCGGGAAGGACTGGAAATAGTTGACGGACTTCATCGCTTAAATGGGAAACCGTATATGGCGTGTACCCGTTTACGTTACCAATCCGACCCGGTTTCAAATCAAATAACCCTGCCTCTTGGCACGCAAACCCTTCCAGTAATGGTCGGCAGGCATAAGAACGGGGATATCACCATTCAGGCTGGCGGAAGCTTTGTGCGGATTCCGGCTGAATATGTCCTTGATTTGGTGCCAGCAATACTGACGGCTGCAGGACATATGACAAAACAATAAATGAAAGGAATTCTAAAATGTGCCAAGCACCTATTGGATACAAGTATGTGCTCGTACCTCTTTACGACCCCCAAGTAGCAAGAGATGAAGCTATTCGGAAACAGGTCGCGGAGGATTGCGCCCGTATTGTTGAAACTCGCCTGTTTGGCGATGCTCAACATAAAATTCGCGAGAAATACGGGCTACCATCAACAAAAATCCGTTAAATCAAAGGAGAATATATTGAAAACGAACCTATACCTGATTGAATTCTACGTCAAAGACCCTGTTACTTGTGAAGGTGGATACGAAATCAAGTTCGCTTGGGTCTACGCCTACGACGAAGATTCCGCATGGAAAAAAGTCGAAGATACCACACCCTTTTTCGACGAAATTATCCAGATTACAGAACAGTCGGAAATCTTTCCGCTTGCTGGTGAATTCGTTCTTGGGAGAAACCTTTTTATCATTGGTTCGCCTGATGATGAAATGACTGATAAGCAAAGTGAAGAACCGGTTCTTAAATGGTCAAATGAACTTCCGACAGAACCTGGTTGGTATTGGTGTCGTAAAAACGGAAATTTCAAAATGGGTGAATTGTGGTCATTGGACAGAACCTTATATTTTGGTCGCTCCGCAGCTACCAGTTATGAAATCTCACACTCTACTGATTGTGACTGGTATGGACCATTAATTCCGCCTGCAATACTGGAGGTGAAATAATGCAATTAAATTGGCAAGAAGCAATAGACTTTTGTTATGGGTTGGAGTTTGCTGGTGAAACAGATTGGCGGTTGCCTTCACGGAACGAGTTGGAAAACCTTCTTGATTTATCAGAATACAACCCTGCTTTACCAAAAGAACATCCATTTCTAAACGTCCAGGCTAATAGCTATTGGTCTTCTACTACCTACGCCAGTTACACAGGCAGCGCCTGGGGCGTGTACATGCTCGGTGGCAGCATGAACTACTACAGTAAGGTCAGTGGCAATTATGTCTGGCCAGTTCGTGGTGGACAGTTTGACTCTTCGGGTTCTTTGATTATACCGGGACTTTCAGACGGTCAACAGCATTTCACGGACAATCTTAACTGCACCATCACCGACAACCGAACCGGTCTTGTCTGGATTAAAGACATGGATTCGATTGAAGTCATTCCGTCGGATGTTGGCGAAGACCTCTAAAATCCCACAATAAAATAATCCGATACCACTTAACCGATGCATGTAGCACCGGTTTTTTTGTATCCAAAATTTAAGGAGAAAATCATATGAAAGACGTTACTGGAATGAAAAAACAGTTCATCGTCTTGTCGCAAGCCTACTATGGGAAATCTTCGATTAACTCCCGCATAGATTGTCTTCAAGACGATATCTGCTTCGGTTTGTATGACCCGTCCGGGGGAACTATTGGCGAGATGCTTATTTCCTGGTATTACCTCGAAAATACACTGACTCCGAAACTGGTAGTCTATGACGACGCCTGGTTTGCACTTGCCCAATTCCCCGACCTGATTGCTGAACTTGCGCTTCTTGACGATACAAACCCGACACCGGCAGTTATTGCGGAAGTTCTGGTTCGGTGCGGATTTAAAGATGTTACCCCACGGGTCAATCCCTATAACGAGAAAGGATAATTACTATGATACAGACAATCTTACGGAATCCGTACACCAACCTTGTTCTGACAGTAACCGAGATTATTCTTGGCGTGTACGTCCTGATTTCAATGAAATAATAAAAGAGACCCTCACCGGGACATGACGCCATTTATGGTGATTTATCATGTCCTGAGTGAGGGTAGTCAATTAAGTAGTGGTGGAAATCTTATGCGGTAAATAGAGGGTCGGAGACTTGTTTGATTTCCGGCTTTGTATTTACCGCATAAGGTAAATATCCCGAAAAGGAGAACCACCATGAAATCCACAATCTTTGAAGTAAAATCGGCCTTTGACTCCGTCCTGTTGGTAATTTCAATCATTATCCATATTCTGACCGGATTTACCGGAATTGACTGGTTAATGGTTGTTACCACGGCAATTCTGTTTCTAATGACCTTTATCTACTTTACCAATCTTAACCTGTCGGCCAGGGTAGTGTTCAAGCCATTAGGGAGCAGTGCATGTTGAAGGCAACATCAGTAAAAGAGACCCTCACCGGTTCACGACACTTCCTTTGGGAAGTGAATTATCGTGAATCTTGGTGGGGGTTTTTTATTGCCCGGAGTTCTGGAAATATTGCTTTCTTCCGTGGAAATAGATTACAAAAGAGGCTTACATATTCATTTAGGGGAAATACTGATGCAAGCACCTGATGTCGTGAACGGAATATTTGAACTGGTCGGCAGTGTGATGTGTTGGCTGAATGTCTACAAAATATTGCAGGATAAGCGGGTTGAAGGGGTTTACTGGTCAGTCTCGGCCTTCTTCTCGGTCTGGGGTATGTGGAACCTTTACTATTACCCAACTCTGGGGCAGTGGGCGTCGTTCGCTGGCGGAATCTTTTTAGCTGCCGGCAACATAACCTGGACACTGCTTGCTATTCGGTATGCACGATTAAACCGGCTCGTTCCGGCAGAAGCCTAAAAGGAGTTTTAAATGCGATATGTGATTTACCTGTTCTTGGCGGTTCAGTTCCTTGTTGTTACCAGCATTGCCAATGCAGAAGGCACGGCCAAGGTCTATGGAGGTGAACTTGAAGGGTTTCCGTATCCCTACACTGTCGGGCATTTCAAGTTTGTATCACAAGGCCAAGACCTTCAGATGGGATATATGGACGTTCCCGCCAAAGGAAAGCCGAATGGCCGCACTGTCGTAGTTATGCATGGGAAGAATTTTTGTGGTGCGACTTGGGAATCCACGATTTCTGTCCTGACCGAAGCTGGATTCCGGGTAATTGCTTCTGACCAGGTTGGCTTCTGTACTTCTACAAAACCTGCAAATTATCAATACAGCTTCCAACAGCTTGCTTTCAATACTATGGCATTGTTAAAGCATTTGGGCGTGTCCCGTTCTATACTAATCGGGCACTCAACGGGGGGGATGCTGGCGACTCGCTTTGCCCTGATGTATCCAGAAGCGGTCGAGAAACTGGTTATGGTTAATCCAATCGGTCTGGAGGACTGGAAGGCATTAGGAGTTCCAAGCCGCACAGTGGACCAATGGTATGAGCGTGAACTTAAACTTTCGGCTGATGGAGTACGCAAGTACGAGAAATCCGTCTATTACGGCGGGCGCTGGAAACCAGAATTTGAACGCTGGGTGGATATGCTGGCAGGGTTAAATCAGGGGCCGGGACACAAATTAGTCGCCTGGAATTCCGCGCTCATTTACGACATGATTTTTACACAACCTGTCGTGTATGAATTTCCACTGCTGAAGGTGCCTACTACCCTAATGCTCGGTGATGCCGATACTACCGCCATCGGCAGTGACATCGCCTCACCGGAAGTTAAGGTAAAAATCGGTCGCTATAAATTATTGGGCAAGGAAGTCATCAAGACTATTCCGCAAGGACGTTTAATTGAATTCCCTGGATACGGGCATGCGCCACAGATTGAAGACCCAGCAATGTTTCACAAAACCTTGCTTGAGAATTTGAAGCTGTAAGAACTAAATTTACAATGAGACACGAAAGGCTGTCTCTCTTTAAGAGGCAGCCTTTTTAAATCTCTCACTGGAGCGGAAGATATACATCAAGAATGGTTTCATCCTCTGGCACTTCCGGGGGGAATTTGACCCGCTGAAAGAACAGAGGAAAATCCCGCCGGTTTTCTCCGCTACGGGGAAACCATTCTGCACACAACTGCCTGACTGTTTCACCAAGTGTGTCGTCGGAACCAATATGACGAAGCACGGCACACCTTCCGCCGGGTATGACCTTACCTATAACCCCAAATTCATTGTCTGTGATTAGTTCATCGGTAGATACGCAGAGGTCAATACGGAAATCCTCTGGAACTGTTTCCGTCGGGCTGTTGTAGGCGATATTGAACGTCGCATGGGTGCTTGGGTGAAGATGGTGCTGCTTTCGGAATTCAATGAACCTCTGGACGGATTCACCTATTAATTTTGGGTCGCCATGATGTTCCAGTACCGCTGTCTTGGTTTCCGGGAAATCGACTACCTGAACGCTTGTCATGTGCTTACCTTCTTGACTTCCCGCTCATATGGGATATTTCAATCTTAAAAACCCGCGTGGCATTATCTTGCTGTTCAATATACTTCCTGCCTTCTTTAATAAAATCCGGTGAATACTTCTCCACCAGCAACATTAAGGCATCAATCCGTTCCTGACCATGTATCTCTGATGCTGTTCCGAAGGCTACGGCACTTTCATATTCAGTGGCAAATTTTTCAGGCAGAACCTTCGTATTTCCGACTACGGAAAATGATACCTTCGGATTGAATTCGATATTTTCAAGCTTATGGCCGGTCAAGGCACAATGGAAATAAATGTTGTTACCGCTAATTGCATAGCTTAACGGGATTCCATAGGGTTGTCCGTCGTTTCCGACCGTAGATAAGGTTCCGTACTCACACCGTTCAAATAGCTCAGTGGCTTCATGTGTCGCTATTTCTCTGTCTATTCTTCTGACTGGTTTCATCTTCATTCGCGCGCTCCACCTGAATGGCTTATTTCTACAATTTCACCAACCATGCTGTTCTCCCTGAATTCAGTGTTGCAGAAATATAAACCATTTCATATCTGCTGTCTTTCTTTGAATCATCTGCTGTGCTATACCGTTAAACACATTTTTTACGGGAGATTTCCATGTACTACCACGTAATAGCTGAGATAAACGAGAAGGTTGGAAAGAGTGGCAATAATAAAGAAATTAGCGAACTCAACAAAACCGATATAACTGTAATTGAAGATGAAATTATAACTCCATTCTTACAAGACAAAAGGTTTCAGATTGACGGACACTTTCTTCAATCGGGTCAAATCAAGAGGCTCGTTGTTAAACAAACGGAAAAGACTGCCGACGAACTTGTAAAATACGAATATGACCATATGGCAGAAGGCGTTTTTATGATGATTTCTGGCGCAGATGTTGTCGAATATGAAAAACACTCTGTTGATATTACCAAGGAACTGATAAAAAACGCCGAAAGCAAAATCAGCAACCCGGAACCTGCTGGTAAGAAAGTGTCTGCTATGGACTATGGTAAAGTGTTTATAGTACATGGGCACGAAGAAGCAATGAAAGTATCTGTAGCAAGGTTCATCGAAAAGATTGGATTTGAACCGATAATTCTACATGAGCAGGCCAGTTCAGGAATGACCATAATCGAAAAGATTGAATCTTATACAAACGTCGGTTTTGGGGTTGTTCTGTACTCTCCATGTGACCTTGGTGGTAAAAATGTAGCCAGTTCTGTTCAACGTGGCAGAGCGAGGCAAAATGTTGTCTTTGAACATGGCTACCTTATAGCTAAACTTCAACGAAATAATGTCTGCGCTCTGGTAAAAGGTGACGTTGAAACTCCGAACGATATTTCCGGCGTGGTCTACGTTGCATTTGATGAACACGAAGCGTGGAAAATGAAACTGGCGAAAGAGATGAAAAATTCAGGGTACCAGATTGATATGAACGATGTGATTTGATAAATAAAGGGGAATGAAAAGATAAACTTGTTTTTGGGTCGTAGGTAGTTATGAAGAAGGGGGATGCCTGGCTGGGCATCGCAAGCAAATTCCAAGAAACATCTGAATCAAGAAACAGCACCGTTATTCTGCAGTCGGAATCAAGAAACAACTTCGCTATTGAACCTTACGTCACTATTTCAAATCTACACCGCTATTTCCGGCTGAATTCAATAAACACGTCGATATTCACATCTTCCGTCGATATTTCAGGTCTACACCGCTATTCACACCAACGGCAAGAAACAGCTTCGATATTTAAGGCCACCGTCGGTATTGCAATCTCCACCGATATTGAAACCGTTCCCAGCAACGGCAATAAACAACCTTGAGAACACACCAGACTTCGCGTCAGACGGTTTTTAACTTCCAAGAGCACACCTTCACCATCCGAACCCCTGAACGTCGCTATGGCGGAAATCCGATAGGGTGCACACGCCCATGATACAAGAAACGGTTCACTGGGAAGTAAGTTGTGGGAAATCCGCCAAAGTCTTTATAGCCCTGGCGCAAAGTCAACATGCGGAAATCTTTTCAATCTGGCATCGCAAGCAAAATTCTATAAAAGCCAATTCAACGTCATACGGATTTTCCGACTGTCTGTTCGGAAGCGAAATAATTTAGTTTCCAATGTCTCCATGTGGCGGTGAATTCACAGAACAATCCGCCTGCCTTCTTTGTCCCAAGCATCCGTTCCCACTGGAATATCATCCTCGTCAACAAGAACTGCTTCTGGGTTGGTGGCAGGGTCAACGAGGTAATACTGACGCTTCTTGCCACTGGTGCGTGAAGCTTTGCTCTTACCGTATTTTTTGGATTTTCGGGCGTATTCACCAGCTCGGCTTCCGAAGATGAAAGACGGGGCGAGGAATTCTTCCTGTCGTTCATCACCGAGCCAACCGGCTACATGGTCAACTACCGCCATTAATTCCGCTTCCGTCATGCCATTGCCAAGGCACTTTTTGATATGTTTCTGGCAATCGGATTCGCGGAACGTGGAATCAATCGCCTGGTTCAGGGCCGTGGTGACACGGGAAACTACCCCGGCCACATCTTCAGAACTCAAACCAGGGACATTGACGGAAGAATTCCAGTTACCGGCAAAACTGGAACCATCTCCGCCAACCCCTTGCGGTTTTTTCCGTTTGGCAGTTGCATCTGATTTGGATTTTCCGACAACGACACTAACGTATGCCTCATCACAAATTACTTTCGTCGATGTCGGGGTTTGACTCTGGGGTTGGCTTTGACTTGGATAATTTTCAAAATTGTTGCGAGACAGAGACTCTGTCTTTTCTTTTCTGTTTGTAGTCTCTGATTGTAATCTCTGGTATTGCTCTTCCATTTTAGAAGAATCATCTTCCATTTCAGCAACTCCATCTTCCATTTTGGAAGTTGATATATTTCGGCCAGTTAGCGGTCTTGAATATCCGTCAAGGTGATAACCTTTACTCTGCAATGCTTCAGAAATAGCCGTTAAATTCGCCCTATACTGAATTGTTCTATCCCATTTGTATAACGGATTGGAGCGTTCTGACAGGAAGCCTGACTCAATCAGCCTGGCTATGTGCCGTCGGATTGTCTGTATCGAAGAGGATGTTAGGATTTCTTCTGAAAGTTCTTCAGCTTTTTTGTAAATCCAGCCATGAGCTAATGGCATATCAATGACCATACCATGACGTTCTGCACGTAGTTGTTCTTCAAGCGTAAATTTATCAAAATCTTTTACACGTTCCGACCAGTATAAGAACTGATTTAATATCATAGCGGTTAGGTAGTCGCCAGTGATAGCCACCAGCTCTTCCTTAACTACGGCACGCCTTAATTTCCTATATTCCATCACAAACTCCTTCGACCAAAATCCAGCCGATTAATGCTGTTTAAGCAGTTAAATTGCATAATGTTTTTTTGGTATTTCGTTTATTTTTTCAATAACCAGTGGCACATTAACTTTGCATTTAAGCATCTTCGTTTTGGGGTTTTTCACAGAAGAAACAAATCCAAGAATTTCGAGTTTTTCAATACCAAAACGCATCTGACGTTTGTTTAACCAGACACATTGCTCATAAAAGTTCTCATCAATCGGAATTTCTTCACATTCATTTTCGGCACTTATCAGATTTGCCAGTAATCTTGAAAGAATCATCCCCGATATAACATTTCCGCCGGATATATCGATGATTCTAACGTCGCCAAATGTCTGGTCCAAAATCCAATTACAAGCATTGTTTTCTTTGTTCATAATATTAAATCCTTTCTGTTTTTAAATTTCGGGCAATAAAAAACCCGCTCAGTCCGTCCTTGGGTTCTAATTTGCGAGAGTAGAAGTAGGAAGTTGGGACTTATGAGCGGGCTTTGGTACAACACCAAAAGCTTTATGTTTTGTTAAATTAATAGATAAGTTTCTTCCTACAGTTTCTCTCGCAGGACACAGCATGCTCTAAAATAAAATCATGTCAAGCGATAAATCTTAATGATATTAGCTATTTACAGTATACAAAAATGACAGAAATATATAGTCAGGATAAATCTTGGGACAATCAAAATCTCATTTCACTGCATTTTTTCGGGCTAAAACTGCAACAGGTTATTCCAGCTCTATTGTTCATAAACGGCTCCATTCTCAGATAAATATTTTTTACGGGAGGAAGGTTCTTTAACCAATCCTCCCAATTTTTTCACTTAACACATCAGTTTTCTTGTTGGTTACCTCGTCACGTTCACAGTCACACCGCTATGCATGAAATAGCCTGCCCGGTTAAATTATGCTTTAATATAGCATATTGCTGGTAAGAGTCAAGAACTCTCTGATATTACAGCATATTTTGGTCGGCGAGAAATAAAGTTTGGAAGAACGAAAAAGTCACATGCACATGAGACACCATAACAAACGAGCCACCGGATTTAACCTGGTGGCTCGTTTAGAATCTAAACTCTTTACTCGGATTCATCAAAATTCCGTTAACAAGCTATACAACAGTATTGCACCAAATCAACCATTAGTAGCATCTATAACAATTCAAAATCAAGTGCTTCTCGTGATTTCCAGAAGATACTTTTGAACTTATTCAGAGCATTACAAAGATAGCTATCAACGCAATCATAGTCTCTACTGTATCGACCTGATTTATAGTTAATCAACCATGTTTCCGAAACTTTTCTCAACTCTCCAGAAATTCTTGCTGGTTTGAAACCCGTAAGAGTTGGATGCCCCTTGTCTTCACCTATAAGCAGACCGCCATCACTCGATATAGCCCATATCAATATTTTATCTAAATACTCAGTATAGATTTCGTCTAAAGTATCATCTACAGCATCATAGTAAACTATTACGGAACTATTTTCTTGTATGTTGCCGTCACTACATTCTTCTTCTTTTATATACTTTGGGGCTCTTAAGTCACCATAAGTCGTGCTCAAGTATTCAAAGTAATTGTCAGCCGGATTTTTGAAATGCTTCAACAACGAACTAAAGAAATTTTTTGAATGTTGTTCCGTTATATTTATTTTTGAATTGGCATAACTTTTTAATATACTTAAGGGTAATTTTGAAAAGTTGCTGTTTTCAACATAAAACCATGACACTGCATTTCCCTGCGGTATGTCAGTAGCGTCAAACATTACCTTAAATGCTGGTGTTCCGTTAACTTTGAAGTTTGCTACCCACTGGAATCGAGCAAAACTGTGAGTCAAAAACCGCGCTTTGTCAAGTAGTGCCAGTTCATTATTGTCGTTCGCAAGGGTTACATCAGAGGCAAAAATTAAATTCTTAAGTTCAGAAATTCCGCACAGCTTTAGACTGAAGGAGTAGTATTTATCTATTTCTTCTTGGCTTATTTGGGTATCAAATTCAGAATGCCATTTTTTAAATTCTGTAAGCAGCATTTGACAAGTATTTCTTGGTAACACATAAGATATTCGAACCTTCTTATGCGTTGGAACGATAAGAGTTTGGGGAATCAAGAATTCGTGAGGGTCTTTCCACAGGCCATTGTCATCTTTCCTCTGCAAAGTTAGCTCACACCCGCCGTCAACTTCAGTTATTACCGCTTTTGCAAATGGGCCAAGACGGTCGTCGTGCACATACAATACATTATGCTCATCTTTTTCTGCATATCCCAATATTGTTACTGCATGCCCACCATCTTCCTCATCTGGTTTACGAATAGTTACGCCCAAAATCAACGGTATGTCGCTATCTATGTGATATTTAACAGACTCAAAAAACCTCTTCGCGCTTACTTTATCAAGTGGCTCGTTATGATACTTTAGCCCTTCTGCATCGAGTGCCCGAAGAATTTGCTTGTTTGTCAAGCCGTCGTTTGGAAAGCGGTTACTCGAACCGTCTATATGGTTTATTGCGTTTGTTGTAATTTCACTGCAAGCTGGAATTTGTCGGACTGATTTTTCTTGGCTACCATGAAGGGCCGCCCAAATGGCTGTAGTAGCACAAGCTGACACGACTTTATCCTGTTCTTGGAACGCAACAGTATCAACGTGAAGCCTAATCCCAAAAAGGTTTACGTCATATGGTTTTAAAAGAAATTTATTACTGGAGCCATTGACCCCCTGAGAAGAATATTGTTTTAAACAAGTTTTGCCTATGAAGGTTTGTGGAAGGGGCTTTATGACTATAAAGCCAAGGTATGATTTTGATATTGCTTGATACGCTGCTGAGTTGGGGGTTGATTTTAGTACATTATCGAGTATAGAGTGGTCAATTACATCGTTGAAGAAGTGCAGCCTCGCACACTTGTGCCCACCATTATTGAAACATTTGACATAGTACCTTGAGTAATCCTCAAGATAATCCTTGTCGATATATTCCCGCTCAAGTAGAACAGATTGAGCACCTAAATCTTTTAGATAGTGGAAAAGGTATACAAGCTGTGTTTTTTTGAATATGTCCGGGAAATCGGAGCCAAAACATTCTTTGACTAAATTGCTGACGGTAGGTCTACTAAATTCACAAACCAAGTATGGAATCATTTGGTTGCCCTACCAGTTAAATTATATTAGAAACAGTATGAGCGAGAAAGAAACTCCTCATCTATAACTCTACTGCGAGATTCAAGCTCAAATTCATTCTCTGCCTGCTGTAGGCGCGCCTCAACTTCTTGAATCCTCGACTCATCGATTATCGTTCTCTCAAACGCTGCAACCAATTCATCAATCGACATAAGATTGGACTCCGTTCATAGAGATTGAATGTCAAGCTAAAACAAAGAAGTAATATACACACTAAAAATGAAATGTCAAGTTTTTTTATAAAGTTTGCTATGTTTTTACTGTTATAATATACCATATTTTCAGTATTATTGATTTATTTTATATTATATTGCCTTATTTTAGCTGCCAATTCTCAAATAGACATACAATCATGATTGTCAAGTTTTTAGGGTTACCTTTAAAAACGCATTAATTGTGCGATGCCCAGAAAAGTTCACAACTGGGCAAATCCTAACATGAACAATAACTATATGAATTTCATCAACTTTATACACGTAATAACTTTTCCTCAAATTCATATCTTCACAATCATCTCAACACCCTCCTGCAGTATCATTGAGCGTTTGAGTGCTAAATCGCACATGAGACACCATAACAATAGAGCCCCCGGATTTAACCTGGTGGCTTATTCACAATCAAAACCTGAACTTCTGGCATCGTAGTCAAATGCGGGTTGGAACCTTCACATTCAACCGCTCGGCTTGCCACCGGAATGCCGGTCGCCATCAAATCGGAACGACGGTCGCCATCACGCCGGAATCGCGGTCGGCATGGGTCGGAATACCCACTTTTGACATTTTCTTTGGTTTCATGCGTGAAATCCCCCTTCAATCAGTTCGTAGTGCGAAGGTTCACGTTCCGACAAACAAATCGTTGTCATAAGAAAATACATTTTCAGTGAAATAGCACTCTCCCTGTTAAACATAGCAAAACTCTTTGTAGTATTGTCCTGCGTGGATACATACACATCCCAAAAACCTTCATTTCTGACCTTAACAACGTATGCGTCATCATAAAAACGAATCTTTTTATAAGCGATTCCGTCATTTTCAACTAAATCGTACTTGAAAATCGGTTCACTTGTTTCTTTCCAAAGTTTTTTCTTACCAAAATAGACCATATTTTTCCCCTTTTTATGTTTGTTGTTTGTGAGTGAGAGAGCCTTCCTGATAATCAACCAGAAAGGCTCGTTGCGAACGCTATTTTAAGGCGGGTTTATCCGCAATGTGCTTTTGTCATAGGTGTTACCTCCGCAATTCTTTTCCAGGAGTGAGAGAGCCTTCCCGAATTTTCACCCGGAAAGGCTCATAAGTGCTACGCGATAGCCAACAGACTGACGGTTATCTTTGCATAGCTTGCTGTAAAATTCTGGTTATCGTCGCCATTTTTTGTGCGACTACGTTATCAGGGACAGTGGCATACGATATTTTCACATTGTATGTCACCGGGCTTCGTCTTCCGTTGGCTGATTTAGCCAGTTACTACTCCAATCATGTGTTTCCTCCCTTGCGCCCATCGCGCATGCTGTGTATTATTGTTGACATCAATTATGGTCAGGACTATAACATGATACAGCAATTTTGTCAAGCGTGAAAACATGATGTGTCAAGTGTTTAACAAAAGGAGACATGATGGAAGATAAATCCAAAACACCAAAAATTAAAATTATTCATCCTTTTCATGAAGTTGGGTCGCGCTTGCGTCAAATCCGTGAGTCCCTAAAAAAGACCCAAGTTGAAATGGCACCAGAACTTGGAATTTCGCTTCCGATGATGCAGAGCTATGAAGCGGGAAAGCATTTGATATCACCGGTTGGTATCGTGGCACTTGTGGAAATGGGCTACAACGCCAATTGGTTTCTATGCGAGAAAGGAGAGATGAAAATTTCAGACCAACCCGTTACGACGTCGGCATCAACCGACAACAAGGCGCTGAAATCCGTTGTAAAAGCGCTTTGGGATGAGATTGAAGATAGTGATGCAAACATCTCAGGGGCCAGTGCTGCCGGAATAATTGCACTGGCATACACTGAATACCTTGCTTCAGATAAAGACTACCCTCGGTTGTGTGACAAGATTAAGGCATTGGTACAAATCGCCGACCAAGGGGAAGAATAATGAACATTGGCGTATGGATAAGGGTATCGACTGACGACCAGGCAAAGTCCGATAGCCCGGAAATTCACGCATTACGGGCAAAAGAGTTCTGTCGTCAGCAGAAATACAAAATCGTTAAAACATATGACCTGTCTGGTGTATCGGGAAAGTCCGTTCTTAAAAATGCGGAATGCATGAAGATGTTTGCCGATGTTGAAGCTGGTGTCATCAAAGGTCTGGTGTTTTCATCTATGAGCCGACTTGGGCGGAACCTGCGTGAACTTCTGGAAATCGAAGCGCATTTCCGGGCGTATGGTGCAACACTTCATTCCATTGACGGACAACTGGATACGAACACTTCTTCCGGCAGGATGTTCTTCGCCTTGTCCGGCGCGATGGCACAATACGAACGCGAGCTTACGTCTGCGCGGGTCACGGCTGGAATGATTACACGAGCGCAAGAGGGCAAGAAGATTTCCGGTCAGCAACCGTTTGGCTACAAATGGGCTGATAAGAACAACATGGTCATAGACGAAGAAAAAGCTGTGATTGTTAGGAAAGCATACCAGCTCTTTATAGAACACCAGAAAATTAAGCGGGTCATTACGCTACTGAATGAGGCAGGATATTATGCTGCCAAATCCGCCTGGACGCCAAAAAGCATGAAGCGTCTTTTGGTGAATCCTATTTACACTGGGACTTACCAGCGGAATTATTCAAAGAGCAAAGGGAATAAGAAAAGCTGGGAACTCAAAGACAAAAGCGAATGGATTGCTATGGAAGTTGAACCTATCCTGACGCAAGAAGTTTGGGATAATGTCCAGCATATCCTTGCGTCACGACCACAGATGTACTCGGAAGGTGTGCCGAAAGAAGGCCGGTATTTATTCAGCGGAATACTCCGGTGCGAATGTGGGAAGAAGTTATACGTTGCACCGTACAAGGCTATGACAATTCCGCGCTACGTCTGCACTACATGTAAAAACAAGATTAGCGAAGACGTGCTTTTGGAACACTTCCTGCCGAAATTACATGAAATTGTAGTGAATCCAGATGAATTGAAATCAGAAACCGACACGGAAGCTTTACTTGCTCAAAAAGCTGACGAGTTGAAAGTGATGAAGGCTGAAAAGGTCAAAAATCAGAACAGGATTGATTCTCTATTTGAACTCTTCACCGATAAAATGGTTACGAAATCAGTGTTTGGTGAACGGCATGCTCCGCTTGAAGAAAGGCGACAACAGATTGTTGCTGAAATTGAAAGGCTGGAAGTAGAGCTTGTGCGGTTACGGCAGAACGAGGTGGGTCGGCAACATGTAATAAGTCAGGCGCAAAGTCTTGCGTCAGGGTGGTGTGAACTTCCAGAAGAAAACCGGCGTCGGATTGTTCGGGTTTTGCTTAATCGTGTTGATGTAGGGCAAGAAATACTCACGGAAGATGGCAAAACACAGGAGTTAGAGTTCTTCTTTGCCTTTAATTTTAAAGAGTATTTTGGCAACTTACCCCCCACGGATGGTGGCAACAATAAAAAGGGGGCGCATCCACAGGGGTTCATGGCCGCTACCAACATAACGCGGGATGGATAGGTGAGGGAAACGAGGGAGCGGGAAATGGTAACTCGACCGTCTTCAATTGGTTGCCGCAGCACTTCCAGAACATTTTTCTTGAACTCGGGGAGCTCATCGAGAAACAGAACTCCGTTGTGAGCCAGAGAAACCTCCCCCGGTTTTGGCGTCGTCCCCCCACCGATGAGGCCAACATCGGAAATAGTGTGATGGGGAGCACGGAACGGGCGAATGGCCAGCAGGGCCCGTTCCTTTTCCAACATACCGCTGACGCTGAATATTTTGGTGGTTTCGATGGCTTCGTCAAATGACATCTGGGGGAGAATGGTCGGGATGCGGCGGGCGATCATGGTTTTTCCTGAGCCGGGAGGGCCAATCATCAGCAGATTGTGACCGCCGCTGGCGGCAACTTCCAGGGCCCGCTTGGCATGCTCCTGCCCCTTGACCTCGCTGAAATCCTCCCCGTAGTCGCTGCTGCTGGTGAAGAGGGCCTGCAGGTCAACCCGGCAGGGTTCGATCTGTTCCCTGCCGCTGAGAAATTCGACGACCTGGGAGAGGGAGGTGGCACCGATGACGTCAATGCCCTCGACCACGGCCGCTTCCCGGGCGTTCTCAGCCGGCAGGATCAGGCCGGTGAGGCCGGCCCGCTTGGCGGCAACCGCCATGGAGAGTGCTCCCCGAATCGGCTTTAAGCCTCCATCCAGTGACAGTTCACCCAGCAGGATGTAAGCATGGAGCAGAGGGCCCGCAATGATACCGGTTGCGGCGAGGATACCGATGGAGATCGGCAGATCGTAGGCGGTCCCCTCCTTTTTGATATCGGCGGGGGCCAGATTGGCGGTAATGCGGCGGACCGGAAAGTCGTAACCGGAGTTTTTCAGTGCCGCCTTGACCCGGTCCTTACTCTCCTTGACCGCGCCATCGGGGAGTCCGACGGTGGCAAAGGCGGGCAGTCCGGGGGCAAGATCAACTTCAACATCGACGACAATGGCATCAATTCCGATCAAGGCACTGCTGAACACCTTTGCAAACATGGGTACCCCCGTAGTACGACGATAAGCTTACCCTTTAAGCATGATAAAGCCCATCTGGCGCCCTGACTCATCCCGGTCACGCCGATAGGAAAAGAACTGTTCGCTGTGACAGCAGACGCACTGGTCCGACAGTTCTATGGACGAGCCGGGCAGGCCGGCAAGCTGCAACAGCTCTCGATTGGCTTGTGCCAGATCCAGCTGCCATTTGCCCGCACCCTTGGCTTCCGTGCAGTCATCCCAGGTGATACCTGCCTGTGTGAAGGCTTTTTTCACCGGCTCATCGACCTCGTAGCAGCATTTCTGGATGCAGGGGCCGATGGCGGCATGGATATGGGCCGGATTGCAACCGAATTCAGATTGCATGCCTGCCACAGCTTTGGCCGCCAGGCGGGCGGCGGTCCCTTTCCAGCCGGCATGGACCACGGCGATGACGGCATGGTCCGGGTCGCAGAGGATGATGGGCGCACAGTCGGCCACGCAGATGCCGATCATCACCCGGGGCTGATTGGTAATGACCGCATCCCCCTCAACGGAGAGGAAATGGCTGAAGTCTTCATTGGGTTCATTGATGACCAGGATATCACTGCCATGGACCTGGCGTGGCGTGACCAGTGCCTCCTGGCCGATGCCGAAGGCCCGTGCCAGGAGACTGCGGTTTCCCTCCACCGTGGCCTGCTGATCCTGGGTGTTCATCCCCAGATTGAGCGAGTTGTACGGGGGGCGTGACACCCCCTCATGGCGGGTGGTGAAGCCCTGAACGGAACAGGGTGTTCCTGGAAATTCCACTTCAATATACTGGATACGGCCGATACGTTGTAACTGCATGGTGCTTCCTCCGAAAATGCCTCGGTAACTTTGATGTTGTGTTCTCACGCATATTGGCCGAAAATGTGCCGGTCAGGATTTTCTTTGTGCCGCAGGGCTGCGTCGCTGCTTCAGGATATAGAGTGCCACCAGTACCGCGCAGAACAGTACGACCCAGATGAGTGCGTGGTGGGAGTATTTTGTGATCAACTGCTGGTTTTCGCCGATGGCATAGCCGATCAGGGTCAGGATGGTACACCAGATTCCGGCACCGAGCAGGGTGTAGAGGGAAAATTTGACATGGTTCATGCCGGCGACCCCGGCCGGGATTGAGATCAGATGGCGGATTACCGGAAGCAACCGGCCGATAAAGGTTGATATTTCACCATGTTTCAGGAAAAAATGTTCGACCCGCTCAAATTTATCCGGCGGTATCAGGACATATTTGCCATATTTAATTATCAACGGCCTCCCCAGATAGTGGGAGACAAAATAGTTGACGTAGGCACCAATCAGACTGCCGATGGTACCGCAGAGTATAACGGCTGCCAGATTCATTTTTCCCTGAAAAACCAGGAAGCCGGCCGGTGGCATGACCAGTTCGCTCGGCACCGGAATAATGGAACTTTCCATTGCCATGAGCAGTAAAATGCCGGGATACCCCATGGTGCCTATGGTGCTTAACAGCCACTGAACAAGAGTGTGAACCACGGTATAACTCCTTGTGAAAAGATAACGTGCATTACTTATACACAAACTGGACCGATGGGGCAACAGTTGAGAGGGATGGAAGCAGGTAATCGGGTTGCCTCCGACAGCAACAAGAAATAAATTATGGGGAAAGAGAGAGTCTAATCATGAGAGGATTGATCGGAATCGCAGGTGCCGGTATCTGTCTGTTACTTGCCGCCTGTGCCGGTAAAAGCGGTATGGTTGAAGAGTTTGGCCGGAGCACGAAGGCCTATAACCGGATGCTGCGCTGGCAGGAAATCGAGAATGCCGGCATGACCTACCTCACGGCGGAACGGCGGGAAACTTTTCTGGCACAGGCGGCAGCTCTGAAAAAGCAGGGGCTCTCGATCACCGATTTTCGCGTTATCTCCTCCCGTTGCCTTCCCGAAAAACGGCAGGGGGATGTGGTGGCGGAGTTTGACTATATCCTGATGCCGTCCAATAAACTGAAAACGATTTCCTATCGCCAGGAATGGAGCTATCAGGAAAAGAGCGGGAATTGGCAACTGGACAGTCTCCTTCCCCCTTTTGAGTAGGAGCACCCATGTCCCCCCTTGCGGAACAGATCCGGCAGTTTACCGATTATCTTCAGATAGAGCGTAATGTGTCCCCCCATACCCTGGCGGCCTATGGGAGCGACCTTGCCCAATTGTTGGCCTTTTCCCTTCGTGAAAAGGGGGCACTGGTGCGGGCTGAAGAGCTGGAACATTTGTTTCTGAGACGGTATCTGGCCGGACTGTCGAAAACCACGAAGAAAAGTTCCCTGGGACGCAAGCTTGCCGCAATCCGTTCTTTTTTCCGCTATCTGCTGCGCCGTGGTGTGGTGTCGGCCAATCCTGCCGAGCTGATTGCCACACCGAAGAAAGAGCAGCGGTTGCCGTTCCATCTGAATATCGATCAGGCCACCACCCTGATGGAGGCACCGGATGATGGGGAAAAATATGTCCTGCGGGATCGGGCAATTCTGGAGCTCCTCTACTCAAGCGGACTCCGTGTTTCCGAGCTGACCTCTCTGAATGTCGGTGAACTTGATCTTTTCGGGGGGATGGTGCGGGTCACCGGCAAAGGGGGGAAAGAGCGCATTGTCCCGGTGGGTAGCCGCGCTCTGGCCGCATTGCAGGAGTATCTTGACGAGAGGGGGAGTCAGGTGAGTGGCGCGGTTTTTCTCAATACCCGGGGGGAACGGATTAACCGCCGCAGTGTGACGCGCATCGTTGATGCCCATGTCCTCCGTCTGGCGGCCTTCAAGCGGATTTCGCCCCACACACTCAGGCACACTTTTGCCACCCATATGCTGGAGGGGGGGGCGGACCTGCGAGCTATTCAAGAGCTGCTCGGCCATGTATCCCTGTCGACCACCCAGAAATATACCCACGTCAGTTTAGACCGGTTGATGGAAGTGTATGACAAGGCCCATCCCAAGGCACATACATCCGATGGAGAATAACGGTGAGTAATAATGTAAAATCCTGCGTGCTATGATGCAAACCAGTTGAGCGCATCAACCTGGTTTGTAAATATTTTTATTTCAAGGCGTTTATCTACCAATGTTTCGAATTGACGAGCAGAACTGTACTGGAACGGGTCGTGGGCGACAATGGCAGTTTTCCACTTTTTTCCCTGAAGCGTCGGAATGACGATTGTGCTCACAAAGTGAGTGAGGTCGGTAAAATTAATCCGTGGTTTTGCATCGCCAAAATCAATCAGTGAACCCTTTCCCGTGGGCGTCTTCATCTGCTCCAGCACCGTATGCCAGTGCTGAGTCATGTCGTCGACGCTGATTTCTCCCGACCAGTTGGAAATAATTATGCCTGTTACATCGTTTAAAAGGTATGAAATCCCCATAATTTCCCCCGATCTCCCAAAGTCAGATTTTTATGATGTGGAACATAATACCCCAGTCTCAGGAATCTGTATGTAGGGAAATCTCAATGTGATATAAAATTTAAAAGTCTGAATTTGTTGTCAATAATTCATTGTTGATAATTTATTGTTGACAGTTAATAGGGTAATGAATATAAATAAAATGTTGTTATGAAAGTAAGTTGCCGGTTTGTGACTGTCATACGCCATTGAGACCTTGGTACGGTAGTGGGACCGCGTTCATGATATCTCGTGTAGCCATATATGGCATACTAATGCTCCTTCTGATGCTACCCTGTTCAGTCGGTGCCGCATCGCTTTCCGCTACGGTGCAGCCGGGGCTGAACGTTGTCGCGGTCACGGAAGCCCTCGCTTCCGGTGTGAAGTCGTCCTACCCGCTGCTGACCCGATGGAAATCCTTTTCAGTTACCGCCGTAGAAGCCTATGACCCTGCCAATGGAACTATGCTGCGGGCTGAGTTGGATGGAGCGGGGAATCCTGTCGGTGTTGATTTTCATCTGACCGGGCAGACGGCGTTGTATGTGTATTCAACCGGCCCGGCCCTGCTGGATCTTGGCAATAATACCTCCTGTTCCCCGGTTACGCTGCTTTCTGGTCTGAACTTTTTCAGTTATTCCTGCTTTCCCGACAGCTATCATGCATCGGAGCTTGCCCATTCGATGGGACTCGCCTCCCTCATCAGTCTCTCCCGGCTTGATGCCGCAACCGGTACCTGGCAGACCATGGCCGTTGATGGGGATATGGTGGCTGGGGATGATTTTATCCTTACCGCCGGTGAGGGGTATCTGGTCCAGTTGGCCGCGGTCACCGTCTGGAATCAGCCGGTGACGGGAACTGCCCTCGCCCTCACTCCGGCGACGTTGGCACTTCAGCAGGGGCAGCCCGGCGCGGTGTTGACGGTTTCACTTCCTGGTCTTGCCCCTGTTGGTGGCAGGGTCGTCAATCTGGTGAGCAGTGACCCGTCACTGGTGTCAGTTGTCCCTTCAATTACCATTACGGAAGGGCTCTCTTCGGTTTCTGTACCGCTTTTACTGCCGGATACCGGTAGTGCGGGTGTACAGATCGTTACGGTAACCGCCTCAAGTGGTGGTATGGCAGATGCTGGTTCGGTGCTCTCGGTGTACCCTAAGCCGACCATTAACCTTTCCCCCCCCACAACATTGACCGGCCTTACCTTTACCTATCTGCTTACGGTTTCCCTCAGTGATACTGCTCCTCCGGGCGGTTTTCCGGTGGCCTTGGGCGTTTCACCGGGGGGGGTGGTTTCCGCTCCGGCAACGGTTACTATTCCGGCCGGGTTACGCTCGGCCCAGGTTACGGTTACGGCCACCGCTGTCGGAACTGCCACTATCACCGCAACTTCTCCCGGCCGCGGTGATGGCGGGACCGCCAATGCTGTGACGGTAACTCCGATACAGACTATGAACTATGGACCACTTGTAACGACGCAGGTGGGGGTCCAGGTGGGACCGGCTGCCAACGGCCCCACCGGTATTCAGGCAGGGTATGGTGCGGCGTCCGTCCCGGTAGGAGTCACCGTCGGATCGGCCATTACCGGTGTTGTTCCCCGAACCGGACCGGTGGGCGCGATTGACCTGAAGGTTACGGTGGTTGGGACCGGCTTTGGTGGTGCTACCGACATTTCATTCAAGCCTGCCACCGGTATCACGGTGCTACCCGGATCATTTGCCATCAATAGCGATGGTAATCCGGAAGTTCGTATTTCCATCGATCCAACGGCAGCCGTCACGCCGCGGACGGTGATGGTCACGCTTCCCGCCGGGAGCCCGTTACCGGCGGTTCCGGCGGCAAATCAGTTCCTGGTTACCCTGCCGGAGCCACAAATCCTCAGTATACAGCCTACACGGGCCCAGACGGGGCAGCTGTTCTCGTTAAACCTCTTTGGTAAAAACTTTTCTTCAGCCACCAGCATTGACATCAGCCCGGCCACCGGCATCTCGATAAATAACCCGCCCATTGTCTCTGCCGACGGCACCCAGGCTTCGGCGATGGTGAATGTTTCCGCCACGGCACCGACCGGCACTCGGGTGGTTACCATCACAACTCCCGGCTGGACGTCGTCTTCAATTCCCTCGGTGGCAAATTCATTTGCGGTCACCGCCGATGCCGGCTCTACCTATTCCCCCCTTATTTCACCGATGGTTGGTGTTCAGGTCGCTTCGGTGCCACCGTCTACCGGTAACAGTGTGGCGTATGGTCCGGCCATGTCTCTGCCGGTTGGAGTTACGGTTGGATCAACTATTACCGGTATCTCACCGGGAACCGGTGCCATCGGTACCTCCGGTGTGAAGGTAACTGTTTACGGCATCGGGTTGGCATCGGCAAAATCCCTTTCCTTCATACCGGCGGATGGTATTACGGTCAGGGCTAACTCATTTGCCGTAAACCCGATGGGAAACCCGGAAGTGATTATTGATATTGACTCAACCGCTCTCACCACCATGCGGACGGTGGTGGTATCCCTTCCTGCCGGCAGTGCTTTACCGTCTTCTTCGGGGGCGAACCAGTTTTTGGTCACCCTGCCCGAACCACGGATATTGAGTATGCAGCCCATACGGGCCATGGTGGGACAGACGGTAACTTTGAATGTTTTCGGCAAAAACCTCTCCTCTGCCAGCAGTATTGATTTCTTCCCGGCAAGCGGAATATCGGTCAATAATCCCCCGTCCGTCAGCTCGGACGGTACCCTGGCAACGGTGACTTTCACGATTTCTACCGGTGCTGACATCGGTGATCGGATGGTGACCATCACCACTCCCGGTTGGACAACGTCGAAGGTGGCGGCACCGCAAAACACATTCCATGTGAGCTCGGATGCGGGCACCACCTATTCTCCATTAATTTCGCAGCCGGTGGGTGTTGTGGTGGCTGCTCCGTCGATCCCGACTCAAAGCAGCAACTACGGCCCGGTTACTTCATTGCCGCTCGGAATCATGGTTACCACCCCGGATGTTCAAAATCGGCAGAGTGTCACCTATAGTCCGGCGATGTCTGGGGCCGTCGGTGTGGTGGTGGGGGGAGCCATTACCGGCATTGCACCGGCAATTCTGGAGCCGGGAAGCTCCACCACCCTGACTCTCTCGGGCTCCGGCCTTGGTGTGGTGACCGGTGTCTCTGTCATTCCAGCCGAAGGTATTTCAATCGGTTCCTGGACTGCGGCAGCGAGCGGAAAAAGTGGAACCGTAATGTTGACGGCCACTTCTGCCGTGGCCATCGGTCAGAAGAGTATCGTCGCAAAAACGGCGACGGGGGCGGTGATGCCTGCCGTGCCGGCTGCTGAAAAGCTGCTGGTAGGTTACAAGCCGGTCATTAATTCAATTTCACAGATATTGCCGACGGTGGGAACCACCTTTACCCTGACGATCAATGGCCGTTATCTCCAGGGGGCCACCAATGTGGCCATACTGCCGGGTAACAACGTGGCTATCGACAATTCGCCGGTCTGGTCCAGCGATGGTACCGGGGAACATCTGACGGTGACAGTGGTTATTGATGCGACGGCGGCACCGGGAGACCGGGTTGTGGTGGTGACCACCCCCTATGGGGTAACCACCACGATCAGCACTCCGGCAGATACCATTACCTTTTTTAAGCCGGGGATTGTGGGGAGTGTCGGTGGTGCAGCGCAAGTGACCGGTGACCTGAGGGACACCGGAATATACCGCCGGTCACCACGGGATTACGTTGATTGGATCGTATGGAACAGATTGTCAGGATGGAACGCATAAGATGACAGCAGGGATTACTGATGCAATGATAGACAGGAGGTTTATATGGAAACAGGAAAAAGAAGCTTAATGTCACCGCTCTGGTGCGTCTGCATGGCAGTTATTGTCTCGTTGCTCTGCCTGACCGATTCCCACGGAGCTAATTTTGAGAGCGGCAGCAGCTGCGGGGCTGCTTTTTTCAACAGCAGTACCTGTCGGGGTGCCTTTTCTCCCGTAACAAATACGACGGTGGCGTTACCGCCCAGCGGGATACTTGACTATACCACATACTACATTCCCTACGGTGTGACAGTCTCTTTCACCAGGAATGCTGCCAACACACCGGTGATCATTCGCACCTCCGGGGATGTGAAGATAGAGGGTGCCCTTTCTGTCACTGCTCTGACGGGGGCAACGAATTCGGGTACCTACGGAGACGGGAATCTGGGGGATGACGGTCAGCCGGGAACCGGCGGGCCCGGTGGCTCTGACGGTGGTTATGGCGGGTTTTCGGCACTGTTCGGTGGTGCAATCTGGCAGCCGGGTGGAGCGGGAAAGGGAATCGGGGGAGGGCAATCGGGCGGCTATAACTCTACGACCAACTGTGCCCATAATGGTGGTGGCGGAGGTTTTGGTGCTGCCGGTGGCAATCCCAGCTATGCCACACTCGGGGGGATTGCCTATGGCCAGTCAACACTGCTGCCGCTCATCGGCGGTTCCGGTGGTGCCGGTGGCGGTGCGGGCTCATCCTATAACGGTGCCGGTGGTGGCGGTGGTGGCGGGGCGATCATGATTGCTGCTGGAACGGCAACAACCGCGGCAACAATCACCGTTGGCACAACAGCCAACAGCAGTGGGGGAAGAATATACGCCGATGGCGGAGCCGGTGGCCGATCATCCGGTTCGGGATGTGGGGGTGCCGGTGGCGGGGGAAGCGGCGGTGCCATCAGGCTGGTGGCAAATACTCTCGTCAACCCGAATAACTGGGGGTGGATGCAGGCCCTGGGCGGGACCGGGTATGGCGACTGTTGCTATTCTCCCGGCAACGGCAGTAATGGAATTATCAGACTTGAATCAAATAATATCACCGGATGGACAACGGGGAGGACTAATCCGGCGTACAGCTTCGGTTTGCCGGGTCATGTTCTGGTACCACATGATCCAACCCTGTTAATCACCAGCGTAACACCGACCAGCGGAACTTCAAGTGGGTCCGTTGCCGCCGTGCCGGCTGTTCCCACCGGAAATGCCGACATTACCTTCCCGACCGGAACAACTACGGCAACCGTTAATCTGGTTGCCACCGGTATTCCGGCCGGTTCAACGGCAACGGTCCATGTAATTCCGGCCAATGGTGCAGTACGTACCCAGGCCCTGAGCGGAGCGTTCTCGGTCCCTGATGGGAACGGGGTTTCTGCTGCCACCGCCACGGTTACGTTGAGCTCCGGCAACAATGTGCTACAGGCGGCGGTGACCTACACGGTGACGGAGCTGGTCGCCCAGGCATTACCGCAGTTCAATGGCGAATATGTGGCCCGTATCCGGGTTGAAGGTGGTATGGGGGGGGATTCCCGCATAACGTATATTACCGCTTCCGGTCGTGAGTATGTTGCCTCCAGAATGAAGGGATAAGGGGATACGTGTGGTGAAACGGTCTGTTCAACAGGTTGGGAGGGGTATTTTCCCGTGGGATACCGGTTGTCGGCTTGCGCTCGTCATGGTGCTCATGTGGGTTCTGCTCTGCTCTGGGGTCGAGGCCGGGGTGCCGGTGATCAGCGGTCACCGGGTGACCGATGTGGCTACTCGCTCGTTCACGGTGCTGGCAACAGTCAGTGAACCGTCCCTGGTGGTTTTGTCACTTTTCGGCGCAGACTGTCACACGCCGGTCGAGACTTCTTCTGTGGCATTTCAGCACAACAGTGCATCGGGAAACTATCGTTTCACACTGGGTAACCTGGATGCTGCGACAGCATATTGCTACCAGATTACGGCAACTTCTGAGTCCACTCCCGATCTGACCGCCGTTGCCCGATCGACGGTGCTTACTGCCGCATTGATCGTGCGGACGGCCCCGTATGGTGGGGGACTCATTCCCGTTGGCAACGATATTATCAAGGTTCCTGACATATACAGTGTCCCGGGGGAAGACCGAGCGGCGGTGCTCTCGTCGATCGAATTGATGAATGGTGTGGCGTTGTCCCCCCTGTCACGGTTGTTATCGGCCAGTCAGAGTGGTGATTATGTCAATCTTAATAATCTGTTCGGAGCCGAAACGGCAACAAGCTACCGGGTAGTTGGTGGTGAGCGGGTAAAAATTATGGAGAATCATGGCAGTAATGGCTGTGTCATTGAGCGCTACCGTGTTCTTCCCGCTCCATCAGGGGGGACGGCTCCCCGCTCCCTGGTTCGTCCCGCTGCAATGGATATAGATGGCTCGGGTACGGTGACTATCCTGGATATTCTGCGGATTGTGGGGGGGAAGGGGAGCGATAACAGCGGTTCATGCTTTAACAGTGACCTTGATTTGAATGGGGACGGGCGAATTGACCGTGCGGATTTTTCCCTGATGAAGAGTGGTTTTAATGTCCATCCATAGCGTTCGACATATCTGCATGGTGCTGTTTGTGCTCATTCTCCTGATGCCAGGTGTGGGGGCGGCAGTGCAGGTGCGTGTCACCCCCGCCTCGGTTACGGCAGAGAGCGGCTCCCTCGTGTCAGTGGCGGTGGAGGCAGATACTGTAGAGGCACTTGGTGGCTTTCAGTTCCGTTTTACCTATGTGCCCACCGAGCTCCAGGTGGTATCACTTGTCGTTAATCCGGCTTTTGACCAGGTCATCACACAGGATACTGGGGGGGGGAGCGGTTCTGGAACCGTTGCGGCGGTGGTGTATGACCAGTTACCACTGTCCGGGGCACCGGTCAATCTGGCAACCCTTACCTTCAGGGTGCTGACATCGAACTCCGGGGCGGTGGTCCTCGACAACGTTGTTCTTGGTAAAATTGGCGGGGCTGAAATTTCTTCAACGTCAGTTCCCGGTGTCATCACCGTGGCACATTTTCCCGTTGTAACCTTTACTTCAAGTGGCAATGGCACCGTTTCGGGTGTCTCTCCCCAGACCCTGTCTCCCGGTGGTTCTACGTCGTCGGTGAAAGCCATTCCTTCCGTCGGGTATCATTTTGTCAGCTGGACCGGTCCGGGTAACGTTACTTCAGCAGACAATCCGCTGACGGTCACCAATGTCACAACCGATCAGACGATCTCAGCCAACTTTGTCGGCGACTCGCTGGTGGGCCGTTGCGGTGCCAGCAATGGAGCATTGTTCGCCGCCATTCCGACGCTTGGTCTCTGTAGCGTGGGAGTGCCATCCACGGTCAGCGGCAGCGGTCCGTGGATGTGGTCGTGTGGTGGTATCAACGGGGGGGGTGGTGCTACCTGCCAGGCCGGTATTGACAGGGACGGGCCGAAGCTGGTTGTCTCCACACTGGCAGACGGCGGGGTGACCAATAACAGCATCCTCAATGTCTCGGGAACCGTGTCTGATGCCAGTGCTGTTTCGGGGGTCACCGTCAATGGTGTGCATGTGGATGCCAGCACCGGTAGCTTCAGTTATGCGGTTCGTCTTCAGACGGGGGCCAATCAGCTGAATGTTGCGGCAACGGATGCTCTTGGCAATGTTTCGGTCAACAGCCGCACTATTTTGCTTGATACCACGGTGCCAACCCTGGCGGTCTCGGAACCGGCCGACAACGGCAAAACGGCCCGCAGTGAATTGACCGTCAGCGGTACCATCGACAAACAGACAACGGTTATCATCACCGTCATGGGTGGCACTCCGCAGGGTGTATCGCTTTCCGGTGGCAGCTTCAGTACGGTCATTAATCTTGCCGTCGGCCTGAACAGCATAAAAATTATTGCAATCGATGGTGCCGGCAAGTCATCTACCGTTGTCCGTACGGTGACGTATGATAACTCTGCCCCTTCACTGACGATAACCTCTCCCCCCCAGGATATTTCATCCACTGCAGCGAGTATTGCCGTGACCGGAACGGTAAGTGACACTCAGACCACTGCCACGGTCACCATGACCTTCAATGGCGTGACCTACACCCTTCCGGTGACGGACGGTGTATTCTCTCAGTTGCTACCCGTACCGCCGCCGGGCACCTACCCGGTCGTCACCACGGCCATCGATGAGGCGGGAAACCGTGCCAGTGTGACCAGAAATATTGTGTCACTTCGGGATGTGACGCAACCGGCAGTTGAATCATTTACTGTTCCTGAAATATCCACGACGTTAAAGGTGTCGGATATAGTTGTGACTCCGGTCGACGCTGCCCGGGTTGCCGGTTACTTCCTTTCCGAAACGAGCACAGCACCCCGGTCTGATGATCCGGGGTGGCAGGAACTGCCGCCAACCTGGTTCAATTTTTCGGTGTGGGGTAACCATATGCTCTATGCCTCTGTGAAAGACAGTGCCGGCACTGTTTCACCATCAGTCGGTCGTCCTGTCTTTGTCGGAACCCAGCCTGGTGCCGATGGTGTACTTGTTACATCGGCAGGTAAAATTGTGCCAAATATTGCTGATGCATTACGGTCACTCAGGTTGGCCACGGGGGCTGAAGTCTCGACAGACCCTGAATATGATCAATTGCATGGCATCGTCGCACCACTGGTGAACGGTATTCCGACACCAAATGGCAGGAAGCAGTTCAGTTTGGGGGATACCATAGTTATTCTGCGCAGAGTAGTCGGTTTGTGGTAGTTTAATGCTTTGGTGGTAACCGAGTGGAACGGGGGATGTTATGGCAGGTACGTTAGCTCTTACTTTAGAAGTTGTTGCAATTATAGTGTATATCATCGGTGGTTTCAGTACGTTTGGTGGTGTTGCACTCATTTTTTTCATGAATAACCGGGATATCTGGGGTGTGGGTACTGCCCGTCCGCTTGGTTACCTGTTCCTCTGCGTTGGACTGTGCCTTTCGGTACTGGGGGTTCTTTTTATGAGGCTTATCAGAAATCGCAGCCAGCGCCTTTGAACAGGAGGAGGGCATATTCAGAACTGAAGTGACCTGTGGGGTGCTTTTGTACGGCTAAATTATTGGATTATTTGTTTTAAAGGGGGGGAAGAATGGTCAAAATATCGGTTGCGGTGAGGTGCCCATGACCCGTCGGGTACTTGTTGTTGATGATACCGAGTTGAATCGCAAGCTGGCGGTGGCTATTCTCAGGCGGGAAGGGTGGAATGCCGATGAGGTGGCCAGTGGTGAAGAGGCCCTTGTCAGGCTTTCGGGGGACCACGGTTACGATGTGGTGCTTCTGGATATCAGGATGCCGGGAATGAGCGGAGAGGACGTGTGCCACATCCTCCGGGCTGACCCCCGTACGGCCACTCTGCCGGTTATTGCCTATACGGCCCATGCACTTGAAGATGAGGTAGAGGGGTTCATTGAGAGGGGTTTTAACGCCGTACTCATCAAGCCAATCAGCTTGGTTACATTGATGGAAGTCCTCAATAAAACCATGGGCGAGTTCGGATAATGGAGGGGAATGGCGTTACAGAATCGTGAAATAGGATTGTAAAGTGTCGGGGGATTACCACAAGAACGCCGCACATTCACCGTTTCGGTGCTTGTGCGGCGTTCTTGTCTGCGGTGAAAATAGTGGCTAAATCTTGAACTGCCCCACTACCCTTCGGAGGTCATCGGCCAGGGATGACAGGTGATTGGCGGCACTGGCCGATTCATGGGCACCACGGGACGTCTGGGCTACGACTTCGGTAATCTGGATCATATTGCTGCTGATTTCTGATGTGGTCGCGGTCTGTTGTTCGGCTGCAGTGGCCACTTGGTGAATCTGAGCGTTGACATCGTTAATCTGCTGGAGGATCCGCTCAAGGGCTTTTCCTGAATCGGCGGCCTTTTCGCTCCCCTTGCCGACTTCTGAAACCCCCTCTTCCATGGCGATAACCGCCCCTTTGGTCTCCTGCTGAATGGCTTTGATCATTTCGCCAATTTCCCGTGTGGCCCGTGTGGTACGTTCGGCCAGTGCCCGTACTTCATCGGCAACAACGGCGAATCCTCGTCCCTGTTCTCCTGCCCGGGCCGCCTCAATGGCGGCATTGAGTGCCAGCAGGTTGGTCTGGTCGGCGATATCCTCGATGGTCCCGACGATCTCTCCAATCTGGTCGGAACGGCTCCCAAGGCTCTCAACCGCCTTGGCTGATTTTCTCACCCGGTCGGCAATGCTGTTCATGACGCCAATGGTTTCATCGACAACTTTTGCACCTGAAACGGCAGCGGCACTGGCCAGTTGTGAACCTTCCGATGCCATTTGGCAATTTTGTGCAATGTCGCCGGAGGTGGCAGACATCTGCTCACCCGCCGTGGCAACGGTTTCGGCCTGGGCCGATACTTCTTCAGCTCCGGTGGCAATCTGTTCGGCATTAGATTGGAGTTGGATGGCCGAGGATGAAACCATCTGACTGGTTTGGGCAATCTGGGAGATTATTTTCCTGATTTTTTCCACCAGAGTATTGATTTCATCGGCCAACTGGCCGAATTCATCGTTGGAGGTGATAAGAATTTGTTTGGTCAGATCCCCCTCACCCCTGGCAAGGTCGGTGACCTTGGCAACAAAATCCTTCAGTTTGCGGGTTATGGTAAGATTGAGGACAATCATCAGGCAGATAAAACTGGCAGCAAGTGCCCCCGCACCTGACAGGAGGAGGAGAAAAGTCGCCTTTCTGCTTGCAGCATACCCCTGCTCGGTACTGGTGATAAGCTTGATGGCACCTAACACCTTGACATCTTTATCGTGACATTTCTGACATCGCTCTTCGTTGGAGAGCGGCAGAACGGTCTCAAGAACATGGGAACCGTTCAGAACTGTTTCGGAAGTCACCGGAGCATTGCTTTTGAGAACCTCAGCAACTTTAGCATCCCCCTGAACGCCGCTTCCCCGTTGAATTCCTTTTTCGCCGTAGACTGAAAAGCTGATGGCCCGTTTGTGGTCAATGACCTCTTTGATGTAGGCATCGACCTTTTTCATATCATCTGCCATCATGGCATTCTCGATGTCATCCCCCATCAGGTTGACAAATGCCATGCTGTTTTCCCGTTGCAGGGAAATCAGTGCCTCTCGCTCCAGATAGAGCGCTGCTCCGCCGACGATAAGAAGACCCGTGAGCAGGGCGGCTCCGGCGGCCAACAGGATCTTGAGGGCAATGCTGATGCGCAAGCCGCTTCGTACCGGAGTGGATGAATAATCGTGCTGCATGGGGGGCCTCCTAAAATAAGAAAATTGGGTAGCAACAGAAGGGTGAAAACAGAGCGTTAATCAGTACTGATTAGCACAATACGACACTAAACTGCAAGCTTATGAGTAGCACCATTACTAAAAAAGGTATATAAATGTTTTTTACTGTAATATCGATTGTGATAAGGAACAATATATGCTCTACAAATCGGTCTGTACAACGGTAGTGGATGCTTATCGGGCGGGCAGTGAAATCGGTGAGGCACTGAAGGGGCTCTCCCCCGAAGTGATTCTGCTCTTTGCCTCCATAGCGGTGGAAACCGGCTATGAAGATTTCTATGACGGGTTGCTGGATGGACTGGATGGTGGTGAGGTTATTGTTTTCGGCGGTACCGGTGACGGTATTTATGAAGCCTCACTGACCGCCCACCATGGTATCTGCGCCCTTGGTATCTCATCGGGGGGGACGGTGCGCTGGAGCAGTGCCGTTGAGATCGGCGCGGGAATGGATTCCCATGGGACCGCCCGAAGCTGCACCGTAACGGCCGTTGACCGGTTGGGGGGGGAAGCCGGCTGGGCTTTTGTACTGGCCGATGGTGTCACTTCCGATGGTACCGCCATTGTGTCTGGAGTGCGGGATGTCTTACGTATTCCTTTCTTCGGTGGTTTGACCGGCGACGACCGGAAGTTTACGCGGAGTCGGATATTTTTTAACGATCAGATCATAGAAGACGGGGTGGCAGTATTGCTTGCCTCAGGTAGTATGCCGTTTCTGACCCATTCTACCAGTGGATTTGTTCCGATCGGTTGCTCCGGAGTTATCGAAGACTCCGAAGGGAAGGTGATTCGGCGTATCAGCGGCCAGACACCCTACGGGTTTATCAAGGCCCAGACCGGTAAGCCGTTGGCAGATGCTGATATGGGGGTTCTGGCCCTTACCACTTCGATCAATTCGGGCCTTGATCAGTATTCTCTCCGTGTGCTGCAGAAATATTCCCGCGATTCGGGAACCATCACCACCTTCGGCAGTTCTCCGTGCGGTGCAACGATTCGGGTCAGTGCAGCCGATAGCGGGCAGCTGCTTGGTGCCATATCGACCGGTATGGAACGGTTGCTCAGCACCGGCTTCATCCCCGCTGCTGTCATCGTTATCAGTTGCGTGGGGAGGAAATGGCAGCTGAAAGAGTATGGGGCAGAGGAAACGCGGGCTATTTTGGCTGCAGTTGGCCGGCAGATTCCTCTGGTCGGTTTCCCCTCTTTTGGCGAGATCGGACCTTTTCTTGGTCCCGATGGAATCCACACAACCCCCTACTTTCATAACGCCACCTGCGTCATCTGTCTGCTGGGAGCCTGATGTGAGCGCTTTGTTACTTTCACTTTGTGACCCGGCACCGGATGGATTCCGGTTTGTGTCCCTTCTCTCTCGGAAGGATGTCTGTCGTCGCCCCTTTGTGTTGTTCGCCGCAGAATTTCCGGCTGCCGAGGCTGCCCTTGCGCCATTTGCTTCACTCTGCCCCGGCATCATTGTCACCTGCGGTCATCCTGCAGGGTGGCATTGCTGCGAAGGGGAACTTTTCCACCTTACTATTCCCGAATCATGGCTTGACCGGATGGAATCGTTGCTGCAGCTGTATCTGGTGATGCTGGAAAACGGCCAGAAGCTGGGGGACAAAAATGTCCAGCTGGCGCAGGAATTGGGGCGCTGTCTTGAAGATGGTGAGCGGAACAGGGGTGAGTTTGCACAGGTGCGGGAGAGTCTGCTGGAGGAGCTGGTCGAACGGGCGCGGGCGGAAGAGCAGATACGGGATGCCATGAACTATATCCAGACCATTCTCTCCACCTCCCCGGTTGGTATTGTCACCTACCGGAGTACCGGGGAGGCCCTTTCCGCCAATGAAACGGCGGCTGCCATTGTCGGTGCGTCGGTGGGGCGGTTAATGGAACAAAATTTCAGAGAGCTTCCCTCGTGGAAAGAATCGGGGATGTTTGCCTCTGCCGAGCGGGCCCTTGACACCGGTGTCAAGCAACGGGGGGAGTACCATCTTGTCACGTCATTTGGCAGGGAGTTGGACGTGGATTGCCAGTTTGTGCCATTTCTTTTTAATGGTGAGCAACATTTGATGATGAGCCTGCTTGATGTGACCGAACGGAATTATTCGGAAATCCAGGTGCGGCTGATGGCACGGGTATTTGAACATAGCGGCGAAGCGATTGTCATTACTGACCAGCAGAACAAAATACTCGCTACAAACCGCGCATTTACCCGCATGACCGGGTACAGTCAACGTGATGTGCTCGGCAAGAATCCCGGTATTCTCAATTCCGGTCGGGAGCCGAAAGATTTTTTTGTCGATATGTGGCAGCAGCTTCTTGCGTCCGATTATTGGCAGGGGGAAATCTGGGACAGACGGAAGGATGGCAGTTGCTACCCGAAATGGCTGACCATCTCGGTGGTGCGCAATGATGACGGAGAAATAATCAACTATATCGGGAGTTTTACCAACATAACCGAACGAAAAAATGCGGCACTGGAAATTGAGCACATGGCCCACTATGACCATCTGACCAATCTGGCCAATCGCTTTAGCCTCAGTGAACGGTTATCCCAGGTACTGGAACTTGCCAAGAGGGGGGAGACCCTTCTGGCGGTTCTCTTTATTGATCTGGATAGGTTTAAGAATATAAATGACAGCCTTGGTCATCATGTTGGCGACATGCTGCTCTCTCAGGTTGCTGCCCGACTCTTGGATACGGTGCGGAGCGCGGATATTGTTGCAAGATTTGGGGGGGATGAGTTCGTCGTAGTGCTCCCCCAAATTCAGACCGCAATTGCCGTTGCCCCTATTGTGCAGGGCATTCAGCACAATCTGTCCCAGCCCTACTTTCTGGAGGGGCGTACCCTGTACATCACGCCGAGTATCGGCATCAGTCTGTACCCCCACGACGGAGAAACTCCCGATGAACTGATGAAAAATGCCGATCTGGCCATGTATCATGCAAAAAGCAGTGGCCGGAATAACTACCAGTTTTTCATGGCGGATATGAATGCGAAAGCCCATGCCCGGCTATCCCTGGAAAGCGATATGCGTGAGGCCATTGAACGCCATGAATTTCTGCTGCACTATCAGCCCCAGATCGATGTTGCCACCGGTCTGATGGTTGGCGTGGAGGCACTGGTCCGCTGGCACCATCCCCGGCTTGGTTTGATCCCGCCGGATCGGTTTATCCCGGTTGCCGAAGAAACCGGAATGATCGTGCAGATAGACGAATTCGTCCTCAAGAGTGCCTGTGCACAGCTGAAAGAGTGGCGGGATTCGGGGATGCCCCCCTTTCGTGTGGCGGTAAACTTGTCGGCAGTAGATCTGAAACGGGAAGATCTGCCGGTTCTGGTGGCGGCCATACTTACGGAATATGGCATCGAGTCGGCTGCTCTGGAACTTGAAATAACTGAAAGTGTCGCCATGGACAATCCGGCCGTAACCATTCAACACCTGCGTCGACTGAAAGAGATGGGGGTGTCATTGTCCATTGATGATTTTGGTACCGGTTATTCCTCACTCAGTTATCTGAAGATGTTTCCGGTGGACCGGCTGAAAATCGATCGGTCATTTGTCCAGGACATCGAGCATAATGCCGATGATGCGGCCATTGCGGCGGCAACCATTGCCCTTGCCCACACCCTCGGAAAAAAAGTGGTTGCCGAGGGGGTAGAAAATGAAGCACAGTTCACCTTTTTGAAATACCAGCAGTGTGACATAATCCAGGGGTATTTTTTCAGTAGACCGCTTGCTGCCGAAGGAATCCGAGAGTTTCAGAGGGTTAATCTGCTTTCCCGATGACGGTGTTCTCGTTGACCCGTACTCATGTAACGTGTATCATGTCGGCGGAAGTCGGTGAAAATCAGGTCTGTATCAGCAGCGTCTGATACGTGGTGTATGAGGTGCTCAATGTCCAACCTTTGGGAAAAATTCAAGGCAAGCCAGCTCACCATCTACTTTGGGGGCGTTATTGTCCTGATTCTTCTAGCCCTGTCTTATTTCGCCATCATGACGCTCCGCAATCAGGAGATAGAGGTGTGGCGAAAGCAGATGAGCAACAGTTCACTGGTGCTTGCGGAGCAGACCTATCAGACCATGGCCTCCGCGTACCTCGCTCTTGATAGTATCGCCGAAAGGGTCCGTGCTGAAGGAGCCGATACGCCGCTGGTTTTCAAGAACAAACTGAGGACGGAGAAAATCTTCCGGATGCTCAAGGACAAGACCGAATCACTGCCACAGATCGACGTGGCTACGGTGGTTGCCAATGATGGTGAGGTCATCAATTTTACCCGTTCCTTTCCCCCCCCTCCC
Source organism: uncultured Geobacteraceae bacterium (assembly GCA_903901875.1). GTDB lineage: Bacteria > Desulfobacterota > Desulfuromonadia > Geobacterales > Pseudopelobacteraceae > JACRCG01. Next base: position 96,804 of record CAIUSO010000055.1, on the reverse strand, counting down.
ATCAATCTGGCCGACCGGGATTATTTCAGGGCTCAGCAGGCACCGGGCGGTGCCGATGACTTTGTCAGTACCTCGGTACGTAATAAGGGGAATGGCAAGTGGGTATTCTATATCAGCCATCGCCTCAACGACAGTCACGGTAACATGCTGGGGCTGGTTCTGGTGGGGATTTCGGCAGACGTCTTCACCAGCTTTTATGAACAGTTGGGTCAAAATCTTGGCAAAGGTTCGGCAATTCTCCTCTATCGGAATGATTTTACCCTGTTGACCAACTGGCCACGAAAAGACAGCCTGATCGGTAAAACCAACAAGAGAGGCTCCACCTACGCCATCGTCAACACCATGAAGAAGTCTAATGATGTTATCTATGTGAACAGTCCCCGCTTCTCCCAGGATAATGTCAGGGAGGCCCGTCTCGGGGCGGCCCGGGTGGTGAAACGCTATCCGCTCATAGTCAACCTCTCGATTGCCGAAGATTTCTTTCTTGCCAACTGGCGTAATTCGGTGAAGGAAATAGCCCTTCTGACCTTCTGCTGCATTGTGGCTCTTTTGTCGGGTATCTGGGTTATCGTCAGCATCCTGCGTCAGCGGGAAAAGGATTTGCAGATCAGTATAGAGCTGAAAACCAGGGCTGAAGCGGCCAGTGAAGCTAAAAGCATGTTTCTGGCTAACATGAGCCATGAAATTCGAACTCCGATGAACGGAATTATCGGTATGACGGAGCTCTGTCTCACCACCGAGGTTGACAGTGAGCAAAAAACCTATCTGAATGCCGTGAAGGATTCTGCCGATAATCTCCTCTCGATTATTAACGATATTCTCGACTTCTCTCGCATCGAGGTTGGTAAAATCGAGCGGGATGATGTGCCGTTTCTTCTTCGGACCGCCCTTGGACTGACCCTGCAGGGTATTGCCGTGCGTGCAGCAGAAAAAGGGCTGGAGGTGCTTTTTGACGTGAGTCGGGAGACCCCCGATGCTCTGGTGGGGGATCCGGGGCGACTGCGCCAGATTCTGATCAATCTGGTTGGCAATGCCATCAAGTTTACCTCGCGGGGGAATGTGCAGCTGCTGGTGCAGTTGGTTGAGGAGGATGACGAGGGCTGTCTGCTCTCGTTCACCGTTCAGGATAGTGGAATTGGCATCTCTCCGGAGAAAATGAAGAAGATTTTCGAACCATTTGAGCAGGGGGACCTGTCAACTACCAAGTCCTATGGTGGGACTGGTCTTGGCCTGGCAATTTCAAAAAACCTCGTTGAGTTGCTGGGGGGGGCCATCCGGGTAGAAAGTGTGGTGGGGAAAGGAAGCACGTTTATCTTTACCGCACGGTTTGGTATGCAGCGGTCAGTTTCTGCGGTACCAGCCTCTCAGCCGCTCAGGGGGCGTTCGGCCCTTGTGGTTGATGATGTGGCCCTTAACCGAGACCTGCTTGCCCAGTTTCTGGATACGTGGGGTGTTGCCAGTACACGGGCCGGGGATGGCAGAAACGCCCTCCGCCTGATGGCAGAAGCCCACGCCGCCGGTCGTCCCTTTGATTTCGTACTGACTGATATCCAGATGCCGGAGTATGATGGGTGGCAACTGGTGGAAGATATTCGCAGCCATCCGGAGTATGACCGGACGTTCTGCGTCATGATGCCGAGTGCCGGCATGCGGGGTGATTCCCGCCGATGCCAGGAGTTGAACGTCAATGGATACCTCACCAAACCTCTGGTCTTTTCTGAAGTTCAAGATCTGCTCTGCCTGTTGATGGCACCGGGTGCTCTCGGGCCAACGGAAGTAAAACCTGCCGTTACCCGCTATCAGCTACTGGAGAACAGACTGCGGCGTACCGTGTTGGTTGCCGATGATGTGCCGGTTAACCAGATTCTTATCAAAACCATACTGACCCGCTTCGGGCACGCCGTCACCATTGTGGAAAATGGCGAGGAGGCGTTGAAAGCCTGGCTGAACGGTCGCTACGATATCATCTTTATGGATGTGCAGATGCCGGTAATGGATGGTTTTCAGGCCACCAGACGGATTCGGGAGTTGGAGGAGTCTCAGGGGGGACACGTTCCCATCGTGGCCATGACGGCGTACGCCATGAAGGAAGATATGGAGCGGTGTCGGGAGTCCGGTATGGATGACTATATCAGCAAGCCGTTTCAGGCCGATGACGTGGTGACGGTTATGGGGCGGCTTCTGGGGACGGGGGAGGGGGAATATCAGCCTGTTTCCACTCAACAGCACTGTAGTAACGGTGCCGATGACAGCGTTAAGCCGTCGGCTGAATTAGCAGTTACTGCTTCCCAATCGGAAGTCCCGGAGCTGCCGGTATTTGATCTGGACGATCTTTTGAAGCGTCTGGGGGGTAACCAGGAGATGGTGCCGCTGTTCACCGATATGTTTATACGGAATACGGCGGCTTTTATCGCCTCGCTCCAGCAGGCACTGTGTGATGGCGATGACGATGGGGTGCGGGTGCAGGCCCACTCGATCAAAGGGGCGGCGGCCAATATTTCTGCCCCCCGCATCGTAAAAACCGCTGCTTTTCTGGAAACTCTGGCCCGTGACCGTCAGCAGCGTGAGCTCTGGGGGGGATTGGCCGAACAGCTGGATGGAGAAATAAAGGAATTCGTCAAGAACTGCGAGGAAAGGTAACCGACGCTTGTTGGAATGGTGATTTCCTTCCTATTGTGTCAAAAAAACGGGGGCTTCGGTATATGCAGTTCTTTTATTGGAATAAAAGTTTTGAAATCGGCATTGGGGAAATCGATCGGCAGCATCGAAAACTGGTCGATTTTATTAATGTGCTGGCTGCCGCAATTGTCGAAGGGGGGCGGCTACCGGAAGTGCGGGATGTCGCAGGCCAGTTGCTCGAATATGCGGCAAGTCATTTCCGTGCAGAGGAAAAGCTGATGGACGGCTGTTCCCTTCCAGATGAGGAGAAAGTCAGCCATCGCCATGCCCACTCCCTTTTTGTGGAGAAAGCCCAGGAAATCCTGCTTCGTCCGGATCTGCTTCAGGAAGAGGTGTCCCAACAGGTACTTGAATTTCTTACTACTTGGTTGATCTCCCACATTTTGGGGTCCGATTTGAAAATCGCCCAGGGGGTGCCAGGAGGTACACAGGGACAGAAACAGTTTGACGAACTGCTGGTGGACATTTCGCCGGTTGAGCGGATGCTGCTCGGAGCACTTACCGAAACGGAACGACGCTTCAGACTTATTTCTGATCACACGCCGGTACTGATCTGGGTTTCTGACGCTACCGGTGCCCGTGGTTTTTTCAACCGTGCCTGGAGTGATTTTGTCGGGGTGAAAGATGATAGTACCCTGGACGATGAGTGGCTTACGTTTGTCCATCCGGAAGACCGGAGTCGCTATCTGGCACTGATTGAATCGGTAATGGCTGAGTCCGGTTCAGTGGAGGTGGAGTATCGTCTGCGTGACTACCACGGAATGTACCACTGGTTCCTTGAACGTGTTCTGCCGCGCATTGATACTACCGGTATCATGTTGGGGTTGATCGCTTCGGCAACCGATATTACCAGTATCAAACAGGCGGAGGCACTGCTTAGTCAGTCAAACCGGGAACTTGAACAGGAGGTTGCCCGCCGCACCGAGCAGCTTGAACAACTGATGTTAACCGATGCTCTGACCGGGGTTGGCAATCGGCGCATGGTTACCAGACGTCTCGAAGAGGAGGTTGTGCGTTCCCACCGGTACGGGCGCCCCCTCACGGTGGCCTTTTTTGATATTGATCTATTTAAAAATATTAATGATACTTACGGCCATGCCATCGGTGATTCGGTGTTGACCCATGTGGCACAAAGCCTGAAGTCTTGTTTGCGGGACTGTGATCTTATCGGGCGGTTTGGCGGAGAGGAGTTTGTCGTCCTGCTGCCGGAGACCCTGCTGGATGTTGCCCATGGTGTGACCGAGAGAATGCGGAGAGCGGTCGAACAGCTGAATCCGTTGCACCTTTCCCGGTCGGTGACCATAAGTGTCGGACTTGCCGAGTTGCGGGAGAACGAAACCGGTGATGACTTGCTGGCACGAAGTGACCGGGCCCTCTATCTGGCGAAAAAATCCGGAAGAAACTGTTGCAGGGTTGACCGATGAGGGGGGTGAAGAGACGGCGCAGAGCCCCCAACTATGGGTGGGGAGAGAAGGGGAAGCTCATGAACAACATTACCATGATAGTGCTGATTGTATTTGCAATGGCCATTCCGGCTTTTGGGGAGATCAAGGTGATACCGAATCCCTCCGGGGGAGTTTCGCCCGTTGTGCCTACTCAGCCCAGCGGAGGTACTGTACCGGTTTCCGGGCAGGGTGGGGGAGGAAAACTCCAGCCTATTCTGGACAGTCACGGGGGGAAACCCTTTGGCACCATTCGCAAAACAAATCGGGGGGAGAAAAAGCAACAGTCAAATCGTGCCCTCTTCCGGAAGAATGCCAACGATACAGCAAAGTGGTACTAGTACCCTGTAACATCAGGGGGACGTTGTTGATCAGTCAACTAACTTGCCCCTGAGAGCCGGATTCCTGCTGACAATCTCCCCTCCACGCTTTACCGCCACACTCACACCTGAACGTGTCATGTTCAGCGCCCTGGCAACTGCAACCCCGCTAAAATGGCACTCCCTTATCCGGTAAGTAGGCGGCGCATGAAGACGGAAAGGTTTGTCACACGTGGGCAAATAAGCAGATGAAAATGGTTGGACATAAGTGCCCAGGCAAGGCATTCGGTGCCGGTTTCGACAAGAAGTTTGGAGAGACGTTCAAGGAACAGACGGCGGTCATTGTTGTCGATAAAAATATCCCGTCGCTCGATTCCGCGAACGATAACGTGCTGCAACAAACCGGGTATGTCTATACGTGCTGTACGGGGCATGAGCGAAAGATAGCAGAAGAAGTCAAGGTAGCCAACTAATCAACAACGTCCCCTTTGAAGTTCCTGGTCGGACGGTTATTCCGGGGGAAGGACGATGGACTTCTTTACCGGAGGATGTTCATAGACGGCAAATGTCAGGGCCCTTTTGGCTGTTGTGGGATTGACAAGCAGGCTGGCCCCCACCTCTTCGCGTAATGTGCGGATCTTTTCCCGATCACGCTCCCCCTCGCCGGTTTCTTCCATACCGAGGGCGATTACCGCTTCGCGGAGTTGTATCTCGTGGGCTTCCCAAAAGCCACCGAAGAGAGGTGCGAAGGCTTTTAAATACCATCCATCCATGATGACGGCACTTCGAATGATCTTTTTGGTCGCAAGGGGGTAGTTGCGGAGCAGGGACGTCTCGAATGTGGTGCCGATGATGTTTCCACAGTAGAAACTGCAAAACGTTGGGGGTGTCACCAGAAGGAGAGCCAGCCAGAAGAGAGTGGCAGCGATTTTTTTCCGAAACTTTGTCTGGCGGTTTCTCTCTACCAGGGCGATAATCGCCGCCTGGGAGCCGGCGTGAAGCTCAACCCGCTCCGTTTTGTCTGGTGACTGACGTGTATCTTCCTGTCCCATGGGCTCTCCAGTGAAAGTCTCACTTGTTGCGCGTAGCCTCTTGTCGAGATGTTACATCCCGTACCTTGCCACAGGAATTGTTGATTGCAGAGGCTCTTGCAAAAGTCCAAAACGATGTCATTCCGGCAGGCTTTAGGCCGGCATCCAGATTCTAACTGTCTAAAAAAAACTGGATCCCGGATAAAGGCATTCGGGGATGACAATTTATTTGCAATTGGCTCTGCACTAATAGACTTCCTTAGTGAACTCTATCACATTAACTTGAAATTACAAGGTTTGAAATAATTGCAGGGGGGGCGGTGAGCCATGGTGCAGGTTATCAGAGGTGATACTCTCGACCTCGTAGATGACAAACAACTCCATCTGTGGTATTACCGTATCAGTACGCTGATGTTCGGAGAGGAAATATGATGAAACAACTGCTTTTGGTAATTCTGGCTGTAGTAATGCCGATGGTTACCTCCGTATATGGAGGTGTACAGGAGAAAGTGATGCCGGTGGTCATTGACGTGCGGGATGCAGGGGAGTGGCAAGCCGGCCATCTGGAGGGAGCGGCGTTTATCCCGTATAACCAGATTGAGCGGCAGATAGGTGGCGTTACGGGAGACAAACAGGGCAAAATCTACCTCTACTGTCGCTCTGGCAGAAGGTCTGCACTGGCCCTGGAATCCCTCAAAAGCGCGGGTTATCTGGATGTGGAAAACCTGGGGAGCATGGAGAGTGCCGCCACCGCCCTGGGAAGGCCGATTGTCAAGTAATGGACATCTTCCTGGAAATAGTACAAACCTTTTCCGCTTCTGTACCCAACGCATCGTTACTGATGCTGTTTCCAGTTGTGGCTGTTTTTATGGGAGGGGTCTCCGTGGGGGTGACCGCAATCGGTGAAACCCTTGATGTACATGATGAAGAACTCCGGAGAAAACAGCGAGCCAGGGAGCTGCTGGTGGCTCAGCAGATGCGCGAAGAAGAGATGGAAGCCGGGAATCATAAGATGATCGAACAGGGAAGGTAGGCAGGTTCGACCGGCTGGCGGCAGGCCGGCACCGCTGGTGGTGATAGTGGGATGGAAGCACTTTTTTATTTCATAATTGCCGGGCTGCTGATGATGGTGTGCGCCGTGCCGCTGATAATTTTGTATGCCATACTGGAAAGAAAATGGCGGGAAGATGAGATAAAACGCCATGTCAGGAGAGTATTGATGAGGCAGCTTGAGCATGAAAAGGAGCTTGAGGAACGGAAAAAACAGGTTGTTGCAAAATAGGGAGGGCAGCCTCCAGATGTTCTCCGTTTTCTCTCAGCCCGGCCTTGCCGGGTTTTTTTTGTTCAGGAGTCAGTCAGACAAGGAACCAGTGCCAGAAGTAGAGGGTAATGAATGACAGGGGGATGCCGATTCCCACCAGCATGCCGACCAGCTGTGGACGTAAATCATGGTCAATGGCAATAATCCCTGCCGTAATCATGGGTGCCATGGCAGCCTCAAAGATGGTCACCTTGACGGCGGTGCCGGTAGCACCTATCACCAGCGTATAGAGGGCGAAAATAGTCAGGGGGCCGAGGAACAGTTTGTAGGCCAGGCCTGCTGCCAGTGGGCCGGCGATGGCCCCCATTCCGCCAAAGCGGAGCTGGAATCCGACCGAGACGAGGGCCAGGGGGGTGAGGGTGCCGCCAAGCTTTTCCAGTATGGTGACGGTCCAATCGGGAAAGGGGAAGGGCCTCAGGAGTAAGGCCGCCGTGAGGGCCTGAAAGGGGGGGAACTTGATGATTTTTCTTGCCATCTCGGCGGGGGAGGTGGTGCCGGATGAGTAGTATGTGGCAACGAAAATACCGAGGGTGGAGAGCACCATGAAGGAACCGAGTTGGTCAACAATGATGCCGATTCCCAGATATTCCTTTCCGAAATAGGCCTCGATCATCGGAAGGCCAACGAATGAGGTGTTACCCAGGCCTGCTACCAGAATCAATGCACCGGTGGTGCCCCGGTCCAGAGAACAGAGGGCCCCGACTGTGCCGAAAATCAGCCAGGAACAGCCAAACAGCAGCCAGGCCATGGCAGCGGTCAGGATAAGTGAACTGTCCGGTTTCAGGTTGTGAATGTGCAGTATGGCCAATGCCGGCAGGGAAATGTGGATGATAAAGGCATTGAGCACGGAGGGGGTGGCTGCGGGAAAACGGCCGGTTTTGCTGAGGCCCAGTCCGGCCAGAAGACAGATTGCTAACAGAATAATATTGGCCACGGAATGGGCTCCTTCAGGTCAGATTGCGTGGAGTGGCTGGCGCAGCTTGTCGCCCCATGAACCAGGCAAACAGTACTGCGGTGATAAGCACTACTGCGGCTGCGGCAGCAAAGCCGGTCTGATAGCCGACCCGCTTCAACACCAGCCCCATGGTGGTGGCACCTGCCATCATGCCGAGATAGATACAGCTGTTGTACATTCCCATTGCCATTCCCCGCTGTACGGCGGGGACCAGTTCGGCGATCAACGCGCCGATGGCGGTGAAGGTGAGTGCCATGCCGACACCCATGAGGACCGCACAGGCCATCAAAAGGTGTGGGTGCTGCACCTGCCCCATGGAAAGGAGCGACAACGACAGGAGGGCCAGGCCAACGCTGGTGAGATGGCGTCGTTCCACATGGTCCGACAGGCTGCCGATGGGCACCCTTCCGACCACATTGGTGATGGCTTGGGCGGCAAATATCAGTCCGACCTCTGCCGGGCCATGCCCCAGCTCCTTTACGTAGAGTGGCAGAAAGGTCAGAAATACGCCAAAACCGATGCAGCTGCCGAGGGTTGCCAGTAGGCAGGCCAGAAGGGAGCGGTGGCGGAGCAGCTCTCTGCTGGCCCCCAGGGCTGCCTGGAGCTCGTTCCGGTGGCGGGGAGGGCCGGTGGGGAGCAGGAACAGGGCCATGACCGTCACTCCGGAGAGGAGCAGTGCCGAGACGAGAAACACCTGCCGTAGTCCGATCTGCTGGGCCAGATAGCCGCCGCTTGCCGGTCCCAGGGTCATGGCGATGTAAATTGCGGTGGTATACCAGCCGTAGGCCCGGCCGATTTTATCCGAAGGCATCACATCCGCCACCAGTGACAGCATACCGGGGGCAAAGGCGGCAAGGCCGGCACCAAAGAGCACATAGGCTGCCGCCATTTCTCCCGGTTGGTGGCAGCGGGTGACCAGAAACGAGGAGAGGGCCGTGGCGGCAATGCCGAGGATGATCGGAATCGTTCTCCCGATCCGGTCTGCCACCAGGCCGGCGGGAATCGACAGCAATCCGGCCGTCAACATGAACGCGCCGTTGATGGTGCCGACCTGGGTCGGTCCGGCCCCCATGGTGGCGGCAAAGAGCGGCATGACCGGAATACGGAGATAGGCACTGAAAAAAGCCGCAAAGCCGATCAGGCAGAGCAGCAGAAACGGAGTGATGCGCCGTGTGTCGTCAGGCATCGCACCGGTCATCGATTGACATATGACATCATGGCTGCCGGATAGCGCTCTCCCGATGCCGCTCCGGCAGGAAGGATGCCGGCGATTTCAGCGAGTTCCTCCGCCGTAATCGTCACTGCAGCGGCGGCAACGTTTTCTTCAAGGTATCTGCGTCGTTTGGTGCCGGGAATCGGTACGATATCGTTCCCCTGTGCCATTACCCAGGCCAGTGCCAGTTGGCCGGTGCTGATCCCTTTCCGCGCCGCAATGGCGGTGATCCGTTCGACCAGTTCCAGGTTGCGGGCAAAGTTGTCCCCCTGGAAACGGGGCGAGTTGCGCCGGTAGTCATCGGCGGCAAAATCGTCGGGGTTCTTCAACTGCCCGGTCAGAAAACCACGTCCCAGAGGACTGTAAGCGACAAAGCCGACGCCCAACTCCCGCAGGGTGGGGAGGATTTCCTCTTCCATATCCCGGCTCCAGAGAGAGTATTCACTTTGGAGGGCCGAAAGCGGATGGATGGTGTGGGCACGCCGGATGGTCTGGGCACCGGCCTCGGAGAGTCCGACAAAACGCACTTTTCCGGCTGAAACCAGTTCGGACATGGCACCGATGGTCTCTTCAATCGGTACTTCCGGATCCACCCGGTGCTGATAATAGAGGTCGATATGGTCAGTCCCAAGCCGTTTGAGGGAGGCGTCACACGCCGACCGGACGTATTCGGGGCGGCCATTGATGCCGGTGATGGGTGCCCACCCATCCTTTACCGGTTTGCTCCGCATGATGCCGAACTTGGTGGCTATTATTACCTGGTTGCGGTGTCCTTTGAGTGCCCGGCCAAGCAGTTCCTCGTTGGTAAAGGGGCCATACATATCGGAGGTATCGAAAAAATCAATTCCCCGGTCCAGGGCGCGGTGGATCGTGGCGATTGACTCCGCTTCGTTTCGCTCACCGTAAAAGTCGGACATTCCCATGCAACCCAGTCCCTGGGCGGAAACGGTCAGCCCCTGTGAACCCAATTTTCGTCGTTCCATTGTGAAATCCCCTTGTCTTGACGTGTTAAGACGGTATGATGGTAGTGAAGGTTTGTAGCTTAACACATTGAAATGACTCTTTGCCAAGATGAAAGTTTCAGATGAGAGAAAAATCGTGAAAAAAAATCTTGCATAACGCGTTGAATAGGGAGAAAATGACACCTAAGGTATGGCTTTTTTGTGCATGAGGAGGTGAGGACAATGGCAATTACCGCATTATCACCGAACAGTGTTTTGGGTGTTGCTACCCAGATAAATCCGCAGGCGAAGACCGATACTCAGGTATCGGTGCCTCAGGTCGCGCAGGATGCCCAGAAAACGGTGGCATCGAGCAGGTCAGATACGGTTACCATTTCTCCCCAGGCGGTGAAATTGGCTGAGCGGAAGGCTACCGCTGCAAAAGAAGAGGCACTGAAAACAGCACAACAGCTGGCAACTCAGGCGGCACGTGATACAGTTGCTGTGCAAAAGACAGTGGCACAGAAGAGTGCAGAACGGGCGTATGCCGTAGTTAGTGCAATTTAAACGGGAATCTGGACCGTAGTCGTTCCGGGTTCTGTTGCGTATAAAAGCAAACGAGGAAACCATCTGATCTGGTTTCCTCGTTTGCTTTTAGCCACTTATGATATCAGGTCGGTCGCCCCCCTCACGCATTCATGTCAACTTTCCGGGCATTCTGTGCCTCATCCTCCTTCATGCGCAGCATCAATGCGGATGGCACCTGATAGATAAGCCTGTCGGCGGAATCCATATACCGTACCATTAATGTTCCTTTCTGGTCATAGACGAACTGCACCCGTGAAGATGTGGAACCCATGTTGGTTGTGCCTTCAACCTTTTTTAGCGTTTCTTTTTTCTGCTCCAGTTTTTTAGTATCTTCAATCTGGGTCTTGGTTATGGAGGAAGATGCCTGCAATGACTTGCCGGATAAATTTACGGTATCAATGACATTTTCTTTTGGTGGGGTATACTTGGTAGCTGACGCTGTCGCAGCAGCACTGCCCGACCCAGCTAGCTTGTCCTCCTGCTGAGGAGAGTGCGATGGCGCAGCGGAAAACCGGGAAGCCTTTTGTGCTATGTCTGAAACCATTGCTGGTAACATAACATAATCCTCTCACTGAATAGTAACGGTTACATACTACCAGACTACGCAGTTACATGATACCCTCCAATGATAATTATTACAAACAATTTTATAGTCGTATGGTGGTGGGGAACGGTAATTTTTTTGTGCCGGACCGGTGGTTTTTGAAGTAATGTGCGTGACAATGATTTTAATGGAGGTTGATTCGTGAGAACTACTGTAATCGATGGAATTACCCTGTCGCTGGCTGGTCCGGTGGAGCTGAATCTTTCGTGGGTTGGCCAGGACGAGCTGTTACTGCAGTTGCTGGCGGCATGGATGGTCATTGACGAACGGGATATTCCCTTTAACCCGCGGCTGATCGGCAAGCCGGGTGTGGGGAAAACCACCCTGGCCTATGCTGCGGCTAAACGGCTGGAACGGCCGGTCTACCTGTTTCAGGCAACCATGGATACCCGACCGGAAGATCTGATCGTCACCCCGGTCATCGGTCCCGACGGTAAAATTCAGTATGCCGCTTCGTCACTGGTTTCTGCCATGGTGACCGGTGGTGTGCTGATCCTCGACGAGGGGAACCGCATGAGCGAAAAGGCGTGGGCCTCACTGGCTCCTCTGCTGGACGATCGCCGTTATGTGGAGTCGATTATCACCGGTCTCCGTATCCCGGCCCGGAAGGAGTTCCGCATTGTGGTCACCATGAATGAGGATTCTTCTACCTTTGAAATCCCCGAGTATATCCACTCCCGGCTCCAGCCCCAGATCTTCATCGATTTTCCCGAAGCGGACGAGGAGCTGGTTATTCTTCGGGAAAATCTTCCCTTTGCGGACAGTGAAATTCTCAAATATGTGGTTTCCTTCCTGCAACGTGCCCATGGTGCCGATGAGCTTTATTCGGTGCGGGACGGCATCAACATCGCCCGCTATGCCCTGAAAATGTCCGCAGCGGGTGGTCAGCCCCCCCGTGACCTGCTCCGGCTGGCGGTGACCCGTATCCTTGGTAATGAAGCACTGCCGTACCTGGGGTAACCATGCCGAAACGTCTTTTCCTCGAACAGTTTGGGGCGGTCCATGCCCTGCCGGTGCTCCATTACCGGATGGAGTGTGCCCAGTTGGTGCGGATGGCCGTGGAACGGGTGCGCCCCGATGTCATCGCCATCGAGCTTCCCGCCACCCTTGAACAGCTGTTCCTCCGCGGAGTACGGCGGCTGCCGCAGATTTCGGTACTCAGCTACCGGGCCGGAACGGAGAGCGTGTATCTGCTCATAGAACCGGCCGACCCGCTGGTGGAAGGTGCCCGGCGGGCCGGGGAATGTGGTATTCCGCTCCACTGTATCGATGTGGACCTGGATTCCTATCCCGGTCACCATGAACGACTTCCCGATTCCTACAGCATCAGTCGTATCGGTCTGGAGGCGTACTATGGTGAGTACCTGGCCGCCTTTAGTGGAGAGTCTCCCTGTCAGGAGGACCGGCGGCGGGAACAGGGGATGGCCTACCGGCTTCAGCAACTGGCGAAAAGCCATGGGCGCATCCTCTTTATCTGCGGCATGGCCCATCTGGAGCGGATCAGGCAGCTCTACGGGGAAGCGCAGGCCGCTCCGCTGGAGCGGACCCGCCGTGACGGCATCTCACTGAGTAATCTGCATCCCGACTCCTGCCGGGAGATTCTGGCCGAATTTCCCTTTCTGTCGGGTGTCTATGAGCTGCGCCGTGGTCCCCTGCCGGAGGAACCGGTGGAAAAGGGGACCGGCCTTCGCAAACGGTTCCATGCCCTGGAGCTGATTAATGGCGGTAAGGAACAGCTGTCCGAAGAGCGGATGATGGAAAATGCCATGGCCCGGACCGCCCGTCATCTGGGTGCCTCCGGCCTGTTCCTCGACCGGCAGCGCCTCATGTATCACCTCTTCAGTGAGGCGGCTCGCCACTATCGTCAGGAAACCGGGGACGACATTCATATCTGGCAGAAACGGGCGTTTTTTCGCTTCGCCCGTAATTATGCGCTCCAGGGGGGGATGCTGCTTCCCGATATGTTTCAGCTTCTGGCGGCGGCCCGGGGGTGTGTCGATGATAACTTTGCCTACGCCTTCTGCCGCCTTGCCACCACTTATCCCTGGCAGAGTGACAGCAGTGACCTGCCGACCATCACCATCACCCCCGAAGAGATCTGGGGGGGAAGCAGGCGTATCCGGTTCCGGCCACGGCAGAAACGACACAAGGGACTTTCTCAGCTGGGGTTGCTCAAACGGAAACGGGAAACGGTCACCGGTCAATGGCTGGAGGGGTTTGACAATCCATCCATCTGCTCCTATCCGCCGGAGGATATTGCCGTTGAGGAGTATGGCCGCTTCCTGAAACGGAAGGGGTGCCAGCAGCTTTCCGAAGAGCAGAGCCGTACCGAAAAATTCAGTTCGTCTCTGCTGGATGGCATCGATATGCGTGAAACGGTGCGCTCTATGCACGAAGGTACCATCTACGTGCGGGAGCAGCAGCGGGTTGCCGGCGGTGTCGGTTCACTGGTGGTTATTTTTGATGACGGAGGGAAAGGGGACAGCTATCCGTACCGCATGACCTGGCTGGGGGAACATGAACAGGAATCGGATATGGCCTTCTACGCCACCGATCCGGCGGAAAATATCGTGGGGCCGGGCATCTGCCGCTGCGAATACGGCGGCTTCCTCCTCTCCTATCCACCCCGGCGGATGATGGATGTCTGGAGCGATGGCGATTACCGGGGGGCCGCAAGCAGGGGGGAGCTCCTGCTGCTGGCGGCACTCGATTACTCCATTGAAAAACATGTGGTCTATGTTGCCGTCCGCCCGCCCCGTTCAATATTCAAACAGTATGCCGCCCGCCGGGACCGGAAGATCGTCTATATTCCCCTCGGTACTCTCTCCCCCCAGAAGGTTGCCCAGATGAGAATCATGCATATCCTCTCCGGCAGGGATAAACGGGATATCGCCCGAGACTATATCTGGTAACACATAAAAAGGAGCCGTACCATGACTGTCCATCCTTCCCGCATATATGCACTCAATCACATTCAGGAGCACCCTGCACCGGTTATCTACTGGATGAGCCGTGACCAACGGGTTAATGACAACTGGGCCCTGCTCCATGCCCAGGAACGGGCACTGGCGTTGGGGGTGCCGCTGGCGGTGGTCTTTACGCTGGCACCCGCCTTTCTGGGTGCTACGCTTCGTCACTATGGATTCATGGTCCGGGGGGTGGCCCAGGTGGCAGCCGACCTTGCCCGGCTTGCTATTCCGCTGATCCTGCTCCGGGGAAACCCTGCCGAAGAGCTCTGCCGTTTTGTCCTGGGGCGACCGGTGGGATTGCTGGTGACAGATTTCGATCCGCTTAGGATCAAGCGGCGGTGGCGGGAGCAGGTTGCCGGACAGCTGCCCGTTGCCTGTGTCGAGGTGGATGCCCACAATATTGTCCCCTGCCGGGTTGCGTCCGGTAAGCAGGAGTTTGGTGCCTATACCATTCGCCCCAAAATCAGGCGTCTGCTCCCCGATTTTCTCGATGAATTTCCCTCCCTGAAGATCCATCCGTTTCCCTGGCCCGAACCGGTACCCCCCTTTGACCTTCAGCGGGAGTTGGCGGGGATTGCGGTGGATCATGCCGTCGGCGAGGTCACCGGAATGCTGCCGGGTGAGGTCGCCGCCCGGGAGAAACTTGGTGAATTTATCGCAGACCGGCTTGACGATTACAACGAACGACGGAATGATCCCTGTGCCGATGGCCAGTCGGGCCTTTCCCCCTGGCTGCATTTTGGACAGCTCTCGGCCCAGCGGGTGGCTCTGGAGGTGGGGCGGGAACTGCTCTTTTCCCCCTCTGTGGAGGCCTTTCTGGAAGAGCTGATCATCCGGCGGGAACTGTCCGATAATTTTTGTCATTATAACGATTCCTATGATATGGTAGCCGGCTTTCCCGCCTGGGGAGCGAAGAACGTGGCGGAACACCGCCACGACCGGCGTGAATACCTCTATGACGCAGCGACCTTTGACCGGGGAGAAACCCACGATCCCCTCTGGAATGCCGCCCAGCGGCAGATGGTTCGCGATGGCACCATGCATGGCTATCTTCGGATGTACTGGGCCAAGAAAATTCTGGAATGGTCCCCCACTGTGGCGGAGGCCATGGCTGTTGCCATCGGACTGAACGACCGCTATCAGCTCGACGGGCGTGATCCCAACGGCTATGCCGGAATCGCCTGGTGCATGGGGGGCGTCCATGACCGGGCCTGGGGCGAACGGCCGGTTTTTGGCAAAGTGCGCTACATGAATTACAACGGCTGCAAACGGAAATTTGACGTGGCCGAATATATTCGGCGTAACGGTTGAAAATTACTTTGAACACGAACAGGGAGCAGTCATGAAGTTGAGTGAAGCATGTTATCGGAATCTCATCGCCTGTATCATTGAGGCGACCTCCTTCAGGCCGGCCCAGGTAGAGCATACGGTGGAGCTATTGCAGGAGGGGGCAACGGTTCCCTTTATCGCCCGCTACCGGAAAGAGCGGACCGGCGAGCTGGATGAAGTGGCAATTCGTACCATAGAGGAACAATTCGCCTATTTTTCCGAGCTGGAGGAACGGCGGGTCACCGTCCTGAAATCCATTGAGGAGCAGGGGAAACTGACCTCCGAATTGCGGGAGAGAATTGAATCTGCCCGTCTGAAAACCGTGCTGGAGGATCTCTATCTTCCGTATAAGCCGAAACGGCGTACCAAGGCAACCATTGCCCGGGAGCGGGGACTGGAACCGCTGGCCGATCTCATGGCAGCCCAGCAGGTGACCCGGGGGACGGCCGAAGAGGCGGCACTTCACTTTGTTGACCCTGACCGGGATGTGCCCGATGCAGCGGCGGCACTGGAGGGGGCCGGCCACATTCTGGCGGAGCGGCTTTCCGATAACGCCGATGTCAGAGGGATGGTGCGGCGGCTGACCGGCGAACAGGGGATAATGACCTGCCGTGTCTCCGCCGATTACAAGGATAAAGTTACCAAGTTCGAGATGTATTATGACTATCAGGAACCACTGTCGGCGGTGCCGTCCCACCGGATGCTGGCCATGCGCCGTGGTGAGAAGGAGGAGGTGCTCTATCTTTCCATTGTTGCCCCGGTGGAGCAGATTCTTGTTGGTATGAAGGCCCGCCTGATCGTGGCGGAAAGTATTTTTACCCCGCTGTTGGAACGGGTGGCTGAAGATGCCTACAAACGGCTGATCGCCCCCTCCATCGAGGTGGAACTGCGCCTCGAAAGCAAGGAGCGGGCCGATGAGGCGGCCATCAAGGTGTTTGCCCGAAATCTGCGGGAGTTGTTGCTGGCACCGCCGGCCGGAGGGAAGCGGGTGCTCGGCATTGATCCCGGTTTCCGCACCGGCTCCAAGTTGGCGGCGGTCGATGAAAATGGCCGGTTTCGGGAACATGTGACCATCTACCCCCACATTGGCGAGGGGCGGCTTCCCCAGGCCCGTCAGGAACTGCTCCGCATGGTGAAAAACTGCCAGATTGAGATGGTTGCCGTTGGTAACGGTACGGCGGGGCGGGAGATGGAGCTGTTCGTCAAGGAAACTCTGGCCGGGGAAGGAAAAATGCTGCCGGTCATCTCGGTCAGCGAGGCGGGTGCCAGTGTCTATTCGGCGTCTGAAATCGCCCGTGAGGAATTTCCCGAACTTGATCTGACGATACGTGGCGCCATCTCCATCGCCCGGCGACTTCAGGATCCTTTGGGTGAACTGGTCAAGGTCGATCCGAAGAGTATCGGCGTTGGCCAGTATCAGCATGATGTCAATCAGGTTATGTTGAAAAAATCCCTGGACGGGGTGGTGGAGTCCTGCGTCAATTTTGTCGGTGTGGATCTGAACACCGCTTCGTGGGCACTCCTCTCCTACGTGTCCGGTGTGGGACCCTCCCTCGCCAAGGCCATCTCCCGTTATCGTGACGAACATGGTTCCTTTGCCGATCGGGCCTCACTGCTCAAGGTGCCCCGCTTCGGTGCCAAGGCGTTTGAACAGGCAGCGGGGTTCCTCCGTATTCGGGATGGAAAACAGCCCCTCGACAACAGTGCCGTCCATCCCGAACGGTATGGGCTGGTTGAAACCATCGCCGCCGATCTGGGGGTTACCTTGCCGCAGCTTCTGACCGATGCAGCCCTGGTTGACCGCATTCCGGTGAAACGCTATGTGACGGACAACGTTGGTCTGCCGACCTTGCACGACATCGTGGCCGAACTGAAAAAACCGGGGCGTGACCCCCGGAGTCAGTTTCAGGCGGCGACTTTTCGGGACGATATTCGGGAAATCGGCGATTTGAAAGAGGGGATGGTGCTGCAGGGGGTGGTCACCAATGTTACCGCCTTTGGTGCCTTTGTGGATGTGGGTGTCCATCAGGATGGGCTGGTCCATATCAGCCACCTGGCCAATCGGTACGTCAAGGACCCCCACGACGCGGTCAAGGCGGGTCAGGTGGTGCAGGTAAAGGTGCTGTCGGCCGATCCCCAACGGAAGCGGATTGCCCTGTCAATCAGGGAGGCCATGGCGGGGAAGTGATGGGTGGCGATGATACCTGAAAACGATTAACCAATTCGTGATTTTTTTCCCCGCTTGCCGAGAAAAACCACATGTCGAAGTCCCCCCTTGCCGGGGCGGGGGGTGGTGACGGTGAAGCCGGCATTCTGTAACCGCCGGTCAAACCCTTCGTCGTACTGTTCCCCCCAGATCGCCACCACCCCGTTTGGTTTCAGGGCGTTCCCCATCTTTTCGATGGCACGGCTGCCGTAGAGCGGATCGCTTTTGGCGTCCGTTTTTGCGTGGGGCCCCCGGTAGAGGTCAAGGATAATGGCATCGTATCGCCCTTCGGCCGGTCCGGCGGCGATCCGGGCAATGTGGTCGGATACGTCGCCTATCTCCACGGTTACCCGTGGATCGGCGATGGCATGGCCGGTCATGGCTGCCAGTGGCCCGCGGCACCAGCCATGAACCACCGGGTTCAGCTCGGCGACAACCACCTCCGCTGCCACCGGCAGGTTGTCAAGGACCCCCCTGAGAGTAAATCCCATGCCCAGTCCCCCCACCAGAACCTTGGGGGTGCTGCCACCCTTCACGTGCTGGCACCCCAATTGACCGAGCATGATTTCCGACCGGTTTGACAGGCTGTTCATCAGCACCTGGGGGCCGATCATGATCAGAAAATCCCGCTCCCCCCGTTGGCGCAGCTCCAATATCCCTTCAATGGTGGGAATGCTTTCAAGTACTTTCCAGGGTTGTGCCATGGTGCGATCCTCGTAGGGTGTCAAATGGTGGTAGAATCGATCAAGCGCAGTTTTGCGGTTCGGGTGAGTTTTTTGAGGGAACACTCCCGAATACTGGCACTGCTCCTCGTGTGGTTTTCCTCAAGAAATACTACCCGGAGCGGTTGTCTCCCGCGAAAATAGCGGGCTCCCCGGCCGGAAGCATGCTCGGCAAAACGGCGCTTCACATCGGTGGTAATGCCGGTGTAGAGAGAGTCATCGGAGCAGAGAATCAGGTAAACCTGCCAGTTTCCCCCCTGATCCCCCTGTTCGGAGCCGGTATTACGGGAGAGGCAGCTCAAGCTTACCAACCAGTCTGATGAAAAACTCCGGCATGGCGGTTTCGAAGGTGAGTCTTTTGCCGTTAACCGGATGGGTGAAACGCAAGGAGCGGGCATGGAGCGCCAGGGTGCCATACCGGTCGCCGGTACCATATCTGGTGTCTCCCACCACCGGATACCCCTTCTCTGACAGATGGACCCGGATCTGGTGCTTTCGTCCGGTCAGCAGGTGGATATCCAGCAGCGACAGTCCCCGTGATTCTTTCAGAACCGCATATTCGGTGTGGGACAACTTCCCCACCGCCTGGTCTGTGGTAGAATAGACGTTCAGGGCACTGTTTTCCGCAAGATAGCTGCTGATGGTGCCCCGTGGCGGCGTGATGGAACCATGGATCACGGTGAGGTACCGCTTGTCAACCTCCTGCCAGTTGTTTTGCAGGTGGGCCTTGACCTCTTCGCTTTTGGCCAGTACCAGGATACCGGAGGTCTCCCGGTCAAGGCGATGGACGATATAGACCCGGTTTCGCGAGCGGGGATCCCCCTTGCGCACATAGTCGTTGAGGATGGAGTGAACCGTCCGGGCACCATCCCGTCCGGTGCCGATGGTCAAAAGGCCGCTCGGTTTCTCCACGACGATCAGATCCCGATCTTCGTGGAGCAGGGTGACCCCTTTCGGGTGAAATTTTCGGGGGGGTAAACCGGAGGGGGCCATGGTGATCTTTCTTGAAAGAAATTTAGTTTTCAGACGGTTTTTCAGGTTGCGTGGAGAGCAGATTTACACTACCATAGACGCAAAAAACAGCCTACCAAAAAGAGCAGTATCACTTCTCACACATACACACAATTCCGCAGAGGGAGAACATACCATGGAAGAACAACTTCAGGCTACGCCGATCTGTGGTCGGCACCGGGCTTTGAACGCCCTGATGGCACCGTTTGGCGGTTGGGATATGCCGATCCAGTACGAGGGGATCATTGCCGAGCATAGCTGGTGCCGCAGCAGTTCTGCCCTGTTTGACATCTGCCATATGGGGGAGTTCATCTTTCAGGGTGATTTCGTTGCCGATGGACTGGAAGATGTTTTTACCTTTTCGGTGCAGACCATCCCGCTGGGGCGGTCCCGCTACGGCTTCCTGCTCAACGAACGGGGGGGGATTGTCGATGATCTGATCGTCTTCCGTCTTGCCGAAGACAAGGTGATGATTGTTGTCAACGCAGCCACCGCGCCGAAGGATTTTGCCGTCATCAAGGAGCGCCTTACGGGGGGGAGCTTTACCGATATTACCGCTGCAACCGGCAAGCTTGACCTGCAGGGCCCCCTTTCCCGCTATGTCATGGTCGAAGTATTCGGAGAAGAGGTCGCCACACTTCCCTATTTCCGTTTTATTACCCTGAACATTCTCGGCGTGGAAGCAATCGTCAGCCGCACCGGCTATACGGGCGAGCTGGGATACGAAATTTTTATTCCGGCGGACAAGGTTGGTGAACTGTGGGATCTGCTGCTTGAGGACGAACGGGTCAAACCTGCCGGTCTGGGGGCGCGGGACGTGCTCCGGCTTGAAGTGGGCTATTCCCTCTACGGCAGCGATATCGATGAGGAAACCACCCCACTGGAAGCGGGGCTGGAAGGGTTTGTTAACTTTGAGACCACCTTTGTCGGCAAAGAGGCATTGCTCCGTCAGAAAGAGCAAGGGCCCCCGCGACAGAAGGTGGCCTTTGAGGTCAACGGTCGCCGTTCGCCACGGCACTTTTACGATATCTGTTCCGGTGGGGAAAACGTCGGCATGGTAACCAGCGGTGTTTTTTCACCGATGGTTGGCAAAGGTATCGGCATCGGCTTTGTTCTGCCCGAACTGGCGGTCGTCGGGACGCCGCTGACGATCTGTCATGAACGGATCACCATGGAAGCAACCGTGTGCGAACTGCCGTTCTTCAAGGACGGGTCGGTTCGGGGATGATAATGGTACTATTGCCAGTTTTACACATACAAAAGGGAGGAATACACAATGGGAACATATTTTACCAAGGAACATGAATGGGTCAAGGTAACGGAAGGGATCGGCAGTGTCGGCATCAGCGAACATGCGGCCCATGAACTGGGGGATATCACCTTTGTGGAGCTGCCGAAAATCGGTACAACGGTCACCCAGTTCGGTCTGCTTGGCAGCATTGAGTCGGTCAAGGCAGCCAGTGATATCTTTGCCCCGGTCTCCGGTAAGGTGGTCAAGGTAAATGACGCACTCGATACCGCACCCGAAGTTGTGAACGAGAGTGCTGAAGATGGGGGGTGGATGGCACAGGTGGAGATTGCCGATGAGGCGGAACTGAAAAATCTCATGACCCAGGCCCAGTACGACGACTACCTGAAAACGCTGTAAGGGGACCATACTCATGAACGACAGTCACTATTGCCCCCATACACCGGAAGAGATAGCCCAGATGCTTTCCACCATCGGCGTCGCTTCCGTTGAAGAGCTTTTTGCGCCGATTCCCGCCGAACTGCGGGCGAAGACGTTCAACCTTCCCGCCGGTATGTCAGAATTCGAGACCTTTGGCAGGATGCAGCAACTCGCCGGAGACAATACCCCGGGGATGGTCAATTTTATCGGTGGTGGCTTCTACGATCATATCATCCCGGCCGTGGTGGATCACCTCTCAAACCGTGCCGAATTCTACACCGCCTATACCCCCTATCAGCCCGAATGCTCGCAGGGAACCTTGCAGGCACTGTTCGAATATCAGACCGCCATCTGCCGCCTGACCGGTCTGGATGTCTCCAACGCCTCCCTCTATGACGGCGGTACGGCCTGTGCCGAAGCGGCCATGATGGCCTTGCGCATCACCGGACGGAACAAAATTGTCATCGACGGTTCCGTAAGCCCCTTTTCCCGTCAGGTGGTGAAAACCTATCTGTTCAATCTGGATGTGGAAATTATCGAGATTGAACCGCTGGATGGTCTGCTCAACCGGACCGAACTTGCCTCCCTGCTGGATGACAGTGTGGCGGCCCTGCTGGTGCAGAATCCGAATTTCTTCGGCAGTATCGAGGATTTTACCGCCGTGGCCGAACAGGTCCACGGGGTGGGTGCCCTGCTGATCGGCTCGGTCTATCCCATCGCCCTCGGCATCCTCAAAACTCCGGGAGAAACCGGCATTGATATCGCAGTGGGCGACGGCCAGTGCCTGGGGAACCCGCTCTCCTTCGGCGGTCCCTCTTTCGGCTTCATCGCCGCAAAGAAAACCTTCATCCGCAACATGCCGGGGCGTATCGTCGGTGAGACCGTCGACAAGAACGGTACCCGTGGCTATGTGCTTACCCTGCAGGCCCGTGAACAGCATATCAAACGGCACAAGGCCACCTCCAACATCTGCAGCAACCAGGGGCTCTGCGCTCTGCGGGGGCTCATCTTCCTTTCTGCCATCGGCAAAGAGGGGTTGGCAGACCTGGCCCGTCTGAACCGGGACAAGGCTGAATACGCCAAGGAGCGGCTGGCCGCCATTGCGGGAGTGACGGTGCTGCAAGTGGCTCCGACCTTCAATGAATTCACCATTTCACTGCCGAAGGATGCGGCTGAGGTCGTGGCTGAATTGTTGAAAACAGGGATAGCCGCCGGTGTGCCCCTGGGGCAGTATTACCTTGGTTCCGAGAATTGTCTGGTGGTAACGGTCACCGAAAAACGGAGCAAAATGGAAATCGATAAATTTGTGGATGCGTTGCAGAGCGAATTGACCGCCATTCATTTTTAGCACGTGCTTTGTGCGGTGCTGCCGGAATTTATTCGTAACTACTTAAGAAGAGGTTGACAACCATGCAACTGATATATGAACAATCAACTCCCGGTCGACGGGGGGTCAAACTGCCGGCTTCCGATGTGCCGGGCGCATCGCCCCTGCCGGAATCACTGCTCCGTGCCGAACGGGCCGGCCTTGCCGAAGTGTCCGAGCTTGATCTGGTACGGCACTTTACCAATCTGTCACGCCGGAATTTTTCCGTGGATACCAATTTTTATCCCCTCGGCTCCTGTACCATGAAATACAACGCCAAGGTGCTGGAGAATGCCGCTGCCCTGTTTGCGCCGTTCCACCCCATGACCGCTCTCCTGCCGGGTGGTGTGGAGTTGTGTCAGGGAACCCTGGGGCTGCTCTATGACCTGGGGCAGCTATTGGCCGACATTACCGGCATGGACGAGGTCACGACCCAGCCGCTGGCCGGTGCCCATGGCGAGATGACCGGCATCATGCTGATTGCCGCCTATCACGCCTCCCGGGGGAACAGGGACAAAAAGAAATACGTGGTGGTTCCCGATTCGTCCCACGGCACCAATCCGGCTTCGGCCGCCATCGCCGGCTATGAGATCATCACCGTGCCGACGGCCCCCTACGGTGACATGGATCTGGAGCTGTTCAAGAAGGCCATGACCGATGAAGTGGCGGCGGTCATGATGACCTGTCCCAACACCCTGGGGCTGTTTAACCCCCACATCAAGGAGATCAGTGATATTGCCCATTCCCATGACGCGCTGATGTACTACGATGGTGCCAATCTCAATGCCATCATGGGCAAGGTGAAGCCGGGGGATGTGGGGTTCGACGTGATCCATGTGAACCTGCACAAGACCTTTGGCACCCCCCACGGTGGCGGTGGTCCCGGTTCGGGTCCGGTGGGGGTCAAAAATGCCCTGATTCCGTTCCTGCCCCAGCCCCGTATCGTTATGGACGATGAGGGAATTCTGCAGCTGGAAACCGCCAATCCGGGCACCATTGGCCGTACGGCCAATTTCTTCGGCAACTTCGGGGTTATGGCCAAGGCCTACGCCTACATCATCATGCTGGGGCGGGAAGGGTTGATCCGGGTGTCCGAGCAGGCGGTGCTCAATGCCAACTACATCAAGGAGAGGCTGAAGCCCTACTATGACCTCCCCTACGATATGACCTGTATGCATGAATGTGTCTTCTCCGCATCGAAACAGCTTGCCCATGGCGTCCACGCCATTGATATCGCCAAATTCCTCATCGACCGGGGCTACCATCCGCCAACGGTGTATTTCCCGATGATTGTCAAGGAAGCGATTATGATCGAGCCGACGGAGACCGAGAGCAAGGCGACCATGGATGCCTTTATCGAGGTGATGATCGAAGCGGCCCAGGCGGCCGAGCAGAATCCCCAGGCACTGCACGATGCCCCCCTGACCATGCCGATATCACGGCTGGATGAGACCAAGGCGGCCCGTGAGCAGAAAGTCTGCTGCGTCGGGTAATAAGATACGTAGAGCGGAATAAGGGGGCACCGTGATCATGTTGTTGCGGTGCCCTTTACGTCAATAAGACCAGTGAACAGACTACTATGACAGACAAAACATCTCCGGCAGGCTGGCGACTCATTGTGACTCCCCCCGTAACGGGTGCCGAGAACATGGCCATCGACGAGGCACTGCTCCGATCTTTCTCCGGTCCGGCTTCTCTCCCCGTGCTTCGACTCTATGGCTGGGATCCGCCAACTCTTTCACTGGGACGCTTTCAACAGGCGGCGGAAGTGCTCGATCTCGACCGGTGCCGGACTACTTCCGTTCCGGTGGTGCGACGCATCACCGGTGGCGGGGTTATTTACCATGGCGATGAAATTACCTATTCGCTGGTCTGTGCTCCGGAGCAGATTTCACCGGTCTCGTCGGTGAAGGATTCCTTCCGGGTGCTGACCGGTTTTCTGCTCACCTTCTACCGTTCCCTGGGGCTTGACGCCGCCTATGCGGTGGATGCTTCCCCCGAGGGGACCCGCCTGGGGGAACGGACTCCGTTCTGCTTTGCCGGCAAGGAAAGTTTCGATATTCTGGTTAATGGTAAAAAAATTGGCGGCAATGCCCAGCGGCGGCTGAAGGGGGCAATTTTCCAGCATGGCTCGATCCCCCTGCTCAATCGTGCGGTGGATGGTCTGGGGTATATGCGGGACAAGACCCCCGATCACGCGGCAGGGGTTGTCAGTCTTGCCGAATGCGCTGTGTCCGATACCAGAGAGACGCTGATGGCCAGATTGGAGACTGAATTTTCCGGCCACTTTGCGGTAGAACTGCTCCGCAGCCGGCTCTCCGAAGAAGAACAACGCACCTGCGGGGAACTGTTGGCCGGCAGATACCGGTCCGATCTCTGGAATCTGGAAGGGGTAGACCGGTGAATATAACGAGAAAGCCGGAATGGCTGCGGAAAAAGGTCAATCGGGGAGACCAGCAGGAAATGCAGCAGTTGCTGGGGGAATTACGGCTCAATACGGTCTGCCAGCAGGCCCTTTGTCCCAATATCTCCGAATGTTTTTCCTGTGGCCAGGCAACGTTCCTGATTCTGGGGAAGCTGTGTACCCGCCAGTGCAGTTTCTGCAATGTGGAAAAAACGGAGCCATTGCCCGTTGATCCCCATGAACCGGAGCGGGTGGCCGAGGCGGTCCGGCGTCTTAACCTCTCCCATGTGGTTATCACCAGTCCGACCCGGGACGATCTGCCCGATGGGGGTGCCGGGCTCTACGCCGCCACGGTAACGGCGCTTCGAGCCGCTTCTCCCGCCACCCGGATCGAACTGCTCATTCCCGATTTTCTGGGTGCGGAATCAAGCCTGGAGACGGTCGTTGCCTCCGGTCCCGATATCATTGCCCATAACGTGGAAACGGTGCCCCGGTTGTACCACATCCGGAGCGGTGCCGAATATGGACGTTCTCTTCAGGTCCTTCATCGCTGCGCAGAACTGGCCCCGGCAATCCGCATCAAGTCCGGTATCATGCTGGGCATGGGGGAGACGGAGGAGGAGGTATTGCAGGTTCTGACTGACCTGTACGGGGCGGGATGTTCCTATCTGAGTATGGGGCAGTATCTGGCCCCGAGCCGTCATCACTTTCCGGTACAGGAGTATATCCGGCCGGAGCGGTTCGACTCCCTGCGGGAAAGGGCCCAGACAAGCGGTTTCAGCCATGTGGAGAGCGGCCCCTACGTGAGAAGCTCTTACCATGCCGGGAAGTACCTTGATGGCGATTGAAAAACGTTTGTCTATTCTCGAAGTTAATGAGAATTGTGCTCAGTACGTGGTGCAAAAACAATTAAGTCATTGACAGCCCAGATTGATATCATGTAATTCTACCTGCCAAAAATAACTTATGGGAAAAACTGGATACATAATTGATCATACAGAATTTTGAAGAAAAGTCGAATAAACTCAGGGAACAGGCAGAAGAGAGACTGGCTTCACCGGATCATAATTTGATCTCTCCTTTCGCAAGCTTTACCGAGAGGCGTCAACTGCACGAACTGCAGGTTCAGCAGATAGAACTTGAAATGCAAAATTCCCAACTGATTGAGACATTACATATTAATGAAGAATTATTAGCTCAGTACAAATCCCTTTATACATTTAATAGCCCGGAAGTTCTCAGTCTCATTATTGATGCCATGCAGGATTATATTCTCTGGAAAGACCTTTCGGGGGTGTATAGAGGGTGTAATCGGGCTTTTGCAGAAGAGGGGTGTGGATCTACACGGGAAGAGATGATTGGTAAAAGCGATGAAGATTTTATTTCAAATTCCGCTCTATTGAACTCATATCGTAACGAAGATCTTGATGTAGTCGCAACAGGTGAAAGCTTCAGATCAGAAAATTGGTTTACCCTCCCCAATGGAAACCGGCGGTGCTTTGATACACTAAAAAAACCGCTACACAATAGTAAATCAGAAATTATCGGAATATTGGTCGTTGCTCGCGATGTCACCGAATCAAGGATATTGCGAGACCAACTCATTGGCAACAAATCGAAGTATAAATCCCTTTTTTATAACATGTCAGAGGGGTTCGCCCTCCATGAAGTTGTATATGACGACTTGGCAAACGTCTGCGATTTCAAGTTTATAGAGGTTAATTCGGCTTTTGAAAGATTGTCGGGCCTCAAAAGTTCAGAGATCATTGGAAAAACACTTTCAGAATTGCCACTCATTGACGATTTACAAATAACAGCCGTTTACAACAGGCTGGTACTTTCGGGTGATCCGGAACGTTTTACTCGATATTCAAGCATTAACAAAAGACATTACTTTATCTATGCCTTTTCACCGGGCCCTGACAGGTTCGCCATGTTATTCCATGATAAGTCAGACCGGGTTATCGCAGAGGAAGCTTTGCAGGTCAGTCAATTAAGAATGAAGGAGGCGCAACGCATTGCGAAGCTGGGTAATTGGGAATTCAACCACATAACGGGCAGCTTCACCTGCTCTGATGAAATTTACCGGATACTGGAGTTAAACCCGGTTTATCCCATTACCCTTGAAAAAATCCGAACTACGATTCATCCCGATGATCGTGATAAATATGATCAAGTCTGCTACCAACCACCGCTGAACGATACGACGAAAAGTGTGACGTTGCGACTGTTGCTTCCGGGGGGGGATATTAAATTT
This sequence comes from uncultured Geobacteraceae bacterium, assembly GCA_903901875.1. Classification (GTDB taxonomy): domain Bacteria; phylum Desulfobacterota; class Desulfuromonadia; order Geobacterales; family Pseudopelobacteraceae; genus JACRCG01. The sequence goes on along the minus strand of CAIUSO010000055.1, from coordinate 69,777 downwards.
GTACACTTTCATTGGGAGATTGACTACGATCATAGCGGCCAAATCCAACGGTCTACCGGTACATTGCAAGATGTTACTGATAGGACTGTGTTGCGGAATGAGCTTGAATATTATAAAAAACAGGAGTTAGAGGGATTTTCTTTTCAAAATTTTTTGACTGTCAATACCGAGATGAAAAAGGTTCTCAATCTTGCGACGATAGTTGCCAAAACACCTCAAACTATTGCCATAATCTACGGTGAAAGCGGCTGTGGCAAGGGACTTCTTGCAAGATCGATCCACTCGGCTAACAAAAACGTAACGGGCCGTTTTGTTACGGTAAACTGTGCTTCCATTCCGGATAATTTGCTGGAGACGGAGTTGTTTGGACACAAGCGGGGGGCGTTTACCGGCGCAGACTCTGACCGTGACGGCAAGTTCTCTTCGGCCAATGGCGGTACCATCTTTTTGGATGAAATAGGAGATATGTCATTTTCGCTGCAGGCAAAACTTCTGAGGGTAATCGAAGATCGGACCTTCGAAAAAGTGGGTTCGGATAGATCCGAGACAGTTAATTGCCGAATCATTGTTGCAACCAACCGGAACCTTGAAGAAATGGTTACGGAAGGTGCGTTTCGCGAGGACCTTTATCACCGAATTAGTGTTTTTCCGCTCACTCTGATACCCTTAAGAAACCGCATGGAGGATCTGCCTGCACTGTGTGATTATTTACTCAAAAATATCGGTTCACAGCTCGGTCGCAAGAGGGTCGGAATCACAGACAGAGCGATTCAAAGTTTATATCAATACCATTGGCCTGGCAATATCAGAGAGTTGCGAAACTGTCTTGAAAGGGCCGTGCTTATCTCTGACGAGGACGACGTTGATACGCACCATATCATCTTAAAGAATGTAATACAGAAACCTGAGCAACCGAGCACTGCTGATACAACCCACTACAATCTTTCCCTGCCGACCGAGAACCTTTCCCTGAAATTGCTTGATGAGCAAATAATTTCCATCACATTGGAACGTTGTGAGGGGAATAAAACCTTAGCAGCAAAAATCTTGAAAATAGGCCGCTCTGCGTTCTACTACGCATCCAAGTAATCCACCTGCCCTCCCTTTCCGGTTGTGTTGTTTTAACGCGGTTGGTGGGGGGTATCGTTTCAAAACAACACTAATCCCATTCCGAAATCGCAGCTAGATCTATAACAAACAGGTGTTTACGGCTTCCCAGATAATTGGCACAAAATATGCTAGAGTAATGTAGCTAGTCAGATAAAACGGCTCAATTTGTTTTGTTTCAACACAGCGACTTATTCTTTCTGTTATCACATCAGCATATAGCTATTAATCAATCGGAGGATCACACCGCATGTCTGCAAAGGCTTTTAGTAAACTATTATCAACCATAATCGAGCACAACAGAGACGTTCTGAATGATGAATGGACGAGTCATGTCATGGAAACGATGGGTGCCAAGTATCCCGGTATACTGAACCGCGATGAAATCCATCGGCATGCTGATACGTATATTACAGAACTATCAGCATATTTCAAAGACTGGAATGAAGAGTCGTCAGCAATCCAGGCCGGCAGCAGGTTGGGGGTTGTCGTCAGTGAATTGAGCGGAGACCATGCAAAACGTGGTATCAGGCCTATGGATACAGCTCTTTACGTAGTTGCGGTTAAGCGAACCATTACGAAAAAATTGATAACAACGCTTTCAGATTCCCCAGATCAACTTAATGGTTGTGTTGATGTATTAGGCGTACTTCTTGATCAACTGACGCTGTTAACATTTGACTCGTATACCACTGCTCGGGAGAAGGTTATCACCCAACAGAGTCAATCTCTCCTTGAACTGTCCACCCCGGTAATTCTCCTCTGGAATAACGTTCTGCTCTTGCCATTAGTAGGGGTAATCGACACTATCCGTGCCCGCCAATTTACGGAACGAATGCTGGAAGCCATTACCCGGCACGAAGGAATTGTCACTATTATAGATGTCACCGGTGTTCCGGTGTTTGATACCGGTGTTGCCCGCCACATCATGAAAGCGGTAGATGCAGCGCAGTTGCTGGGCTCTAAAATCGTCATGACCGGAATCAGCCCAGAAGGGGCCCAGACCCTGACCAAGTTGAATATTAGTTTTTCTAACGTTATTAGTCGCGTATCACTGCGCGCAGGAGTTGCTGAAGCACTAAAAATGGTCGGTAGGCGCATTGAGACCATTAACGGTGCTGCGCAACAATGAGAGTTCCCATCATACGCCTCGGTAGAATCCTCCTGATTTCTATTCAAACCGACCTTACTGACAATGACGCACTTTGCCTCCAGTCTGATCTGATAAAAAAAATTTCAGATACTGAAGCACAGGGTGTTGCCATTGATATTACAGCACTGGATGTGGTCGATTCTTATATGGCCCGCATAATTAATGATACGGTCTGTATGGCCCAGTTACTGGGTGCGGATGTTGTTATAAGCGGTGTTCAGCCGTTTGTAGCCCTGTCTATGGTAGAAATGGGCAGTGATCTGATCCGGGCGGAATGCGTATTTAATCTGGAGCAAGCGATGAAACGACTGGAAATTCGCATGTCAACGAGAGGAGACATCTGTCTTAAGAGAGATAACTATGTCCAGTGATCTTATACGGGTTCCTATCAATGGCATCTCTGACATCATTTGTGCACGATTAACAGTACGCAGAGAAGCTGCACGTATCGGCTTTAGTACGGCTGATCAGACTCGTGTAGCAACAGCGGTCTCAGAGGTCGCACGTAATGTAATAAACTATGCTACTGAAGGGGTGTGTACGTTACGAGATGACTCTAATAGTGATGAGCTCCATCTACAGGTCACCATTGAAGATCATGGTCCTGGAATTGACAACGTAGTGGAAGCCATGCGAGATGGTTACAGCACAGGGGGAGGGCTGGGAGCCGGTCTTCCTGGTACCTGTCGATTGGTAAGCTTGTTTAATATTGAATCAAGACAGGGTCTTACCAGAGTAACTTTTTCACTCATCAGGAAAAGGGCATGACGAAAATTCACATCTTTATCAGAACTGATCAAGGCAATTGTTGTTGCCTTGTCGTGAAGAGAGATAAAAAACGATGAATACAGACATTGTAGATAGTAACTTCCTTAAAACACTTACTATTCTCTATGTGGAGGATGAGGAAGAAATATTCAATTTATCGGTCCCCATACTATCCCGTTACTGCTCGACATTGCTGACTGCTCGTAATGGTGCCGAAGGAATGGATATTTATACCTCACAGGTGCCCGATATTGTCATAACTGACATACATATGCCGGTAATGGATGGCCTGGCTATGACTGAGCAGATACGAGTACTCGATCGGGCTGTACCTATTATTGTTATGACTGCGTTTGAACGTTTGGATTACCTGAAACGGGCTATTGAAGTCAACATTGATAAATATGTCATGAAACCGGTCAGTATTAAACAGCTTTTTGAGTGTTTACTGTCGTGTGCTCATCGCTTGAGAATTGAACGACAACTACTGGAAAGCGAGGAGCGTTTCAGGCAGTTTTTCGAATGCTCTGCCGATGCTAATCTCATGATAAGCGATTGTGTCATCATTGATTGCAATAAAGCTGCTGAACAGTTATTGCGCATTGAGAGAGATAAACTCATAGGGCAACACTCGAAACACTTTTCACCGCAATTACAGCCGGGAGGGCGTCCGTCAGCTGAAGCTATTGCAGAAAAAGTCATGGAGGCGGTAAAAGAAGGTAACAGCTCATTTGAATGGATCATTCAGTGCCCAGATGAAAGTCAACTGTGGGTTGATATCTCATTAAGCACCGTAGTCCAGCATGGCAAGCAGGTAACCATTGGTAGTTTGCGAGATATAACAGCCCGCAAAGAAGCTGAGGCAACATTGCAATCCATAACGGAATCAGCATCAGATGCCATTATAATGATTGATTCACGGGAGCAGATAGCATTCTGGAACCCAGCAGCTGCTCTTCTTTTCGGTTACGGCAAGATGGAAGTTGTTGGAAAAAAGTTCAGTGAATTACTGGAACCTCGGTGTATCTCCTCGGTATACCAACCGCTCCTCCAAAACATCCTGAAGCTCGATGCTGATACCCCAAAAAATAAAACTGTTGAGCTGACCGCGCTACAAAAAAACGGTGATGAGATCGCTATTGAATTATCTTTGGCTGTTCATCGTCATGGGTATGAGTGGCATGTCATTGCGGTGATGCGTGACATAAGTGCCCGTAAACAGTTGGAAGAAAAATTGCAGAAAAGCCATTCCCTCTTGACAACGTTGAGTCGTCAGGTGCCCGGAATGCTCTATCAATATCGTATATTTCCCGACGGTAGTACCTGTTTCCCCTACGCAAGTGATTCCATCAGCGAAATCTATGAAATGACACCAGAAGAGGCGCTAAAAGACGCTTCAAAGGTCTTAACTCTCTTGCATCGTGACGATTATAGTAGTGTTGTTGCCTCTATTGCAGAATCTGCACGGACTATGCGGCCATGGACACATGAGTATCGCGTAATACTTACGAGTAGAGGGGTGCGATGGCATTATGGGACGGCACGCCCGGAAAAGCTCGTGGACGGTAGCATTCTGTGGCATGGCTATATCACTGACATTACTGATATCAAAGAAATGGAACTTCAGCTCTGTCAAGCGGCCGGGGCTGCCATCACACTTGATGGTATGTCGTCACTTATCTGTGTGATCGATGAACTAGGCACTATAACCAAGACCAATAAATCGTGGGATCATTTCCTGGATGAAAGTCAACGTGACAAAGAGTTGTTTGGTGTGGGCTCAAATTATTTTATCGCGTGCCAATCAATCACAGGCATGAATTGCTTTCCCAATGGCGACTTCATTACACGCATCAAATCGGTGCTAGGCGGCAATCTGCCTGAACTGTCCATGGATTTTAGCTGTGCTATTTCTGATAAGGAACGCTGGTTTACTCGCAAGGTGAATCCATTTACCGTTGGCGGCAGGAATTACGCAGCCATCGTTGATGTTGACATCTCATGGCGAAAAGTTGCCGAAGGTAATCTCCAAAAGCTTTCTCGCGAAGTATGGGAATTGACAGCGAAGGGGTATTGATATGGCGCATATATTGGTAGTGGATGACGATGAACAGATTCGCTTTATGATTACCAAAATGCTGGAGCGTGAAGGCCATAAGATTTCCACTGCGGGTGATGGAAAAGAGGGGCTGCGACGGTTTCAAGAAGATCCACCAGATGTGGTGATAGCGGATATCATTATGCCTACTCTTGAAGGGCTGGAGATGATTAAAACCATGATGCAGTTACGGAGCGATATCCCTGTTGTTGCTGTTTCGGGGGGAGCACGTCACTTGAGCTTTCAGGACACTCTTGCTCTTGCTGAACAAGCCGGTGCTAAGGCAAAACTTTCAAAACCATTTACCCGGGGTGAACTGACTGCAGCTCTCCTTAAGGCACTAGATTGAGTCTCGTCAATACATATTTTGAAAACAATTGCATCACTCCCCCTGGAAAGGTCCTTGTCGTTGCCGATGTTTCGACCAACCTTCTCGTCATTCAGTCAGCACTGGCATTACTGGATGTGCAAATGCCGGTATCGCCTGGACAACGATAAAACCATAACCATTCAGTGCCGCTTTTGTGACACATCAACAACCGTAACCATTGAAAGCTGAAAAGGAATACCAATGCGATCAGTATCAAAATCCAAAATATCTTTCAGTAAAGTCCTTGTGGTAGATGACAGTTCAAGCAACCTGTTTGTCATCAGGGAAGCACTTGATGAACTTGATGTTGAATTACTTATGGCAGAGAGTGGTGAAACGGCACTGGAAATCTTGATGATAGAGCAAGAAACCCCAGCCTTGGCACTCTTGGACGTACAGATGCCCGGTATCGATGGTTACGAGCTTGCTCGATTAATTCGTTCACAGGAGCGAACGAGGCATATGCCTATCATCTTTATCTCTGCCTTCTTTAATGACCTTGCGAGTATTTATAAAGGATATAACACCGGTGCTGTTGATTGTATTACCAAACCATTTCAGATGGATGTGCTGAGAGCAAAAGTTAAGGTCTTTCTTGATATAAAAAACTATGAAGACAGGCTGTTGCGAAGTGGTCTGAGATTCAGATCAACCATCAACGCATCTCCCGTCCCTCAAGTACTGATCGATGAGAATGCTCGATTTACCTTTTTAAATCCAGCATTTATTAAAACATATGGCTATACGCTGGGCGATATTTCAACATTGGAAGAGTGGTGGACACGGGTTTGTCCCGATGAATTCGCACGTAACAAATTTACCGCTGAGTGGGAAGTCAGACGCGAAAAGGCAGAAATGAATGGGAGCATATTTGATGCAATGGAGACAAACGTCCGATGCAAGGATGGGTCGACAAAGACGGTTATAGCCAGTATAGCACCGCTGGATGATTATTTTGTCGGAGAACATCTTTTGATCTTCTTTGACATCACTGAACGACTTAAAGCAGAAGCAGAGCTCCTTGTCGCCAAAGAAGAGGCGGAAGCGGGGAATAGAGCAAAAAGTGAATTCCTCGCTACCATCAGTCATGAAATACGGACACCAATGAACGGTATTATTGGTGTCCTTCAGATACTTGCCGATACAGAACTGACGGAAGAACAACAGGAATTTATTAAGATTTGCCAGATAAGCAGTGACCATATGATGAATATTATCGATGATATTTTTAACTTCTCAGATATTAAAAAATTCAAATTGAGCCAGGTGATAGTTGAATTTAATTTGAAAAAAGCTCTCTCAGATATCCTGCACATGCAAGGCATTCTCGCTCAAGAGAAAGGGCTGGAGTTACGCCATACGATACCTCCTGATGTCCCGCTTCGCCTTAACGGAGATCCAAAACTACTCTGCCAGGTCATATCTAATCTTTTAAGCAATGCCATTAAGTTTTCCCAGAGAGGTGGGAGTATAGAGCTTAATGTGCGGAGTGAGATTGATCAACTTGGGGTGGTCGTAATCCGCTTTGAAGTCAAAGATACGGGCATCGGTATGGACGCTTCGGTCTGTAATAAAATTTTTGATCCTTTTACCCAGGCTGATGGATCGGCAACCCGTAAGTACGAAGGGATGGGAATCGGATTGGCAATTTCAAAACAGATTGTCCTCCTTATGGGGGGAAATATAGGGGTGGAAAGTGAAGTCGGGGTGGGTTCAACTTTTTGGTTTACCGCCATGTTTGAAAAGCTTGCCTATTATGAAATTGAAGATGATCTCACTAACAAAGAGACGGTTATGGCAACCATCGACCACACGACAGAAAAAAAATCCCTTTCGCAGTCACATGAACCTGAGTGGGATTCACCGGATAAACAACGGCAGGTTCGTATCCTTTTCGCAGAAGACAATCTCATTAACCAAAGAGTTGCGGTAAACCTGCTTGAAGCATTGGGCTATGAAATTGATGTTGTCGAAAATGGAAAGGCTGCTGTTAACGCACTTGAATCTATTGATTATGATCTCGTGTTTATGGACTGTCTTATGCCCGTTATGAATGGGGTTTCTGCTACGAAAATAATTAGAGATCCCCGTTCACGGGTAATCAATCATGACGTGCCGATAATCGCAATAACAGCAGATGTATTGGACAATGACCGGGAACATTGCCTGGCCGCAGGCATGAATGACTACGTAGCACTCCCGTTGAGAAAAAACGACCTCTTCCGTTTACTGGAGACATGGTTGCGGAAGAAGAATGTATGAGCACAAATCGTTATACCAATATAAAACTGAAGCCAGTTTTATCGTCATGGAGAATATAAATAATGGGAGTTAACTGGAATGGAACGCGTACTTGTTATAGATGACGATACCCAGATGCGCTATCTGGTTACCCAGATTCTTGAGCGTGAGGGGCACAAGGTAACAGCAGCTTGTGATGGAGAAGAAGGACTGCTGCTGTTCGAACAGGAAAAACCAGATTTGGTAATCACTGATATCGTTATGCCGAAAACTGAAGGACTTAAAGCGATTAGACAAATGATATTACTTGATAATAGTACTCCCATAATCGCTATATCCGGTGGAGGACGCCATTTCAACGGTCAGGATCTTCTCCCGCTGGCTAAAATGTTTGGTGCGAAGGCGACACTTGCCAAGCCTTTTACCAAAGCAGAGCTCATTCAAGTCGTACGTGAAGTATTGTCATGAGTTTGTAGCAATAAAGGTGATGAGTTATATGGATACTGACATATTTGATAGCGAGTTTTTGAAAACCCTCACCATCTTGTACGTGGAGGATGAAGAGGACGTATTTGTACAAGCATCTCGGATGATCTCCCGGAGGTGCGCGAAGCTGTTGACCGCCCGTAATGGCCACGAGGGACTCAACGCCTATCGATTTTTCCATCCAGACATCATTATTTCCGATATCCATATGCCCGTAATGGGCGGCATGGAAATGGCGGAGCACATCCGACAGTCGGATAGATCTACTCCTATAATTTTTATGACAGCTTTTGATTCGGGAGACTACTTAAGGCGGGCGATAGATCTTGGTGTTGACAAGTATGTTCTCAAGCCGATTCGCAGGTCTCAGCTCTTCGATAGTATACAGTTTTGTGCCCATCGAATTAGGGTAGAACGAGAGCTCAAGGAAAGCGAGGACCGCTTTCGCCTGATGTTCGAAAAATCTCCCGACGCACATATGTTGTATTGCGACGGAGTTTTTATTGATTGCAATAGGAAAGCAGAAGAACTGTTCCGCTGTAGCCGCGAGCAGTTGTGTGGACAGTCACCGACAGCATTTGCCCCCCTGTATCAGCCTGGCGGGCGTCTGTCTTCGGAGGTTATTGCTGAATGTATAGAAAGTGCGATGAAACACGGAAGCACGGCATTCGAGTCACTCCGGTTACGGGCAGACGGAACGCCCTTTTGGGCAGACACCTCGTTAAGTGTGATTTCCATGAAGGGTCGCCCGGTAATTTATAGTAGCTGGCGTGATATTACGAGACGAAAAGAGCTGGAAATTACCAGTAAAGAGACTGAGCTACAACTGCTTCAGGCCACAGAAGCGGCCAATGTTTTAAATGGTCTCATTGCTCAAATTTGTGTTGTTACTGATGAGGGCATCATCTCCCAGAGTAATCGGGGATGGGATTCGTTTGTTGAAAATGCAACTGGTGCTCTCCCGGTGTCATGTATTGGGATGAACTTTTTTACCGTGTGTCAGCAGCTCTGGAGTGAACAACAGCAAAGTACCGAAGAGTTGATAGCGGGTGTCAGGGACGTACTCAAGGGTACCGCTCAAGAATACTGTCACGACTTCAACTATAAATCCCATGGCACGGAGACCTGGTACGCCTGCAAGATTAACTCTTTTACCGTGAATAGTCGCCGGTATGCGGTAGTGGTGCTGCTGGACATCTCCTGGCGTAGAGCCACTGAGAACCGACTGATCAAACTATCGCAGGCCATTGAACAAAGCCCCGTCACAGTAGTGATTACCGATGCACAGGGTATCATCGAATTTGTTAACCCCCATTTCACCAGTATGACCGGGTACACAGCCGAAGAGGCCATTGGTCAAAACCCGCGCATACTGAAGTCGGGAGATACCAAACCGGAGGTTTTTACTGATTTATGGAGAACCATCACCACCGGTAATATATGGGAAGGGGAGTTCATAAATAAGGATAAAGCGGGTAGCTTGTTCATTGAGCAAGCGAAAATATCTCCCATAACCGATGCTCAAGGCGAGATCACCCATTATATTGCCGTAACTGAGGACGTAACCAAGAGTCGGGAAATTGAGGCCCAATTGAAACAGGCAAAGGATTTGGCAGAGGCGGCCAGTCGAGCCAAGAGTTCATTCCTTGCTACCATGAGTCATGAGATTCGTACCCCAATGAACGGAGTCCTCGGTATGAACGCCATGCTGTTTGAAACCGTTCTGACTCCTGAACAAAGGGAATATGCTGAAATAGTCCGTAAGAGCGGTGAAAACCTGTTGACCATTATCAACGAGATACTTGATTTCTCAAAGATAGAGGCCGGTAAGCTTGACTTAGAAATACTTGATTTCGACCTGCGCATGACTCTCGAAGATACGGCTGAACTCCTGGCATTACGGAGCGAGGAAGCTGGACTGGAGTTGATCTGCCATATTGATCCCGCCATACCATCCTATTTGAAAGGAGATCCGGGAAGGATACGTCAAATTGTTACTAATCTGGTTTGCAACGCAATTAAGTTTACTCGTAAGGGAGAGGTGGTTATAAGGGCCACGCTCAAATCAGATCAAGATGAGCGTGCGGCCATTCTCTTTGAGGTGCAGGATACCGGTATCGGTATCCCTGAATCACGTTTGTCGGCTATTTTTGATTCCTTCACTCAGGTTGATAGCAGTACCACCCGGAATTTTGGAGGAACCGGTCTCGGCTTGGCCATCTGTCGCCAGTTGACACAGTTGATGGGGGGAGAGATAGGTGTCGCAAGCGATGAGGGAAAGGGTTCCACCTTCTGGTTTGTCCTTAGTTTACAAAAACAATTCAGTCAGACGCCAGATCTCTATAAATCTATGCAACTTATCGGTCGTGAGCGACTTGTTAATGAACGTATACTCGTTGTTGAAGATAATGCGACTAATCGCATCTTGATGAAAAGCCTCTTGAGACATTGGGGGTGCCGTTACGACGTCGCCTCCCATGCAATGGAGGGGTTTGAGATGCTTTTGGAGGCCAAACGATCCGGCGACCCATTCCGTATTGCAATTCTGGATCAGGAGATGCCGGACATGGATGGTGTTGAACTGGGGCAGAAAATTAAGGCAGAACCGCTCGTAGCTTCTACGCTAATGGTGATGTTGACGTCAATCGCCAGGAGGGGGGACGCTGGGCATCTGGAGAAGATTGGTTTTTCTGGTTATCTGCATAAACCGGTGCGCCAAGACCAACTGTATGAATGTCTTGAGCTGGTTCTTGGACGGGATATTGAGGAAAAGAGCCATTCTAATGAAGCAATTCCGCAGGGCATTATTACCCGACACATTATCGCAGAGTCTCTGAGAACAGGAGTACGCATCCTGTTGGTAGAAGATAACGTTATTAACCAAAAGGTTGCTCAGACGATGCTTAAGTCACTTGGCTATCGACTTGATGTGGTCGCAGACGGCCAGGAAGCGGTGCGGGCAATACAAATGATACATTATGATCTGGTCCTTATGGATTGTCAGATGCCGGTAATGAATGGTTTTGAGGCAACAGCAGTTATTCGTAGTGGGGGGGCGAATAGAGAAAACTGTACTATTCCAATTATCGCCATGACTGCCAATGCAACTGCTGGTGATCGAGAAACCTGTGTAGCTGCTGGAATGAATGACTATCTGGTAAAGCCGGTCAAGAAAGAAATCCTCGCAATGGTAATTGAAAAATGGCTTAACAGCGAGAACTTGTCTCTTGATGCTGACAAAGCCTTCAAAAGTGGGCCAACGAGTGAATTAATGCTGTTCGATAAAGAAGAAATACTTGCCAACATGGACAATGATACCGAATTTATCCGGTCTATTCTGGAGGATTCTACCGAGGCCTTGCCCGATTATTTTAACACATTACAATCCTATAGCCTCAACAACGACTGTGCCAACATCCGCAATATGGCCCATACCATGAAAGGAGTGGCCGCTAATATATCGGCACCTGCACTTAGAGAAACCTGCCTGAGATTGGAAACTGCTGCACGGCAGAACGATGTTGATACGGTAAATGAAATATTTCTGGAATTGGCAGAAATTATTGACCAGACCATTAAGGAAATCAAGAATACGTATTTTTAGTGTTTAACCAGCTGGTCTTTATTTTTTCGTTACCTGCGTGAAGTTTTGTTGCGTGTCGGATAACCTCAGCTTGGAATATCAAAGGAGTTTTCATGGGAGAAACAAGAGTATTACTGGTAGAAGATAATGTTATAAACCAGCGGATTGCCAAGCATATGCTGGTGAGTTTCGGCTACAGTGTTGATGTTGCACATCATGGTGCTGAAGCAGTAACCGTCCTCGAAAAAAGTATCTACGATCTGGTGCTCATGGACTGTCAAATGTTGGAAATGGATGGATACACCGCTACTAAAATCATTCGGGACCCAGCTTCTCGTGTTCTCAATCATGATGTCCCGATTATCGCGTTCACTGCCATTTTGCACTCCGTTTAAAACGGTAACAGCGAAACCACCGCCCCAGCCTATCTGCACGTCCTGGGAACTGGCACCATTACGGATTCTCGTGGTTGAGGATAATTCCACGAATATGAAATGCACCAAAACGATCCTCAGCAGGCAGGGGCATGAAGTTGTTTCTTCTCTCAATGGAATTGAATGCTTGAAAGCCTTGGAAACAGACTCTTTTGATCTCATTTTGAAAGTAGGTTTTGATGGCTATTTATCAAAACCTTTAGAGGTAAAGCAATTGATCTTGGAAATGAAACGCGTAATTTCCGATTGCCAAACATGATGCTCTCGCAAAAAGTAATTTCCTCCCCCAGGCGGGGGGAGGTCAGGAGGGGGGAATATTTTGCATCTTGTCGATATAACATCAGAAAACGCCCCCTCCCTAACCCTCCCCCTCCTGGGGAGGGAACTTGTCTGCTTTTTTGCGAGTGCATCAAACATAGTATGGTGGGGGGTTGATTATTGCTCAGCATGTGGTGGTACCATTGATGTGCAGAGCATATTATTAATAAATTGTAGTTTTTTATCTATTAGTTTATCCTTAAATACCAGGCCGAACCAAATCCGCCAAGCGGTACTTGCCGCTGCCACCTTGGGGGCACTGGCTGAAGAATGGCGGAAGAGGAAAGGGCGTCAATTCGATTGGAAGGCCAATGCAGGAGCGGGAGTTTTCCCTTTTATTGCAAGCGGTTCACGTGGATGGGCAGCGTATTATGCTCGCAAAAAAAAGTTGATTTACAAGACAATATCACTTCGAAAATTTGACAAATCAGCCCACACAATGGAGTGTGTTCACAATGCTTAAGTCTATTACATTAAGCCAAATAAATTGCAATTACAGGCCGGATTTGGAAAGCACACCGTTGAGAGTGATAACCCTGCGACATATAAGACACTTCTGGTGTAACTGTGAATAGCCAGCACAATTTCACAGAAATGCTCATGGATATCGCGAAGTCCATCCCTGGCGTTGTGTACCAGTTTCTGGTTGGCACTGACGGAAGCTGGACTTTTCCCTATGTGAGCGATGGCGTTGAGGATCTCTTTGAAGTATCCCCCACAGAGGCTTGTCAGGATGCAGACGCCATGACACTCTGCATAATTGATGAGGACAGGCCGAGTCATCGTAAATCAGTTGAGTATGCAGTAAGTAACCTCACCCCTTGGCACCATGAGCATCGGATACGGACACGTAGCGGGAAGATGAAATGGATACTTGCAACCGCACTTCCGCGCCGTCTGGAAGATGGGAGCGTCCTCTGGAATGGTATCCTTACCGATTTTACGGAGATAAAGGAATCAAAGCACGTTAATGAAGAGAAATACAGTGCTTCAGAGGAAAAACATAAGGTCGGTTCTGCTGAGGTAAAAATCCGTGAGTACCACGACCATCTCGTACAGCAGGTATACTCGTCCCCCCTGCTTCATAGCGGCTCAATAAATGTCCTTGTTATTCAGGAAAACGCGACTCTTCGTGGGGCGCTCGTACGTTCTCTCGAGTACTTCGGCTACAATGTACGCGGAGTAGGTAGCTGGAATAATGTGAAAACGATTTTTCCTGGGTCTAAAGCCGATATAACGATAATTGCTCCCGGTCCACCTGAAGATGAGGGAATGCGTCTGATTCAGGACATCAGGGAGAAGAGCCCGTGTGGTATTATCGTATTGTCTGAAACAAACACGTTGGAAATGAAACTGAAATTGCTGAGAAATGGTGCTGACTCTTTCCTGCATATGCCCGTAGACCCGGAGGAAATTCATGCCACCATTGAAAGTATAGGGCGGCGCTTGTCCCCACCCAGCAGGCCGGGTTGGTATTTTGACGGTCTGCGCTCGCTATTGATTACCCCTCGCAATATTGCCATCCCGCTCACCTCCCAGCAGGCAATTGTGCTTAAATTGCTGACAGAGCGAAATGGTGAGTCTGTGATGCGTGTGGAAATTCTGGCTGTCCTTGGAAGCATATACAATGAGCATGCAAACCAAAGACTCGAGACTATGTTCAGTCGGCTTCGGGCCAAGGTACGATCCGCTGACCCTCTCTCTGATTTTCCCTTACGAGCCCGTCAAAGCGCGGGGTACGCTTTTCTGGCACCGGTCTCCCCTCATTAATACGTGTTTATAGCTCTGCCCCCGGTCGATGTAAGAAGTTGTAAGTAGATATTTTGCAACTGGTTCTAGTATTATGCCAGTGTGCTTACCCGATAACACCAAAATAATTATCATCATAACAAGTGGTTATTGTGAGGATGTGATTGTCCCACGAGACAAAGAAACTGGTCGGGTAGGATTTATCCAGAAACCCTGTAAACTGTCCAGCCTGGAACGGGTCATTATAAATTTGGAAGATGGGCTTTGATAATGTGTAAACAATTTCATATAGTTGCCATAGGTGCTTCGGCCGGTGGCTTGAAAGCACTCGAGCAGTTTTTTTCTGCCATGCCGCCAGACAGTGGCATGGCATTCGTTGTAATTCAGCATCTGTCACCTGATTTTAAAAGTCTCATGGATGACCTTCTTGCACGGCACACTGATATGCCCATCCACCAAGCGAAGGAGGGGATTCAACTTGAGCCGAATACCATTTATCTTTCGCCACCGCGCCTCCGAATGGGGGTGGAGTCGGGCAGAATAACTCTGCGCGAGAATTTGCCGAGCGTACCTGCTGCCTTGGGGATAGATGCTTTTTTTCGTTCCCTCGCAGAAGACGTTGGTAATCGTGGGATTGCCATCATACTCTCCGGCACCGGTTCCGATGGGTCCCGTGGCATACCCTTCATACGTGACGCCGGTGGCCTGGTGATCATCCAGTCCCCCGATTCGGCCCAGTTTGATGGGATGCCGCGTAATGCCATAGCAAGCGGCTGTTATGATTTTAAATCAACGCCGGAGCGGATGCCGAGACTTCTGATCGAATACGGCAAGGATCCGGATGCCGTTCGGTCACGGATATCCCATGCTGTCGAAGTATTCCATGACGAGGGGGAGTTTGCCGAAATATTCGCGCTGCTGCGGCGAGGATTTAATGTTGATTTCTCCCGCTATAAGGCTACCACCGTGGGGAGACGGATTCGCAGACGGATCGAAATGAAAAGGCTCTCTTCGATCAATGATTATGCCGCAATTCTGACCAGCGATCAGGAAGAATTGGCTGCGCTGTACAGTGACTTGCTGATTGGTGTCACCGAATTTTTCCGCGATCCGCTTGCCTTCGAATACCTGGCGACCACCATAGTGCCGGAACTGTTCAGCTCTGTCCCGCCGCCTGAAGAATTGCGGATCTGGTCATCGTGCTGTGCTACGGGAGAAGAGGCCTACTCACTTGCCATACTATTTGCGGAGGAGGCGGAACGTGTCGGCTACCGGGGGAAAATAACCATATTCGCCACCGATGTCCATAAGCACGCCATTGAAATTGCCGCTGCCTGTGCCTATGGCCGTGATCGGATAAAAAATGTGTCGCCGGAGCGCCTTGAATGTTTTTTTCGACAGGAACCCCATGATACCTGGCGTCCGAACCAGGAAATTCGCCAAATGGTGGTGTTCGCACCGCACAATGTTCTCACCGATCCGCCGTTTACTAAAACGGATCTGATCTGTTGTCGCAATATGATGATCTACCTGGAACCGGAGGTGCAGGAACGGGTTATCGCCACCTTTCACTACGCTCTGAAAGTATCCGGCGTGCTGTTTCTTGGTAGCAGTGAAGGACTGGGGGCCATTGATGCCGAGTTCGAAACATTGGAAGCCCGCCATAAAGTGTACCGAAAAAAACGGGAAGTGCGGATGCCCATGGATTTCGCGGTTTCCCCACAACAAACGTTTCAGGTCGCCAAGAGACCGCCGTCTCATTCCTACGGCAGCTCTGTAAACCTGGATCGGCAACTGCTGAACGATTATGATCTGCTCCTTGATCGCCATATTCCTACCGGGGTAATCGTCGATGAAAACCGGAGTGTTCTTCACTATTTCGGTGATATGCAAACCTATTTTAAGCCGACAACCGGTCGTACCGATCTTGATGTACTCTCCAATATCGCCGACGAATTGCTCGTGGCCGTCAGTACCACCCTGCAAAGGGCCATACGCAATCGTGAAACTTCGATGCTGGGGGGGGTGCCGATCATGAGGGAAGGGGGTGCCACCGCCAAGATTACGGTTTCGGTGGAACCGCTCTATGATCAGCGCAGTAAAATGAGCCACTATTTTGTTGGCTTCCGTTCTGACGAATCGAGTCCGTTGCCGTTGCTCCCCCCACAAATAAAAGAATCAACTGACGTGTCTGAAGAGGAGTCCATATACCGGTACCATATCTCCGACCTGGAACTTGAGCTTAAACTGACCAGGGAAAACCTCCAGGCTTCCAATGAGGAGTTGCAGGCAAGTAATGAAGAGCTGCAGGCCACCAACGAAGAGCTGCTGGCGTCCAATGAGGAGTTACAGAGCACCAACGAAGAGTTGCATTCAGTCAATGAAGAACTCTTTACCGTTAACTCGGAGTTCGAGAGGAAAAACATCGAACTGAGGAGTCTTAACTATGATCACGACAATCTTCTGTTAAGTATTGATGTGGGAACCGTCTTCGTCGATACCCGCCTCTGTATCAGGAAGTTCAACGCTGCCGTTTCCGGTTTTTTTCGTCTGGTGCCCCACGATGTGGGGCGACCTATCGAGCATATTGCGTACCACCTGTCTGACCAATCGCGCCTGATGGAAGATATACGCACCGTCCTCTCCACCGGTACGATCATTGAAAAAGAGGACGCCGCACCCTTTGGCAGCCGCTATATCCTCATCAGGATTCTGCCGTTCAGAACCGATATCGGAACCATTGCTGGTGCCGTGGTCCTCTTCACCGACATCACCCGCGTTAAGGAAGCGGAGATGGCGGTGAAACGATTGAATGAAGAGCTGAAAGAGAGTTATGCCGAACTGGACCGAAAGTATGAGGTGGAAAGAAGGGACCGGGAACAGACAAGGGTCGAATTGCAACGGCGAGAGGATGAACTCCACGATCTTCAGCAGATCATCGACATTGTCACCTTTACCTGGGATCTGAAGAGTGGTGCCATTACTCTTTCCGATTCGGTACGGTACTTGTATCCTCAGCTGGACACGCACTCCCCTCTGGAGGCCGAGTCGTTTTTCACGCTGGTGTCCCCTGAAGAGAGGATACCGTTGCAGACGCTGGCTTATTCGCTGAATCCGGGAGAAAGCCGACGGTGTGACATACGGCTGGTAGTGCCCGATGGGACAACACGACACTTTGTCTGTCTCATTCGACGGCGTGACGATGATAGTCATCCCCATGGCCTGCTGACCGGCAAAATGGTTGATATTACTAGATAAATTGAGCCGCTGCCGTAACTAAATATGGAGGCAGCGTAAAGGGTGACAAAACGGTGGAGAGTATGACAACAAGAGATACGGAAGAAAACGGCTCAAATTCTTGGACTTTTCAACAAGAAAGTTTTTACAACGCATTGATAGCCGGTGATTTTTCATCCTGCCTTGCCGTTGCTGATAACGTGGACTCCACAAGCCAGATGATTTCATTCTATCGGCAGGTGGTTCAGCCCTCAATGTACAATATTGGTGAAGCATGGATGATGGGTAACATTTCAATATCACAGGAACATTTGGCATCATCCCTTTCCGGGAGAGTCGCTTCGACGCTCCATGCGCGGTTCATTAGTCCTTCTCACACAAAGGGGAGGGTTATCGTTTCTGGAGTCCCCAGTGAATATCATGAGCTCGGTGCGTGGGTCATTGCCGATGCACTGGAGCTTGAAGGCTGGGAAGTTCGCTATTTGGGGGCCAATGTTCCGGTCTCAGTTATTCTGAACAGAACAATGCAATTCAGACCACATCTGCTCGCCCTTTCCATTACCATGCCGGCCAATATTGAATCTGCCCGGCAGGTAATTTCCGAAATCCGTCAACTGGAGCCCATAGCGGCAACCACGGTACTTGTCGGCGGTAATGCCATGAACATACATCAAGGGATCTGGCAAAATATTGGTGCAGATGGGTATGCTGAAGACATCGAAAAAGCGGTCGTTTTTACTCGGCAGTTCTGGGAGCGGTTGCCTGAAAGCAAGCTACTCCCGTAATTTGGCTCTTTTCTCGACAGGATGGTTGATACAGGAGGATTGCATAATGAGAGCACATTCCAGGGGGGATCAATGAATTCAGGGTTGTATGTGGTCGCCATCGGTGCCTCAGCCGGGGGGCTGCAAGCTCTTGAACAGTTTTTTGCCGCCATGCCGGTTGACAGCAGAATGGCATTTGTGGTTATCCAGCACCTTTCTCCCGACTTCAAAAGTTTTATGGACGAACTGCTGGCACGTCATACCTCCATGGCCATTCAACAGGCGACCCATGCTACTCGGCTTAAGCCAAATGTTATCTATCTGGCACCGCCTCGCATGCGCATCGGAGTGAAATCAGGCCGGATAACTCTCCAGCCACCGGCGGAACATGAACGGGTAGAGATGCCCATTGACTCATTCTTTGACTCTCTCGCTTCAGATGTCGGTAGTCGGGCAATTGCCATTGTACTATCCGGTACCGGGTCCGATGGTTCCCGTGGGATCCGTACCGTTCGTGATGCCGGTGGTTTGGTTATCGTTCAGACCCCCAAGTCAGCCCAGTTTGATGGTATGCCGCGCAATGCCCTGGCCAGTGGCTGCTGTCATAGTCAAGCCACTCCCGAGCAGATGCCACAGCTTTTGCTTGAGTACCATAACAATCCAGATGAAATACGATCACAGGCGATACATATTACTGAAATATCAGGAAAAGATGGCGAGTATGGAGAGATCTTTGCTTTGCTCCACCGGGAGTTTGATATTGATTTCACCCAGTACAAAACATCGACTATTGGAAGGTGCATCAACCGACGGATGAACCTTGCCCCGATTACGACCGTCGAAGAGTATGCTACTCGATTGAAGAGTAACCGGACAGAGATGGAAACACTTTATCACGACCTGATAGTCAACGGTGCTACCGAGTTTTTCCGCGAACCGGAGACATTTGACTATCTGGCACGGCATATAGTGCCGGAGTTGCTCGCAGCAAAACAGCCATCCCAAGAATTACGGATCTGGTCAGCAGGGTGTGCCACCGGAGAAGAGGCCTACTCTCTTGCCATTATTTTAACGGAGGAGGCGGAACGAGCCGGCTATACGGGCAAAATAACCATCTTCGCCACCGACATTCATAAGCGTTCCATCGAAACGGCAACTTCCGGTCTATATGGTCGTGACCGCTTGAGAAATCTTTCACCGGAACGTCTCAAGCGATTCTTTGGTCAAGAGCATAATGGAACCTGGCGCATATGTCAGGAAATCCGGCAAAAAGTAGTGTTTGCACCACAAAATATTATCACTGATTCCGCTTTCACAAAAATCGACCTGGTCTGCTGTCGTAATGTGTTGCTCCTTCTTGAACCGGAAGCACAGGACCGTATCCTCACGGCATTCTTATACGCCCTCAACATAGCAGGTGTGTTGTTCCTCGGGAGCGGTGAAGGTCTCGGGTCTCTGGTTACCGAATTCGAAACGGTCAACTACCGGCATAAACTTTTCCGTAAGAAACAGGAGTTTCAATTAAAATATAATTTTCCGATACCGACGACTCCGGCCGGGATTCAGATTCTCCCTCGATTAGTGTTGCCAGTAAATAACTCCGTTAATCGTGAACGTGAATTGAGGCAGATATACGATCTTCTCCTTGCCAATTTCATTCCGGCCGGCATACTCACCGATGAAAATCAGAAGGTGTTGCACTATTTTGGCGACATGAGACCTTATATCAAGCCGGCAAAGGGGAGAGTACAGACTGAAATCAGTGCCATACTTATAGAAGATTTGCGGATGGTCGTCGCGACCACGATACAACGGGCAAAACGGGATCAAGGGTCCGCCTCCCTTGGCGGCATTCCGTTTCGGATGGAGGGTGAGCGTTCTGTTACCATGACAATCAACGTCAAGCAACTCCACGATGGACGGACGAGCATGACCTGTTACTACGTCGGGTTCCATGCGGAAGAACTCCTGCCGGTCCCTTCTGCACCGTCACAACAGCGGGATGTCGCGGCTTCTTTTGAAAAATTGTTGTTGAATACTCAGCACATCACCGACCTGGAACTCAATCTCAAGTTGATGGAAGAGAACCTTCAATCTTCAAATGAGGAGTTGCAATCTTCAAATGAGGAGTTACAGGCAGCCAACGAAGAGCTGCTTTCATCAAATGAAGAGCTGCAAAGTACCAACGAGGAGTTACACTCACTGAGTGAGGAGCTGTTTTCCGTAAACACCGAATTCGAGAGAAAGAACACTGAACTGAAAAAATCCAATGATGATCTGGAAAATCTTCTGTTATGTATTGATGTGGGGACTGTTTTTATTGATGAACAACTTTGCATCAGGAAGTTTAATGTAGCAATTTCCGGTTTTTTCCGCATGGTCCCCCATGATATTGGGAGGCCCATCGATCACATTGCCTACCATCTGTCAGATCAGTCACGTCTGCTCAGCGACATCAGAGCCGTGCTCACCACCGGGCAGGAAATCGAGAAGGTGGATGCCACTGCCAACGGCAGTCGACATATTCTTGTTCGGATCCAGCCATTTAAGACCGGTAAAGGTGTTATCGAAGGTGTCGTACTGCTGTTTACCGATATAACGAAGATCAAGGAAGCGGAGCTGGTGCTGCTCCGTACCAATGAGGAGCTGGATCAGACTGTCCAGAAACGTACCCGGCAGTTGACTCGCGCACAGAACTTCACCCGTTCCATACTGGACGGTCTGGATGAACATATTTGCGTTATAAACAGTTCTGGTGACATCGTGGCAGTTAACCAGGCTTGGCAGTGTGCTTCTGTGAGTAACAGTGCCGTCGCTGTTGGTTGTGGTGTAGGAGCCAATTATTTTGACGTATTGAAAAACAGTCCTTATGCCGACCTGGATACGGAGGCATTCCGTAGCAACTTAATGGCGGTACTTGACGGTGCTATGACGATTTTTACCGTAGAATATCCTTCCAACGGTTCAAACTTCCGTCGCTGGTTCAACTGCACGGTCACTGCCGTTGAAGTTGATAACTCGCTTTTTGTTATTATTACCCATAAGGACATTTCCTCGCGAAAAGACGTAGAGGAGGCTTTGGAGCAGGCACTGGAAAAAGCGGAAGCGGCCAATCTTGCCAAAAGTGAGTTTTTAGCAAATATGAGCCACGAACTCCGAACCCCCATGAATGCAATTCTCGGCATGTCCCAATTATTGGAATCTTCTTCCCTTACCGATGATCAGAGAGAAAATGTTTCAGTCATTTTAACGTCGTCCAATAATCTGCTTCTGCTCATCAATAATCTGCTGGATTTTTCAAAAGTGGAAGCGGGAAAAGTGCAATTGGAGAACCGGAATTTTAGCCTGAGAGCCAGTATTAATGAAGTTATCAGATTACAACAGACCGACATTAGCAGGAAACGCCATAATGTTATTTTCACTATCACGGATGAGGTGCCAGATGCCCTTAACGGTGATGAACTGAGATTAAAACAGATACTTACCAACCTGCTGGGCAATGCCATAAAATTCACCAACCAGGGTTCCATCTCCATTGCCGTTATCCTGCTGAGCATGGCCCCTGACGAGGTAGAATTATGTTTAAAAGTTACTGATTCCGGAATTGGCATCAGCAAGGCTAACTTGGGAAAACTGTTCATGCCGTTCAGTCAGGCAGACGCCTCCACGACAAGAAAATATGGTGGTACTGGCCTTGGGCTTGCCATCTGCAAAAAACTGGCAACGGCAATGGGTGCGACCCTCACTGTTGACAGCGTGGAAGGAAAAGGGAGTACTTTTTTACTGATTATTCGTTTTAAAAGTGCGAAGTTATCATTAGAAGCCGTTGAACAGAGTGTCGTCACTGAGACCAGCAGCCTATTATGGGATGGCCCCTGTCTGAACATACTCGTTGCTGAAGATAAGGATTTTAATCTGCTCTTTATAACAAAATTGCTGAATCGTTATGGTCATAGGGTAACCACGGCCTGCAACGGGCAGGAAGTGCTTGATGTGTACAGGACCGATGATTTCGACATCATTTTGATGGATATTCAGATGCCTGTCATGGACGGTGTAGAGGCACTTTTTGAAATACGAAACAGGGAAAAGGGGACGGCATTACATCAGAAAGTGATTGCGCTTACCGCCGGTACATTCCACGACGAAAAGGAACGATTCCTGTCCCAGGGGTTTGACGGATACTTGTCCAAACCGCTGGCACAAAATAAACTGGTTTCTGAATTGCTACGGTGCATTGCCTCTGACGGAAAGAGTGCAGCCGGTATCTTATGAAAATTGAAGGAGGAGTTGAATTGACCACCGCTTTTCGTATTCTTATTGTAGATGATGATCCGGGTAATATTCATGTGCTGGAAAAGGCACTGAGTGACACCTACGAGATAATGTCCGTCACCAACGGATTTGATGCGATCAATTTCGTCGCCCAGCTTCAGCCGGACTTGATACTTCTTGATGTGATGATGCCAGAAATAAGTGGTTATGATGTTTGCAGGATAATTAAAGAGAACGAGCAGAATGCCGACCTGCCCATTCTTTTTTTGACGGCTCTGGATACTACGGAAGCAGAAAAACTTGGGTTGAATGTGGGGGGCATTGATTTTCTGTTGAAGCCGGTAAACCTCGACATACTCAAGCTTCGGGTAGGAAATTATTTGGAATTGAAAAGACGTAATGATGTGATCAGGGAGCAGCGTGATCAACTGAAAGCCACCCTTGCCCGCATTAAGCAGCTTGAGGGCGTGATACCTATCTGCTCATATTGTCATAAAATCAGAGACGACTCTCTCAGTTGGCATCAGTTGGAAACATACATAAGTGAGCATTCAGAAGCTGTGTTCAGCCATGGCATCTGCCCTCACTGCTATGAAGAAGCGAAAAAAGAGATCAGTAGTTACAACAATGATACCAAGCTTATTCCATGAAGTATTCAAGATGGCATTAATCGATCAACTATATTAGACTCTTCAGGAGATTGTTATGAATCTATTCGGAAATGGCAGTAAAGCCGATTTAATGAAAAAAGATGTTGAAATTAGCAAGCTGATTCAGATTGTTGATAATATTGATAATATTATCATGCTTTGTGATGCTTCAAGTCAGAACACTATTTTCTATATGAATGCGCGGGCCAGAGACCTGCTGCAGCGACATCGGGTAGAATTAAACGCCGGATTACGTGGTGCTGATGTTGCTAATGCACATAATAAGTCCATTCACCAATATCACAAAGACCCAGATCGTGTGCGAAGATTTTTTTCAAATCCGAGGACAGAATTGCCACATACTGCTGAAATTCCGATAGGTTCAATTACACTTAAAACGACAGCCTATCCGATCTGGGATAGTAGCAACAGCGGAAATGTCCTCTGTTTTATGGCTTGCTGGAGTGATATCACGGCAGAGAAGCTGGTCAAGGAACAACAGTTGAAAGAAACTGAAAGAAAGAATTACCTTGAAGAGAGGGTTCACCAAATAGCGGTGGCAATGGAAGAAATGAGCATGACGGTTAACGAAGTTGCAGGAAATACAAGTAATGCCGCTGACTCAACAGCTCAGGTTTCCGCAAATGCTTATGAAGGACAGAAGGTTGTTAATCAAGCCGTTCGTGAAATGCAGAAGGTTGCGGAGGTTGTTCGATCTTCAGCCGTAATAGTAGGGAATCTGGGGACCACTTCGGAAAAAATTGGAGAATTTGTAAATGTGATTAACGATATAGCGGACCAAACAAATCTTCTTGCGCTGAATGCAGCGATTGAAGCAGCACGTGCAGGTGAAATGGGACGTGGGTTTGCGGTTGTTGCCGACGAAGTTCGCCGTCTGGCTGAAAGGACGATGGCCTCTACAAAACAGATCAATACCATGGTTTCCGAGATTCAGAAGGGGACAAAACTGGCAGTGGAATCGATCGAGCGGGGCAAAGCAGAAGCAGAAAAAGGTGAGTCACTTTCGCTTAATGCAGAAGAATCACTTAACTCAATCGTTAAGTCCATTGAAACGGTAAAAGAGATGATAGCTCAGATAGCTACGGCTTCCGAAGAACAGGCTGCAACGGCAACCATTATCGCAAGTAATCTTGAGGAAATATCTCGTCATTAGAATTGTTGATTTACTCTGACAGTGAAGAAATGTCTGTAACATCTGCTGATATTGCTCAGAACTGTCTCTCAGCTACAGAGAGCCACCGGTTAATCACATAAAAGGCGTTGATAATTGCTACGGTCCTCACCTTAACAAAAGCGGGATAAAATGATTTTTCAGTCCATACATACGGTAATTCTTGACTCGATTGATGACCATATTGCAGTCATTGATCCTCTGGGTACCATCGTATATGTCAATAACGCATGGAAAAATTTCAGTGTTGAAAACGGGCTTGGATTAGACTACGACTGGATGGGTAAGAATTATTTTGAACACTGTGACAGTTCCACCGCCGGTAGCGATGAACTTACCGCCAGAGCTGCCCATGGAATTCGTGAGGTATTAGCAGGTAGGTGTGATTCATTTGTCTGTGAGTACAGGATAAAACGCAACGATGGAAGGTATACATGGTTTCTTGGCCGGGGCATGGTCATAGAACGGAGCGATGATGGGTCGCCATATCGTATAATAGGAACGCACACCGACATTTCTGAAAGGAAACAGACTGAAGATCTATTGCGCAGGAGTGAAGAGAAGCATCGAATACTCTTTATGGATTCACCGGATGCGTATCTGATCCTGATTGACGGTATTTTTGTTGATTGCAATAAAGCTGCCGCCGTTATGCTTCATGGCGAACGCTCCATGATACTTGGTTACCCGCCTGAAATACTCTCTCCTGACTTCCAACCTGACGGGAGGAAGTCGTCAGAGTCGGCAGAAGAAAGGATTACTGAAGCGTTACAAGCAGGTAATAACACCTTTGAATGGTTGCACCGGCGTCTTGACGGTGAGAACTTTTATGTGGAAGTATCGCTGGCGGCAATTGAGCTTGACGGTAAACAGGCACTATTTGTTGCGTGGCGCGAAATCACCGGACGAAAGAAGGTAGAAGCGGAACTTAAGGAAACACACCATAAGCTGGAAACTCTCAGCATGACAGATGGCTTGACCTGCATTTCAAACCGGCGACGATTTGATCAGGTTCTTACTCAGGAATATGGCCGGCATATCCGTTCAGGGAAAGAACTATCGCTCATTCTCCTGGACATTGATTACTTCAAGCGGTTCAACGACCATTATGGCCATGTGAGCGGCGACAAGTGTCTGCAGCAGATTGCAGGTGTCATTGGTAAAAGTGTTGCTCGCCTTGGTGATCTGGCCGCCCGGTATGGCGGTGAAGAGTTCGCCTGTATCCTTCCTGATACTGACCAGCACGGGGCACTGCTTATCGCAGAAAGGATTCGCCAAGGCATCATTAATCTTGCAATCCCCCATGAATGGTCTGATATAGCGGATTGTGTGACAGCCAGTTTGGGGGTTATTACACTCACATGCCATAAAGAAGAATCGGCTTCAGAAATTGTCGCCCGAGCAGATGAACTGCTTTATAAAGCCAAAGACCTTGGGCGTAACCGGATAGAGTACAACGATGTTTACTCTGACCAGTTGGACGTAACACTCGTACGACTGGTCTGGCAGGAATCATTTGCACTGGGTAATGAACTGATTGATGACCAGCATAAGACTCTATTTCTTAATTCAAATAAGCTGTTACATGCAATTATTGAATCCGGCACAAAGGATGAAATTTCAAAAATCATTTCTCATTTGCTTGATGATATAGCGAAGCACTTTATTGATGAGGAGAAGATTCTCGAATCAGTCGGATACCCTTTGTTGATACAACATGCCATCGAACATAAAAAACTCAAAAAAAGGGCTCTTGAACTGGCCGAAGATTTCAACTCAAATGAAATTCATGTTGGAGACATTTTTGAGTTTCTTGCATACGAAGTTATAAAAAAACATATGCTGGAGTATGATCGCGAGTATTCAGCGTACATATCTGCAGCGGTCTGATCCGGGGCGAACTCCCGTCACGGTCCCCTCCTGGACTAAAGACTCGAAACACGATTACGACCCTGTTGTTTCGCATGGTACATGGCTTGATCGGCATCACGCTGAATGTCGGCAATTGCTTTATGACGGGGCTGGTTTGACGCGACACCGATGCTTGCGGTAACTCGTAGTGGTGCGCCGTTGATAACCGGCATGAGCTTCTCAATATGTTCCCGCAACTTTTCTGCAAGTATCAATGCACCGTGATGGTCAGTGTCAGGCAGGTAAATAGAAAATTCTTCACCACCGATTCGACCATAAACGTCACAGTCGCGGCTTGTATCTGCCATACACGATGTAACCTTCTTGAGCACGGTGTCTCCCGCTTCATGTCCATAGGTGTCATTGATCTTTTTAAAATGGTCAAGGTCGATGAACAGTACCGAAAAAGGGTTTTTGTCCCGGAGGGCGGTACACATCATTCGATCACACACTTCATAAAATGTTCTGGCGTTCAATATGCCGGTGAGTGGGTCATGGTTTGCCAGATAGCGCAGCTTCTCATTGGATTCGAGCATCCGGTGAAAATATGAAATTGGCCTGCTTGAGTAGCTATAGAAAAAGACGCTGATATAGAGAAATCCTACGATAGAGGTGGCAATGGCGTTCGGAGGATACGGGTTTTGCAGGTAATGATTGCAGATAATAATGCATGCTGCGGATAAAATTGCCGTGCATATGCCGACACGTCTTCCGAGTAAGAGGAAAACGGCGGGAAGGTTGAGGAAAAACCAGAGTACCCGGAGTGGATCCTCCGGTACCAAGAGCATTGCAGAAATAAAAATTACAAAGCTGACAGCCAGTGCCAGCCATGCTACCGGATAAAATGCACTTTTCCGGCCATATAGTACGGCGGCAAGAATAAAGTTCGCTGCAACGTGGAATTTCGTGGTTACTATGTGGCCGGATGGCAGGGTGTTTGCCCCGGTAACGTGCGAGACGATAAACAGAATTGACGAAAAAGCCCCAAACAGCAGGATGATGAAGAGGAATCTGAATTGAAACTGAAAGTATTCCTCATTGTCGTCAAACGTGACGCCACCCAGCAGGATCGACCGTAGCGGCAACATAGAGCCTCCAATGAATAACAATAGTGAAGGCCCACTATATCATAAATCTCCGGGTTGAAAAGTACGGATAGTGAAAAACCGAACCTTGAGACGGCCAGGGAAGTACGTGGGAGCTCTCCACTCTCGACAACTTCTCGTTTTTATGTCAAAAGAAACGAGAAAGCAAGTTGACGAAATCAAGTATCCTTTTGATACATTAACGTCATACCCGGAGCGACCATGAAAGATATTCAGCAGTTCTTCTCAACCCACGACCTGTTCGCCCGCCATGCCGGCATTGTGCTGGATGAAGTGGGGGAAGGGTGGGCAAAGGTGTCCATGAAGATCGAACCGTACCACTATAACGGGGCCAAAACGGTCCATGGGGGTGCCATTTTTACCCTGGCTGATTTTGCCTTTGCGGTGGCCTCCAACTCCCACGGAACCCTTGCCATGGGAATTTCCACCAGTGTGAACTTTGTCAAGGCGGCGGTAAAGGGTACCCTGTATGCCGAGGCAAAGGAGCAGTCCTGCGCTACCCGACTGGCCTCCTACGGGGTGACGGTGACCGACGATGCCGGGGATGTGGTGGCACTGTTCCAGGGAATGGTCTACCGGAAAAAGGATATAATTGTAACCCCGGACTCAGTGTTGTCCGATTAGAAAAGAGCACGGGGGAAAACTCTGCCTTATCCCCTCATCCGGCCTTCGGCCACCTTCTCCCGGGGGGAGAAGGGTTGCGTTTTTTTCCTTCTCCCTCTGGGAGAAGGTGCCCGTCAGGGCGGATGAGGGCGAACCGTGGCCCCATGCAAAAAACTAACTGACAACGCTGCCCCGGAACAGTAACCTATTTCTTCCTGCTCTTGTTCGGCACCGGCAGGTTGAGCAGCTGCAACACCTGGGTCATGTCGTCCCACACACTCCAGAAAGAATCGGAATTACCGCCGGTACGGAGCAGGTACGAGGGATGATAGGTCGGCATCAGTGGTATGCCGTTGAAATCGTGAAACTTCCCCCGCATTTTCGAGATCGCTACCTTGGTCTGTAACAGGGCCTGGGTGGCCGACGTGCCGAGGGCCACCACCACCTCCGGTTTGATGGAACGGAGCTGCCGGAGCAGGAATGGTGAGCAGGTCAGCACCTCATCGCTCTCGGGGGGGCGATTCTGGGGGGGGCGGCATTTCACCACGTTGCAGATATATACATCCTCCCGCCTTAACTCCATGGCGGCGATAATACGGTTCAGCATCTTGCCGGCATCACCGACGAATGGCTCCCCCTGACTGTCCTCATCGGCACCCGGCCCTTCACCGACAAATACCAGTCGTGCCCGGGGGGTACCGACACCGAACACCAGATTCTTCCTGGTTGCTCCCAGTTTGCACCGCTGGCAGGCCCCCAGACTCTTCCTGATCTGTTCCAGCGTTTCGTGGAGCTCGGCCGTCTCCTCCACGGGAGGGGGTGCCATCTGCTCCGTGACGGCAACCGGAGGGGAGGGGGGCACTACTTCTGGTGCTGTCGCTGTCCTGAGTTCGGTGGGAATGCCGTCAATGCCGCTTTCCTGGAGATCCTCCAGATAGGCGGTGAGGGATGCGTATAACGGGGATTGGACATTCACGGCTGGGCTCCTCGGGTCAAATTAAGTAAGCTATTTTACAGAAAATGGCGTACCATCTCCTGGTAATCTATCAGTAACTCCCAGAGCTGTCAAAACGAAAGAATTCTATGCTTCTTCTGATCTGTTCCCTTATTGCCCTCCTGCTTCCCACGGAAGCCTTTGCCTGGGGTGGGGGCATCCACCTCCAGCTTGGTGCCCAGGTACTGGCTAATCCGGGGATAATCGCCCCCGCCGTGGCTGAACTCATCTCCGCCTATCCCTTTGATTTTCTCTATGGTTGTATCGCCCCGGACATTACGGTGGGGAAAAAATATACCCATTACCTGCTTCATTGCCATCGCTGGGGAATCGGCCGGACGTTGCTTGACGAGGCCCGAACCAATCGTCAGCGGGCCTGCGCCTATGGGTATCTGTGCCACCTTGCCGCCGATACGGTGGCCCACAATTATTACGTTCCCTACAAGATTATCCGCTCCTTTGCCACGATTACCATGAAACATGCCTATTGGGAAATGCGCTTTGAAGCGTTTGTCGAGAAGGATACCTGGGAACTGGCCCGCGCGGTATGCCGAACTGATCAGCGTGCCAACGATCAGCTGCTCCGTTCGGTATTGTCCACCACTCTGTTTTCCTTTGGAACCAATAAGCGGATCTTTAATTCGATCATGCTGCTGTCCCGACTGGAACATTTGCAACTGATTGTGCAGGCACTCTCCAGCAGGTCCCGTTACCAACTTGCCCCGGCTGATCGGGACGAATATCTGGAACTGGCCAGGGGTGCTGTCTTTGACGTGCTGCGGTATCCCGAACATTCCCGCTATCTGCTGGTTGATCCCACGGGAGAAAAGGCCCTGGCCGCGGTGGACGGTGTGCGGAAACAGCTGCGCATGCGGATGAAAAGCGGGTTCATGTCGAAACAAGAGGGGCTTGGGGAGGTCGAGGCACTCCGGAGCACACTGCGTGATGCGCTGCATGAACCGGAGCTGTTGCGGAAATTAGCTGTTTGAGAGTAAAAAATGTTTTATTCCGTGATGTTATCAAGATGACACCACTCGTAGGGGCGTATGGCCATACGGCCGACTTTTGCTGTTCGCCCAATCGGGGCGTAGAGTCTACACCAAAGTTTTAAATGTCAACGTGGTTGCAACGCAGAATTAATACAGCTCCGGTCTCCGATCCTTAAAACAGGGGATCTGTGCTCGCCAGTCAGCCATCAACTGCCTGTCCAGAAGGGCACTTATTTCAGTCTCCTCCTCCCCCGCCTCTGCAAGAAGTTCCCCCTTCGGATCAATGATCATGCTCATGCCGAAAAAATCCAGCTTGCCGATATTGCCGCAGGCGTTGCAGGAGATCACGTACAGTTGGTTTTCGATGGCCCGTGCCCTGAGCAGGGTGCGCCAGTGTTCCTGGCGCGGCTTGGGCCACTGGGCCGGCACGCAGATTATTTCTGCGCCTTCGATGGCAAGGCGTCGTGACAGCTCGGGAAAACGGAGGTCGTAGCAGATGATGACGCCAATCTTGCCGAGGGAGGTCTGGGCCACCAGCCAGGAATCGCCACCGGAAAAGGCCTTGTCTTCACCCAGCAGGGAGAAGAGGTGCAGCTTGCGGTAGACGCCGGCAAGGGTGCCGTTATCAATCACCGTGATGCTGTTGAATACCTTGTCACCGTTCGGCTCCGGCATACTCCCCACAATCACCAGTTTCAGGCGGGCCGAAAGCTCCCGCAGCTCTTCGATGATGGCTTCACTTCTCAGGGCCAGTTCGTTGAGATTCCGGTAGGAAAATCCGCTTGACCACATTTCCGGCAGGACGGCCAGCTGAACACCCCGGCCGGCTACGCGGATAAGTCCCTCCCTGACATGGGCCAGGTTGGCGTCTACATCCCCCTGTTTTACGTTAAATTGGATTGCAGCGGCGTGGATGGTCATGGAAACCCTCGCTTTTTATGTGCTTTCAACTATCGGGTGAATTGGGAATTAAGATAGGCGTTGATCAGCTCCAGTTTGATCTCCCGTGGTTTGCTGGTGCCGTCACTGGGGGCGATCATTCCTTCGCTTTCCATCATCTCCACGATACGGGCGGCCCGGTTATAGCCGATGCGCAGGCGGCGCTGGACCATGGAAATACTTGCCTGTTTGGTCTCAGCCACCAGACGGAGGGCATCTTCCCACCGCTCATCCTGCTCCTCATCATTTCCCGAGCCGCTCTTGTCGTCCGTATCCTTCATCTCCATGATCGACTTTTCGTAGACCGGTTTCCCCTGTTTTTTGAGAAAGTCAACGACCCGCTGTACTTCGGCGTCGGAAACAAAGGCACCATGGATACGCTGGAGGCGGGAGGTGCCGGGGGGCATGTAAAGCATATCACCGGCTCCGAGGAGACTCTCGGCACCGTTGCAATCCAGGATGGTCCGGGAATCGACCTTTGAGGTCACCTGGAAGGAGATACGTGACGGCAGGTTGGCTTTGATCAGGCCGGTGATGACGTCAACCGACGGGCGCTGGGTGGCAAGGATCAGGTGGATGCCCGAGGCACGGGCCTTCTGGGCCAGGCGGGCGATATGCTCCTCCACCTCCCGGCCGGCGACCATCATCAGGTCCGCAAGCTCGTCGACGATAACCACGATGTAGGGGAGGTGGCTATGCATCAGCATATCGCCATCATCCACGAGGAACGGGAGCTGATCGACCTCTTCCTCTTCCCCCTCTTCGATGATCTCTTCCACCTCTTCCAGCTCATCGAGTATTTCCGCTTCGGACAGGGATGCCAGCTCCTCCTGTTCCAAAAGTTCCCCCGCCAGTTTTTTATTGTATGACTCGATGTTACGGACCCCCTTGTCCGAGAGCAGGGTGTAGCGCCGTTCCATCTCGTTTACCGCCCATTTCAGGGCCAGCGAGGCCTTCTTCGGTTCGGTCACCACCGGCAGCAGCAGGTGGGGAATCCCCTCATACATGGAAAATTCGAGCATTTTCGGGTCAACCATGATCATGCGCACATCCTTCGGTGTGGAGGTGTAGAGGAGTGACAGAATCATGGTATTGATGGAGACAGATTTACCGGAGCCGGTGGAACCGGCCACCAGCAGATGGGGTGCCTTGGCCAGGTCGGTGACCACCGGCAGGCCGGCGATATCTTTGCCGAGTGCCAGGGGGAGCTTCATTCTGCTGTGTGAAAAATGTTCGCAGTTGAATATTTCCCGGAGGAACACCATGTCCCGGTCCCGGTTGGGGACTTCAATGCCGACGACCCCCTTGCCGGGGATCGGTGCAACGATGCGGATTGACATGGCCTGCAGTGCCATGGTCAGGTCATCGGTCAAGCCGGCGATCCGGCTGATTTTGATGCCGGGAGCAGGTGAAAATTCGTACATGGTGATGACCGGACCGGGGCAGATTTCAACCACTTCGCCATCAATGTTATAATCCTTGAGTTTTTTCTCCAGGAGCCGGGCGTTCATGGCCAGTGACTCCCGGTCCAGGGTTTTTTCGTTGGCCGGAGGGGTATCAAGCAGTGAAAAGGAGGGGGTGTGGAAATCCCCTTCGGCCTTGATGAATTCAAAGGATTCCTGAATGGCTGCCGTTTTGGCATCTTCCTTCTTTTTTTCCTTTTCTTTCTTGAGAGGGGTGGGGGGGGGCGGTGGTGGTGCCGGCTGTTTGATAACCGGTCCCTTGGCAGCTGGCGGTGCGGGGAGACCCTCCTCTTTTGCCACGGCCCGCTCATGTTCTTTGCGTTCGTGGGCACGGCGCTCCTGCCAGGCGGCGTATTTATTCTTGAAATTTTCTAACCACCAGCTGGCAAACAGTACAAAGGAAAAACGTGCCAGAATCATGATCGATGCGGCCAGCAGCGGCAGCAGCAGCAACATGGCACCGGAAACCCCCACGCTGTTTTTAAGCAGTCGTGAAATGACCACGCCGACGGCTCCCCCGGTCTCCATTTGCTGGCCAAAGATGGTTGCCTTGTCACGTAAGAAGGCCAGCAGGGTGGAGAGGGAAAAGAGCAGTCCGAAGGCGGCCCCCAGTTTGTAGGAGCGGAGGCGGATTTCCTTGAAGCGGAACAGGGTATAGGCCGTGTGGAGCAGGGTCGCCGGGAAAAGATAGGAAGCAAGGCCGAAGCTGCTGAAGAACAGATCGGCAATCTGTGCCCCCAGTCTCCCCCCCAGATTATGAATCCCCCCCTCGTTTGAGTAACTATTCCAGGAAACATCGGTGGTCGAATAGGTGAGAAGGGCCAGCAGAATGAATGTGCCGATGGAGGCCAGTCCCATTCCCTGCAGTTCTTTGGTCATTTTTTCTTTTTTCGGTTCTTCGGTAGTAGCCATAGGTGATCATGTATCCGTGAGTGTGAGTGTGATTTTTTATAACCCTGACATACTACAGGCAATCAGGTACGAGAGGCAAAGAAAAAACGCTCAGGTGAGTGCCTCTATCCCATCACCGGGCGTAACAACTCCGCCGCCAATGACCCGGGCAAAGATTCCTTCCTTTGGCATCACGCAGTCGCCGGCCTGGTCATAGATGGCACAGCGGTTGTGACATTCCTTGCCGATCTGGGTCACTTCCAGCAGCGTCGGGCCGACCTTCAGACGGGTGCCGACCGGTAGGGAAACCAGATCTATGCCGGTGGTGGTGATGTTTTCGGCAAAATCCCCCGCATCAACATCCAGCCCCAGGGCCCGCATCTTGTCGATGCTTTCCGAGGCCAGCAGGCTTATCTGGCGGTGCCACTCCCCCCCGTGGGCGTCACCCACGATGCCATGCTGTTCCCGAAGCTCCACGGCAGGGACCGGACGTTTCCGCTCCCCCTTGTTCTCACTGATGCAAACCGCTTTGACAATGCCCATTGATTTTTATCCCCCTATCTGTGCCATGGTGAAATTCTGATGCTGGTACGTATCACCGGTGATCCCATGCCGCTCCGGCTTTCCGGAGATGATTTTCCGCAGCTCTGCCTCCAGCTTATGCCGGCTGGGAGGACGGAGAGAGGGGAGCAGGTCGCTCCGCTGGTCGGAAAAGAGGCACCCCTTGGCCTGGCCGGTGGCGGTGACTCTGATCCGGTTACAGTCACTGCAAAAATGCCCCGAAATGGCGGTGATGATGCCGATGCTCCCTGCAGCCCCCGGAATGCGGAAGTCACGGGACGGCCCGGCATAGGGCCCCTTGTCAAGCGGTTCCAGTGGATAGCGGGCGGCAATGCGGGAGATAATATCGTCTCCGGCGACGGAATAACGTTGCCACCCCTCTTCCTTCACCACCGGCATATACTCGATGAAACGGATAGAATTACCCCGGCGGCGGGTCATCTCGGCGAAGTCGATAATTTCGCCATCGTTGATTCCGGCCATGATGACGACGTTAAGCTTTGGCGGCGGGAAGCCGGCCGCTTCGGCGGCATCGAGCCCTGCCAGTACTTTGGCAAGATCGCCTCCCCGGGTTATGTCGGCAAAGGTTGCCGGATTGAGGGAGTCCAGGCTGACGTTGAGGCGCTGGAGTCCGGCCCGGTAAAGATCTTCCGCCATCTCCGCCAGTTTCAGGCCGTTGGTGGTCAGGGCAAGGTGCCTGAGCCCCGGAATTGCCGACAATCGCTCCAGGAAAGGTACGATACCGGCCCGAACCAACGGTTCCCCTCCGGTTATGCGGACCTTTTCCACACCGATTCCGATGGCTGTTTCGGCGATCAGCAGCAGCTCTTCATAGCTGAGGATGGCGTCATGTTCCTTGAGCATGACCCCCTCCGCCGGCATGCAGTAGCAGCAGCGCATATTGCAGCGGTCGGTCACCGAAAGGCGGAGGTAATTAATCGTTCTGCCATGGGAATCGGTCAGTTTCATGGGGTCACGGTCCGCTCGGGAGCCTGCGGGAGCGGGTGGTGCGCCACCCGCTGGAAATCTTCCGGGGTATTAATGTTGAGAAAGGAGGAGAAGTCCGGGTTCGTCCGGGCGATGCGTCCCCGGGGCACCAGTCGCGCTTCTGCACTTTCCAGAAATGAGAGTACGCGCCGTTCCCCCCTCCGCAACATTTTTTCCATCTTGGGAAGACAACTTTTTCCGTAGACCCCATGGAGCGGTTCCAGGCCGCCCGGCGTCTCCGGTATCACGACGTCCGCGTTACATCGAATGGTGCAGAGTTCCCGGATTAACGGTCTATCCAGTTCCGGCATGTCACAGGCTACGACAAAAGCCCTGTCGGTGGAACAGTGGGAGAGGGCGGCATGGATTCCCCCCAAGGGACCCATGGCCGGATAGATATCGACTATTTTACGGCAGGGGATGAAGTCGTACTGTTCCGGAAAATTGGTCACCAGCAGCACATCCTCAAACAGTTCCGCAACGGACCGATAGACGATTTCGATCATCGCCACGCCGTTAATCTCCATGAGTGCCTTGTTTTGTCCCATGCGACTTGAAGCCCCGCCGGCCAGAATAACCGCTGTCACGCCGGCTATGTGCCGCTGACCGGAGAGGATCAGCCGCTCGGGAGACGCGGCAACGCGGAAACTCTCCCCCCTGACGTAGGAGACCAGGCCAATCCCCTGCTCGGTGCAGATCCGAACCGCAAGGTCGGTGGGGGAGGTGCGGGAGGCGATTAACGCTACCCCCAGAGACGCGGCCTTGGTTGCCATTTCCGACGATACCCTGCCGGAGGTCAGCAGCAGGGAATCCTTCAGGTCGATGTCGTTGAACAGTGCCTGACCGGCCAGGCGGTCGATGGTGTTGTGCCGTCCCAGATCTTCGGCATGGAGCAGGATGGTGGTGCCGTCACTGACCGCCGCCGAATGGATACCACCATGGCGTCCATACCGTTCCGACAGCTGTCCCATTTCCCGCATCATGGTAAAAATTGCTTCCGGGGTGAAACGGACGCTCCGCTCCGCCCGTTGGGGAGTTCCTGCGTTGAAGGAAAAAGAGATACCGGTGCCGCATCCCGATGTGAGTACGGGTGTCAATCGTTCCGGCAGTTCTCCTCGAATCCGGATGCTGGCCTCCCCCGACTCATCACAGACACCAAACGATAGAAAGTCATTGATATGCCGGACGAACCCCTGGGTGCGGAGAAAACCGGCAACGAGAAAGCGGATTTCATGGGGTGACGCCACCAGTGTGGCCAGATAACGGCCGTTAACGGTCAGTTTAATGGGAAATTCCATGGGAAAATCATCGGCAATTTCACCGGTGGTCCCTTTGTCGTATCTGAGCATCGCTGCGTAGTCCCTCTTTATCTTTCCGTCATCTCAGGAAGGTGTTTTCTACAAAATCGGTGACGGCTCCGATGTTATTCAGGTCAAGAATCGGCACATCCAGAACCAGTGGTTCGTCGCTGGCCACCGCAATAAGGGTTGGATCATTGTTCTCCCCGCGACAAAGCAGCGTTGCACTCCGCTCTCGCCGGTGGACTTCAATCTTGGGGAGGGGGCCCAGTTTGAAACCTTCGGTAAGCACGATGTCAACATCGGAAAAATAGAGCTCCAAGAGTTCTTCAAGTGGAGGGGGCACCGGATATCTCTTCACCAAGGCACATTTTTCCGGCGATGTAATCAGCATGGTATCGGCACCGGCGGCGGTCAGTCGATGGGAATCTTTGCCGGGATGGTCAATATCAAAACGGTGGGCGTCATGTTTAAGTGCCCCAACGGTGTAGCCCCGTTGTTTCAATTCCCCGATCACCCCCTCAAGCAGGGTGGTCTTGCCCGTATTGGATTTGGCTACAAAAGAAACAGCTTTGATTGTCATCGCTACTCCACTGACTGCTTCAGTCTGTAATTACCGTTCCCAGAATATCCCACTCCAATGAACCACGCAAAGAAAAAACTGAAAAAATTGACCTGGGTCATGTATCATTCGGTCCCTTCAGGAGATAGTGACACCATGACAACGATGACAAGACAACAACAAAAAGATATTAAACTGATCGGGAAGTTTGTTGAAGTGTACTGCAACGGCAAACATGGCACCGCCGAGCGTGACACGGCCACCCTTCCAGAAACCCTGGGGAGTCGCACTCTCTGCCCCGAATGTGCGGCATTTCTCACCTATGCGGTTACCCGGCGTCTCAAATGTCCCCTGGAAGCGGAAAAGCCGACCTGCAAGCATTGCCGGACCCACTGCTATACCAAACAGAACTTGGCAAAGGTGAAGGAAATTATGTCATACTCGGGGCGAACCCTGATAATGCGCGGCCGTCTGGATTATCTCTGGCACTATTTTTTTTAAACAAATCATATCAACTGACAAAAGGAAACCACACCATGATAAGAAAAATCGTAACAATCGACCCGGAAAAATGTGACGGCTGCGGACTCTGCGTACCTTCGTGCGCAGAAGGGGCCATAACCCTGATAGATGGCAAGGCGGTACTGTCTGCCGATAACCTGTGCGATGGCCTGGGAGCGTGTCTGGGTGAGTGCCCCCGTGATGCCATCAAGATCGAAGAGCGGGAGGCCGATGAATTTAACGAGGCTGCGGTGGAGAAACATCTGGCAGCCCAGGGGAAACCGGCTCAGGCTCCGGCCCATCATGGCCATGGTGGCGGACACGGGCACGGTGGCGGACATGGGCACGGACACGGTGGCGGTTGCCCCGGTTCCCGTGCCATGAGCTTTGCGCCGGCACCCGTTGACGCTCCGGCAGCTTCCGGCAGTCGTCAGAGCCAATTGGCCCAATGGCCGGTGCAGCTGCATCTGGTATCCACCACCGCGCCTTATTTTCAAGGGGCCGACCTGCTGATTACGGCCGATTGCGTGCCGGTAGCCTATGCCGGTTACCATGAGGATTTTCTGAAGGGGAAGGCCGTTGTCATGGGGTGCCCGAAGTTGGATGACAACAATTTTTATACGCAGAAGCTGACCGAGCTGTTTACCCGGTCAGAGGTGAAAAGTATCACCGTGCTGAAGATGGAAGTTCCCTGCTGCGGCGGTATCGCCGTTGCCGCACAGCAGGCCCTGGCGGCCAGTGGCAAACAGATCCCCTTCCAGGTGATCACCATCGGTATTCAGGGGCAGATCAGGGGGTAATCTCCCCCGTGGCACTTCCGCACCTCAATCCAATGTTTTTCGGTACCGTTTAACGCCGATGGTTAATACGACGGTGGTGAACAGCAGGATCGGCCACAGCTCGCCCCGTACCTCATGAATGCCGTTCCCCTTGAGAAGAATTCCCCGGATAATGCGGAGGAAATGGGTGAGCGGCAGGACTTCACCGATCATCTGGGCCCATTCCGGCATACCGCGGAAGGGGAACATGAAGCCGGAGAGGAGCAGGGAGGGGAGAAAGAAGAAAAAGGTCATCTGTACCGCCTGGAGCTGGTTTTTTGCCAGGGTGGAAAAGGTTATCCCCATGGCCAGATTGGCGGCGATAAAGATCAGAGAGGTCAGCAACAGCAGCGGAATGCTGCCGGCCATGGGCACATGGAAGAGAAACCGGGCCGCCACCAGAATCAGGCCGACCTGGATGTAGCCGACAAAAATATAGGGAATAATCTTCCCGAGTAGTACCTCCAGCGGTCTGGTCGGCATGGAGAGCAGATTTTCCATGGTGCCCCGCTCCCGTTCACGGGTGATGGCCAGGCCGGTGATCATCACCATGGTCATGGTCAGGACGACTCCCATCAGGCCGGGCACAATATTGTACTGGGAGATCCCCTCCGGATTGTAGCGGGCATGGACCCGCAGATCTATGGGGGGGACGCCGGGGGCCAGAAATGCCAGTGTCCCCTTCATATCCTGGCGCAGTGAGCTGTCGATGAGGGTGCGGAGTGAGGCGATGGCGTTACCGGTTGCCGACGGATCGGTGGCATCGGCTTCCACCAGGAGTGTGGGGCGCTCGCCCCGCAGCAGGGTATGGCTGAAATTTTCCGGAATGGTTATGATGAATTGAACATCCCCCCGGGCCAGTGCCTCCTCGGCCTCCGCTTCGCTGTGCAATTCCGTGACAAAGCGGAAGTAGTCGCTGTTTTTCATAGCCGTCAGCAGGGTTCGCCCCTGCTGGCTCTGGTCCCCCAGCAGCAGGGCGGTGGGGAGATGTTTCGGGTCGCCGTTGATGGCGTATCCGAACAGCATCAGCTGCACCACCGGAATGCCGATGATCATGCCGAAGGTAAGGCGATCCCGGCGCATCTGGATAAATTCCTTGGTGACAATGGCCCAGAAACGGGCCAGTGAGAGTGGTGTCCGCTGGCTCATGGGGAGTAATTATCCTTTGAGCTTCCCATCAGATGGATGAACACATCTTCGAGGCTCGGGGTGATCGGTTGCCACCGGTATGCTTCGGTCCGATAGGGGGCTATGGCCCGGGTGAGACGTTCACCGTCGGTGCCGCTCACATGCATGGTCGTGCCGAAGGGGACCGCCTGAAGCACGCCGGGGGCAGAGCGGAGCTGTTGGGCAATGTGGGGTAGATCGGGGCCGCTGACGGTCCAGGTGGTCAGGCCGGACTGGGCGACGACCTCTGCGGCGGTGCCGTTGGTCAGCAGATTGCCATAGGAGAGATAGGCGAGTCGGTCGCACCGCTCCGCCTCGTCCATATAGTGGGTGGTGATCAGAAAAGTCAGTCCCTGGACGGCAAGCTGGTGGATCTGCTCCCAGAAATCCCGCCGGGCCTTGGGATCCACACCGGCGGTCGGTTCATCAAGCAGCAGCAGGCTGGGACCGTGAATCAGGCAGGCAGCCAGGGCCAGGCGCTGCTTCCATCCCCCCGACAGTTCTCCGGCCAGTTGCCGCTGCCTCCCCCCCAATCCCAAGCGGTCGATACTCTCCCGAACCACCTTCTTCCGCTCCGGCACTTCGTACATACGTGCCACGAAATCGAGGTTTTCGGCGATGCTTAAATCCTCATAAAAACTGAAACGCTGGGTCATATAGCCGACCTGACGCTTGATCAATTCACTCTCCCGAATGACATCGAAACCGAGGCAGTGCCCCTCGCCGGCGTCGGCGGCCAGCAGCCCGCACAACATTCGGATGAAGGTGGT
Organism: uncultured Geobacteraceae bacterium; assembly: GCA_903901875.1. GTDB lineage: Bacteria > Desulfobacterota > Desulfuromonadia > Geobacterales > Pseudopelobacteraceae > JACRCG01. The sequence continues at coordinate 29,792 of CAIUSO010000055.1, read as the reverse complement.
CTTGCCGCTGCCGTTGGGGCCGAGGAACCCATAGACTTCTCCCCTGCGTACCTGGAGGGCGATGCCGTTCACCACGGTATGATCGCCGAAACGTTTGGTCATGCCACGTACGTCAATGGCAAAGTCGTCGTTCATGGCCCTGATCCGAAGCGGACATCCACCGGTTGACCCGGATGGAGTCCGGTGCCGATTGACGGATCAAAACTAACCTCCACCAGATAGACCAGTTTTTGGCGATTATCCCGGTTGTAGATGACCGGCGGCGTATATTCGGCCTGGGGGGATATGTATGACACCGTTCCCCGGCAGGGTGCCGGGGTGCCGTCCACGGTGACCGGAACCGTATCGCCGATACGGATTTTTGCCACCACTGCCTGGGGTGCAAAGGCGCGCACCTTGATGTTACGGGGGGGGAGGAGCACAATGGCAGGGCGTCCGGCGGCAATCCACTCACCGGGCTGAAAGAGGGTGTCGAAGATCAGCCCCCCTGTCGGAGCCGATTGTCGTTTCTGCCCCAGATCCCATTCATTTCTGGTAAGTGTCGCTTCAAGTACACGCTCGCTCGCTTCGGTGGCGGAAATCTGGTCGCTGCGCAGGCCGAGTCGGGCGGTCCCCAGTTCAGCCTCAAGCTGCAGTACCCGCTGCCGGTCCTGATCGTGGCGGGAGCGCATCCGGTCAAGGTCCTGGAGCGGCACCACCTGTGCCGACGCCAGTCGCTCCAATCGCGCCAATTCCTTTTCGGACAGCTGCAGGGCACTGCGTGCCTGATTCAGTTGGGCCGTACTGGCCTCAACTTCAGTGGGTCGCTTCCCCTTCCTGGCGTCATTCACCTGGGCGCGGAGCTGGGTGATACGTAATTTCGTTTCGTCTCGGGCCGCTTTCTCGGTGACATTCTCCAGCTCAAACAGCGGATCACCCTGTTTGACCACCGTACCCCGCCGGACCAGCAATTTGTCCAACCTGCCCGACAGGGGGGGAGCGATATAGACAAATTCTCCCTCAACGTACCCCTGCACGGTGCCGGGCGCGTCTGCCGGACGGCTGCAGCCGGTGGTCAGGCAGAGCAGAAGTGCTGTTATGGCCGGCAGGGTGGGGAAAATTTTTCTGGTTGGGGTCAGCATGTGGTGGTTCCTTTATGCCCGAGTAAAACGTCATCGGTGACTATAACAGAGAGCCCATGAAAATCAAGGTGCGTTTCAGCTCTGTCCGGTTAGCAGGACCTGCGCTCAGGGAACATCTCAGGCCGGTATGCTCCTGCTTGCCCATTTCCCCTTTGTTGTGCTACAACAGCACCATGCTCCAGTTATTGAACCTCTCTAAAGATTTTGCGGGAACTCCGCTCTTCTCCTCCATTTCCTGGCACCTGAAAAAAGGTGAACGGGTGGCTCTGGTCGGTGAAAACGGTGCCGGTAAATCTACCCTCATGAAGATCATCGCCGGAATTACCGAGCCTTCTTCGGGGGAACTTCAGTTTGCCCGGGGTGCCCGGGCTTCCTATCTTCCCCAGGATGGTCTGGTGACCACCGGGCAGTCCCTGTTCCATGAAGCCCGTACCGCCCTGGGTGAGCTGCTGGCCATGGAGGAGGAACTGCACCGGATTGGCCTTGATTTGGCACACGTTCCCCCTGATTCAGCCGAACATGACCAGCTTCTGTCCCGCTACGGCGAGCTGCAGGAGCAGTTCCGCCATGGGGGCGGCTATACCATGGAAGCCGAAATCGGCACGGTGCTCAAGGGGCTTGGTTTTGCCCAGTCCGATTGGCATCGGGACTGCGGAGAATTTTCCGGCGGCTGGCAGATGCGTATTGCCCTGGCCCGGCTGCTGCTTCAGAAACCGGATGTGCTTTTGCTGGATGAACCGACCAACCACCTGGACATCGAGGCACGTAACTGGCTGGAGGAGTACCTCTGCAGCTATCCCGGTTCGGTGATTCTGGTTTCCCACGACCGTTTTTTCATGGACAGCGTCTGCAGCCGGATTGCCGAGGTGTGGAATCATACCATGGCCGACTACCACTGCAACTATTCCCGCTACCTGATCCAGCGTGAAGAACGGGTAGTCGCCCTGCGGGATGCCAAACGGCGTCAGGATGAAGAGGTGGAAAAAACCGAGGATTTCATCCGCCGGTTCCGTTATCAGGCCAACAAGGCGTCACTGGTGCAGTCACGCATCAAACAGTTGGAAAAGGTGGAGCGGATTGTGCTCCCTCCCGAACGGAAGCGGATCCGCTTCCAGTTTCCCGAAGCCCCGAAAAGTGGCAAGAGTGTGGTAGAGCTGAAGGGGTTGACCCGCTCTTTTGGCGATCATACGGTGCTTGACCGGATCAGTCTCACCATCGAAAAGGGGGAACGGGTGGCTCTGGTGGGACACAACGGTGCCGGTAAATCGACCCTGATGGCGGTGCTGGCCGGCGGCGAGTATCAGGGGGGGGAGCGGATCATGGGGCATAATGTCAGCAAGGATTATTTTGCCCAGGATCAGGCGAACGTCCTGGAACAGAGCCGTTCTGCCTATGACGAACTGTATGCCGATGCCCCCTATGACATGGTTCCCCGTCTGCGGGATATTCTGGGAGCGTTCCTCTTTTCGGGGGATGATATTCATAAAAAGGTCAGCGTACTTTCCGGCGGTGAGCGGAATCGCCTGGCCCTTGCCAAAATGCTGCTGCGCCCCTCCAATCTGCTCCTGATGGATGAACCGACCAACCACCTTGACCTGAACAGTAAAGAAGTGCTGCTGGATGCTCTGAAGAGCTTTGATGGCACGGTTGTCTTCGTCTCCCATGATCGCTATTTCGTCAATGCACTGGCAACACGAGTGGTGGAGGTTGAGGGGGGGCACGTTGAAAATTATTTCGGCGATTACGAGTACTATCTGGGGAAAAAAGAGGGTGACACGAGGACGAGGGGAGTTGTGGAGAGTCCTGCCGTTGGGGCATCCAAGATATCGACCGCCCCTTCCGCCACTTCTCCCGAACCCCTTCCCCCCCTGAACAAGGATGTGCGATTAAAAGACCGGGAAGAGGAAAAGCGGCGTAAGCGGGAGGATCAGGCGCGGCAGAAACGGTTGGGGGAGGTGGAATCACAGATTGCCGGCGTCGAGAAGGAACTGGCCGGCCTGGAATCGGAGATGAACGGACCCGGCTTTTTTGACGATCCTGAACGGGGTTTGCAGGCGGGAGAACGGCATGCGGCGTTGAATGGCCGGTTGAAGGAGCTCTATGAGGAGTGGGAGACGCTGTCGTGACCGGAGACCGAAGAGCGGAGCGGGATGGGGGGACGTCATGCCCCATGAAAAGCGGCTTCGTTGGCTTGATGCTGGTTATCCTCTGTTGTCTGCCATTGCCGGTACGCGGTGAAAGTGCTCCGCCGGTGGCACCTGTCGGTGAAACAGACATCAGCGTATCCTCAGTGGGTAGAATTGCGAAGGGAGAATTGGATTGGGAGCTTGACCCCTACTATTCCAATATTTCCTACAGTATTCCACTTACCAATGCCCCCATACCGCAAATTGCCGGCAAAAACGAATTTGCCATCTATCGGGAACTCCTGAAAAACGTCTTTAATCCCCGCTTTGTCCTCTTGGAAGTTGCCGCTTTTCCCATGCCGCTGGCAGGGGTTGCCTCCAAATATTATGCCCCTGATTTTTATCGCTCCTTCAATGTGGGGAGCCATGATATTAACCTGCTTGAAGCGGTTACCGCCGGTTTTCAGGAACCGTACGCCATTTCTCTGTTTGTGGGGGACCTGGCCAATTTTGTCAAGCCGGGTGAAGAGAGAAGTTCTGGCCACAAAGGGTATATGGGGTATATGGTCAGCTATTCAAACCAGCATATCAAGCGTAACAGCCTGATTCCGGACAACGTCGTAGAATTGGAATGGAAGCTGAAAGGTGACCGGGTTTTCGCCGGTGATAAATTGATCTGGAGTTTTCGGACGGGGGCGAAAATTCACGATAACCCGGATATTTCAGATACGCTGTATCTTGGGTTTCGCCGAAGCCATCTTGATATCAACGCAGATTTCCTGAGCTTCCTTGCCAACAGCTCGGTAAATTTCCGGCTGGACTTTTCGGCACGGGATGGCAGGCCGGTTCGTCAGGAGTTCACCATTGGTAAAAAATATCCCCTTCCCCGTTGGAAAACCGCCCTGAAGGTTGATGTGGGGGTGATTTGGGAAGCACCCACCTACTACAGCGGTGCCCTGCGCGACGTCAACACCCAGAGTCTGGTGGCGGTAATTCAACCGAATTTTGAGTTTTAACCACGGTAATTTTTTCTCGGAAAATGATCAGGAATTGCGTGCAGAAATGTGCAGATTCCTGTATAAACGGAGAAGGGCCTACGGAGTACGCTGTGTCGCTGATGGAGAAAATGGAACGTGTAGGGAACCACCACCGGATGAAGCGTATTTGGTTGAGCGCCACCACATACAAAGGAGAATGAACAGATGAAAGAAGAAGTTCTTAAGGTACTTGAGCAGGTACGTCCCAGTTTACAGGCCGATGGCGGCGACGTCGAACTGGTTGAGGTAACGGAGGATGGTGTCGTCAAAGTCCGCCTGAAGGGGGCCTGTGGCAGTTGTCCGATGTCCACCATGACGCTGAAAATGGGGATCGAGCGGGCCATGAAGGAAAAAATTCCTGGCGTGAAGGAAGTCGTTCAGGTCTGATTTTCCGGTCCGATAGAATGTGTGCAATCGCTCCCGTCAGGTATTCTGGCCGGAGCGTTTGTGTTCTGTCGGTTTGGTAAAAGAGCTGATTCTCACCGAAAGGAGTGTGCCATGTCCCGTATTTCCCCCGGTCGTTACCGCCATTATAAAGGTAACGAATACGACGTGATCGATGTAGCCCGTCACAGCGAAACCGAAGAGGAACTGGTGGTCTACCGGAAACGCTACGACGACTGTTCCCTCTGGGTACGTCCCCTGGAGATGTTTTTGGAACAGGTCATGGTGGAGGGACGTCTGGTGCCACGTTTTGAACGGAGGGGAGATTTCTGAAGTTTAACATACCGATTTTTTCGTGGTAAATGCGGTTTTAGGCTTATCAATGAATGACTGAAACGTGGTATAACTGCCGAGTCTTTAATAAACACAGCACACTACTCTGAGAGGGGTCTCCGTGGCACTTATCTCCCTGCGCAACATCACCCTTGCCTTTGGCGGGCCACCACTTTTCAATGGCATTAATCTTCAGATCGAACAGGGGGACCGGCTCTGTCTCGTGGGGAGGAACGGCAGCGGTAAATCGACGCTGCTCAAGCTCATGGGGGGTGAAGTGCCGCCGGAGAGTGGTGATATTGTCCGGCAGCAGGGGCTTAAAGTGGCCCAGTTGACCCAGGAGGTACCCCAAGGGGTGGATGGAAATGTCTTCGATGTGGTGGCCTCCGGCATGGGCTCCGCTGCGGCCCTCCTTGCCGAGTATCATCACGTCAGCCACCAGTTGGCCCATGACAGTGGTGAAAAACTGCTGGCCCGGCTGGAAAAACTGCAAAAAGAGCTTGAAGAAATCGACGGCTGGAACCTGCACCAAGAGGTTGAGCGGGTGCTGAATCGGCTTGATCTGGATGCCGAAGCAGAATTCTCCGCACTTTCGGGGGGGACCAAACGCCGGGCGTTGCTGGCACGGGCCCTGGTCTCCAATCCGGATATTCTGATCCTTGATGAGCCGACCAACCACCTTGATATTGATACGATCCTCTGGCTGGAGGAGTTTCTTGCCAAAAACGTCAAGACGGTCATCTTCGTGACCCATGACCGCTCCTTTGCCCGGCGTTTGGCAAACCGGGTGGCCGAACTTGACCGGGGACGGATATACGCATTTTCCTGTGGCTACGATGAGTTTGTCGAGCGTCGCGAAGCGTTGCTTGAAGCTGAAATTACCCGTCAGGCACTGTTTGATAAAAAACTGGCCCAGGAGGAAGTGTGGGTACGCCAGGGCATCAAGGCTCGTCGCACCCGTAACGAGGGAAGGGTCAGGGCACTGAAAAAACTGCGGGAGGAGTCGCGCCAGCGGCGCGAGCGTCAGGGGAGTGCCAAAATCCAGCTCCAGGTGGCCGATCGCTCGGGGGCACTGGTGGTTGAGGCAGAAAATGTGACCTTTGCCTACGACGGGCGACCCATTATCAGTAAGCTTTCCACCACCATCATGCGGGGGGACCGGATCGGCATCATTGGTCCAAACGGCTCCGGCAAGACCACCCTGCTCCGTCTGCTTCTGGGAGAGCTGGAACCCCAGCAGGGGGAGATCAAGCTGGGTACCCGCCGGGAAGTGATTTATTTCGACCAGTTGCGGGAACAACTTGACGGAGAAAAAAGTGTCCAGGAAAACGTGGGGGAGGGAAACGATACGCTGGTTATCAATGGCCAGTCCCGCCACATTATCGGCTATCTGCAGGACTTTCTCTTCTCGCCGGAACGGGCCCGTTCTCCGGTGAATATTCTTTCCGGTGGTGAGCGTAACCGGCTGCTGCTGGCAAAACTCTTTACCCGTCCCTCCAATATTCTGGTGATGGATGAACCAACCAACGATCTTGATGCGGAAACCCTGGATCTGCTCGAAGACCTGCTGATGGAATATCCGGGGACCCTGCTCCTGGTAAGCCACGATCGGGAATTTCTCAATAATGTGGTTTCCAGTACTCTGGTGCTTTCCGGTGAGGGAGCGGTGCGGGAATTTATCGGTGGTTATGACGACTGGCTTGGTCAGGCTGCGGCAGAGGCAGCAGTGCTTTCTCCTCCGGTGGCGCAGAAAGCAGCAGCGGAGAAGGGGAAACCTGCCCGGGAACGGTCGAAGAAACTTTCATTCAAGGAGGAACGGGAGCTGGAGGCGTTGCCGGAGCGGATTGCCGGCCTGGAGCGTCAGCAGGAAGAGCTTCACGCCCGTCTTGCCGATCCCGGATTTTATCGCAGTGCCGGTAGTGAGGTGGCGGTGGCCAACGCCCGTCTTGCCGAACTGGAAGCAGAACTTGAAGCGGCCTTTGGCCGCTGGGATGAGCTGGAAACGGCCAAGGGGTAGGTGGGTTGGGAAAATATCCCCCCCCTTGTCAAAGGGGTGAAATCCCCCCAACTCCCCTTTGACAAAGGGGGGCTTTTAGGTGCGATAGATTTGTTGCTGATCAGGAACGGAGTATCTACAGTGAATAATGTATTGAAAAAATGGTGTGCGTTGCTCATAATTATTGCATCGCTGTTTGTTACCGGCTGTGCCTCTACCACCACCTTCTCCTCCTATCCCCGCAAAATAAAACCACTCCTGACCTCAATGTCCGGTGGAGAACCCCTTGACCTCTCCCAGAGCCTGACCAGTGAACGAAAAAGCAACGACAAGATTCTCTACAACATGGAACGGGGACGGTATGCCCAGGTGGTGGGCAACGCAGATGTCAGTATGGCCGATTTCAAGGAGGCCATTGATACGATAGGGGAAAACGACCAGAAAGCCCTGGTCACTGCTTCCGGAATTGGTGCCCAGGTCGCCGCCACCATGGTTAATGACAATGCCATCCCCTACGAGGGGGAAGGGTATGAACGGGTACTGCTGCACCAGTATCAGGCCCTTAACTATCTGAAAAAAAATGACGTTTCCGGAGCCGGCGTCGAAGCCCGCCGTGCCGGTTTTGAACAGAACGAGTCCCTGAAACGATTTGAAAAGGAAATTGACAAAGCTCAAGCGGAGGCGGAGAAGAAAAACGTCACCGGTAACGTCTCCACGGTCGAACGAACCTATGCCCAGATGGACGAAGTGGCCGGGAAGGTAAAAAACTCTTTCCAGAATGCGGCGACATTTTATCTGTCCGGTTTTATTTATGAATTGCAGCATCAGCCCAATGATGCGTACATCGATTATAAAAAGGCACTCGAAATATATCCTGAAAACAGCTATTTACAAAAAGACGTCCTGCGACTTGCTGCCCGGTTGGACATGGCCGAGGATCTTCGGGATCTGAAACAGCGTTTTCCCCCGGGGACGGATCAGGTTGCCGAACCAAAGGAGGGGGATTCCGGGGAACTTCTTGTTATCTTTGAAGATGGCCTTGTTCCCCAGAAGCAGGAAACGAAAATAGCTCTCCTTTTGGGAAGGGCGGGACTTGTGACGGTTGCCTTTCCGGTGTACAATGAAAGATGGTCGGACCAGTCGCCGCTCAGAATTCTTGATGGTACCACCTCACTGGGGAGTACGGAGCCGATTTGTGACGTGAGGGCTCTGGCGGTCAGGGCATTGCGGGATAAAGCTCTGGTGATTGGAACCCGTCAGATTGTTCGGGTGGTTGCCAAATCAGTGGCAGCATACCAGGTGCGAAAACAGGCGGGTGATCTCGGCTATCTGGCAACCATGGCCTGGAATTATTTGAGTGAAAATGCAGATTTACGTAGTTGGTTGACATTGCCGGCCAATGTTCAGATTTTACGTATCACGCTCCCCGTCGGTAACTATCGCCTGGCATTGCAGCATCCCATGGCAGCAGGTGATCGGTTTGCGGACATTTCGATTAAGCGGGGGGGGAAGGCTCTGGTGCAGGTGGTACGTAGTGGCCGGCAGCTTCATAGCTCGGTAATGCAGTTTTAAGGAGGGGGGAGCAATGGGCAGTGTGAAGAGTGGTATGGGTGCAGGGGGGGCGGTGGTGGCCGTTGTCATGTTGCTGGCCATGGCCGGGTGCGGTGGAACGACCGGTGCGGTGGCAAGTGGCAAAACAACCTGGGATGACCAGGGCGCCCGAACGCTTGACAAGAGTGTGGTCTTCAACAGCATGGGCCTCAAAATGGAAATCGAAGTTGTTGATATGAAAAACTCCCTGGCCGGTGATCTTATGAAGGTTCAGGCGGCACTTCGTTCAAAAAACAGTGGCACACTTCCGTTTCAGTACCGGTTTGAGTGGTATGATGCCGATGGTCTGGAAATCAACTCCGGTACGGGATCGTGGAAGCCGTTGCTTCTGAACGGGAAAGAACTCAAGACGGTTCAAGGGGTTGCGCCGGACAAACGGGCCAAAGAATTCAAGCTTCTCATTCGCCAACCGGATTGATCCGTCGGGCGATACTCAAAATTAACCAAGTGAGGAACGGTACCATGAAACAGAGTATGAAACCCATCACAGTCGCACTGGCAATTGCCCTGTTCTCCCTTTCCGGTTGTGCCACCGTGCAGTACGGTGACGCCGGTTCGTCCAAGGCGATATCCACTGAATTCGGATCATCTGATCTCCAGCAGATTGCCGGAGCCATGGTCGATTCCCTGCTGGTATTTCCACCGGTCGTGGAGCTGACCACATCCCGTCGCCCCGTACTGGGGGTTGATATGGTCAAGAATAAAAGTATGCAGCATATCGATACCGAATCCATCACCGATTCTATTCGGGCTAAATTGATTCGCTCCGGGAAGTTCCGCTTTATTGATCGTACCACCGATGAGCAGACACTCCAGGAGCTGAAATTCCAGCAGGAGGGGGGACTGGTGGACAAAAAGAACGCAGTTGCCGCCGGTCAGCAGTTTGGTGCCGAATTCTTGCTTACCTCCAATTTTTCCGAGATAATGCAGAAAACCAGCGATACCACCGATGTGTATTACAAGTTCACCATGTCGCTTAAAAACCTGAAGACCGGCATCCTTGAGTGGTCCGATGAAAAAGAGATTCGCAAAGTGTTTAAGCGGGGTACCTTCGGGAGGTGATACCATGAAAATAATTTTGTTGCTGGTGTTGACATTTCTGCTGGCCGCCTGTAGCACCGTTGCTCCGAATTTTGTTTTTAAAGAACAGACAGCCATTGATCAGAATACCGGTCTGGTCTGGCTGAAAAATGCCGATATGCCGGGGCATCAGCTGATCTGGCGGGGCGATGACAATGTCTACGAGTTCGTCAAACATCTGAACGCCGACAATTTTGCCGGCTACGCCGATTGGCGGGTGCCGACGAAGGGTGAGTTTACCATCATGCTTGGCTATGCCACCTCCCTCGGCTATGACAAAAACGACATGAAAACCTGGCCGTTTAAACGTCTTCTCCAGCTTGGCTTTGTCAATGTCCATGATTATGACTACTGGACCGCCACCCGTGAGTCACCGTCCGAGATGTGGACCGCTGATCTTGCCAGTGGCAGGGTGGGGCCGCGCCCGGAAAACCGCCCCTACTACCTCTGGTTGGTTCGCGGTAATGGGGGGCGTTGACCTCTGCCGGAGGACAGCCATTGGATTCGTGCTGCTGCTTTCCCTCTGTTGTGGCGGCTGTCAGGAAAAACAGAGCATGGTGATTGGTGAGGTGGTGCCACCGCTCTCGGGCCTGGATATTCAGGGGGAGACGGTGTCCCTTTCCCGCTTCAAGGGGAAGGTGCTGGTGCTCTTTTTCTGGAAAAGCTCCTGCTGTGGCGATAAACTGAAGCTGCTGGAGCCGTACTACCGTCTCAATCGGGACAAGGGGGTTGCTCTGTTGGCCATTAACACCGGAGATGCCCGCAGTGTGGTTGAGTCCTTTGCCGCTGCCGGAGCGGTGACCTTTCCGATGCAGAGTGATGAATATGCCATGACCGCCCGGCAATACGGGGTGTTCGGCTTTCCCACCCTGTTTATTATTGACCGGCAGGGGATGTTGCAGAGGAAAATTATGGGGGATATCAGTGTCTCCCAACTTGATAAGCTGGTGGCACCCCAGCTGGTGCAGTGATTACGTAAGCGTACCTCTCCATTATTCCCCCCTCCGGAGGGATTAATGGAGAGCCTCCCCTCCCGTTGTTGTAACTCCTCCTGAATGTCCCTACTTAATTGATAAATTCATAGGGTTATTTTATAACATAATTTTATTATTGACATGAATGTCAAGGTGTTTTATTTTGCCTAAAAATCCTGTTCTCATTAAGTACAGAGCGGTTCTCGCTATGCAACTGTCTCACCTATACGACTGAAAGGAGTAGAACATGAAAAAGAGGTTGGTCGCATCAAGTATTGCAGTTGCTCTGGTTGGGGTGGCGTCCCTGTCATACGGGGCCGGATTCAAGGTTTCCGAGCAGGGTGCCAAGGCCATGGGGATGGCCAACGCCTTTGCCGCCCAGGCCGATGACCCGTCGGCACTGGCCTACAACCCGGCCGGTATCGCCTTCCAGAAGGGGTCCCAGGTACAGGTGGGTGATACCACCATACTGGTGCCCCAGACCGAGTTTGAGGGGACCACGAAATTAAGTCCCGGAACGACGGTATCTGAAAAAGCCAATCGGGATATCTTTATTGCTCCAACCTTTTATGCAACAACCTCACTTGAGAGTATGCCGCTCTCCTTTGGACTGGGGGTCAATTCTTTCAATCCTCTGGCAAAACGGTGGGATGCGGGGAGCGCGTTTCGTGACAGTATTCAATCTATTGCCATTAAACCGGTAAACTTCCAGCCAACGGTGGCCCTTCGCTTTGATGACCTCAAACTGGCAATTGCCGGTGGTTTTGACGTGACCTATGCGCAGGTTTCTTTGCAGAAAATGGTCTATAAAACGCTTCCAAGTTCTGCTCCATTCACTGAAATAGCAGGGTATCAGGGCATCGGAGTGCTTGGCGCAGACGCAACTGCGACCGGGTATGGTTACAACGTGGGTCTTAAATGGAAACCATCAAACGCCTTCTCTTTCGGTGCAGCCTATCGGAGTGAGATTAAACTGAATTTAAATGGTGACGCCAATTTTCTTGCTACTCCTCCACGGGGTACTAATGACACAGCAATGAATTATTTACTTGGGTCCGGAAGATCCTCCGCTTCGACAGATATTACCCTTCCCGACTCACTGGTGCTGGGGGTTGCCTGGAAACCTATTGATTCTCTGACGCTGGAGTTTGACGCAGAGCGGACTGGGTGGAGCTCCTATAACAAGCTGGAACTCAGTTTTGGATCGCCTTTAACTCCTTTGAACGGTAATCCTGACCCTAAAAACTGGGAAGATGTCTGGGCTTACCGCTTCGGTGCCCAGTATGCGGTGAACAAGAACCTTGACCTCCGTGCCGGGTACGCCTACGACGCCTCACCGGCACCGAACTCGACGGTTGGGCCTGAGCTTCCCGATGCCGACCGGCATAATGTTTCAGTGGGAACCGGTATCCATAATGATTTTGGCTCCGTTGACCTGGCCTATATGTGGGTTCACTGGATAGACCGCACCGTTGAAAATGCAAAAGAGACCGGAACATTCAAGAGCGATGCCCACATTCTGGCAGCCTCCGTTACCCTGAAGTTTTAAATAAGGGACTTGGTACATACTGGTATACCAAGTTTACGAGATGAAAAACTGAATATTAGTGTTTGCCGAGTACCTAACCGCTCCACAAACGCAGGAACTGCTTGGCAAAGAATACCATGAGATCGGACTTCCGGTTTCATGGTATTTTTTTATGGTACTACTCAGCACACTCCTGAATATCAGGGTTTTACTGCAAATCCCCCCTAACCCCCCTTTGCAAAGGGGGGGATTTCCTCACCTTGCCAAAAGGGGGATTTTACATCTTCCCCCTTTGCAAAAGGCGCGGCAGCAGGTTTTTCTACTGTGTGTAGTAATCTAACGACAGACAAAAATGCTGAATGAGTTTAAATAAACTCAGTTAAATTCAATAGGTCTTGCCCGTCAGGAGTCTGGCAACAAAATCTGAGCGCAATTTGTTAAACATTATTATTGCCAGTCTCCTTATCTGGAATAGTGGTTAAGTAGAGAGCCACTTGCAAATAAATTGTCATCCCCGAATGCCTTTATCGGGGATCCAGGTTTTTCAGACAGTTAGAATCTGGATTCCGGCCTAAAGCCTGCCGGAATGACATCATTTTGGACTTTTGCTAGAGCCTCTATAGTCAAAATATCCACCCGACTGCCCATAAAAGCCACCTCGACGTTATTGGTAAAAAATATAACATGCTATAATTAAAGATTTATATCAATGTTGTTTGTAGTATGAATTTTTTTATAGTATTCGAAGCTATATCTCGTTTACATATAGTTGACAAACAGTGATGTTGTTATTAATAAACATAATGGGTGAACATCATGGCTAATATTCTTGTCATAGACGACGAAGTGGAAATCAGAACTATCATCAAGATGCTTTTGACCGTTGATGGGCATGCTGTGGATACGGCGAAGGACGGAAAAGAAGGTCTTAAATTAGCCGGAAAATCGTCATATCACCTCGTTATAACAGATATTATTATGCCCGAGCTGGATGGGCTTGAAGTCTTGCAAAGTCTCAGGAAGGCTTTTATGGGAATGGCTATTATTGTGATAACAGGTGGTTCCCCCAAGGTAGATGTTAAAACCCTGCACAATGCGGCCACTATTATGGGTGCTGACAGGGTGCTGTTAAAGGCTTTGAACTATGATCTTTTGCGCAGTACGGTGAATGAATTAGTGGAGAAGTATAGTTAGCATGCACCCTGCTCGCAACGACAGAGGGATGGCCTTGATCTGTAACGGGGCCGGATTGATAGAGTCCGTTATTCAAGGCGATTTTGAACAATTTGACCGGGTGACGGTTGGTGTTCATGTGTCAGCCGCATTCGAATCATCATGCCAGGGAAAAGTTTTGCAACTCCTTGCAGAGGCCCACGGTGTGGGGCTGTCACTTGGGTGGGAACTGGTAGGGTTCCATCAATCGGCATGCGTCATAATTCACTGCATGGCTGTGGTCCAGGATGGTAACGTTCTGTTTTCTGGTGGTTGCTCTCCCGATGTGGCACTTGCCATACTGGCGGGTGCCTACTCGTCCGACCAGATGCAGACGATCCATATGAAGAGATATCTCAAGAAACTGCACGAGGTTTCATGCCGGTCACGGCAGGATATGGTGACGTATACTGAAGTACAAAATATTAATAATGAATTATCAAATATGCAGCGTGAAATGATCAAAAAAAATCATGAACTTGCATTGCTGAATCGCCAATTGCAGGAGAGTGAAGAACACATCAGGGAGTTGAACCGCTCGCTGGAACGGCGGGTAGTTGATGCGGTGGAAGAGTTACGTCTTAAAGATCAGCTGCTTATCAATAGGGGGCGGCAGGCGGAGCTGGGCGATATGCTTTCAAATATTGCCCACCAGTGGCGTCAACCGCTCAACGCCCTTACCATGCTGATGGGAAATCTCCAGGAAGCACAGGAAGACAATGACCTGACCGATGACTTTTTATGTGAATCCACCGCAACCGCCGAGAGGTTGATTCAAAAAATGTCATCAACCATAAGCGATTTTAGAGATTTTTATAGTCCGGACAAGCATAAAGAACGGTTCTCCGTCAGGACGAAAATCATGCAGACCGTTGAGGTGGTGGAAGGGGTCTACCGGAGTAAAGGAATCACAATCTCGGTGGAGGGTGACAATGATTGTTTCCTCTACGGGTTCCCCGGTGAGTACTCCCAGGTAATACTCAACCTTTTGGGCAATGCCAGAGATGCAATTGTAGAATCGGCTGTTGCCAGAGGGTGTGTGACTATCCGCATCGGAGAGCAGGATGACCGGGGAGTGGTAACGGTCCAGGACAATGGTGGTGGCATACCGGCAGAAATTCTGGACAAGTTGTTTGAACCGTACTTTTCCACAAAGAGTTCGGGAACCGGTATCGGTTTGTACATGTCGAAGACTATCATAGAACGAAATATGGAGGGACGTATTGAAGTTGCTGTTGTGGAAGGTGGCAGTGTATTCACTGTTTCAGTACCGCTGGCCGGAGGGACGCCATGATTGAAGCCGGAATTGATGGGGAGTTTCTCAAAACTCTTACCCTATTGTATGTTGAAGACGAAGACGATGTCTTTGAGCAGGTTGTGAGGCTCCTCAGCAAGCGATGCTCGAAATTATTGACAGCGCGAAACGGTCAAGAGGGGTTGGACCTGTTTCGAAATTGTACACCGGATATTGTCATAACCGATATTACTATGCCGATTATGGACGGGTTGGCAATGGCAGAAGAAATTCATGCCATTAATTTTTCAGTCCCCATCATTGTTATGACCGCTTTTGAGCGGGTCAGTCTGTTGAAACAGGCAATCAGTATCGGCATTCATACGTATCTGACAAAACCGGTCAGTCGCAACGAGTTGTCATGTAAGCTTCTTGATTGTGCCCATCGGTTACGAATCGAACATGACCTCAAACAGAGTAATGACGTACTTCGAAAACTGGAACAGGCCATAAAACAGTGCTCTTCTGCCATTGTCATTACGGACAGAAAGGGAACTATTGAATTTGTTAACAAGAGCTTTGCAGAGCTTTCGGGATACCGTGCCGACGAGCTCGTGGGGCAGACCCCGCGCATTCTTAAGTCCGGGAATATTTCCCCTGAAATGTACGCACATATGTGGGGTGCCATAACTCGTGGAAAAGCATGGGGAGGAGAGCTGCAGAATAAACGTAAAGATGGCTCCCTGTTCTGGGTTGCCACTGTTATTTCACCCATCTATGGTGAGGGGGAAATAACCCATTTTATAGCTACCCAGGAAGAAATTTCAGAGAAGAAACACCTGGCAGAGTTGCTGACCCATTCTCAAAAAGTAGAATCCATCGGTCAACTTGCCGGGGGATTGGCCCATAATCTTAATAATACGCTCAGTGTTATAAACGGCTATGCGACCTTGTTGAAAATTGCCGATGGCCTGCAACCCGAACATAAAGATAATGTTAAAAAAATAATGGAAGCATCAGCACAAGCCAGTGCGCTCACCCACAGTATGCTTGCGTACAGTCATACACAGGTACTGAAGCAAACGGTGCAAAATATCAATGAACTACTCACTAATGCCGGTGGGTTTATCAGGCAGTTGATGCGGGAGGATATTGAAATCAAAATAACGTTATCAGAAGAACCCCTTATGGTGAATATTGATGGGGGGCAGCTTGAACAGGTTCTGATGAACATGTCCACGAATGCGCGGGACGCCATGCCGAACGGTGGTGTGCTCCATATATCTGTTACCAGGGGAAAGATGACGGATCATGACACTGACCGTCTCAGCAAACCGTGCGCCATTCTTTCTCTTACCGACACTGGCTCTGGCATGAACGAAGAAACACGAAAACGGGTTTTCGATCCATTTTTTACCACCAAAGAATTGGGTAAAGGGACCGGCCTTGGATTGGCAATGGTATTTGGCATTATCAGGCAACATGGCGGTTATATTGACGTACAGAGTGAACCGGGAAAAGGGACGGAGTTCAGTCTGTATTTCCCCTTGGTTTTAGCAGAAGAAGCGGCGTCAATGATCGAAGAATCACCGGTTGGGGAGCTTTGTGTTCAGAAAAAACCGAGAACCATCCTTCTTGTTGACGATGATATAAATACCCTTGAAACGTTGTGCCGATTACTTATCAGGGTTGGCTATCGAGTGATTACCGCAGTTGACGGTACGGAGGCGGTGGAAAAACTTATTGCTATGAAGGATGACATCAATCTGGTTATTTCGGATGTCGCGATGTCAACGGTGGGATATAAGACTCTGTTTGACGAAATGAGGATCATCTCCGACAGTTTGCCATTTATCTTCCTCAGCGGTCATCCGCTCGACGTCATCACTATATCCGGGGAGCTGGATGCATTTGACGTATTCATAAAGCCGATTCGACCGGCCCAGTTATTGGGGCGGATTTCCGAGATTGTCTATAATTGAGGATGCGGGAAGCTTCAAGCTGAACGGTAACGATTGAGCCCGTTGCAAATAAATTGTCATCCCCGATGACTTTATCGGGGACCCAGGTTTTTTCAGATAGTTAGAATCTGGATTCCGGCCTAAAGCCTGCCGGAATGACATCGTTTTGGACTTTTGCGAGAGCATCAGAATTATTGATAACCGGAGGAATATTCATGAGTAAAGCCCCACTACCACTTGCTGACCACCTGCGCGCCGTTACCTGGCATCGCCATGAAACCTTCGACAAACTTCCCTTTGTTGTTGCAATGACCAACGGTACACTGCCGCTGGAAAGCTATATTGGACAGCTGCGAGGATTGGCGGCAATTTTTTCAACCTTGAAACACGCGATTGGAAAATCCCAATCCCCCCTTATTGAACGCCTGAAACCACTCTTGACGGCACGATTTAACATGCTCAGCGTAGATCTTGAATTTTTTGCACCCAAAACGGTGTCGGATATTATTCCTGCTCTCAGGCTGGCCCTGGATTTTGCGCGACAGCTTCGTATAGAGGCTAAAGTTGAGCCTGACAAGCTTCTTGGCTATTTGTACGTTTTGGAGGGAACTATCCGGGGTAACCAGGTACATCTGCCGGACATAGTACGCTGCTTTGGCTTTACAGATGGGCAGGGAGCTTCTTTTTATCGCGGATATGGCGATGCTACCGAGTCCCATTGGGAGGAGTTTCGTGCCATCATGAATGGGGCCGAGGATTCAACCAGAACTGCTGCAGAACAGGGAGCCGCTGAAATTTATACCGCACTGGAGAAATTCCATGAAGCCCTCTATCCGTTTTTGCCTGGGAAGCTGGGGATTACCGCATCTTCCCTGAACCCGGAAGCGGGTGACCATCCGGTTCCGCAAGACAGGGAGCTCCTGGACGCGGCGTTGAAGGCCGGGCAACAGTGTCGCGCTGCTTTTTCCTACTATGAAAAACGGTATGGAGAGCGGGGACAGAGGTTTACTGACAGCGATGTCGCATGGCTTGCGGCACTGCCGGGACTGTCCGCTGAGGTCATTTGCAATCAGGTACTGTGGCTTGGCAGGGTACTTTCAAGTCGTGGTATGCCATTTTTGCTGCTGGAACGGCAGGTTCAGCTCCTTGTTGAAAACCTGCAACAGTTGGGCGGTGCTCTGTCGGTCGAGACGCTCCAGGCAGTTGTTGCCGATATGTGCACTCAACGATGCAGCCTCATCTCTCAAGTGAGCTTCGACAAACTCTGCCGAAAGTTGTCTGAAAGCATATCTGTGACAACGGTGAGTGACTTCCCCGACCTGCCACACATCCTGGTCGGGAGTCAGATTGACCTTCTCTCAGGTATGCCCGAGTGTCGCGCATCACTTCTGCGCTGGCTGGAAGAAAAAGCTGTGTTGACGGGAGAGGAACTGAACAGAGTAATTGCACTTCTGGATGACACGATCGTTCGGTAAAGATCTGATAGCTGAATATATTGATGTAATATGATTCCCAATGCAACTGCATGTGTCTCAACGAGAAGGAGAAGGAAATGACTGAACAAGTAAAATGTTATCATGAGGCATTGCCGCTTCCAAAGCTTGCCGCCGACTATCTGGCGTTCCTTCTGTCAGGTGACCGGCAAAAAGCGTATCAGATAATTCGGGATGCGATCAAGGAAGGTCTGACGATCCGGGATCTGTACATTGACATCTTCCAGCAGGTGCAGTACGAAGTAGGGCGTCAATGGCTTATTAACAAGATCAGCGTTGCTGAAGAGCATTTTTGTACGGCGGCAACCCAGTCACTGATGCTGGAACTGTACCCGGAAATCATCTCTTCCAAATCTTCGGGAGCTAAGCTTATTGCTGCCTGTGTCGGTCCGGAACTGCACGAACTGGGGGTGCGTATGGTAACCGATTTCTTTGAAATGGATGGCTGGGACACCTGGTATCTGGGGGCGGGTGTTTCTGATGATCAGCTTATCTATGCCATCAAGGAGAAAAGACCCAATCTGGTCGCCCTTTCAGCAACCATGTCCTACCATGTTCCAAAGGTCGCCGAACTTATCACTACCATCCGGAATGCGTTTCCCAAAAACACCCCCCTGATAATGGTGGGTGGCGTGCCGTTCAATGCGGCACCGGACATGTGGCGTACCGTTGGTGCCGACCTGTGGGCGGTCAACGCTGAGCAGGCGGTGCAGGAAGCAAGGAAATCAATTTGTTAGCTGCACCTGCTCCGCTGATCAATAGCGGTGGAGCAGCCGTCTGCATCAACTATGGCATCTCCGCAAGCCGGTTCCGCACTCTCCCTATCAACTCATCCCATCCCCCGTGCCGTTTCTGACGGAACAGACGCATCACCCCCGGATACCAGGGGGAATCCTCCCGATCCCGGAGCCAGCGCCAGTCACTTCCGATAGCCGGCAGCAGCAGCCAGCAGGGGGTGCCGAGAGCACCAGCCAGGTGTGCTGCCGAGGTGTCAACGGTGATGACCAGATCAAGTTGGGTGATGATAGCCGCCGTATCTGAAAAATCCTCTATCATTCTCACCACATCAAGCAGTGGCTGGCCCGGAGGTGGATTGGCCGCCTCGTCCTCCCCCTGGCCCTTTTGGAGACTGATAAAGGTGATTTTCGGCACGGACCAGAGCGGTGCCAGGGTTGCCAAGCCCGGCAGTGAGCGGTTGGCGTCGTTAGTGTGCCGGGTACTCCCTTTCCAGATTAATCCAACTCTATGGCCGGCCGGGAGTCGGGTGCCCCAGAGGGCAACTTTCTCTGGAGATGCCTTCAGATAGGGCACGCGAGCCGGAATGGTCTCCACGGTGGTCTGAAAACGGAGTGGCAGGCTGAGCAGGAAGGTCCAGTAGTCATGGGGTGGCAGTGGCATGTTGACAGAAAAAGCGAGTACCCGGTCCAGACCCGGCATATCCCTGAAGAGTTCGCAGAGCTCCGGCATGCAGACCAGGGTAACGGAGGTTGCTCCGCGGGCCTTCAATAAGGGCAGATAGCGTATAAACTGTATCTCGTCGCCAAGGCCCTGTTCTTTCCAGACAAGGATTGATTTGCCGTGCAAATTCTCGCCGCTCCATTGGGCGTAGGGAGCATCCGGCTTGATATATACCATGCCATCTGCTCTGTCCGGATTAAGTCGTGACTCGTAGGATTCCCATCCCTCCCGGTAGTGCCCCAGAGCCAGCAGCAGGATGGCCCGATTGAGGCGGACATCGGTACAATCGGGTTTAAGCAGGAGAGCCGTCTCATAGCTCTTCGCAGCTTCTTCCAGTCGCCCCCTGTCACGGAGCAGAGTGGCCAGGTTAGCGTGGGCATCAGCTGATGCGGGGGTAATGGCGATAGCGGTCCGATAACACTCCTCCGCCTCTTCCAGATGGCCCCGTGCCCGCAGTGTATTACCCAGGTTGGTGTGGGATTCGGCGAGAACTGGATTGATTTCAAGGGCTTTTCTCTGGTTTGCTTCAGCCTCTGCAAGATTGCCCCGCTTTTTTAAAACGGTACCCAGATTGGTATACGCCTGGGCATAATCCTCCCTGAGCGCAAGAGCCATTCGGTAGCAGGTTTCTGCTTCATCCCACTGGCCGCACTCCTGAAGTGTGCTGCCCAGATTAAGATACGCACGGGCGAAGTCCGGATTGAGTCGTAGTGCCGTTCGATAACAGTTTATTGCTTCATCCCGCTGTCCAAGGTCATGGAGCATGACGCCAAGGTTGTAGTGCCCATCGGCGTGTTCGGGCCTGAGCTGCAGTGCTCTCCGGCTGTGCGTGACGGCTTCTTCCCGATGGCCGAGCTTTTGGAGTATACTGGCCAGATTGAAGTGGGCTTCGGCATCCTGGGGCGCAAGCTCCACCGCCTTTTCCATGGCAATACGGGCTTCCGGGGTGCGATTCTGCAGGTGCAGGGCTACCGCCAGGGCCTTCCAGGCAAATCCATTGTCGGGGAACTGCCCGGTGATCTGTTCGGCAGACCGCTCCACCTCGGCATAGCGTCCTTCATTAATGAGTGAAGCCAGTTCACGTATATCATGGCCCATGAAATGAACTCCTTTTCTTGACAGGTTACTGCTCCCCCCAGGGGAGAGAAATCATCCGCAGACAGCCCCGTTCCCCGGCGCGGAGCAGCCAGAAGAACAGTTCGGCAACGGTGCGGTTCCCCAGTGAAATGTACGGGGAGCGGATGTAGCAGGGGAGGGCACCGGCAATCAGGGCGGCCAGGCAGCCGGTGAGCAGGCGGTCATCCACCATCAGGATTGCCCATGGGGGGAGTGCGGCGAGTTCGGCAACCCGGTTGAGGCCGTCGGGATAGGGTTTTTTTCGAACACCGGAAATAAAGCGGATGGCGGGAAAATGCCGGGCAAACCAGCGGCACCGACCGTCGGTTGGCTTGTTGGAGAGGATGAAGATTCTGTCATCGGGAAACACCGCTTCACACCGCTTCAGCCACAGTATCGCCTCGGGGAGTGGTTCGGGGGCACCGTGGGGGGCCAGAACACCGTCGAAATCAAGTGCCAGGGCGGCAACACCGGCTTGACGAAGGGCTTCCGGGTCGAGGAGCAATATGCTGTTGTCGCGGGGGGTGCGGTCCAGCAGGTTCCGGAGTTCCCGCCGATGCCGGATCGCCAGTGAAAGGCTGACTATCATACGTGATATGAAGGGCATGGCTCAGCTCTTGAGGGTGTCTTTCTGGGCCAGGGAAACCAGATAATAGACGATTCCCAGAATCAGCAGGGTGCCGGCCAGGAATGTCTGGGTGGTCAGGTCGTCATGGCGCAGGGTTGAGATAAGAATTTCACGGATCATGGCTACGATGATGACACCGATGAATACCAGAATGTTGAATTTTCCCCCTTTAAGATTCTTTATCTCGTTATCCATCAGTTCGATCATCATCCAGAGGATCAGCAGGGAGCCGAGGGCAGAGAGTATGCCTTTTTCCATGTTCCCCTCAAAAATATGGGCGATATCCCAGATAAAGAGGATTACCACCGAGATGGAGACTCCGGCCAGGGCGAGTACCAGGGCCAGGTTCAGGCCATAGGTGAAGCGCTCGGTTGCCTTAATCAGAAACGATTCCACCTTGCGGGAGACAAATACTTTTTTCATCTCCTCTTCCCGGTAGGAGGTGCTCATGACGTCCAGATTCATGTCGAGAATCTTTTCGATGGCTTCCCGAAGGGTGCGACGTTGTTCCCGGTCGGTGTAGTTGACGTCGATCAATCCCAGCAGGAAATGGCGGATCTGGTTCATGGTCGAATTGACATAGTGGACGCTGAGACCTGCCTTGACGTGGGCGTGGCCGATGCGGGTCAGGTGGTTCATGTAATGGTTGTCGTAGATGCCGGAAAAGAGCTCCATGAACCAGTGGGTGTGCATCTCCCGCAAACGCTGACGGTTGCTGCTGTTGAGGATGGCCGCCGTTTCCGGCAGACTGTAGAGGTAATCGTACAGTTCAAGGGAAAACCGCTCCCGGTTCGCTTCCGCGAGGGGCTGAAGAGCCTGCAGCAGTTCGGAATCCTGGTCGGTGAAACGATAATGATCCCGCAGGTCCTGCATGGTAAACATGGTTATCTCCCGTATTTGTAAGCTGCTGCGCAGGTGCCTTCGCTGGAAACCATGCAGGCACCGACCGCTGTTTCCGGAGTGCAGACCGTGGAGAAGAGGGGGCAGTCGAAGGGGGCCAGTTTCCCTTTGAGTACTTCACCGCAGCGGCAGGCGGGGTTTTCGACCCCCTCGGGAACCGTAAGGGGGAGAGCCTGTTCGGCGTCGTAACGGGCATATGCGGGGCGGATGGAGAGGCCGGTGCCGGGGAGTATGCCCAGACCGCGCCAAGCGGTGTCGCACGGCTCGAATACCTGCTCCATGATGGCCCGGGCTTTGCCGTTGCCTTCCCAGGAAACGGCCCGTCGATACTGGATTTCAACTCTGCTTTCCCCGCCAAGAATCTGCATCAGCAGCATTTCTATCCCCTGCATGACGTCGGCCGGCTCAAAACCGGTGACGACGCAGGGAATATGGTGCTTTTCGGCCAGGGGTTTATAGGCGTTGCCGCCGATGACGGTGCTGACATGGGCCGGGCAGAGGTAACCGGACAACCCCAGTTCCGGATCAGAGGTGAGCAGTTCCATGGGAATCGGGATGGTCCGGTGGGAGGCGAGCACCAAAAAGTTGGCAAGGCCCAAGGTGGCGGCCTGAAGTATGGCGGCTGCCACGGCCGGAGTCGTTGTTTCAAAGCCGACGCCGAGAAAAATCACCCTCCGCTCCGGATTTTTTTCTGCCAGCGTTACCGCGTCAAGGGGGGAATAGACGATCCTGATATCCCCTCCCCGGGCCCGCTCCTCCATCAGCGATGAACCGCTTCCCGGTACCCGGAGCATATCACCGAAGGTGGTAACGATAGCGAGCGGATCGCTACAGCAGGCAATTGCCTTGTCCACATATCCGACGGGGGTGACGCAGACCGGGCAGCCGGGACCGGAGATGAGCCGAACATTTTCCGGCAGCAAAGAGCGGATACCGTACTGGTAGATCGACATGGTGTGGGTGCCGCATACCTCCATGAAGTTGACCGGTGCGGCAAGGCGCCGGGCCATGCGCTCGATGTTATCGGCCATAGTACGGATCAGTACCCGGTCCCGGAATTCATCCTGAAACTTCATGCCATATCACCTTCGGAAAAAACCTCCCGCATCAGGCGGAGTGTCTCTTCTGCATACTCCTCATCCAGTCGGGAGATGGCAAAACCGGCATGGACGATGACGTAATCTCCCACCTGCACCTCTTCACCAAGGAGTGCCGTACTTGCTTCCCGCCGAACTCCATCCACTTCGGCAATGACCGTGTCGCCATCCTTACTCACAATTTTCATCGGTACGCCCAGACACATTATGTTGTTCTCCTTCCGGCAATGGCCGCCTGTCCCAGGGCGATGCCGCCATCGTTGGGGGGGACCACTCTCTGGGTATGGACGGTCAATCCCCCATTAGTCAGGGCAGTATATATCATTTCAGTCAAAAGGCGATTCTGAAAAACACCGCCGGACAAAATAACGTGGTTAAGTCCGCTTTCGGCGGCAATGCGGCGGCACGCTTCGGTTGCGGCGGCGGCAACGGTGCGGTGGAAGCGGAGGGCCGTGGTGGCCGGCGGGATGCGGTCGGCAGTATGGGCCATGAGTTCTCTGATCAGTGGGCAAAAATCCACCTGAAAGGGGGCACTGTCCGGGTACAGCAGACGGTAGCTATATTCCTCATCGGATGGGGGGAGGTCTTCTTGGGCCCCCTCGGCCAACGCCTCAAGCTCAATTGCACCTTGGCCGTCGTATGACACCCGATGGCGGATGTTGAGCAGTGCGCCCACCGCATCAAACAGTCGGCCGCAGCTGGAGGAGTGGGGGGAGTTGATGCCCCGACGGAGCATCTGGGCAAACAGGGGACGATCCGCGTCCGGCAGCAGGCTGGTCACCGGATGGCCACAGGTAAAAGCCTCTTCACCGAGGGCCTGATACAGATAGGACATGGCCATGCGCCACGGTTCCCGGATTGCGGCATCGCCACCGGGCAACGGTATGGTTCGGAAATGTCCGGCACGGGTGAATCGGTCGTAGCCGCCGATCAGAAATTCCCCCCCCCAGATGGTGCCGTCCGTGCCATAGCCGGTGCCGTCAAAGATAAGGCCGATAACGTCACCCTCCAGACCATGTTCGACCATGGCGGAGGCCATGTGGGCGTGATGGTGCTGGACCGGGATGACCGGCAGACCCGATTCCTCGGCAAAGCGGGACGAGAGATAGTCCGGGTGGAGATCGCAGGCGATCAGTTCGGGCCTGATCTCCAGAAGGGTGGAAAGGTGTGAAATGGTATGGGTAAATGCATCGTAGGTTGAGCGGTTCTGTAAATCGCCGATGTGCTGACTTACCACGGCGGTGGTGCCGGAGGCGAGGCAGACGGCCCCCTTCAGCTCGGCCCCGGTGGCCAGCAGTGGAGGCACGGCAAAGGGAAGCGGGGTGGCACGGGGGGCATACCCCCGGGCACGGCGATAGAAGAGCGGTCCCCCCTGGAACACCCGGATCACCGAATCATCGTTTCTGATATGAATTGGCCGGTCATGGGTCAGGAAACAGTCGGCGATTCCGGAGAGGCGTTGCAGCGCATCCCGGTCATCATAGGCCACCGGCTCGTCGGAACTATTGCCGCTGGTCATGACCAGTTGGTTGAAATGTTCCCCCAGAAGCAGGTGGTGGAGCGGTGTCGAGGGGAGCATGAGCCCAAGCCAGTCGTTGTGGGGGGCGATGAGGGGCGAAAGTCCCGTGTGGTCCCTTTTTCTGACGATGATGATCGGGGCTTCAGGGGAGGTGAGGAGCTGCTCCTCCTGCTCGGTCAGGGTTGCCAGGGCTCGGGCCGCGTCAATGGTGGCTGCCATCAGGGCAAACGGCTTTTCATCCCGCTCTTTTCGCTGCCGCAGGAGGGCCACCGCCGTGTGGTTGCACGGATCCACGGCCAGATGGTACCCCCCCAGCCCCTTTACCGCCACAATGGCACCGGCTTTCAGCTGGCGGACCGCCTCTAAAATGGCCTCCTCACGGGTGCCGAGGGAAACTCCCGTTGCCGAACGGAGCTGTACCTGGGGGCCGCAGTTGTGGCAGGCGATTGGCTGTGCGTGGAAACGTCGGTCACCGGGATCTTCGTATTCCCGCTGGCAGTCGGAGCAGAGGGGAAAGCCGGCCATGGTGGTCAGGGGGCGGTCGTAGGGAATGCCGGTGATAATACTGTAGCGGGGGCCGCAGTTGGTACAGGTGATGAACGGATAGCGGTAACGGCGGTCGGTCGGATCTCCCAGCTCCCGAAGGCAGTCATCGCAGGTGGCCGAGTCCGGGGCGATCCGGATATCCGCTGCACCACCGGTGCTGGGGAGGATGGAGAAACCGGTCTCCTCCCCCGGCGGAATATCGGTGCGGAGAAGGGATGATATGAGCGCAAGGGGTGGGGTTCCGTGGCAGAGGACGTGGTCAAAGGAATCCAGGTCGGCGGAGGAACCCTGCAACTCCAGCTCAACCCCGGCGGGTGAATTGCATATCCAGCCGGAGAGTTGCAGGGCGGTGGCTTGACGGTAGACGAAGGGGCGGAAGCCGACCCCCTGAACTATGCCGTTGATCTGGTAACGGCGCCTGATGTTTGTCATGGTCCGCTGCTCGGCTATGCGATCGGTGTACCGGTACCCTCGGCCAGCCACCGGTACCACTCTGCCATCCCCGCGCCGGTGGTGGCGGATACTTCAAATATAATGATTTCGGGACTGACCCGCCGTGCATATTCCTTACATTTTTCCACATCGAAGGACACATAGGGGAGCAGATCGGTCTTGTTGAGCAGCATGACGGTTGAGTTGTGGAACATCTGGGGATATTTGAGCGGTTTATCTTCCCCTTCGGTGACCGAGAGCAGTACCACCTTGTGGTGTTCCCCCAGGTCAAAGGCGGCCGGGCAGACCAGATTGCCGACGTTTTCAATCAAGAGCAGGTCCAGGTTGTCCAGATCAAAACTTTCGGTGCCATGCATGATCATATGGGCATCCAGATGACAGCCGGCACCGGTATTTATCTGTTTCACCGGCACGCCGGTGGCGGCAATCCGTCGGGCATCATTATCAGTCTGTTGGTCCCCTTCGATAACGGCGCAACGGAGGGTTGCGGAAAGGGCCCGCAGGGTTCGTTCCAGCAGGGTCGTCTTGCCGGAGCCGGGGGAGCTGACCAGATTCAGGGTAAAAATACCCTTTTCCTTGAACAGGGCGCGGTTAAAGCCGGCGAGACGGTTGTTTTTGCCAAGAATTTCCTCTTCAATGGCGATGATAGTCCGCTGTGCCGGCCGGGTATCGTGGTGGGACGAATGATCATGGTCATGTTTGTGGCCATGTTTATGGTCATGGTGGTGGTGATCATGATCATGGTTATGTTTGTGCCCGTGATCATGGCTCTGGTCATGGGGATGGACATGGTCATCGGAGTGGTCAATATGGTGGTCGCTCGGGGAACAGCCGCAGGTTGTACACATGGATAGGCTCCTGAAACGTCAATTTTGGGCACGATATCAGGTTATCCCGGCAGATGCAACGTTCAGTTGCCGACCATCCTGCTACTGCAGTCGCTCCGGTCGTTCACTGAACTGGAGCTGGTGCAGTCTGAAATAGGCTCCCTCCGCCGAGAGCAGCTGGTCGTGGGTTCCCTCTTCAACCTTGACACCATGGTGTATGGTGATGATCCGGTCCGCATCCCGGATTGTTGAGAGACGATGGGCAATGACCAGCGAGGTACGCCCAGCCATCATTCCCCTGATCCCTTCCTGGATCATCTGCTCGGAAGCACTGTCGATACTGGCGGTGGCTTCGTCGAGAATCAGTATCTCCGGGTCAAAAGCCACGGCCCGGGCAAAGGAGATCAACTGTTTTTCACCGACGGAAAAGTTACTTCCCCGCTCACGGACCATTTCTTCATACCCGAGGGGGAGGCGATCGATAAACCGGTCCGCCCCGACGGCTGCCGCAGCCTGCCGGACCCGTTCACGGGCCCGTTCGTCTCCGAGGCAGATATTGAACTCGATGGTGCCGGCAAACAGGCAGGGATCCTGAAGAACCACGCCGATTCTCCGTCGCACCTCCGGAAGTGCCATGGTCCGAATATCGATCCCCTCCAGCAGGATACTCCCCCGCTCAATTTCATAGAGGCGGGTGAGAAGCCGGGTGATGGTGGTCTTGCCGCCACCGCTTTCTCCCACCAGTGCAATAAGTTCCCCCCGCCGGACGGTCAGGTTGAAGCCGCTCAGGATATCATTCCCCTCTTGATAGGAGAAATATACCTCACGGAACTCAATCAGCGGAGCAGGGGAGGAATCCGGTTCGGCTGTGGCTGCCTCCGGAAAACTCCCGTCGGTAATTTCCCGCACCGGCGTATCCAGCAGTGCGAAAATCCGCTCCAGCGAGGCCATGGCCCCCTGCATAACCGAGTATTTGGCGGAAAGATCCCGGATCGGTGTGAAGAATTTTTCGATGTACTGAATGAAGGCAACCAGCACGCCGAACGTCAGGGCCCCCGTGACGATCTGGCCGCCGCCGTACCAGATGATCAGGGCGACCGCCACCGATGAAAGTGCCTCCACCAGTGCATAGAGGGACGCATCCCAGAAAATGACCGGCATATTGGCATCGCGGTACGAGGCGTTCAACTCCTGAAATCGCCGTTCCTCATCCCGCTGGCGGTTGAATATCTGGATGATACTGATACCGGCGATGCATTCATTAAGGAAGGAGTTCATTCTGCCGAGGCGTGCCCGTACTTCCCGGAACGAAGCCCGCATGCGACGCCGGAAAGAATAGGCCACGTAGAGCAACAGCGGAAGGATGGTAAAGGTGACCAAAGACAGTTTCAGGTTCATCCAGAGCATCACCGAGACTATACCGATGAGGAGGAGAATATCGCCGACGATGGTGATGATGCCGGAGGCGAACATTTCCCCCAGCACTTCGACATCGCTGGTCAGGCGGGTGACGGCACTTCCGGTGGGAACTCTGTCGAACCAGGAAACCGGCAGATGCATGACATGGCGGTACAGTTCGGAGCGGATATCGGACATGACCCGTTGCCCGACCGATTGCAACAGATAGACTTCCAAAAAGGAGAGCAGCGACTCGACCAGCAGGATGGCCAGAAAGCCGAGGGCTATTTTCTCCAGCCCGGCCAGTTGCCGGGTAATGATATGGCTGTCAATGGCAAGCTTGATTATCCAGGGCTGGGCAAGTCGGCAGGCGGCAACCAGCGGCAGTATGAACATCACCACGATGACGGAAACCCGGTAGGGTGCCACATAGCGGATAAAACGGCGCAACAGTGCAGTGTCGTAGGCTTTTCCAGCTATCGCTTCTTCATAGATTCCGCCATGGTGCATGGAAGCTCCTTAACCGTTTCGCCGCAGGTAGGTTCTGATAAGTCGGTTTTCACTGCCCAGTCGGAAGAGCAGGGGGACCACGGCCGCAAGAAAAATGACGGCACAGCCGAGCCATTCCCGCAGATGGAGGCGTTCGTCAAGCACAAAATAACCGGCGATCAGGCTCCAGACCGGATCCAGCGTGTAAATCAGTCCGGCCCGGGTGGGGGTAACGTACCGTTGATAAACATTTTGCAGGGTAAAGCAGATCACCGTTGGAAAAACGGCGCAATAGAGAGCTGCCATCAGGGCCGGTTTGGTCAGGGTGAATGGCGGCAGTGGCAGCAGTGCCGTTGCGGTTCCGGCAATCAGCGAGACGGTGGCGAACTGGGTCAGGGTGATGAGGAATACATCGTCGTCTTTTAACACTTTGGAAACGGAGATGATGTGGCAGGCGATCATGAAGGCGCAGAAGGTGGAGATGATATCCCCCCGGCTGAAACCGCTCCCTCCGCCGGTCGCCAGCAGGAAGATACCGATGACCGCCAGAACAATGCCGACCCCGTTGATCTTGCCGATCCGGTCCCGCCAGATGATGCCGGTAATGATCGGGATAAAAAGTACGAAGAGATTATTGAGGATGCCGGCCCGGGAGATGCTGGTCCCCTGGATGCCGAAGACAAAACTCAGGTTGGTCAGGCCGAGGGCGATGCCGACAGTTATGCCCCGTTTGAGGGTGGCCAGGTTGAATTGCTGCAGCCGCCGTGAACAGACCAGCAGCATGATGAGCGTTGCCGTAATGAAGCGGATCAGGACAAACAGTTGGGGGGGGATGGTACCGACGCCGATTTTGGTAAAAAGGAAGCTCCCCCCCCAGAATAATGTGGTAAGAATCAGAAAGAACGGTGCTATTTCACTGTTTTTTTGGAAATTACTTTTTTCGGGTATGTCAGGAGATGCGGGGATTATTCCCATGTATGCGGCCTTTGTAACGTTACTCTCAGATGATTTTAACCAATTTTGAGTTTGACGGAAGTGGCCGGGAAAAACAAGGGTAACTTTTAGGGGAACATGTCAAAAGCACTGATTCTGTGCTCTGGAGGTGATTGGGCGGGGGGAGTAACTGTTTAAAATACATAAACCGTTACATATGTCACCGGCGTTCTGAAATGGTTCTTCTTCCGGCATATTAAATTTGCTTGTTCTTCCGCAGCTTCATCTTCTTCCCACTAATTTTAAAATCAATTTTATCTTCTTCTGCTTTTCCTCAT
>CAIUSO010000054.1 GCA_903901875.1 uncultured Geobacteraceae bacterium | reverse complement strand
GTGCAAGAGAGATATCTATGACAAAGGTAAATCGTGAAGGAAAGGAGAGCAGAACCTGGTCAACTTCGAATTCAAAGGAGCAGATTCCGCTCAGGGTATGCACTGTGTCGCTGAGCGACTGCTTTCTGAGTGCCTTGTTGACGTTCGTTGATACGGTCATGTCTTTGACCCCCCTTTAGTGCTTTTTACGCGAATAAAAAATATCTGTCGCGGGCGACCACGGATGTTCCGGAGTGTAGTTCCCACTTAAAACGTCATAAATGTACTGACCTGTGATTGCCCCTTGTAGAGTTGGCAGTCCGGTTGCACCACCGATAACTTTGGCATCCTGGACGATTGCCTTCTGCCAATCTCCCTCTCCGGACGCTGCCTTGATGGTTTTACCGACTGCATCGACCGTATCCTTTCCGAATTCAGCCAACGGAGACAACTTCATTTTTCTCCAGTTCTCCCCAAGTATCTGACCCTCTGCATATCCGGCCACATCACGCGCAAAAGGAATACCATCAACCAGTCCGAGCGTCAGACGCGCCATGATCCAGGCGGGGATCTTGTCCTTATCGTCTGGAGTCTTGCCGCGCAGAACTTCAAAAAGGATCTGGTTCGCAACGATGCCGCACATGAGCGTTGTCAGTCCGAGCTTCGCGGTATCCTTATTGAATCCCTGGTCTTTGAATGCCCGTGCTGATCTGGCAATGTTGTTGTACTGGATCAGCGTTGGACCAACAAACATCGTCAGTTCCTTCATTCCAATATCAGTATTTCGCTGAACCGCAGAGAGATCTCCAGCGCGCCCCGACTCCTGAGTCATCCGGTAGATGCTGTCTGCAATCCTAACCGCTGCTTTCCCCTGGAGCCCCTGACTCATGGCGTCCTGATAACCTGCGTGCCATGCCATAGTTGCGCCGATCTTCCAGAAGAACACCCTGGAGGCTATCGACCAGGAACGAATGTCGTCAATAATGGTATGCTTTCCGGCCAAAGAGTTCAGAACCTGTGTTATATCTCTATCAAACTCCTTATCGAGATTTCTCATGTAATCACTAGCTTCGACTGCAAACCGTGACGCCTCGCTTGGATTCCTCATGTACTGCATGACACCCTTGAAGGCACTTTCAAATTTGACGTGCTGAGTCATCAGCGGGATACCGATTGCCATCTCTGCCATGGCATTGGTGACTTTGAACCCGAGAACGAAGGTGGACATATTACCGCGAATCCACCGTCTTGTTTTTTCGATATTGTCAGATGATTCTGGGGAAACATTATCCTGATTAACCGTGTAACGAACCCAGTCGAGCAGATTCTTGTAATAGGAATTGCCCAACCGGTCAAGAATAGCGTCCTTCACTTCCGCACGCTTGAGCAGACGCTGAGTGTCGGAAGCAAATTCCCAGTGGGAAATATCGGTAATGACTTCGTCCAGGTGCCGAGATACGATGGATTGCCAATCAAGCGACATCGGATAAGCTGCGTTGGTACGTTCTTTCATGTACCCCTGACGTGTCGTAGTCGAAGCGTACTTGTTGAACATCTGATCGAGTGTTGATGCGTCAGACTGTTTTTCCCCTGCGCGGCTATACCGGCTGTCGTACTTGACCGGATAGTAACCGCCTTCAAGAGTCCCATTGGCGACATTCATCGGCTGGGATTCTATCCACTTCGGTTCTATGCCGGTACGCTTACGTGCCAGAGCTGCCGCTTCCGGTTTGAGAGATGCAATAGTCCTCCAGATGCCATTGACCACATCAATCTCATCTTTCGTTAGATGAGAAAGTATCTCGTCCAGTTGGTCCCTATCAAGTTCGTGGCTGAAATCGTCCACCTTGAAACGAATACCTCCGCGCATCAACTTATCAAGATTCGACTCATTCCCGCAGTTCAATGCTATCGCTATGATATCGTCCTTTACCAGCGATGCTTTGATACTCTTGATGTATATTTTCCCCTTGCTCCGGTCGATCTTGTCGCCGTGAGCAAATTCCATGATCTTCGGGAAAATGGATTCTCTCAGCCGAATCTGGTGATCAGCTGCATCGTTGTAACGGTCCCATATGTACTCATGCCATTCGCCCGTTTTCTTGTTACCGTCGAAACGATTGAACATGAACTCCGGCAGCATGACGGCGATATCAAGATTTACGTCCTTGACCCGCTCCATCAGCGTCTCGGCTTTATCAGATTTACGTTCCATATCCGGTTTTCCCTTAATTGACCGGAATAATCGGTTTGCTAGTGACATGGCGGCGTTTGTGATCTCCACCCGTTTACCTTCCGCATTTACGGAGTTGATTCGCTTAGCCACATGCTCCAGCATCCGCATCGAATCGTAAACGGCCTTGAGGTCGTCAACCGGCATGTTGCGGTAATTTTCCTGTTGAATCTCCATTCGAATTGCATCCGGGATCGGAAGATCAATACCCTGTCCCTTTTCAGGATCCGCAAGACGAGTTAGGAAGGCATCCAAAGATTCACGGTGCTCCTGTCTGGTGTCCGCTTCCTTGTTGCTTATTTTGTCGAAATTGTAGCGATTGAGAATACCCTGTATCTGGTCGAGAAAGTCCTGACCTGCCTTACCCATCTTACCGAGTTCTTTCGCACTCCCCATCTTGACGGCATATTTCTGGATGGTGTCCACTGCCTCTTTTGCTTTGACTGCTTCAGCGTAGAGGAAATGATTCAACATCTGCTTGATCCTGGCATCGGATGCTTTCTCGTAGTCTCCTTTTCCGTTCGCCTCAAATGCTTCTCTGGCCGCTTTCCGTTCTGCGTTAAGGTACAGATGAGGGGCAAGCTCTTTGACGATCTTCGCGCCTATCTGTTGCCGCGCTGCTTCCCTAAATGTTGAAACGGGAGGTATTCTATCAGCGGCCGCATTGCGTTTAGCACGGTCCTGATCTTCTTTCTGTTTACGTTCGGCATCGGTCCAACGGGACGTAGCTTCGGCATCTTTCTTGGCCTGTTCAGTGGCATCCTTTACAGCAGCGTCAACGTATGGCTTAACTTCATTCGCTTTACGCTTCAGAGCCTTAATTTCGGCACGGAGTACTTCGGCCCAATGGTCATTATGAATGGCGTTCATTGCCTCATCTGCAATGCTGCCATCGAGACGCATGTCACCGTTTCGCTCTTTCATGCGAAGATCAGCCTCGGCAGAAACGAATCGCTTCAGGCTCGGAGTCTCCATCATCTTCCTGATCATCTCGTCGCCGGATGAAAAACCGTACTTCTCGGCCAGGAGATCCGGATCAATGCCGCCCTCTTTGGCATAGAGGAATTCCGTCGCGGATCCCTTTGGTAACTTCTTGACGAAATCTTCACCGTACCGCTTGACGAGCTCGTCACGGTTCATCTTCAGACCAGGAGAATCATTACCCTCGAAGTCCTTACCCTTCAGTATCTCCTGGAGAGCGACATAAACAGGATTCTGCTTTGCCTCGGCCATTACTTCAGCGCGAACCTTGTCCTTCTCAGTCTTCCACCATGTCTCCTGCTCCCGCTTGAGCTCCTTCATCAGCTGCCCAGCAAGAATATCGCGCGCCTTCTGTCCTCCGGCCTCGGCATCCTTCCGATACGCTTCAAACTCCCGAACCGTCATGCCTGCCTCTTCAGGAGTGACAAAGAGAGGTTTCTGCCCCATGTCATCCTGGGCGCGCTTGATCTCTTCATCAGAAGCGAGAAGGCGATCCATGACGCCGCGCACTTCGTCGGTCATCTTCACATTCAGACCGGACATTGTTTTATAGATCTGAGCCAGCCAGAGCTTGAAGCGTGAGAATATCCCCGCCAGTTCAGCAGATGGAGCTTTCCCCTCCATGAGATACGCCTCAGTGCTGCGCGCCCACTGCTCATGCTGTTCCCGGGTGAGAGTGTCGCCTTCGACTCCCAGTTCCTTCTTGATGGTTTCCCAGTCCTGCTTGAGTTGTTCCGGAGCGTCCTGACGGAGAGCGTCGTCTTTCAGTTCTTCGAGCCAGGAGTGACCTGTTTCATGTAGGAAGGTGGAGAGATCTGCTTTTTCGAGGATACCGATTTCACGTTCTGGAGAGTTAGCAGAGAAACGGAAGAAACCGCGCTTGACATCTGAATCAGCGTTCAAAATTTGTATATTGACACCATCAGTAGTATTTGAGATACTTTGATTGAGGGTGGCATCACCTTCGAGAGATGCCGCTGCAACGTCCGACTTGATCTCGGGCCCACTGTAGCGGCTTCTTTTTTGGTTATTTGCTCCTGAATCAGGGAAAAGTTCATAAAACTTGCTTCCGTTTCTGTCCTCTCCAATATCCACTTTGACTCTTTTTGTTACACCCGCTACTTCAACATTAGCCTCGATAATATGAAATTTAGTGATGCCGTCACGGCGCGGATGATCTAAATTTTGAGTTTCAATGTAATCACCATTTTTAATTATATCTCTTAGAGCCACCACCAACTGATTTTTTACAGGATCGGCCCCGAAATGGTTGAACTCCTCAATTCCTTTCCGTGTGAAAGCAATACTCCCGAGATCGTCACGAACAACAGGCTTCCCCTGCAAATTATCTCTGTACCACTGGAATGCTGTCTTGCGAAGCAACTTAGTGTCACTCCCAAAATCTCCTAATTCCTTTCCGGTAATTGAAACAACTGGACCACCCTGGAAAAGTTCTTGCTGACCCTTCAGATGTTCCCGCACTGCTGCATTGTCCATTGTGGATAGATCCACTCCGGCACGATCCAGATGATCCTTTAACTGGTTGAGCTTCAGAGCGTCATCAGCAAGAGGATGATTTGTGAACTCCGGAGAATAGACCGGATGTCCCCGCTGTTCCCTGTCAATAGCTTCGAATAGATCAGACGTCGTTGAACCCTCAGGAAGATAGCCTTGTTCGATTGCCAGTTCCCGCGCCTTATCAGGATCGAGTCCGCCCTTACGTACCATCTTCTTTTGGAACGGCTTCAAGCCACCGTCAACTTCCATTGACTTCAATTCACCACCGGGATCCGTCAGACCTCTGTCACGAAGAAACTCTCCCATTGACGTGCCATTTACCGCTGATTCAGTTGGTATGTTTCCCGAGCGGAGGCGATCCAGATCCGGATCGAGTCCCATGTCCACACTACGGATACGCAAGGCATCGGGGATAGACTGCGATATCTTCAGAGGACGCTCGTTGTAGAGATCCCACGGATCTTTGCCCAGGCGTTCGGCCCTGGTCTTTGCCCGTACTGCGGCAAGAGTAGCGTACTTCTCGGCAGTGTCTCGCGGAAAAATGCCCTGCATCTGTCCGTAGACGTCATCAAAAACTTTCTGCTGTGACGATCTGGCTTTCACATCCTGGGCTTCTCCGTCGTTGATCTGCCCCTTCAGCTCTTCAAGCCTGGCAGGCATCTCCTTCTCAAAGTCGGCAGCTTCCCGCGCGGTCATTGCACCAGGACGAATCTTGATATCTTCAGACAGTCCCTTGTAATGCTCTGACTGAGCCAGTTTGCTCACGAAATCTTCCAGCGGGATGACAATGTCACCACCAGTAGCAAGAGCTTCTTTGTATTGATCCGGATCCCCCGATATATGTTCAGCCATGGCAGCAGGATCTTCCTGTTTCGTTTGCCAGTACTCTTGCCACTTGTCGGCAGGAACATAAACGTTATCAATAGGGCCATCCTTCTTGAGCTCGGTGACATACTCCCGCATCTTCTCCGGTAGCCGTTCGAGGAGCTTCGTATTGCCGGCAGCATCTCCCAGGGACTCAAAGAATTCTTTGGTGATCTTCGCCTCATGCGCGGCAGCCAGGTCATTGACGAACGGATAAATTGTCTGGGCGGATCGAGCGATCTGGTTCGCCTCTCCAGCATCCACACCGGAGGATATGAGATTCTTCCGGATGACGTCCTGCTCTCCGGTAATATGGTTGTACCCGAGAGCCGCACCGGTGACGAGTGAAGTCGCCACCTCTTCAAGCCCCTGGGGAGAAGTGAGAGCGGAGACTCCTTCCTTGAGACGGCCATGAGACCCAGCGATCTCTGCTGCAGTCTGCGTTCCCATTGCACCTCCAGTGACAGCCATCTTGCCGACAGTCCCGAGTCCGGTCACCTCAATGGCATGGAAGATCTTCGCCAGTCCCTTGAGCTTTATCGCTTCAGAAGTTCCGGACGAGAGGACATCCAGGCCATTCGCGCCTGGTTTCTCTGCCGTCTCTGCCGCTGCAGATAGAAATCCGAAAACAGGATTGAAACCGACTATTCCCGCAGGCAGACCGGCGATACCCTTCGCCAGTCCTCCGATGATCCGCGCCCCGACATTATCGTCCTGGCCATACTTGTGAGCGATATCGTCCCAAAACTTGACGTTATCCTTGACGCGCTGTGTTGCTTCAGTAGATCCTTCCTGGAGATCCTGTTGAAACTGTCCTCCTGAGTCCTGGTTCAATAGTCTGCGCCCCTGGGCGATTATGTTCATCGCCTTTGTCCCGACAGCTTCGTTCGAGGCAAGACCGGCCATGAATTTAGCACTGATACCGGCGAAACCATTAAACACCTGACCGACCATCGACAGTGCAGAGACATCATCATTCGATACTTTGGCGTTCGTCGGATTGGCAAGGAACGAGGCAGTAGCAGGAGACATGTTAGCAACGTCCGGATTGCTTGCAATGGCTTTGCGTTCTGCCTCGGTCTTGATCTCAGGAGTATTCCATTCAGGAGGAATCTGTGTGTATTTGACCAGCTTCGTCGCTTTGGCATACTCATCAGGATTCGTGCCTATTGAGTTCTGGAGGTTAAGCACGGCCTGAGTCTTTGCCATACCTTGACTTGCAACTTCTCCGGTATATGAGTTGAGATCTTCAAGTCCCATCAGCGTTTACCTTTCGGGGGAAGTTTTGCCCGCCTGATACCTTCCTGTAATTGTGCTTCAGTTGGGGGGGTGCTGCCTACTGTCATACGACGATAGACATATGTGCGAAGAGTCTGATCGTCCATTCCCTGGATGTCCTTGTCAGATATTGCCCCGAATGGTTTTTCAGAAGAGAAGATATATCCTGGTGAAGTAATGAAGTTGGTAATGTTCTTCTGAATGATACCGTCCAGATCTGCCGGTTTAAAGTTCTCTTGCAGAGTCCGGACTTCACTCAGAATATTATTGAGAATCAAAGCGCGGTTTGCTTTTGTCTCTGGCTTCTTATCGTTGAGCAGATCCTTGAGTGCCGGATAAGTCGTTCCATCCGGATCCATCCCACGCAAAGAAAGCAACTTCTCCTTGAACTGTCCTTCGGAGAGTTTGGCATTTCCCATGTTGGCGTTGGCATCTTCAACGAACTTCATCGCTGCCGGAGTTTGTTCTCCAAGTGTAGGCATTACCTTTGCCGCTGCCTGCTGCGGAGTGAGTGACCCCAATTTACCCCCCAGATAATCCTGTTGGAACTGCATCAACTTGCCGAGCTTGACAATTTTATCTGTCATATTAGCAAGAGGATCCTGCTCACCGACTTTAAAATGATGCTGTGCATACTGCTCCATGTGCTGAAGCGCGGTGTCAGGGACTTCTTGACCGTAACCACGATAGGACATGATCTCCTGGTGAACCTGGGCATAATTTTTACCATCCAAGATCATTCCGTTCACGGTGTCTGATACCGCCTGAGTGCTCTGTTCCACGTTGGCATGATACTGTTGAAGCTGGGTTGTAAGTTTAGCCTTGGCAATCTGTGTTGCTTCATTATTGAGATGCTTGGCATCGATATATGCGTTTGCTGCTTCTACATCGATCTTATCGTTTACTGATTCCGGCTTGAACTTAGTCCAGGTTTCTTTTGATACAGCTCCGGCCTGTACAGAATTGTCAGCATGTTCAATCTGGGGAGCAAGGGCGTCACGCTGCTTTGGATCTATTGAGTCGTAATAACCCTTATACCTGCCGGCAGCCGCTGCATTGAATCCGTCTTCATCATCAGAATTATCGGCAGTTTTGGCTTTTGCCAGCAGTCCCGTAATACTTGTAACCTGTAACTGAGAAACCAATGACCGGTTATATTCACTCTGAGCTATGTCAGACATACCTTGATATTTTGGGTACGTCTTCAGCCCATCAGCGATATTCTTGGCAGCAGTATTTATGTTTTCAGTAGTCGGGTTGTCGGCAACAAACCTGTTTTGCATCGATATCAGCGCGTCCATGCTTTGGTCAGCTGCTACGGCCTCTTGACTGTTTATATGTACCATCAATTTTTCATGAAGAGCAGGAGCATGCTCGTCGAATAATTGCTGAACTATCGCCTTTTGCATCGGAGTAGCGGCTTTGTCCATCCATTCGTCGCGCTTCTCCTTGAATTGGTCCATGACATAATCGTCCATCTGCTTAACTGATCCGTCTTCAAGAGTTACCTTGCTGGCGTTAACCCCAAGTTCTTTCCGGAACCCATCGGGACCGTCGGCCAGATCATTAGCCGTATTAATGACATCAGGCATAACTTGCATTTTGAAATTGTGGTTAACATTTTGCTGCATCTGCTGGGCTATTTCTCCGAAAGCACCCGCTGCTTTAGTAAGCCCCTGCCCGAGCCCCGCCCCGAAAGCATCAGCAGGAAGTCCCTGCATCTGAGGAGTAGCAGCTGCAATGGTCTGAACCGTTGGATCTGTATAGCGTGGGACTTGTGGCATTGAGTTATCTCCTTGTTACCAGTTGGCCTTACCGCCACTATATTTTGCACCGTAGTAACCTTGCGTCGCACTTGCGGCACCACCTATCAGAGTCCCGGCAGCAGTAAGAGCTCCACCAGTGGCAGCGGCATTACCTTTGTACTGTTCAATGTCTGCCTGGGCATTCAGACCATTTGCGGTCCTTCTTGCGTTGTCCATGATTCTCAATGCATCGAGTTCTCCAGATCCCGCCGTTTCAGTGGAGATTTCCAAGGCCGTACCTGTTGCCGTGTTGACACCAGAAGCCGCGCCTTGGGTAATCTGAGTTGACTCAAGCTGCTTGACCTTCTGCTGATGTTCGGCAGCTGCGACTGCTCCCTGCTGTTCGGCAGAGAGAGCGTTATTCCTCATCACAGTAGCGTTATAATCAGCTGCCTGTTTCTGAGACTGGATATTACCGCTCCTGGTAACTTATCCAAAACTGATTCAAGAAGGATTCGCATGGTCATTGCCGGTATATTTTTACGGTACACTGTTGATATTGTCGCTGTGGTAAAAGCGTCACTGTTCTTCTTGATGTACTCAACAGAAGCGGAAATATCAGTTTCACAATCCACGCTGAACAATCCTGCTGCCAGTTTCAAGCCCTTCTCACGACACAATGAAATAAGTTTCTCTTTCTTCGCCGTAATCCATTCAGGGAATATTGCCGGATTATGAATACTCAAGGCCACGTCAAGTTGGTTCCCGGTGACAAACTCAAAGATATGATCGTGAAGAGTCCCGTTTGTAATGGCAAATACTCTATGCCCGTTGGCCTCAAGTTCCGCCTTGATCTTCAGAAGGTCAGGACATGAAAACGGTTCTCCACCTGTTAAGGCCACGCCATGAATCGGGTGGGGAATACGGGACAATGCCCCCAAGACATAACGGGTATTGAATATCGGCTGCGTCTTGGAATGTGCGCACCAAGGACAAGTAATGTTGCATCCGTTGGTTATTGGATATGTTGCAAGAATCAAGTGTTCCACTGTTCCTCCTTAAATTCTGTACCAGTTTGTTCCGTTTTTAATCAGATGAATTGATTCATCCTGAACAGTGAGGTCAATAGAAGTCTGTTGAAGTACGGTCCTTCCGCTTGAATCGGTTACAGTCACGGAATTTGCTGAACTATCCGTTTTGATTACCGTCACCTCAACGTAGTTCATAAGATCAACAGTAACGGGTTCAAGTGCTGCATCCCGTATCAAAAGGTTACTGCCGAGAGTTGTTGCAAAGACACTTGTATTCAGCCAATTTTTCAACTGGTTCAGTTCATTATCTAGTTCAGCAGAGGGTAATGGTTGACGTGCTTCAGATAGTTCCTGAAACCTTACATCCCCTTTAGGCCGTTGATATAAACTCATTTACATACCTCCCATGACACCTTGAATTGTAATATCATTAACCTCAAACGGGCCGTCTGTTGAAGTATTGGTGAAGATCATCTTCATGGACTTACCGCCTCCGAACAGTGGCAACCTCACAAGAGGATAATTACCAACGTCCATGTAAAAAGAGTTATCCCATGTATCGGTTACTGCTGAATCCAGCAGGGAAGGGGCTTGTTCCGTATTGAACTGAAGAAAGTTTTCAATCATGGAAGTTGAAAAATCATATGCAAGGTCAAGACGTATTGTACCAATTCTGCCAGGGTAACAGATGATTTCAGCAATCTTCGGATAGAAACGGTTTGGACCGTTACTGAGGTTGATCCACCCTGTTTCCCACATCATTGTCATTGGTGAACCAGCAAAACTGTAATCAACGCCATACCGATACAAGAAACCTTCACCGCACATATACAGGCCACCATCCACCGTATTGAACATACCAGTGATATTTGCCCCTACCATGTGGCCCCATGCTTTATGAAGATATGAATAAATGAAAACTCTTGTGCCAACCAGAACCATAGCCCAACTGAGTTTAGGGTAATGGCACATTGCCATCACGCCACCGTTTACAACTATTTCACTTTTCAAAGAGGGCTGGATTGGCTGAGACATCCCGCCGACACTGAGATTTCCAGTTGATACTACCTGTCTGAGTGATTGCACACCGGTAACGTTCAGACAAAAAAGATCAGTTCCAATTGCAGTAGATACGCCCTGAGACATTGCCCCTGCGCCTTCAATCAATTGGACAATGCGGAAGTCACCGCCTGTTGTTGGATCAGTCCCGGAATAGATCGCAATGTGCTGCTTGAAATAGAAAACTATGAGGTCAACGAATGAGCAAATATCAACCAGTTCGTCGCCTCTTGGCAGAACAAAACGGAAGTCAATGTATCCGGCATTTACAGCGGTTGTGTAATCTTCAGGAGAATTTAGGGCAGAATGGAAGGCGGTCATTTTGTCAAGTTGGTCAACAGCCCACACACGACCTTTATGGCTATGACACTTTTTGAACATGGATCCTGTGGGTAATCCACCCAAAGCTGAAACGGTTGTGCCGTCATACTTCATCGGAGTATCAATACCATTGGTCATAATGCAGTAATCGCCCATTTGAGTGAACCACACCTTTACAGAGGTATTCAGACCGGTCTTGATACTGGTCAAGGCACTGCCAACTACTTTGAATATCTTGCCACCGCCAGCACAAATAATCTGAGTAATACCGTCACGCTTGATAAACTCAAACCCTGTGCTGATAGTTTCTGGAACTGCATCAGTATTCACCTTCTCATATCCAGGGATCTTGGCAATTCCTCCTCGGTCTGAGATATGACAGTTCTGCATACGGGTGGAGAATTTTGAAGGCATGGCAACTGAGGGGAAAAGTTGATTTTCTCCCCCTGAAAAGTTATTGAGCCGGTATATCCGTTTATTCTGTGCCATTATAGAAACTCCACATCACCGGAACTGCTTCCGGTCTGATTCCCGCCTTGTAAACCTAACTTTGCATTGAAGGTTGCAAGCTCAGCTTGGAACTCATCACCTTGATCTTTTTTAGCGAGATACTTCACGCCGAGAATGATAGTGTCCTCGTCAAGTATGGGAACATCAGTGGCATTTACCAACTTGGCCGGTTTCTGTAAAAGTTCATAATCGACCTGATAGAAGGTATCAGGTATAGGTGAAACTTCAACGATGATACCTCCACCAGAACGCCCAAAATGACGATAAATATAAGGTTGGTGACTATCTTGGTTTGCCACACAGAAAGCTCTAAAATCGTAGTCCTTAACATTATCGAGAGGTTTATCGGTACCAATTTGCAGACTACGGATTGAATCTACCTTCCCGCCATTCACCGGGGCAATCATGTATTTTGACACACCTGCCTTGAGTGCAAACGATCCTGTTACCTTCAGTTCGTCCCAAGTGGAAAATTCAAGCATGTAATCAACCTGAACCTCGTTGCAGAACGAAAGAAGAAGTTGGGCATGTGGTTCTGTGATAAGGGAAGATTTTGGAAGGCGCATCTGACGTTGCACTTCGTTTATGATCTGAAGTGCCGTCATTTGGTCTGATTTATTGATAACAGTATTACGAGTCAGCATAACCCCGAAATTGTCGAAAGCAGTAATTCGGTAAACTCCACCATTCGCAGCATTGAGAGAAGCTGAACCAATATACTTACCGGGAGTAGCAGAATCCTCTATCAAAGTGATATTGCAGACTGAAGAGGATGCACTCACCCACTGTTTGTTGGTTTCGTCCCAAAAACTACCATCAAGTAACCGTTCCATAATAGCGTAGGGTACTGGTTGCCCTTCAATTCCGTAATAGGTTATGCTGTAACTCATTTAGAACCTCGCACTCATAGAGAAACGTTGAACATCTGTTTCGACCATCTGCATTCCTTCTCCGTCCTCACGCTTTACCTGACGATATACGGTACTTTTGGAGTCCATAAGAGTCTGGTAGACACTAAATGGTATCTGAACTTCCTTATCGCGCTTGATCGTCACGGCAAAGCCATTGACAGCCACAAACACATCATCTTTATCTTCAGCGGTGGAATTGATAACCACCGTAACTTTCTTTTCCTGTGCCAATGCTTTACGGGTTCTCTCTGTAGGATCTCCGTCATTGATTGGTGCTGATTTTTCTTCTTCCACTTTAGCCGGGGCTTTTGGCGCGACTGATTTAGTGAATTCAGGTTTCTTTTTCGGCTGTGCCTTCTTTGGCGCGACTGTGCTTGGTGGATTTGGCTTAACTTCTGGTTCCATTGTGTTGCCTCCTTGAGTTTGGAGGGTATTGCTACCCTCCTTTGATTTGTTGATTAGAAAAAGTCAGAAAGTAATTTTTCTCCGGTAATGATCTGTGTTGCAACATGAGCCGTAAGCAGAGCTTCAACACAATCAGAATCAGCAATATACTGTTTAACTCTTGCTTCTGATACGTGGTATTCCTTGCCCTCAAACTCAATCTTTGCGGTCTTTTTTGTTTCTTCTCCCTGTACTGCTGAATCGGTTGTTTCTTCAGACATGGTGTAACCTCCTTATGAAGTAGGGGGGATTTCTCCCCCCGTTAAAGATTAATTACTGCGTGAAGCAACATAGTGCAGTACGTTGGTTGAGGTATTGATTGAATCAGTACCAAGGGAGAAACCTTCGCCAATACCGGAAGTGTTGAAGGCTGCTTTTCCAGAAC
The DNA here is from genome assembly GCA_903901875.1 of uncultured Geobacteraceae bacterium. Lineage (GTDB taxonomy): Bacteria > Desulfobacterota > Desulfuromonadia > Geobacterales > Pseudopelobacteraceae > JACRCG01. The sequence continues at coordinate 71,821 of CAIUSO010000054.1, read as the reverse complement.
CGGCATAGTCAAAATTAACCTGGCAGGTAAGAGACGTATCAGAAGTAATTGTGACAACCTTTCCGTATGCAGTATCGGGGCTTGCCACTCCACCAATACCGGCAATACCAATGCCGGGGATTGCAATAGTATCCCCTACTTTAACTTCAGAAAGGAACTTGCTACTTGATCCGGTAACCACTGCACTGCCGACAGAAACGGCAACAGTACCGGACAATGCAGCAGGAGCAGCAACACCGGCATACTGAGAAATACCACCAGAAGCGACAAAGCTGTTAGTCCCGGCCTGAACTGTTTTAAGGCCTTTACCGGCCACCATTGTATCAGTCCACTCAAGTGTGATTTGGGTTGTTTCGTTGATGATTAAAACGTGCTTCGGTTTGAAGCCAAGTACTACGTTCATTGCTGCCCCGGTTGCGGTAAGGGTTCCGGTTACAATATTTGGAATCATCTTAATTCTCCTTTAGATTATTCAAGGGGCATTGCTGCCCCTATCGGTTGTTAATTACCCTTTGAGTGCTGTTTCAATACGAAGCATGAAGGCATCATTCAGGATGATTGTTGCGGTGTAGCCCTTCCAGCCAACAGAACCACGTTGCGCCAGTTCGTCACCGGTAATGGACTTCGGATTATTGACAAAAGTTGACACGGCATTTTTTCCAGCAAGTGCAACCGTACCATAAGCGTCTGCCCCGAACACCAGCATCGGGTAAACGTCAGAGTTCGTGCCAGTGGTTGACAAGGTGCTATAGGTTGAAGCGGTAGTACCGGAATCAGCCCAAGGAGTGCAGTTATTGTCAAACACAACCCGGATTTCGCCAACTGAACCAGCTTCACCCTCAATCAGTCCCATTGCGGAAGGGTACTGCTGGACAGGTTTCCAATCAGTCATACGCTCAAAATCCGGCTGTGCATCTGAATGACATACCAGGATAAAGGCTTTGGGAATTGGCAACGTGCCAATGTTAGGGCCGGCTTTGATGATATTGGTGATAGGTTTGGCAAGCTGCTTCTTCAGAATACGGACGGAGGTACGCAACTGATCGCGGGTGACAACGTTGTTGACTGTGGCGCGAGTTGTACCGTTGGCATAGAGAACATTGGTTCCAGCCTTCAGAATACCGAAACGCAGAACGTCCCAAGTCTCTCCGGCCTGTTCACCGAGAATATCACCGGACTCCTGAAGGACAGGGTCAGTGTGGGTATCAAGGATAACGTCAGTAATGGTAATGAAGTCACCGTACTGCTGGATCGTTACCGAAATATCGGTTTTCGTTAGGGTCTTACCGGTAGGGGTAACGCCCTCGACAAGCGGGGTAACGGCTGTTGCCAGACGGTTGTAACGCCGCATTATCATGGTTTTGGTAGAACGGGAAGGAAGAACCTTATTCTGCCCGAACTGACCGAGAATGTTGTTCTGAGTTGCCCGTTTGAGCAGATTACGGTCAACGTATGCCTGTGTTGCTGGTGAAATATCGCTATATTGCATAGTTTGTTGCTCCTTTCGTTACGCCTTACTGCTTCCGTTCTTCTCGTTCTGCCTTTTCCCATGCCGCATCGTAATCATTTGGGTCAGACTTAGCCTTTCCGGTAGACAGAGTTGAAGAACCTCCACGTAAGGACATTTGATTGTTGAGTTTCTGTTTCCGTTTCTCTTCTTCCGATTGCTTCAGTTTTGCAGCTTCAGGCCCAGCAACAGCCTTTTTGTATTCACCAACAGCCCACTTAATATCTTCAGGATCATTGCTTTGAAGTGCAGCCGTCTTTAGTCCAGGCCGTTGCTTTTCAGCCCATTCAAAATAACCGGCATCGCCAATGATTTCTTTGAAGTCAGCATGTTCCTTCATTACTTCCGGCATGATGGTTGACTCAAAGTAATTAAGTGCTTCCTGCTTCCGCTTAACTTCACTCTGCTGTACTGACTCTTCACGTTGCTTCTTGGTAGCCTCAGTTTCAGCCTGAAGCCCCTTGAGCGTATCCAACAGCGGATTAAGAACTTCCTTCAGTTCAGGGTATTCCCGGTAAACAGTGTTCAACGTTTCGTCACTGATTGCCTTCTTCTGCTGTTCAATGGTCTGCTCTTGTGCTGTGATTTCCTTCTTGGTAGCACCTTCAGCAACAAGCCGTTTAAGGTCTGCATTTTCCTGCGACAGTTTGGTAGCCCAAGCCTTTGTATCCTTGAGTGCCTTCGCTTCTGCCGATTCTTGCTTATCTGTTTCTTTTTTCAGAGATTCTGAATCATCAGGCGTTATTTTAGCTGCGGGTTCTTTACCATCATAATCCGGGTCTGAATCATCAGATAATCCGAAATCGTCTGACTTGTTTTCCGCTGCCTTCTCTTCGGCATCCAGCTTGTCCCATTCCTGGTCAAGAAGTTCATCCCTTGTCGGTGTTGCTTCCTCTCCTTGCTTTCCCATCTTGATTCCTCCTGTTCGGGCCGGTGTCCCGGTAATCCGATATTGTTGTTGCGGGGCCGTCTGGTAATCCCGCTTGATTAACCTAATTCTGAAAGGTACATAGTCCCTGCTGTTACTCCTACTGCCAGAACAGATGCTTTCATTCCACCTTGTGGAAGAGGAATATCATATTGCACGCCAGCTTTTAGAAAGTGACCTGTACTGGCTGTTACTGCCGTTCCCGGTACTGAGAACATTATAAATGTGTCAACTGTGGCATTTACTCGCACAATATCAGAGGTAATAATTGCAGAGGCCGTTGCTGCACCGGCTGAACCATTAACCGTGATTGTCTGGGGGGCATTGGCTCCAAGTAACTGAGTAGGAAAACCGTTAGCATCAAGTTTCATTATCGACATGGTAAATCTCCTTTATCGTTCTTCAAATCTTTGTTCAGCTTCTATCTGGTCAAGCAGAGAGACAACATCGTCAATCGTAGTCAAGCGGCCCTGCAATCTGCCAATACTTATCAAGCTGGTTTCTATCTTGATAAGCTCTGATGATCCGGTTCCAAGTTCCTTCACTCTCTCCAAGAAACTTTGGAAGTCGGGTGATTGCCTCAATAACTGTACGTTCATGCTGCTGCCCCCAATTGGATTGAACCGGGATTGTCTGCTTGTACTGCCCCCGGTTGCGGCATCCCTTCAGAAGAGGAGGGGGCTTCTGCGGTTGACACCGCACCGGGAGCAACTGTTGGAGTAATACCCGCCCGTTCAGGGTCAGGGGTAATACCCATTTCTAAAAGCAACTGTGATTGTTCTTTGCCAGAAAGCAGGGCGAATATTGCATCTATTCTGATAAGCTCCCTCAAGTCCTTACCCTGTCCGGCCTGTTTTGCTGCTTCCTGAATGATCTGGTCAATCTGTTCATCAGAGCGCATGACTTCCGGTATTTCAAGGATGTTGAAAACTTCCTTCCAGAATTTAGCATCATCAATGAACATTGCTGCAGGTTGACCGTTCGTTACTTGTTTGGCCTTCAGAAGATTTTCAAGTTTCATCTCTTTTGCCATTAGGGAATCTGCACCGGTTGCCTTGACCTTTAGAGGAATCTTGTTGCTGTGGTCCTCTCCCATTTCCATAAACCACTGGTAGAAACCTTCAACAATTTTTTCGATCCAAAAATCATCAATGTTCTGCATGACACTCTTCAAGTTCACGTTTGAAGCGGTCATAAGCATGGACATACCGGAGGCGGTCTTGTTCAGAAAAGATCCACTATCCCCGGTTGTATACTTTGGTATTCCGGTTTCTTCATCAGAGAAACGTTCAAAGAGTTCGATCAGTTCACGAAGTCCATTTGTAATATCGCTGAAAGTGATCTGTCCAAGTGCTTCAGCTATGTTTGTACCTTCTTTGAAGTAAATAGTTTTTCCGGGGTAAATTTCAGCAGATACCGTGCGCTTCCAATCAATCTTATTCCATACCATTCCGATGATACCGTTACCGGAAATAGCCTTGTTGTCTATCAGCATACGAGTGGCACTGTTAATCATCTTCTGACTGTCACGCATCAAACCGGCAACACCTTCACCATAAATCTGGTGCGGAATTTTCTTATATGGGCAAACATAGAATGGGCGAAATCCAAGAGGATTCAGGCAACACTTGATTAAGATACCGTCAGCAGCAAGTACGGCAAGAGCCTCAACAGAATCTTCATCGTCCAAGTCCTCCGGTACATCTGTCACACCGAAACTACGAAGCATACCAGACGGGATCAACCCCCAATACTCAAGTACAGGAACTTTCTTATCCTTCTCTCCATGCTCTCCCATCCAGTTATCGCCCATCATATCCCGGCGTTTATCGTTCTGGTTATAGTTCGTGGCCCTGTCACGTGCTTCTTTCACGGACTTTCGATCATAACCGCCAGCCCTTGACAATTTCATGAATTGCGCCGGCAACATCCGTTGAAAGTGAATCTCTCCAATGCTGTCAGTGGTACTCTTGGCATTAGCATCAACGTAGTATTCCCACAATGGAATATGGTCAATCACCGGGACAGGTTCGGTTTGCTTATCCATCTGCCAAGGGTTAATGGATTGATCCAACTGATTTACGGGAATACCCGCAACGGTACGTTTCGTTACAACGGTCTTTTCCCGTTCCTCAATAATTGGGCCTTTGAGTACAGCCGTTCCAAGCACTCCAAGTTCCAGGACTCCACCATTTAACTTGTCTGGTAGATTTATCAACTTGAAGTGCTGCTCAAGCTGTTTCTTAAAGTCGTTAATCATCTTAGCTGCTGATTCAGGGTCAATACCGTACTTCTCAGGAGCAACCGCCTCAACATCGAAAGGAAGATTCTTGCGCCCGGATAGAAATGAATCAACGATACGGGAATGAGCGGTATTGCATTTAAGCGTAGTCAGCTTTACAAATATCTTTGAGCGTCTACCGGTAGCCTCATTCTTGCGCCAACGGGTATTCTCCTGATACTGACCCAAGTAGTTCAACTGGCATTCGCGCCACTTCTCTTCATACGGTGCGCGAGAAGTCTTGAAGGCTTCAAAAATATCTAGAACGTGCTTGGTTATCCCGCCGTTATCAAGCTTGTCTGCATCGGGTGAATATGTCGCGTTCAAATTTAAGTCTGCCATTAGTACCCTGCCTCATCGTCAAGCGGTTGATTTCGGTAATCTTCATTGCCTTCTGGTGATTCATCGACCTGATAAGATGCCATCGGCTGCGCGAAGGTTAGGTTATGAGCATCAGCACGGTTCGGAGATTGTACTTGCCTTGCCTTCAACTTATCTTTTGACTCAATTACAATCTTGCCATGGGGTATCTCGTACTTCGGAGTGGTCAGTTCTCCAATCAAAGTATCTTCGGTATCCTCAATGGCGGCCCCCTTCAGGCTTTCACAATACTTGTTGCACAGTCGGCCCCGGCGTTCTTGCAACCAATCACGCATACCACCCCATAATTCATCACGCAATCTACGGTATGTGTCAGGTTCCATAGCTGGACTCTCTGAAACATTGATACCGTAAGAAGGGAATCCAGCATGGTACAGATTGTCATGCACCCCGGCTCCCCATCCAATCACGTCAACAAATATGGCAATGGGCTTATGAACATTCGCCAAAGCCCGGACATACGAAGCAATCTGAACAGTATCCTTACCCCTCAACACATGGTAGGGCAGGAACTCGTCACCCCGGCGTATGGCAATAACCGTTTCATCGTCACCGAATCGCGCCACGTCAACACCGAATACCACCGGTTGACCTTCCTGCGGAACGATGTCACGAAACATTGCATCTTCCACCAGAGCATAAGGAATGAATGAATCACCTTCTTGCAGTGGGAACAAACCGTAAACACGCACTCTAGCAATGTTGGAGTCCTTACCGAACTTGCGGAATATACGGTCAATGTACTGCTGCTTCACCCAAGGGGAATCAAGACAGCTCCATGTGATACCCTTATACGAATCCTTGTCTTTGGTATGGCTACGGTAGAACGTTCCATCAAGACGGGTGGGGTTCCCACACATCAATTCCTTTGTTTCAAGCCGTCCATGCGCTCCCTCAAGGACTTCAAAGACAGGTTCACAAACGCCGGATGCTTCATCAATCACACGCATGACGTAATCAGCATGGAATCCGGCCAGAGCCTCCGGGTTCTCTTTCGTAGCGGTACGGGCAACAGCGAACCACTCTTCAGGATGTTCCTTGTGCATGAACTTCTCTTTCGTCCAGGTGAACATATCCCGGAACAAAGGGTTCATCTGTCTATGCCACTTGGATAACTCAGCCCAAAGAACGTCATATAACTGGTGCTTGGAAGGAGAAGTACAAGGGATCTTCGGGAATGTCCGGCAACTCATGTAATGAAGAATCGTCACAGACTCAACGCCAGACTTCCCGCAACCGTGGCCGGACTTCACCGAAACAGCATCATGCTTGTCCAGTGCCGCCAGAGCATCCCCTTGTTGGTCTGAAGGATTGAAGCCAATGATGTACTTCGCAAACGAAACACGATCATCCCACATCTCGTCAATGATCCGGGCCATCTGCTCACCATCACAGACCTCTATGCGTTGAGATGCATTGCTCAAGAAACTTTCCTCATAGGAACAATATTGGAATTCTTCGCCTCAATTTCCTTCTGAAGCCGCTTCTCATACTCAGCTCGTTTCTTCTCTTCTACCGTCTTGAGAGCATCCGTAACCGAGTATTCAACCTTTATATTGTTATCCGCCTTGGCATCTGCCTCAATCTTGCTCAAGACATTCTTTCCATACGCATTAATCGCATCGACAGAAACAGAAAGAGGGATATTGATTTTTACAATAGCCCCCGTCTTAATATCGAAACGATCTTCCTTAATTACTCCAAGGGCAATATCCATAAGTCTCTTTCTGAGTTTCGGAATATCAACCTTCGCACAATCCTTCAGATACTTCTTGAGATCTCCTTCATTCACAGGGTTCTTTGGACGGCCACCTTTATTTTCAGGTTTAACAATTGCCATTCAGAACCTCTGTTAAAATTATCAGCGTCACTTAATTGACGAATACGTCAAAATAATGGCTGTGTCAAATAAAAAAGTTCAGGGAAATTTTGAGGAAATTTTTTCATGGGGAAATAAAAAAGAAATTGTTTTGGGGAAAAACTTTCCAGAAGGAGAATAACTATCAAGGGAGGGGGACTCCTACAGAGGAGAGAGGCGGGGGGTGGGGGGGGGTATCATGGGCGGGGGGCGATCCGGCGTACAGGACAGGCACCAGGCAGGGCGGGAGGCAGGTCCAGTGCTGGGGATGTGCATGGATGAACACCGAGTTCATTCATTTTGCATCTTAACGTGCTGATGATACATCACTATGCTGTGCCTTTATCGGGTCAGGTATCCATTTATGTATCCAATTACCTGTGGTAGTAGCTTGTTGACCTGGGCTTTATGGTCTGGTAAGTGGCTGATTGTACGTGCATAACGTGACGGTACAACGAGCAAATGAAGTGCTTTTTTCTTCTTTTGGTTCTGATTGAGATTGTGAGATTGTGACCTGGGTAATGATCTTGATGCAGGAGATATTAGAGCAGTAAGGGAGCTACATACTACTACATTAACCGCAGCTTCCCTTACCCACTCACCTACCACAAGCCCTTTGACATTTTCAAGCATTAAATGCTGCTTCAACAATTCTGATAATATCTTCGGCCTGTTCTCGGCGCCAGATGGTTACAACCTGATTGCCGGTTATTTCCTCCCACCTTTTGAGACGCTTTACCGGCTTTCCTGAATAGTTTTGGCTGTCTTTATCCCGGAGCCGCAGCCGGATCACCAGCAGCGGAGTGTCAAACTCGGACATTATGCAGATTGGTAGAATGGTGTCCCTGTACTTCCCCTTGATGAACAGGTTTGTTTTAACCTCGTAAAGCTCTGACAACTTGCTGACGATCAGCTTTTTGACTTCTTCCTTCTCAATTGACATTGTTGTGAACCCCCTTGTTTACTGGATGCGTCAGAGTAGCTGAATTTATTTTCAGAGTCGATGAATTATTCGCTTGACATAGTAATAATGATAATAGTAATAATCAGACATACTGAACAACGGTTCAGACACACTGAAGAAAAAGGGGGAAATTATGTTGATCTTGGTTGGTGGGGTAATGCAGGTACTTTATGACGTGTGCAACGATTATTCACTGGATGAATCAGACGGCATTGATTTTATACCAACCAAGTACAAAACGGTTAAAGGGCAGGGTGGGACACTGTTCATTGATAAGCAGTATGGGGAGCTGCATTACTATGCAGGTAAGCCCGGAATGAATGGGCAGTATATCTACGGTGGCACTGAGGCTTAACTACTTACCGCCAGCCGGGGCGTTATCCGGCTTTAAGGGGGAGTTATGAACGTCCAAATTGATGATGTAACCTATGAAATCCGTAAAGACACAATCACAGATGAAGCATTGAAAACAAGCAAGCGGTATTATATCCGCACCGCTTACCCTCGCAAGTATCTAACCGATAACATGACATACCAACAGGTGCAAAAGGTAGCAAAGTCAATGCGTCAACTTGGTTATACGGTTGTTGATCTGCCTAATCACGTCCACTAATTCAGAGTCGCTGAATAAACTTTCAGGAGGTACAGCCATGATCGAGGTAGAATACGAATCAGTCACAATGTACTTGCTCATGTCCAGAGGGTACAAGATCACCCGGATCACCAGGGCGGGAAGGGCGGTAATGCAATGGAGTTATTAACTATCGGTGGCCTGTTGTGCCTGTGCTGGTCAATCTACGAAACAATCAAAGGGAGGTAAGACAATGAAAAAGCCTGAGAGCATGAACAAGAGAATCAACCGAATACTGGACGCTTTAAGCTCCGCACAAATGGAACTCGCTGACATAGTTCAGGAGCGGGAAGATTATTACAGCGAAAAATCAGAGAAGTGGCAGGAATCAGAAAAGGGTGATGAATATCAGGGATACACTGACCAGCTTCAGGAAATTGCTGACGGGCTGGAATACGCAGAGGAGGCCAGACCATGAAATACTCAGAGGCTAAACAATTTAATCCATCAATGAAAGAGTGTTTCTTTGCATTCGGCAACCAGCAGTTTGAAGAGGGGAAAGCAAAGAGTATTCCAGAAGGGGCCAAGGTTTTATCTGCAAACCATGGCCTGTACGGTACGGATGAAGGTATCACGCTGTTTATGGAAGAACTGGCACAACTCAGACAGCGGATCATTGCCAACTGTGACCCTCAAGACGTTTATAATTACGAGTTCGGTAATCATTAATGTGGATATACCGGGGATGACAGCGAAGCCCTGGACATCGTCAAAGACTATTTCCCTGAAGCTGTTATAAAACGGTATCCGGCTGAACTGATGGAGGAATACTGAAATGGACAGAGAGCAGTATTCACAATGGGAAAACAGAGCGGTAACAATTGACTCTTTGCCTATCGGGACATTCGCAGTTGATTACAGCGGTAATATGATCCAAATCAAAAGGCATGAGGGTAATATTACTTTTGCTCACCATATCACCGGCCCAAAATCCGAAATGTATGCGAACTGTGCAAAGGTGATACCTGTAGCGAAGGGGGATATATGAACCAGCCAACAAACGAACAACGGGCCGATAGAGTCTATGAATATATAGACGATTACGCCTGCAACGAGGATCTTGAAGAATGCATCATTGACGTTCTTACCGATCTTCACCACTTATGCGAACAACAGGGAATTAACTTTTTAGAATGCTACATCACGGCACGGTCACACTACGAGGAGGAATCAAAATGAAAAAGGAACTGACAACACCACCGGAGTTAATCTGTCTCTGCAAGAAATGTATGTACACATGGACACCACGAAAGGATCACCCGAAAGCCTGCCCAGAATGTAAATCAAGAGCCTGGAATAAATAACCTGCCAACAAAAAAGCCCCTCCGATCTGGAAGGGCTTTTTCTTTTCCTGCTTAGACAATTTCCCAATCTTCAGCTAACATATCAGTTTGAGAAGCAAGCCACGGTACAAGGCTTTTTGGAGCATCGGGGTTATCTGTCTGCAATCCGGTTGTGTTGATGTAAATGTATGGGGATGTCATTTTGCTGTGTTCATCGGGAAACTGTATCTGAATAAATATCCCTTTCCCGTTCCAGCCCTTTCGAGCAACCTTGCTGCCCTGCTTCATTGCTTCGATAGCACCACCGAAATTCATATTGCCAGACAGAGTATAACCGCTTTCAAACGGTTCAGCCGGTGAATAGGATGTGTACTGATCCTGATTGTCAACATACACAACGAAGTACCCGCCAACGGCAAGTTTGGGATTTCTTGCCAGCCAAGCAGCGTCAACAGGGTAAACCTTTCCAGACTCAAAAATGTACAGCTCTGCTGATCCATCTGTATTTAACGGGCTTATACCGGTAATCAGTCCGGCTCTGACTCGTTTATGGCAATGGTATAAATTCAACTCTTCCACTATTCACCCCCTTTCAGCTCTGTGATTTCTTTCCGACCTTCGTGGGCCAGTTCCTTGATCTTCAGCAGTGCCGCCCGGACTCTGGTCCCTGCTGCCTTGCTGTTGCCGCTGTAAAACTTGGCTGCGTCCTTCTCTGCCTCTTCGATTACCTTCTTGATTTCTTCAAACTTGTTCATTGTGCTACCTCCTCTATGATTTCGGCACTATGGCCGTACAGCTCTGGGTAATTGTTTAAAACTTGCTGGATGAATTCATCAGGTACATTTTCAGCTCTCATTATTGACACTCTTTCGGCTCTTGCCTCTTTTTGGTCATTTGTCAACATAAGCCTCCTTTCAAATTTCGTTTCTGAGGCCATAACTCGCATTACCCCTTATCACGGTATGCCTTCATTATTGTAATTAGCTCCTGAATGGATTCCGATGGCTTCCGCTTATGGTTCTGAATAAATAATCAGCCTTGCTGAAACACTTCACGAAACAAAACCCGAAACTGACAGTTTTTGATTCATCCGAGCGGTATCAACGTCACCGATCATCATCACCCTGCTTCCTTTCTTCTTATAGCTTGCCAGAAGTTCAGCAGTATTGACGATATATTGCGCCCCTTCCTTGATGATTACTGGAATCTTGCCAGAGAAGAGAGCCACGGCATGAGACAACGGCATGTGTGCAATATTCGAAACCGGGAAGTCAAACCAGTTCGGGGCGGTCATGCTCTTATCTTGCCACTTGATAATAATCACGGTTCTACCTCTACATTTTCAACAATCCAGTAACTACGGTCAACGTCCCTCAGTAAGTCATCAACGATTATATCCGGGTGGACGTCTGTATAATCTTCGGGTATCTCAACCGTGATAACTAATTTCATACCATTGACCTCCCTTTATTCCAGACTTTCAATATTCTCATTTTCTTGGCATTTTTCTTTGGTATTGATTTCAAATTTCTGCAATCCATCTCCCGGCACTGTTGCGGAGAATGGTCATGTATCGTGCAACCAGCATCCCCCAGGTACACGCAATCTCCGTTCTGCTTATGGTCCAGCATCAAATGGCCGGGGTAATGTTCATGCGGTACAGTTTGGTACAATGACGCATCATCAGCCGGGAGTATTCTGATAGCATCATGGTGACAGCAGAGGGTGCAGCCATTACAGGGAACAGGTCTTGGCATTTTCACGGTTCGGCCTCCCACTGATCCGCCCAATCTTTTGCAATAAGTCCGGCTCCGATCATCTGCATACCATGTTCTGCGATATGGTTAAATCCCCCGTAGTAATACATATTTACACCACACTTAATCATGCGTTTTAACAGATAGCGTAATTCTTTGATGATTTCTGCTTTTGATTTCATCTTGCCAACTCCTTTACAGCATCAATAAACGTCATTCCATCTCTGTGAATCAGCACATCAACAGCATTGAAGCTCTTACCGCATGGGAAACAGTGTGCCTTGTTGCCCTTCCGGTTCCAAGAAAGGGAAGGGGATTTATCAGCATGGCAGAAAGCCAGTGCCTTTCCGGTACGGTCAAAGGTAATCAGTGATTCAATCGGTGTATCCTTCGCAGCCTGTATCATCTCTTCTGTTATCCGATCTTCCCGGAGTGGTCTTTTCTGCCGTGCTTCAAACTGTTTTATTGCGGTCAACTGGTCGAACGCTTCCCATTCTCCAAGCTCCGGTACTTTCCCGCCGTTTTCAATGTACCCCGGCCACAGGTCAATCACTTGCAGCAAGTATCGTATTCTCATTTCACAAGCGGCCTTGAGATAAATACCAAACTCTTCAGCATGTTTCTTGATCTGCCACGGCTTCATATTGGCAAGTCGTCTTGCTGCTGCTTCTTGTACCCTCCCCGCTTCTTCGGAGGCGGTATATAGTCGCTGAAACCTTCAAACCTCATGGCATGGGGTATAATCTCCGCTTTGTATCGCTTATTGATAACCCCGCCCCGGTTCTTGAGTATCTTCAGCACAAGAGATTCTTCCTGATCCCGGTATAAGCCCAGGACAATATCGGCCCCGGCTTCTCCGCCATACTTCAGGTGATGCAGCTCAATTTCTGAGCCTTCATCGGATTGCGCCCTTGCTGCCGCTCTGTTGATCTGAGTCAGCAGGATCACAGGAAGGTTTGCTTCCTTGGCAAGCTCTTTCGCGCCATTGCTCAAATCCTCGGTAAGGTCTGCCGATGATCTACCGGCCCCGCCTTTCATCAAGCCAAGATAGTCAATGCCGACTACTCCAAGCTCATATTTGACCTTTGCCAGTTCGATATATTCAGCAATATGCTCAAGTGTCAGCTTTGGCCGTTCAACCGTCAGCACTTTACTTGCTCCGCTTGTCCGGCATTTATTCAACTGGTCAAGCGTCCTTTGGTGAACATTCAGCGCACGGTGTTCAACTTCCTTGCTGGTGATGCTGTTGGCAATCTGCATTTCCCGCTCGTAAACTTTTTCATTCGGCATTTCCAGAGAGAAGAACAGGGAATAAAGGCCGCTTCTGGATGAATAACCCATCAGGATATTTTGCAGATAAGCACTCTTGAACGTGCCGGAATAAGCGGAAATAATCATCATTTCACCGGCTGCAATGCCCCGGATGTCTTTGTCAACAATATCGAATCCGGTTGTGAATCGGCTCTGTTCAACCTTCTTCACATAAGCGGTATATTTTTCCGATCTTCCGTTAAAGTCCGTTATGTGTGAAAGCATTGGCTTGAATGGGCCTTTCTTATTCGGTGGCTGCATTAGTTGCCTCCGGTATCCAATCCCGCCAATTATCAGGGACAAGACCTTCCCAATTATTGAAGAATGTTTGTCTGTTCTGGTAACTCAAGCCGGGAAAGGTAATTCTTCTTTCCTCTACGCTTTCCATGTAAGCGTCAAAGGCTGCTCTCCATCGGTGGAAATCCTCTTTAACCTTCACGGCTTTTTGAAACTTAGCGAGTGCCTTGATTTTATTACCGTCAGACATGGGGTATTTTTTCCAACACCATTCAAAAGCCTTTTCGACTTCATCAGCAGACAAACTATTTTCATTCTTATTATTCTTTTCATTCTTATTATTCTTCTTAGGGTACTGTTTGCTGTCCGTCTGCTGTCCGTCTGCTGTACCGTCTGCTGTACCGTCTGCTGTACCGTCTGATTGATATATGTGATAATTAGTTATTGTAATTAAACTGGTTACGTTATTATTTTGCTGTTCTATTTGTCCCTGTTCTCGGAGGTCTTTCAAGAACCTCCTGACCTTGCCCCGGCTCCATCCCCATTTTTCAGCAAGAGCAACTTCCGACCACCCGACCTGACCACGAAGAATAGTTGTTGATATGCCTCTTGATCTCAATACCCCTTCAGAATGATTTGCCAACATAAGTAAATCAATCCATGCTCTGCACCTGTCAAAAGGTCGATCATGCCAGAAATGATTTTCCCTAATGCACCTCCAAAGTTTTATGTATCCTCTGTCCACTCTGAACCCTCCCGGTCAACCGCCGTCCCGGTTGGAAATAGAAAGACCGCTAAAAGTGGGCTAGCACTCCTAACGGTCTTTCAGGTTAAGCGGTTTCCCGCTATCACCCACTCGGTAATCCACGTTCTAGCCAACGTGTTTAATATTCAGTTTTGCTGTCTTATAATTCAGAAGCTCTGAATCGTCAAGCGTAATTATTCCTTGTACTCGCTGATTGCAACAAACACTCCGGGGCCGTTCCATATCCCCCCGGTTCCTACGTACCGTTTCCCGGCACTGATCTGGATCACTTGGCAATCATCCCCCCAAATGTCCTTTAGAGCGTCCATAACTGCTTTCACAAAATTATCAATGTCTGGTTTAACTATCGGGTATAACCTCTTAACTGATTTAGGTTTTGTCAGGTAGAAAACCATTTTCATTGACAACGGAATACCGGGAATAAATGGTGTTGCATCCTTCGCTGCCTTGGCTATCTCCGTTTTCCATCCCTTTGACTCCTTCGGATCGTAGAAGCCTACCATATTGCCACGGCGGTACGCTCTTGGCCTTCCTTGTGCTACTGGCTCACCGTGAACGAATAATTCAATCATCGGTTGTCACCTTCACCGCTGATCTTATCACGACGCTTTCTATCAGATAATTTTACAATGTTCATCATGGCAATCTGGTCAAGAGAATATCCTAAATCTCTAGCACACATTGCGACATACCACAAAACATCACCAAGCTCTTTACCAAGTTCGTGACGAGCTCCACTTGAAACCTTTCCGTTATAATCACGAAGTAACTTTTTCACTTTATCTGCGACTTCGCCTGACTCACCAGCTAAACCAAGTGCCGGATAAATTGGTGCATCGGTGAACTTCGGGTAGATTGCTGTTTCTTCGGCAAGCATTTGATAATGGTTGAGTTCCATTATACTTGCCTACAATCTGCGCCGCACTTCTTCGCTTTTTTCTTGGTGACGCAACTCTTGCACTCAAACGAATCAGTTTCAGGAGGGTCAATTATCTCCGGTTCCCCGGCCTCTTCCATATCAGGAAGATTACCTTCTGTTCCATCATCTTCAGGTTGATAATCACTTTCGTTCGCTCCGGCTGGAAGTACCCCATCAGGTCCAGGAACAACGACGTTAATTGGTGTTTCTTCCACCTCTTCAGCATTCGCCGCCTCTTCCAGGTCAAGGCACATCTGAAGTTCATTGTCAGTCAAAGCCTTGCTGTCAATTGTATGGTAAGTGTCCAGGCGGATAAGATACTTAACGTTTGCCGGAAAATCAAATTCCCAACGTACTTCAACATCACGCATTTCCTTACCGGTTGAAACCTTCCGGGCAATTACTCGCGTCTGACTAATACAAGCATCAATACGGCTCTTGTAATCGCTGGTAATCTCCTTCTTTCGATCTTCAAGCTCTGCCTGAGTTTGAGTCAGTCGCGCCAACTCCCCGCTGTAGGTCTTGGCTTCGGCCTCAGTCAAGACACATTCCAATTCACTTCTGAAAATTCCTCTGTTCATGCCTATTTCCCCCCTTTTGAGTTTGGCACAGTTTCAACCATGCCTTTGATATTGTTTGAAACGCAATCCATTGCCTTACCCCACGCCTTAATTCCCAAATCGCGCATTTCTTGATTGAGAGAAGATTTATTCAGGGCTGCGAGTTCGGCAATAGCATCCTCAACCTTCTTTATCTTTCTGGATAATGTTGAATGAGCTGGTGAAGTCCGTTCAATTGCTGTTAGCGTACAAATTGCAATACTTGCAGCCATAGTTAAAAGCTGTTCTCTTGTCATATCTATACGAGCCATACTAACCCCTGACTATTTTTGTGTAGTGGTCGGTCAATCTGCTGATCGATCCAGTACATCCCAAGCATTGCCGCAATTATTACCGCTGTAATAAACGCTATGAATCCGGCATTACGTTTTTTCCTCAGTGCGTTGCCCCGGTAAAGTGGCGTGTCGTGATATTCCATGATTCACCTCCGGCGTGGCGTTCTGTTGCCGTACATCTGCCGTAATTCAAGAATCTCTTTCCGCTTGTCCATGACTTCATTCATTACCTCTTGGCTGGACGCTATGAAATCGTAAGTAATGAACATGAACCATACGAAGCCAACGTTGATAACCAAACCGTACCGGCTGCATGACGGTCTGAATCCTTGATACCGGCCACAACCGACATAAAAACCGGCTCCGGGCAAACGTAATGTTGTTGCAAAAAACTCTTTCAACTTTTCAAGATACTTCTGCATAAAACCTCCTGATAAAATATTCAGACGCTCTGAATCTTAGCGCACAGAAACAATGCGTTCCTCTTGGTACTGAACACCCGGAAGAAAGATCCCCATTAGCGCAAGTTTCTTAATCATGGTTTCATCCCACGCCTTGACGAGTCCGGCACTCCCTTTACCGTCTGCAATGGCCTTGATAAGCGTCATTGGTTCGGTGACGGTGACAAGATAGGTTTTCTTTCCAGAAACCCCTGCTGTCTTTTCTGCTACTGCTGCCGGGGGAATGTAGGCCGGTGCTTCTGCTGCCTCTTCAGCCTTGCGCTGTGCCACTGCTGCCTTATCTTCCAAACCCTGAAGTTGCAGGCGTAACACTTCAAGTTGACGTTCACACAAGCCCCTTGTGGTATCGTCCAGACTGTCATGAATCAAGGAGTATTCCAGATAAGCAATTTTCTCATTGACCGTGCCGGACTTGGCCAGAGTGGCGGCAATCTTCTTCTGTGCGGCCTCTACAATCTTACGCTGTTCTGCTTCGGCTGCAATACGGGCTTTTTCCTGCTCAATCTTTGCCAGACGTTCACATTCAAGCTGGTACGCTCCAACCTTTCCCTTAATAATCCGTTCAGCATCGTCAAGATCGTCGGTAAAAGTTTTCTTGGTGGCAACAAGTGCCTTGTGTGCTGCATGAGCCGCTTTGATATGAATGTCAAAGGTTGCATCAACTTTATTCCGGCGTTCCTTGATAGTTCTGATAAAATCCCTTGCCGCTTCTACGTGCTGAGCCTCGCTGATTACGAGTTTTTGAGCATTTGCCTTGACCGGTGAAACTTCGGCCTTCAGGGAGTCTGTCGCTGCTGTGGTAAGTGCTGTTGTCATTGTGTCACCTTCTTTCCCTTCAGACCCATGCTGTTAAGATGCTTGCCTACGCTCTCGGCGTGTTTCAGCCCAAGGAACTGCTCTTGTGACACATCAAGATACTCATACGTTCCACCGTGCTTGAACTTGACATGAAGAACTGTTCCTTTGTGAGCCACACTTTCAATGTTGCTGCTGGTTACATGATGATGAATCATTACTTTCCCCCCTTTAGATAGTTGTGGATAAACAGGCATGATTTGAAATAATCGAAGTCCTGTAATCCGGTTAATTTCTCAAACTTGTACGGATCACCGTTCTTTGGAATCCATAACGCCCACCGTTGAGTTGATGCCTTGTACTTCTCCTGTTCGCACCATCCATGCTGATATGCTGCTAATTGCGGCCCTACTGAAGAACTCGCCCCGGTCTTAATGTCGATTAAGCAGATTTTACCGCCGATATTGGCAATAATGTCAATCGTGCCGGCGTAACCATAACGCACAGAGTAGAACGGTGCTTCAGTGAACATGATTGCCGGTTTGTAGTCAGTAAGCCACTTTTCAAACTCCCGCAATGGTCCAACATACGCACCATCAAGAGCACTCCAATCAACTCCACCATTTGCGATCAGTTCACAGCCCTTGTGAATATCCGTACCCTTGGCCGCTGCTGCTTCCATAACTTCAGAAGGTATAACAGCCCCGCTGTTGCGCCCGATATGGTACGGGGTATTGTTGATAACTACCTTGATGAAGTCTGCAAGGATAGTTGTCACCCCCGGCACTTTGACACCGTTCCAGTAATAGGTATGTGTCAGTTCATCAAACTTCAGCATGGCATATCTTCCCCTGTTTCATCTCCCGGGGCTTCCTGAATCTTGGCCTTAAGATACTCAAGTATTTTATGGAGCCACGGCTTTGAAGTTTCAGGAAGGTGCAACTTTGCATAGGTCAAGAAAGCTCCTGAACTCTTACCACCGCGACTTGCCTCAAGCAGAAGGTTTTTCTTTGCTGCATCATCTCCACCGGATAAATGATCCAAGGCAAGATCAATCTGTTCAGAAACGCTCATTTCCACGGTAACGTCTGCATCTTCGGCCTGTTGCTTTATTGGTGGAGGTGATGCCGCTTTCGGAGGGGCAGGGCGTGAAGCTGCTGCCGCTGGTGAAGCCTTCTGGTTAATAAATTCAGGTGGTAAATCTTCAAGGTCTTGAGTGAATACGTCACTTGCCCCGGTACAGGTCAACGTCATATCCATCTGCGCCCGTTTCTTCGCCATCTTCAGGATAGTATTTGCAACGTCAGCAGGGTTCACCCGGACTTGCTGAAACTTCTTTCCGTCCCTTGTGTACTTCAGACGGCGTTTCGTATCCGGGGTGTCGTCAAACTCTTCCTTGCAGACAGCAGACCGCCACTTGTACTTTTCTTCCTCGCTGGAACACTCCCCCAAACCTTCACCAACAATTTCGCCATTTGGCAAAACTCCCTGACAGGTCACGCGATAATGCACCTCTCCATTGATACCCAAATCTTCAACCCTCGGAATTACGGCGATACGGAACATTGACAGGAGTAATTCACTCCCCGGCTTCCAGAGTGACGGCTTAGACACTCCGGGGATCGTACCGTAATGCACCTTATCACGCATGACCGCACCCATTGCCTGTTGAACCATGTTTACCCTGTCTTTCAACTCATGGACTGTCAAAGCTCCGTTACCGCTTGTTGTTACCAATTCATTACTCATTCTCGTTTCCTCCTTGTGGTATGATGCTCTTGATCCACTCCATTAAGGCGTGGTGTACTACTTCCTGCCGTGAACTCTTCCGATATTCAACAAACTCTTTTAGCAGCCTCATTTCTGTTTCTGACAACCGTACTGACACAACATTGTAACGGGGGTACTGTACCATGCGCCACATTATCGTATTCTCGCTTCAATATGATCTTTTCCGGTATTCCTTGAACCAGGAGGACAACCCAAATTACGATCATCTTTACTTGGCTTTCTCATTTCAAAGTTGCGCCATATCGACCGACCACACTTCACGCATTTAATTCTGTCGTATTCAATCTGCATCAAACCGTTACAGTTTCCGTGCTTGCACCGTGCTTGCATTACAGCACCTCCACAAAATTCCCGTTATCATCCAGCCTGTACCAGACTTTAGCTTTCAACTTTCCATCCGATCCATCACCGCAACCCTTGGTATTCTGATTAAACTTTCAGCGTCGCTGAATCTGTGGATAAAAAAACACGGTCTAACTCTTCCAATGGAATCAGCCAGTATTTACCAACTTTCTTACCAAACAGAACCTTTGCCAATTTATCCGGTGGGACTTCGTTTCCATAAATCCTTACCATTCTTTGACCCTTCAAACACATTCGGGCAAACTGCCTTTCTTCAATACCGGGATAAATCTTTGATGCTTCAAAAGCTGTTACTGCCTTAACTCCACATTCATTCTTTACTGTCTTGATTCTCTTATCTGCCATGCCATCACCTCCTTTCGTTTGGGATAGGGGAGGCTGTCACCCTCCCCGGTAAAATCAATGTTCCCCGATATGCAGATACAGCTTCCCAAGTTTCTTCTTTTCTGTCGGGCATTCAGTTATCGGTTCATAAACGCTGAAGTGCAGCTTCTTAATCGGAGTGCAATCACCCATAAAAACCCGTACATTCCCGTGTGTCGCTGCAATACCGGCCAACAATGCTATCGCTTTCATGATTTTCATTTTCAGACTCCTTAAAATATAGTTAATTACTATTATCTCATATCGGGGGGGGGGGGGCTGTCAAGTCAATAATACAGCCGCTTCCCCATGTCTCAGTTTTAGTAACATTACCCGAATGTCATGTGAAGGGAACTTTAAAGCTCTGGCAATAACCCCGATAGTAGGAGCTGATTTACGATGATTGCGAAGCAATGCAGCAGTTACAGTTTCATGACAAAGCGGAATGTCGGTTTCTCTCCACCACTGCATAACACTCTTTTCTCCGTGGAGCTCAAGATACTTTTCATAGAGCATCTTATTTATTCCGGTTTTGTCAAGAAGCTGGTTCTTTGCCAGAGTGCGGGGCTTGTCGCTGATCGTTACGGTAGTGCTGTCGCGAAGAAACTTATTTTCAGCTTCCAGCAACTCAATGTATCGCCCTGTTGGGATGGTATGTGATTGCGGCTCTTGGTTGTATGATCCGGTCTTACGGATTGCGGGGAGGACTTCAGACGTTACCCACTTTTTAAAGCGTTTGGCTTCGGGTTTGCGGCTGGATAAAATAAGTGAGTATAGACCGGATTCGTTGACAACCGTCATATTCTGCTTACCGCCAAGGGTATCATTTGAAATGATACCCTTTTCATCATCGTCAAGACGGGACAGTGCTTGTGAGGGGTTGCCCACATTAAGAACAGCGCAAATATCCGCTGCTACAAATAATGGTCCACCATCTAGGTTGATTATTCTCACTTCATGGGATTCAAAACGTAATACTGCGGG
This sequence comes from uncultured Geobacteraceae bacterium, assembly GCA_903901875.1. Lineage (GTDB taxonomy): Bacteria > Desulfobacterota > Desulfuromonadia > Geobacterales > Pseudopelobacteraceae > JACRCG01. The sequence continues at coordinate 51,346 of CAIUSO010000054.1, read as the reverse complement.
GGTGTTGTTCATAAAGTTACTCCTGTTCAATGGATTCGGCAAAGTGCCGGGATGTTGAACACAGCGTAACCAGCTGCGACAGGTATTCAATATATTCCCTGTCCATCCCGACACTCCTTTAAATGTCGGACATAAAGATACCGCAATACTCACGGGTGCGGTTGCCGGGTTACCTGTGTTCAGCAGGTAGCCAGACGGTAAACCGCAAACCATAGTTTTGTCAACTATTTTTTTAAAGTTTATTTTTTTGTTGTTCATTAAAGAAAACGTGTTCATATTATGCGCCTTAGTTTAATATCGTTCCGTATAATGCAGCGTTACTGAATCTTTTATCAGAGGCTCTGAATCATGTCAATCAAAAAAATGATGGTAGTGAAAATATTTTTTATCTGTCTGTTTCTATCGGCTTGTGGAAGTGGAAGTGATACGGCAACCACACAACAACCTGCGGCACATATTCCCGCTATAAGCAATCTTTCCTACTCTCCAAAGACTGCTGTTCTCAATTCGGGAGGCGGTCAAATAGCCGTTGCCTTATCATTTAACTTTTACGATCTGGGGGGAGATATTAACCAGGTCAACATGAATGTTTAGGATGCAGTAACGTATGCAAATCGGAATACGATACATCAGCCCTTTGACACCAAGGGGGCCACAAGCGGTACGATTAACTATACAGTGATTGTTGATACCACTAGCAAGCAGAGCAGTATTTTCAATATTCACGTCAATGATGCTGCCGGTAATCCCTCTTATCCGCTACAAGGTACATTCTCCGTTCAATAATTTCCGGCTTGACTTATTCATATCGTGCGTTATAGTGTCATATCATTCAGCATTGTTCGCTGAAAATTCAGATTAAAAAAAGGGGCTAATATGGACGAAAAAGCATTGATGCAAAAGAAGTTCAAGGCTCTTGGACATGATAAAATATCAGATTTCGTGCGTGATGTTAAAAGCGAATTAACTCAGGAAACATGGGGGGCTGTATTAAACCGTGGCAATAAACCTGAGCTCAAAACGCTTCTTAAAATGGCCGCTGATCTGAATTATACCGTTGACGAATTGAAAGAGGTATTACTTGCCAGAGGAGAAAGACAAGTTGCAGCATGGATTGCACCAACATCTTTAACCGCTGAAGAACAGAAAGTTATTGAAAAGTATCGCGCCCTGAAGGGTGATACTAAAAAAACTAAACTTGTATCGGACATGCTGGATAACTTGGGGGGGTGACGTATGGCTACCATCCGTAAAATGTGGCGTTGCACGAATAGTCAGTGCAAGAATGAAGCAGGTAAACATCGGGGATATAAGAAAGTATGTACCGGGGAGAAATCGGCTCTCTGCAAGCATTGTGGTTCGTCAATGGTGCTATCTCAGAACCATACCACTCGGATAATGAAGGATGGAGTTTCATTCACTCGGTCAAAGGGTTTGACAAGCAAGGGGGATGCTGAGGCGTACCTTGCCCACTGTGTTACGTCCAGGCATTCAGGCTCTCTGCTACCTGGTGAAGAGAAGCTGATTTCTTGGAAGGAAGCAGACAAGATTTTTGAAGATGACATGGAAGACCGACTTATGCGCGGGAAGTCTGAGGCAACCGTTAAATATTACCGATCTTGTATGCTTACCTTGAAAGAATACTTTGGCAAAATGCATCTTCAGAATATAGAGGAACACCATGTAAAAACCTTTATGAAAGAGCGCAATAAGGCTGTGGGAAATTCGATAGTGAACGGAAATATTGCTATTCTGAAGATTCTTTTCAAGCTTGTTTGTAAGCGGTTGAAGGCTCGTCAGTATCCACGATTGCATGAAGCCTATACCGATATATTCAAAATAGAACGGTTGAACAAGGGGCCACGCCGGGAGATAATTCTTGAAACTCAAGAAGAGATTGAAACCTTCCTGAACTATGCGGAAAAGAATCCGATATTGCATCACTTTATTTTTGGCACTCTTAATACCGGCCTTCGGCATAAGGATATTTTGAAACTCAAAGAAAATGAATTTGATTGGGAGAGGGGGGAGATTAAGACAACTGTGAAGGGCAATAAAGAGGTTATTATACCCCTAACAACTCAATATCAGGAATACGTCAAAAACTGGATCAAAATAAGGCGTATGCTCACTATTCAAAGATACCTATTTCCCAATACCAAAAAGCCGGGAGAATGTTTATCTGTCAATTCTCTATTTGGATGGGATAATACTTGTCTAAGAGTTGCAGAACATTTTGACGTGATGAAAAAACCGGCCATTGCTGCCAAGTTCCGAGCATTGACACCGCACCATTTACGCCATACGTTTGCCACGCATTATCTTTACAAAACATCCCTTGAATATGGTAATACAGTTGCCGTATACAAGTTGTCTATGATCTTGGGACATTCTACTGAGTACATTACCAAGATATATCTTCACAGTTTGGGTAATGAGGATCACGCCTCTATGAAGTCGTTTGGCGATCAGATGTTTCCAGCGACAAATTTCGGTAGCAGTTCGGTAACATCCGTATGATTCGTTATTATGCAGTATCATGAAAAATATAATTAAATCAAACTGCTATGATTATGAATATTTATTCAGATATTCTGAATCAGACTCTCTGAATATCTATTTTTTAGCATATTCTTTGATAAATTGATTATTTGACCCGAAAAGCAGTATGAATCGTGAGTTCTTAAAGGCTCAGTTTGTTTAAATGATGTTGTTGTCTGTTTAACAGCAGGGGCAGCCTCAATGGCTGCCCCTCTTTATTTGGAGTGAGGAAACGTGGAGCTTGATTTTACCCGGCTTGAATGTGACATTGACCTGTCTTTTCCCTTGGAGCTGGGATTATTATTTCAAGCTGCGTTACGTACCTTCCCGCTTTATTTCAAGGCGACATGCTGTACAACCCATCGGGTAGGGTGCCACCCCTGTACTGATTCTGATTCTTGCCCTTACCGAGTACTTTTTAGTCAAGATCTTTCGCTTAATCCCACTATTGTCAAATTGCACCAGAAACCTTCCCTGCCATTTGCATTCTCCATTAGTGCCGATGTAATGCCGGTACGTTCATCTTCGGTATCGTTAGTTATTGCTGGAACCGCTCTCAATTATCTTTCCCTGTTTTATGAAGCGTTTCTCAACATGATTGGAACAACATTGAAAGCGGTTATGTCGAGCGACTTTTTCTCTCTTACCGGGTATAGTGTTGATTATCAGGGTAATCGCCACCTCATTGGTACGGCGGATACCCTTACCGATTCGATGGTACTGCTGTCGGCATGTCATGTGCTGCAAGACATGGTTCAGGGCGATTCAGTCACCATTAATTTGAAGACGCCTCTCCGACTGTTAAGTAATGGATCAACCGTTCAGCGGTTTGACTTTGCCCCTTTTTTTCGCTCGTTGCTGCGTCGCATGTCTGCCTTGATCGCCTATTACGGTTCCGGTCAACTTGAACTTGATTTCAGTTTCCTTTCAAATGCATCCATTGAAGTAAACTGTTATGACAGTACCGTTCACTATGTTCCGTCACCCTGGTTAAAAAGCTTGTCATCTTCCGGTCTGCTTGGTACGGTAGAATGCATCGGTCTGGTAGAACCTATGTTTTCATTACTGCGACTTGGCAGTTACTTTAATGTCGGCAAAGGTGCTACCTATGGATTTGGTCACTTCAGCCTTGAGGTACATTGACGTATGAAACAAATATTTCGTGGAATCATGCTTGGTAGTATCCGGAATCTGATTCTCTTGCCAGTATTTTTTTCTTTCATGCTGAGCGGTTGTTCCTCGGTGCCGTCTATAAAAGATGTCTCCTACAGCGATGGTGCAATCGTTTCTACACTTTCCAGTTCCGTTTCGCTTTCTTACTCTTCATCTGAAAAGAGTATTTCCGGAAGTGGCATCATTATGTATCAAAAACCGGCACAATTCCGGGTTGTCGTTCTTTCACCATTTGGCTCAGTACTCCAGGAAATATTTATTCACAATCAGGATATTACCATTGTTGATCCCGGCAATAAGCTCGCATTTAAAGGACTTCTTGCCGAATTGCCTGAGCAGAGTTATTTTAGTGGCTGGAAATACATTCACTGGTTGGTGGACAATGATATTCCTCTCAGGGCGAACGGTGATAAAACCGTTGAGAGGGTAGGGAGCCATGGTGAGTCCGAACGGGTCGTATTCGAGAATGGCCTGGTATCAGAAAAGTCGACAGCTCGCGGGAGTTCCGTTAAATATCGCAGGTATACCACAGTTCAAGGCGTTGCCTTACCGCTTGAAATTATCTGCGAAACTGCCGGTAAAGACAAACTTACCGTTAAATTTGACGATCCCGAGGTCAACACATCACTGGCCCATGAAACTTTTATACCCCAAATATCCAATTTCAAGCTCTACCCGCTCTCCCTGCTGTACCAGCAGTAGTTACCGGGTACCTATGTTAGAGAAAGTCGCGACTCAGGAAGGTATTGACTTTTCATCCATTTGTCGCGTATAAAAATCAATTCCCTATGCACGATAAACTCCTTTACATAGAAACGTTCGGCTGTCAGATGAATGTGAATGATTCCGAACGGATTGTTTCATTACTGGCTGATTGCGGGTATGTTTCCACCGGTGACCCCTCCGTGGCGGATATGATACTGCTTAACACGTGCAGCGTTCGTGGCGGTGCTGAAGAGAAGGTTTACAACCGGTTAGCCAACCTGCGAATTTATAAACGTGATGGCAAGAAACAAATTATTGCCGTGGGTGGCTGCGTGGCACAGCAGGAGGGGGAAGAGCTGTTGAGGCGCCTTCCCTACGTTGATCTTGTTGTGGGTACCCATAATCTGCACCTGCTTCAGGAGATGGTCCAGTCAGCAGAGCGTGGGGAACGACGTTCGGAAACAGCTTTTATCGACAAGGAACAGCGTCTGGACCTGTTTCCCTCCATAAAGGGTGAATCCAGATTGTCACGCTTTGTTACGGTCATGCAGGGATGTGATAATTTCTGTTCCTATTGCATCGTACCCTACGTTCGAGGACGTGAAATCAGCCGTCGCTCTTCCGATATCCTTGAGGAGGTTCGGCAGCTTGCCGATGATGGGGTGCGGGAGGTTATTCTCCTTGGTCAGAATGTTAATTCCTATGGACTGAAAGGTGAATCGGACTTTTCTTTTGCGGAACTGCTCTGTCGGGTTGCAGTAATTGACGGTATTGAGCGTATTCGTTTTACCACATCGCATCCGAAGGATATGTCAGATGAACTGATCAGCTGCTTTGGTGACATAGCAAAGTTGAGCGGTCACATTCATCTGCCGGCACAATCCGGCAGCGATTTTGTATTAAAACAGATGGGGAGAGGATACACTCGCCAATCCTATCTGGAAAAGATTACAAAGCTCCGTAGTGTCAGACCTGAGATCGTCGTTACCGGTGATATTATCGTCGGTTTTCCGGGTGAGAGTGATGTTGACTTTGAACTGACCCTCTCTCTGATGGAGGAAGTCCGTTATATTGACATCTTTTCTTTTGTCTACTCGCCCCGACCTGGGACAAAAGCAGCGGCTCTTAATGATGATGTTTCCCGTGAAGTGAAGAAGTCCCGACTTGATAGATTAATGGCCCTGCAACGTCAACATACCAGGGAAATATCTCAGGAAATGATTGATTCGGTCATGTCCGTACTTGTTGAGGGGGAGGGTAAGTTGCCGGGCCAGGTGTCGGGAAAGGCCAATAACGGGCGGATTGTGAATTTTCCCGGAGACGTTTCCCTGATTGGCTCTTTTGTGGATGTAAAAATCAGTAAGGCCTACCCGAACTCTTTTTTGGGTGAACGATAGAATAGTGACGAGGTTACCATGAGTACCGATGAAACGGCTGTATCGACAGTCAATAATTTTTTGAAAAATATTATTGAGGAAGATCTGAAAAGCGGGAAGCATGACTCGGTTGTCACCCGTTTCCCTCCGGAACCCAATGGATATCTCCACATCGGTCACGCAAAGTCCATCTGCATTAATTTTGGCCTGGCACGTGATTTTGGCGGTCGTTGTCACCTCCGTTTCGATGATACCAATCCTGCCAAAGAAGAGCAGGAATATATCGATTCAATCATGGAGAGTGTGAAGTGGCTCGGTTTTGATTGGGGTACCCATCTTTATTATGCCTCCGATAATTTTGAACAACTGTACCAATGGGCCGTATATCTGATTGAGCAGGGTAAAGCGTATGTTGATGATCTGACCGCTGATCAGATTCGTGCCTATCGTGGCACGCTGACAGAGCCGGGAACCGAAAGTCCCTTTAGAAACCGGACAGTTGCCGAAAACATGGACCTGTTTGCCCGGATGCGATCCGGTGAGTTCCCTGACGGTACCCATGTGCTGAGGGGTAAAATCGATATGGCCTCACCGAATATCAATTTACGGGATCCGGTCCTGTACCGGATTCTGAACGCTCCCCATCCCCATGTGGGAGATGCCTGGAAAATTTATCCAATGTACGATTTTGCCCATGGCCAGACCGATGCAATTGAGGGAATTACCCATTCTATCTGCACCCTTGAGTTTGAATCACACAAGCCGCTTTATGAGTGGTTTCTCGACAATCTGCCGATTCCTGCCCGTCCCCGTCAATATGAATTCGCGCGCCTTAATCTTACCTATACGGTGATGAGTAAGCGCAAATTGCAGGAACTTGTGCAACAGGGTATCGTGTCCGGCTGGGATGATCCCCGCATGCCAACTCTTGCCGGCATACGGCGTCGCGGCTACCCGTCGGCATCAGTCCGTAATTTTTGTGAACTGATTGGTGTGGGGAGAAGCGATTCATGGATTGACGTTTCAATTCTTGAAGAGTGTGTGCGGTCAGAACTTAATGAAACGGCACCCCGGGCCATGGCTGTTTTACGCCCCGTAAAGCTGATTATTGACAATTTCCCGGTCGGCCACACCGAGGAATTCCAAGCGGCCAATCACCCCCAGAAACCGGAAATGGGGAGCCGTTTAATCCACTTTTCTCGGGAGCTCTGGATCGATAGTGACGATTTCATGGAAACTCCGAGCAAAGGATTTCATCGATTGACTGTTGGTGGGGTGGTCAAGCTTCGTTGCGGATATATCATCACCTGTACCGGAGTGGTGAAAGATAGCGATGGGATGATTATTGAACTTCATTGCACGTACGATCCTGCGTCACGTGAGGGGATCCATACTGCCGATGGCAGAAAGGTCAAAGGTGTTATCCACTGGGTGTCCGCAGACAGTGCTGTGACAGCTGAAGTGCGCCTGTTTGACCGTCTGTTCAGTGACCCGAATCCGGACCGTGGCGGTGCAGATTATAAACAATTTCTGAACCCGAATTCTGTTGAAGTGGTGACAACCTGCAAATTGGAGGCTTCTTTGGCCCTGTCCGCTGCTGAGACTCAATTTCAATTTGAACGACAGGGGTATTTCTGTCAGGATCCCGATGATTCCCGGCCCGATGCTCTGGTATTTAATCGTATTGTAACCTTGCGAGATGCGTGGATCACAAAGAAGTAACTTATGAAGGATTGGTACCTAACTCTATGAATAAAAAAACATTTACTTCCGGTTTTGTTTCAATCATCGGTCGTCCCAATGTGGGAAAGTCCACACTGCTCAACAGCATCATTGGCGAGAAGATCGTCATCACCTCCGACAAACCCCAGACAACCCGCAACCGGATTCAGGGTATCCATAATATTCCCAATGGTCAGATTGTTTTTATCGACACCCCGGGAATTCACGCCGGCAGGTCCCGTTTAAACCGGAGCATGGTTGATACGGCGCGTTCTGCCATCAGTGGTGTGGACTTGCTAATGCTTGTTGTTGAGGCGACTACGGCTGCCGATCAGGAGTTTGTCACGGAAGTTATCGGTAAGGTAACCTCAATTCCGGTGGTGCTGGTTATTAACAAAATAGATCTCCTCACCGACAAGAGTCAGGTTTTAAAGAAAATTGCCGACTGGTCAACACTATTTCCATTCCGGGAGATTGTTCCCATTTCGGCGGGCCGTAATGACGGAGTTGAGCACCTGGTCTCTGTAGTCAGCGGGTATCTTCCCGAAGGGGAAGCCATGTTTCCCGATGATATTTTGACCGATATGCCGGAAAAATTCATCGTTGCTGAAATGATTCGCGAAAAAGTTTTTCGTTTGACTCGCGATGAAGTGCCCTATTCAACGGCGGTTACTGTGGAAAGCTTCATAGAGCGTGAAAATGGCGTTATTGCTATATCGGCAGCCATCATGATTGAGAAGGATACCCAAAAGGGTATTATTATCGGTGCAAAGGGTGAGATGCTTAAAAAAATCGGCACCCAGGCACGCCACGATATCGAACGCCTCCTTGCCACCAAAATTTATCTGGAACTGTTTGTCAAGGTAGTTACAAACTGGAGCGAGCGCCCATCAAAACTTCGTGAGCTTGGTTACGAATAACCTTTAAAAACGAGATAATTACTCAGTAGCCTGAAAACCGGGAATTTCAATGAAACCATTAGTAGCCATCGTCGGCCGTCCCAATGTGGGCAAATCAACTCTTTTTAATCGTTTGCTCGGTCATCGTCGTGCCATTGTTGATGATACCCCCGGTGTGACGCGGGATAGGAACTATGCCAACATAACCCGCTTTGAAAAACAGTTCATTCTTATTGATACCGGTGGCTTTGAACCGGTTACTGAAGATCGGCTGCTTCAGCAGATGCGGGAGCAGTCCCGCCTCGCCATTGAAGAGGCTGATATAATCATTTTTATGATGGATGCCCGGAGTGGGTTGACTCCGGCAGACGAAGAAGTCGCTGAAATGTTACGGCGGGTTAAAAAACCGGTTTTTTTCGTGGTCAACAAGGTTGATGGGGATAAACTGGAAAATGAATCGGCAGAGTTCTATGCACTTGGCATTGGCGAACTGTTTACTATTTCAGCCGAGCATAATCGCGGTGTCATTGATCTTGTTGAACATATTATGGAGGTTTTTCCTCCTGATACCGATACGGTAGCTGAGGAAAATGTTACCCGAATTGCCGTGGTTGGTCGTCCCAATGTGGGCAAGTCTTCTCTGGTAAACCGTCTGTTGGGTTACGAGCGGGTGGTCGCAAATCCGACAGCCGGAACGACCCGTGATTCGGTAGATACTCCGTTTAGCTGTAACAAAAAGCCCTATGTGCTTATTGACACCGCTGGTATTCGACGCAAGGGAAAAACCACAGAAAAACTTGAGAAGTACAGTGTGTGCGATGCGTTACGCAGTATCGAACGGGCCGATGTGGTTCTGATGGTGGTTAACGCCGAAGAAGGTGTTACCGAACAGGACGAACGTATTGCCGGCTATATTCATGAGGCGGGCAAAGGGTGCGTATTCGTAATTAACAAGTGGGATCTTATCGAAAAGGATAATGCGACACTTGGTGTGTATATTGCCAAAATCAGGGATGGCTTCAAATATCTTGCGTACGCTCCCATAGTCTGTGTTTCTGCTAAAACCGGACAACGATCCGGTAAGATCATTGCAACGGTCGATGAAGTTATGGGGCAGTATTGTCGTCGTGTGACCACTTCCGAACTGGTGCATGTCTTTACCGATGCCATTGAGTCCCACCACGCTCCGCTCTCCCATGGTCGGAGGGTAAAGTTCTACTTCGCCACCCAGGTTGCCACCCGTCCCCCCTCATTTGTCATTTTCACCAATCAGCCCGATAATATTCATTACTCATATGAACGTTATCTTATTAACAAATTCCGTGAAGCATTTGGCTTTGATGGTGTGCCGTTGCGACTCATGTTCCGGGGCAGGGAAAAGAGTGTGGATAGTCGCAGAAAACCTGCTGCAGATCGTTAATCCCTTTAAAGGCTTTACTTGCCCACTCTGTTGCGTTATATTTTTTACGTAGTTATCCATATTACCTGTACGGTGGATTTTCACAGATGTTTCAGTGTCGCCATGCAAACGGACAGTAAGTAATGAGCCTGGTAGGAAATCTTGCGGAGCTTGGACTCGGTGATATTTTACAGATTGTCAGTCTTGGAAGAAAGACCGGCGTTCTCTCCATATGCAGTGCGGGAAGGGAATGTACGGTTTTTTTTCGTCAGGGAGATGTTGTCAGCGCATCTTTAAGCGACAATCCGTTGTCAGTGAGTGATCCGCTGTTTAGCATTCGGGAGCAGATAGAAAATATCATTTTTTCACTTTTTGAGTGGGGGGAAGGTACCTTTCGTTTTCAGGTCATGGAGTTCGATGCACTTGTTGCCAGCGCAGGAACGGATCAGATGCGATTCATGCTTGAGCAGGGATTGAATCCACAATTCCTTGCACTGGAGGGGACCAGAATCCTTGACGAACTACGCCATAATGCATCAAAAAATAGTGTGCGTACATTTCTGGAGCAGAGTGCCGATGATGATGTTCTCCACACTGATCGCTGGGATGCTTCTGAAGTAGCTCGACAACGGAGTGGATACAGATTGATTATGGTTGATGATGATCGCCCAACACTTCATACCATGTATGAGGCGCTTAGTGAGGCCGGTTTCAACGTAGAAGCTTTTGAGCGTACTGAAGATACACTCATACGGGTTGACTCACTCTTTAGATCTGGTGAACGTCCGATTGTTCTCATTGACCTGATAATGCCGAAAATGGATGGCTCCGGTGTTTTGGGCGGCTTGGAACTTTTAGAACTGCTCCATAATAATTTTAAAGAATTACAGCTTATTATCTTTAGAGACTATACGTACAGTGAAGCTGAGGAAGCTATACGGACTCTTGGTTACCCAATTGTTGCTAAACCGAAATCAAATGAACTGGCTGTCAGAGCTGTCGTTGACCGGTTCGTCGCTGCGGTAACCAAGGAAATTATTTTAACGTAACGATTCTTATTTTTACCAGACGAAGGGATGTAACCGTGAACACCAGGAATATTCTTATAGTCGATGACTCTGCCACCATGCGTGCCATGGTGAGTGCCATTGTGGGAGCCCATGGTGATTATCATGTTATTGAGGCATCCAGTGGTTTTGAAGCATTGCGACTGTTGCCAAGATTTAGCATTGACCTGATTCTGACTGATATTAATATGCCCGACATCAACGGACTGGAACTGATCAGATACCTGAAGTCAAATCCCAATTACACCGCTATTCCCGTATTCATTATCTCCACGGAAGGAAGCGGTCAGGACATTGAAAGGGGAATTAAGCTCGGTGCAAGCGAATATCTGGTTAAACCCTTTCCCCCCGACTCACTTCAGAAACTGCTGTCAAAGTATCTGGTTTAACCTGATGACTGTACACGGTCGATACTAATGGCTGATCAAAATGCCTCACATACGAAAGCAGTACAGGATTTTCTTGCCGAGGCGGAAGAGATTGTCGAGCAACTCGGCTCTGAACTTGCCGATCTTCTTGATGGCAGCGAAGGTGATGAGGTTGATCCGGACATCCTGAACTCTATTTTCAGAGGAGCCCATTCACTGAAAGGTTTGGCAGGCATGTTCAATTTTTCCGGAATTGCTGACCTGTCACACAATATGGAAAATCTGCTGGACCTGTTGCGGTTAGGTAAATTAACCCTCTCGCCGGCGGTTATTTCAGCACTGTTTACCGCTCAGGAATTGCTCCATTCTTTGATACGAACTCTTGATGGTGGAGAACACTCCTCCATGGATACGGCTATTGCCCACTGTATCTCAACCATCAATGCCTGTCTCGCTCCCTCCGATCCTTCGGTCGAAGAATCACTGGTGGATGAGTTTCGCCTGCCCGAACATATACGTGGTGCCTTAACCGAGTATGAAGAACACCGTCTCAAAGATAATATGGCACGGGGACGTTCCATATTCATTGTGAAAGCTTCTTTTGATTTAACAACATTCGACACTGAACTGTCTGCTCTGACGACTATTCTGAAAAAATCAGGAGAGCTTATAAGTACTCTGCCCAGTGTTGGCGATAACCTTGAATCGCAGATTGATTTTGAGTTCATATTCGGCACGAAAATCAGTCGTTCTGAGTTACAGACTCTCGTTGAATATCTGAAAGATATCACGGTTACTCAATTGATTTCGTCAGCCGCACTGGATGTATATACATCTTCCGAGTTACCGAATATCCCCTGTGTATTGAACAGCCCTGCATCCGAAGAGAATTCACCCTCTTCGTTTCTCCCCTCGCAGGATATGTCACCCCGTGTCTTAGAAGGGACACGGGGTGATGATATCAACCTCAGCGCCAAAAGCATGAGCCGGACAGTACGGGTTAATATTGTCAAGCTCGATGAATTAATGAATATTGTCGGTGAGCTGGTACTGGCTAACTCTGCAATTGCCGGGGTAGCTTCCCGCTTACGCAATGAAGGTTATTCGCACATTTCCATAGAGTTGGGTAAAGCGGCTAAACAACTTGAGCGAAGACTTTCTGATCTCCAACGGGGAGTCATGGAGATCCGTATGGTTCCGATCGGTCAACTCTATGAAAAGATGGCACGTATTGTCAGAAAAATATCACGGGAGCAAGGGAAACGGGTTGAATTGAAGTTTTTTGGTTCAGACACCGAGCTGGATAAGCTGATTGTTGAAGATATTTCCGATCCGTTGATGCATATTATACGTAATGCCATTGACCACGGCATTGAGTCGTCAGATGTTCGTGTTTCGCAGGGAAAAAGTGAGCTGGGCACCATACAGGTTTCTTCCTTTCAAAAAGGCAACCATGTTGTTATAGAAATTGAGGATGATGGAGCCGGTATCGATATTGAAAAGGTAAAGAAGAAGGCACTGCAAAAGGGGCTGGTAACCGACATCCGTTCGGTTACCGACCATGAGGCCATTGACTTTATTTTTCTTCCCGGTTTTTCCACCAACGACAGTGTCAGTGAGGTTTCAGGCAGGGGCGTTGGTATGGATGTGGTTAAAAACAACATCTCCGAAGTTTCCGGAATGGTGGATGTTGATACCAGTAAGGGGAAAGGGAGTCGTTTTATCATCACACTGCCGATTACCCTGGCCATCATCAAAGTGCTTATCGTCAATTGCAACGGCAGAACCTACGGCTTGCCCATTACGTCAGTTCTCGAATCATTATTGATGACAGACAGTGATATCATGACCATTGAACGGAAAGAGGTTGTGCATCTCCGCGACTCAACTCTGCCGCTTTTAAGGTTGGATAGTTATTTTAATATTCGGCGCGACTCCGTTCCTCCAGCCGAATTCTATGTCGTTGTTGTCGGAGCGGCTGAAAAACGGCTTGGTCTCGTCGTTGATGATCTGATATGTCAACAGGATATTGTCATAAAACCGCTGGGGGAATCGTTCAAACAGTTCCGTGGAATTTCCGGTGCTGCCGACCTTGGCGATCAACGTACCATTCTTATTCTGGACATCAGCGGTATCATACATGAAACCATGAGATCCGGGAGCTGAAGGCCATGTACAAATCGTATTTTGGTTTTCGGGAAAAACCGTTCAGCAAGACTCCAGATCCCCGTTTTTTATATCTGAGTCATGGCCACGAGGAAGCCCTTGCCAGACTCGAATATGTGGTAGAAGAGCGTGAGTTGGCGGTGCTGACCGGTGAAATAGGTTGTGGCAAAACAACGCTGTCACGGGTGTTGATGGATCGTATGGGGGCACGTTATCGATTCTGTTATATTATCAATCCACGTCTTAACGCATGTGAGTTTTTGAGAACCATTGCCAGAATACTCGATGTTGAACAACCGGCAGCGTCAAAGGATATGTTGATTGATCAGATTCATTCTGCGGTCTATTCTCTCAATGAACAGGATATCTGTCCTGTGCTGGTGATTGATGAAGCCCAGATGATCAGCGATGCCGAGGTATTTGATGAATTACGACTGCTCACCAATTTTCAGCTCGATGATCGTAACCTGCTTGGCGTCATTGTCATGGGGCAACCGGAACTGCGCCCATTGATGGCTTCACGCCGCTTTGACCCGCTCCGGCAACGGATTTCGCTCCATTATCATTTACTGCCGCTTATGCTCGACGAAATCATGGAGTATCTGGATTATAGGCTTGAAGCAGCAGGGGGCACTGCCGGGCTCTTTACGCCGGATGCCGTACAGCGTATTTTTGAATTGAGTGGTGGTGTGCCCCGTAAAATAAATACACTGGCAACACATGCGCTGCTTGTGGCCTACGGCTCCAATTCGGCTCTGGTTGACTCTGCTATTATCAATGATATTAAAGATGAACTGTTAGTGTAGGTGAAACGTTCATGGATCTCGCTAAAATAAGAAAAAAATCATTGTCTGAGAAACCGGGAGAGGGTGCTGTCACTCTGCCCGCCGTTGCTCCGCACCCACATGCCGTCGAGCTGTGTGAAATGCCTGGTCAAAATGTGTTGATTGCCGATATGGTGGACATGGACGTCCAGATGTTTCCCTGGTTGTCTTCACTTTCTTTACATTCTTCACCTGAAACATCGGAACCACGGGCTGACGTCACCGGTTTTAGCCGGGGTGCTTCCGCACAGTCACCCCTTGAAATCATACTTGCAGGAAGGGAATCCGCCGGGTGTCATGAACTGTCAATCCTTACAGATGAGGTGTTAGAAGTCGCCGTTACGGTCTCCCATCTTGAATATCTCTCCTTCAGGGTCTCAAACGAAGTCTATGGTGTGAACATCATGGATATCAAGGAAATTATCAAAGCGAGGGCCGTAACCGAGGTGCCCCGTTCACCTGAATTTATTGCCGGCATACTCTCGCTTCGAGGTACCATAATCCCTGTCATTGATATGCGTTATCGACTGGGACTTTCCAGCGGCGAGGTAACCGGCAAGGAACGCATTGTCGTTATAAAAAATAATAACTCCTTGTGTGGTTTACTGGTTGATGAAGTTATGAAGGTTGTTCAGATTGCCGCTGATGCCGTTGAGGCTGCTCCAGTCGTTATTGACGGAATAGATCGTGATTTCATATCGGGCCTCGGTCGTTGTAACGGAAAACTGTTCATTATTCTGAATCTGACTACGATTGCCGATATTGATCTGATGTAGGAGCCGGTGAATTCCATGCCCCACACCGTCACACATATTCTGTTGGCAACTTTCAGCCTGGGTAACAAGCTGTTTGCCGTTGATATCATGAGAATTCGTGAGATTCTGGTGCCTCAGAATCTTTCACCACTTCCCTGTGCTTCCGATATACTGGATGGCGTGATAACGCTGCGCGGGACCGTCATTCCGGTGATGAACATGCGTAAGCGACTTGGAATGGCCGATGAAATCCCGGCACATCAGGGTAAATTGCTCATTGTTGTGCTGACCGGTCAGTTAATTGCCCTTCAGGTTGATGATGTTACAGAGGTAATTACCGTTCCGGTTTCCGACATTCTTCCCCCTTTGCAGACCATTACCGGAGTGGGTATGGAGTATGTTTTGGGTGTTTGCCTGTCGGCTGAAAATGTTTTTATGATTCTGGATATTGATTCTCTTTTTAGCAGCAGAGTGTAGTTTCCAACCACTGTTTTTGTAGATCGGGAGTAGGTCAAAATGGATTTTCAGGAGATACATACTGCACTTCATTCACCAGATGAAGAGGTACGGCGGGCTATCCTGCAGGAGCTTAAAAAGGTGCCGCTCCCGTCCGCAGAGGAAGCTTATTTCGCTGCCATGGGGGACGAAAACTGGCGCGTTCGCAAGGAGGCTGTTGACTGTTATGTCGCGCGTATTCCCGGAAGTTCCGACGTCAAGAGACTTCTCCCGCTTATTCGAAGTGAGGGTAATGCCGGACTGAGAAATTCAGCCGCCGAGGCGGTCATTCGGCTTGGCATCGTCTCTGTTCGCCCTCTGATTGAGATGGCAGATGACCCGGACGTTGATGTACGTAAAATCGTCGTAGATGCCATGGGAAGCATCGGTGATCAGCTTTTTATTCCGGTATTGCTTCGTTTACTGCGTGACCCGGATATTAACGTCGCTGCGGCGGCGTCGGAACAGTTGGGTAATATGGGGCGTGACTCTTTCACGAATGGACCTGAAATGGCCAGTCGCCTGATTGAGGTTTTGTTGGAGCGTGATGATGTGCTGTTTCGTTTCAGCGTACTTCGAGCTTTGAAAACTCTGGCCCAGCCGTCTGCCGTTCCCGAGGGGGTAATACTTCTTTCCGAACAGGATATTCTCAAAAAAGAGGTCTATGAATGTCTGGGAGCGATATCCGATGAAAGCTCCCTTGGCCTGTTGATTTCCGGTTTATGCAGAAGTGATCGCCATTGTCGTGGGGCCGCTCTGAAAGCTCTTCATAACATCTACCTGCGAGCGTCTCAACTGTCCAGGGCGTCTATTGAATCTACGTTACGGGAATCGGTTGGTTCGTATATCATAACAGGAGTCCTGCCACTCCATGACATACATGATACCGAGTTAACCACCGCTTTACTCTGGATAACTGTTATTTCGCGTGATGCCCGATGTATTCCGTTTTTACTTGAGGTTTACAGCGATGAGCGTTTTTCCGATGAAGCCTTTGTCTCTTTAACCTGTTTTGGCCGAGAAGCCGTTCAGTCGCTGGTAGCCAGAGGTTCATCCGATGAGTGCAGCCGTGCTGTTCTCTGTAAACTGATTGCCGAATGCGGTTTTGTGGATGATATTTCTATCATAAAAACATGCTTACAAGACTCGTCACCCGAGGTACGTCACGCGGCCGTGAATGCAGCCGGTAAACTTGGGGCCCATTCATTGATACCGCAATTAATCTCTTTGATCGATGATGACGACCAGCGGGTATATGGTGCTGTCGTTTCCACATTGCAATCATTTTCACAGTTAAGCCGTTCGAATATTGAGACCCATGCTTCCCAGCTCTGCTCCTCTTCACTGCCAAACCGGAGAAAAGCCGCCGCACATCTGTCTGCTTCGCTCAACGGCCGGGAGCATCTGTTACTTCTTTTGAGAGATGAAGATCCCCAGGTACGCAGGGCGGCAGTCAATGCCATCGGGGATATTAGAGTCAAGGATTTTGAATCCACGCTTCTCCTTGCCCTGGCCGACGAAGATCCCGATGTCCGAATTGCTGCAGCGGAAGCCCTGGGAAACATTCGGGACCCTTCAACCCTCGATGCTCTTGAACAGGCATTGAGTGAAGATGACGTCTGGGTCCAGTCCGCCGTATTAAAATCAATTGCATCCATTGATACGGAGAGGGTGTGGGATGTTATTCTCCGTATGTACACCAAAGCCGATGGGTTGCTGATGATTACGTGCCTGACGATACTTGAAGAACTGCCGGATCTGGATTCTGAAGCTGTTGTCAGATTTGCAGCGGGCAGTAGTGATCCCGATATCGCCCGGCAGGCAGTAAGAATGCTGACGCAGCGTGACCGGTTCATCCCTACATTTCAAAGTTAATTACATCTATTGGGCAATTATGAAGTTCTTTCAATCAAATAGTCTTGCCATGTCCGACGAAGATTTTCGCCTTCTGCGAGATTTCATCTACGGGCATTGCGGTATCTCTTTTGAACTTGATTCCAAATATATTTTGGAAAAACGTCTTTCCCGACGTCTTACCGAACTGAATCTCAAGACGTATAACGATTATTATCACTATCTGAGATTTAATCGATGCAAGGATCAAGAACTGATGGATATCATGGATATTTTGACGACAAACGAAACCTATTTTTTCCGGGAGTCGTTCCAGCTCAAAGCCTTTACCGATGAAATTATCCCCGAAATCATTAAGGCAAAATCCGTACGGGGAAATCGTACCCTGCGCATCTGGAGTGCCGGATGTTCCACCGGTGAAGAGCCATATACCATTGCCATGCTGATACAGTCTTTGCCAGAACTGTTTGGGTGGAAAGTCGAAATCATTGGTACCGACATCAGTCAGCGGGTTCTACAGCATGCCCGGAGGGCTATCTATGGCACATCTTCCTTCAGGGCCACTGCTGAAAAGGATCTTAATCTCTATTTTAACCGGCAGGAAGGGGGCCACAAAGTTAAAGACTCCATACGGGAGCTGGTTACCTTCAGTCATCTGAATCTGTTTGATACCAACAAACTGGCGATGCTTGGCAAGGTAGACCTGATATTCTGTCGTAATGTCATCATCTACTTTGATAGTGCTGCAAAAAAACGGGTTATCGAATCTTTCAACGCGGCACTCTATGACGGCGGATTCCTCCTGCTCGGACATTCGGAATCATTGATGAATATTTCCACTTCATTCACCCTGAGGCATTTTAAAAATGATATGATCTACCAGAAACCACTGGCAAAAACGGGAGGTCGGTTATGAAAAAACTGAAAGTCGTTGTTGTTGATGACTCCGCATTCAGCCGCCGTACCATAACCCGCATGCTGGAGGGGATGCCGGCCGTTGATGTCGTTGGCTATGCAATTGACGGAGAAGAGGGGATTCAGAAAGTCATCGCTCTTAAGCCCGACCTGGTCACCCTTGATCTTGAAATGCCAAAGATGGACGGATTTACCCTGCTTCGGATATTGACCATCCGTTTCTCTCTCCCGGTGATTGTTATCAGTGCATTAAGCGGTGCAGATAAGATCTTCCGGGCACTGGAGCTCGGTGCCCTCGACTTTATCCCAAAGCCATCGTCGAATGCTTCATTTGACCTCCTCTCCATCAAAGAGGATCTTCAGAAAAAAGTACTGCAAGTTATGTCCCTTCCTTCGTTGCGGAAGATACCTGTGAACAGGGAATTCCCCGGATATTCTGTTCTATCTGCCGTAAAACCGACTGGAGATCCGGGAGCAAAGCCTTTAAGGTCCTCCTTTACTGCATTCGATGCCCGTCCTGCCAGTTCCGGTTCCCATCAGTTTGACCTGGTGGCAATTGGTTCTTCAACGGGAGGGCCTCCGGCTCTTAAACAAATTTTTTCAACGTTTGAGAAAAAATATCCCTTTGCCGTCGTGGTCTCCCAGCATATGCCTCCTGGTTTCACCAAGGCATTTGCAGATCGTCTCAACCAGACGTCCCCCTTTGACATAAAAGAGGCGGAAGATGGCGATCATGTCCTTTCGGGAACAATATTGATTGCACCAGGTGGTAAGAACATGGTACTTGAGGCAAGTGGCGGGGTGGTGAAAGTACGAATTGTTGAACCGACAAAGTCTGACAGATATATACCATCCGTTGATGTTATGCTTCAATCCTGCGCGGAGGTGTATCACAAACGGGTGGTTGCGGTCATCCTGACCGGCATGGGTAATGACGGTAGTAAAGGTGTGCGGAGTATCAAAGAACAGGGCGGCGGCGTAATTGCCGAGTCGGAAGAGTCAGCGGTTGTGTATGGTATGCCACGGGAAGCGGTGGCAACCGGAGTCGTTGACCGTTGTGTACCGCTTTCCCAGGTAGCGTATGAAATATTAACTCTCGGTGGTTTTACTTAAGAACGAAAGGACCGTGCTGTGGAACTGAAATATTTACCAAAAGAGGTTGAACAGAAGTGGCAATCCCTCTGGGATACTGAAAAAACATTCAAAGCTGAGCCCCATGCCGAAAAGCAGAAGTACTACCTTCTCGAAATGTTTCCCTATCCGTCAGGAAGGATTCATATGGGGCATGTCCGTAATTATTCCATTGGCGACGTAATCGGCAGATTTAAGAGGATGCGCGGTTTTAATGTCATGCATCCCATGGGGTGGGACGCCTTCGGGATGCCGGCAGAAAATGCCGCCATTCAGAACAAAAGTCATCCCGCGACCTGGACCCATGAGAATATCGCCTATATGCGTAACCAGATTAAAAAAATGGGCTTCTCCTATGACTGGGACCGTGAACTGGCAACCTGTGACCTTGAGTATTACCGATGGGAACAGAAACTCTTTCTTGAGATGTTCACAAAGGGATTGGCGTACAAGAAAACATCTTTTGTTAACTGGTGCCCAAAATGCGAAACGGTGCTTGCCAATGAACAGGTTGAGGACGGCGGTTGCTGGCGATGCGATTCCGAAGTGAATCAAAAGGAGCTGGATCAGTGGTTTTTCCGCATAACCGACTATGCGGAAGAGCTGCTGGAAAACACCTATAAGCTTCCCGGTTGGCCCGAACGTGTTCTTGTCATGCAGCGTAACTGGATCGGCAAGAGTTTTGGCTGCGAAATTGATTTTCCTGTTGAAAACAGTCCGCTTGCCATAAAAGTATTTACGACCCGCCAGGATACGGTGTTTGGTGCCACCTTTATGTCTCTGGCACCGGAACATCCCCGTGCCACTGAATTGGCTACCCCGGACCGGGTCGAGGCGGTTGCCGCATTCATCGAAAAAACACGCAAGACCGACCGGATAAAGCGCACCGCCGACGATTTTGAAAAAGAGGGGGTGTTCACTGGATCATACAGTATTAATCCCCTTACCGGTAGCCGCATGCCGATTTTTTTGGCAAATTTCGTGCTGATGGACTACGGAACCGGAGCCGTTATGGCTGTTCCTACCCATGATCAGCGGGATTTTGAGTTTGCCCGTAAGTACGACCTGCCGTTACAAGTGGTCATTCAGCCGAACGGTGAAACCCTTGATCCGGCTACCATGACAGAGGCTTTTACCGATGCGGGTGTTCTGGCAAATTCGGGACAGTTTGACGGCATGGCCAGTGGAGACGCCAAAAGTGCCATAGCTGATTATCTCCAGTCACGGGGAGAGGGGACAAAGACCGTCAATTACCGACTCCGTGACTGGGGAATTTCGCGTCAGCGTTACTGGGGAAATCCTATTCCGGTTATTTACTGTGACAGTTGTGGTGTTGTTGCGGTGCCGGAATGCGATCTGCCGGTGGTATTGCCAAAGGATGTTGCCTTCAGTGGTGAAGGTGGAAGTCCGTTGGCCCAGATGGATTCCTTTGTGAAGTGCAGTTGTCCTGCCTGCGGAAAAGCCGCTCGACGGGAAACCGATACGATGGATACGTTTGTGCAGTCGTCATGGTATTTCCTCCGTTACTGCTGCCCCGATTTTACCGAGGGGATTCTTGATCGTGATAAAGTTGATCATTGGATGTCTGTTGATCAGTACATTGGCGGAATTGAACATGCCGTGCTTCACCTCCTGTACGCACGCTTTTTTACCAAAGTAATGAGGGATCTGGGTCATATTTCAGCCGATGAGCCTTTTGTAAATCTTCTCACCCAGGGCATGGTTATCAAAGACGGCTCAAAGATGAGTAAATCGAAGGGAAATGTGGTGGATCCGGATGCTCTGATTTCAAAATATGGTGCCGACACCGCCCGTCTGTTCTCTCTTTTTGCAGCCCCCCCCGAAAAGGATCTGGACTGGAATGATCAGGGAGTTGAGGGTTCATACCGCTTTCTCGGGAGAATCTGGAAGCTGGTCCATGATCGTCTTGAAATGATTACCGGGGCCGGCAACCTTGACATCTCTGCACTTACCCCTGAAGAACGGAGTTTGCGCCGGGCTGTTCATAAAACCATTCGTAAGGTCACCGAGGATCTTGAGGAACGGTTTCATTTCAATACGGCCATTGCTGCGGTGATGGAACTGCTCAATGTGCTGCAGCCGGCGGACCTTCCGTCTCCACAATTCCCAGCGGTAATGAAAGAGGCTCTTCAGAGTGTGGTACTGCTCATGGCCCCCTTCGTTCCCCACATTACCGAAGAGCTCTGGCAGCGGATCGGTAACAGCACTCCGTTGACAAGCAGCAATTGGCCGTCTTTTGATGAGAGTGCCACTATTGATGAAGAGCTGCTGATTGTGGTGCAGGTGAATGGTAAGCTCCGCTCAAAAATAACGGTTGCGGCAGGGACCGGAGAAGATGAAGTAAAAGCCACCGCCCTGGCAGACGAGAAAATCATGCAATTTCTCGAAGGAGCCACGGTGCGTAAAGTAATCAGTGTACCGGGTAAACTTGTGAATATTGTGGCCTCCCAGGGATGACTTCTGCGGTTTGGAGAACAGGTCACCTGATACTTGTTTTGCTACTGCTGCTGTCTGCAGGGTGCGGGTATCGGGTGACCAACGGTCAGACCGGTCGTCTGGGGACAGCACGGACGGTGTGGGTACCCTTTTTCACCAATGAAACTATCAGTCCAACAGCTCAAACCGTACTTCGTCGCGCTTTTTATGAAGAACTCCATGCCCTGCGCGGATTGACCCCGGCGGAAAGCGAGGCCAGGGCCGATCTGGTAATGAAAGCCAAGCTGGTTAAATACGCCGGTAAAGCGGTCTCCTTCAATCCCCTCGATCAGGCCCTTGTCTACTCTCTTGCATTGGATGTAGAGCTCGAAATTGCCCGTTCAGGTGACGTGCCACCACTCTGGAAGGGACAGCTCTCCGGTTCCCGTCAGTATCCCGCCAATAGTGATCTTGCCCGGCAGCGAAACGCTGAGGAGCAGGCACTTGATGCGGTGGCGCGAACCATAGCCCATTCATTTATTTCAGCATTGGAAGAGTCCTATTGATTATGACCCCCCAGGAATTTGAAACCGCCCTGAAAAAGGGTGTCATACCGCCGATCTGTTTTCTCTATGGAGAAGAAGCGTTTCTTCTTGATCGAAGTGTTCAGATGCTGCTGGAGCGGGCAGTGGATCCCGGCTTGAAGGATTTTAATTTTAATCAGTTCTTTGGCAATGAGTCAAAGGGGATCGATATCATTGATGCGGCACAAACCCTGCCGATGTTTTCCGAACGGCGGGCCGTACTGGTCAAGAGGGCTGAACAGCTGAAAGCAGATGCCCTTGAGATAATGCTCCCCTATGTTATGAATCCCCTGGCGAGTACCTGCCTGATACTTACCGGTGTTAAAATTGATCAACGGAAAAAATTCTTCATAGAATTTAAGAAATATGGTGTTCTGGTCGAGTACAAACGGATGTATGATAATAAGCTTCCGGGGTTCATTCAGTCAGAGTCCACATTGCAGGGTAAAACAATTGAAACGGCCGGTGCCGAACTTCTGGCGGCTCTGATCGGTAACAATCTCCAGGAACTGAATTCCCAGATTCAGAAACTGGTTGCCTATGTGGGAGTTAAATCCCGTATTACCGTAGATGATGTGCGGACCATAGCCAGTAACAGCAAGGCGTTCACCGCCTTTGAACTGGCTAAATATCTGGGGATGCGCGACCTGACCGCCTCGCTCAAGAGTCTGGATACCCTGTTTTTACATGGGGAGGATGCGCCGATGATGATTGGAGCCCTCTCTCGTCATTTCCGTCAATTATGGCGAGTGAGGGAGTTACTGGACAAAAAAATGCCCCCGGCCGATATTAGCAGGGAGCTTGGCATAAACACCTTTTTCCTCGGAGAAATTGTCACACAGGCCCGTAACTTTTCCCGCAGGGAGATAAAACGTATTTTTGATGAACTTTACCGGAGTGACCTGTCATCAAAGACCGGTGGACAGCCATATACTCTGCTTCATCGATTGACCATGGGTATCTGTACCGGTAACTGGTGAATCGGGTAGATTTACGCAACGTAAAAAGGGGACATGCTCAAGCAGGTCCCCTTTTTACGTTGCGTAGAAATCGAATTAACCGAGTGTGTTAACCAGTTTCGTCAACCGTGACACGTTACGGGAAGCGGTTGAGCTGTGAATAACACCTTTCGTAGCGGTTGAGTCAATAACGGGGATGGCAACTTTAAGTGCTGCTACCGCAGCTTCCTTGTCTTTTGCTTCTACCGCTTCACGAACACGCTTGATATATGTTTTCAACGTCGATGATACATGACGATTACGGGCGGTCTTTTTAATGGTCTGCTTGATCCTCTTGATTGCCGACTTATGATGAGCCAAACTACACCTCCAAAACTGTTAAGTAAGTATCTAAATTTAAGCTACCTTTTTTACATTATTTAGTAATCGGTGTCAAGCGATTTGTCTGCTCAACAATTTAATCATCCTTTCGAATCCGCACTACCTGACTGACCCCGGCCATTATCTCTATTTCATGGTCATTCAGCGAATCGGTATCGCCAATGACACCGATAATGGTACGGTTTGCCCCGGTTGACTGGTGGATATCAAAGTCTCGGGTAATCAGGTATTCCTTAATGGAGTCCAGTGTGATTTCCTCAGCATGTTTCTTCATTATAATCAGCATAATACATACACTCCCTTACTCTTCTTCTTTATGTGACATGATGCGCTCAAGTCGACGTGATTCATCGACAACCCGCTCAAACATCCTGACAATCGCTTCGTCGTCCAGTGGTCCCGGATTATCCTCTTTCATACGGTTAAAAATCCGCTTTTCACGGGCCGGATCAAATACCGGCAGATTCAATTCTTTTTTTGCATGACCGATTTCGAGGGCAAGCCGGGCACGTTCATTGAAAATTCTCAATAACACGTCATCAAGAAGATCGATTCTTTTTCTGATTTCCTGTATCTCCACTCGGACGACTCCTTTCAAAACTGTTTCTTGAAGCTGAAATGCAACATACTGCTTTATTTGACAGAAAGATATCATCCCGGCACTCATCTGGTCAACAACATAAACAAAAGCCGGGTGCCCTGATATGGTAACCGAATTATTGTTGCTAATGTTTAGTTTCGGGTGTAGATGAAAATCAACGATTGAGAGTTTCGCCATTTCCTTCGAGTCATTGCCCTCTGTAAACATTTCTTGGAATAAGATGGAGTATAGTGATACAACATTTCAGCCGGAACGAAAAAGAAGATAAACTATGAACTGGCAAGAGAGAATATCGGTTAATCCGGCAGTATGTCATGGCAAAGCGTGCGTAACTGGTACAAGGGTTCTGGTTTCAACAATCCTGGACAGCTTTGCGGATGAATGTAAAGAGGACGAAATTCTGCGGCAGTATCCTTCCTTGAAACATGACGATATTCGGGCTGCCATTGCATATGGGGCTGAGCTGACTCGTGAGCGGACGGTTTATCTCGATGCAGCCTGAAATTTATAAATTCAAGGTTGATGAAAACCTTCCTTAAGCTGCTGCTAAAATTCTGCGGGATGCCGGTTTTGATGCGGAAACGGTTTTGAATAAAGGGTTGGGGGGGGCCTTAGATACAACTCTTGCGGCTGTTTGCAAGGAAGAGGTACGAGCATTGATAACTCTAGACCTGGATTTTTCTAATATCAGAACCTATCCGCCTAAAGAGTATCCCGGTATTATTTGTGTTGCGGATACATAATCACAGCATCCCCCACGTATCAGCAATTATGGAAAAAGTTGTGGGGTTGCTGCAACGGGAGAAGCTTGCTGGAACCATCTGGAGTGTTGATGAACGGCGAGTAAGGATTCACGGTGATTGATAACCAATCGCAGTACAACTCTATACTCAGCTTCTTGGCTCTCTCCGTGCCAATGTTCCTCTTACACCGCACATTTCGGAAATATGCCGTTGAGGAATACCGAAGATTCGGCAAGCTGAATCTTCGGTATTCCTCCCGGTGGCCGTCACCATATAACTGTGTTAATTTCTGCTGACCACCCGTCCTAAAACTGTTTCTTGACAAAGCTGTCTTTCTTCCCATTCAGGTCATCGGGGGTCGGATAGTCCAGATTGTAATGGAGACCCCGTGATTCCTTGCGCTTTTGAGCGCAGGTAACGATAAGTTCGGCAACGGTTGCGATGTTCCTCAGCTCAATCAAATCAGAGGTAACGTTAAAATTCCAGTAATACTCCTCAATCTCACCCTGTATCAGCTTGATGCGACTCATGGCACGGGCAAGACGCTTGTCTGAGCGGACTATGCCGACATAATTCCACATGGTTCGGCGTATTTCATCCCAATTCTGGGAGACAACAACCATCTCATCACTGTTGGTGGCGGTACCCGAATCCCAAATTGGTATCTCGCGGTGGTCTATGGCGAGTGATGAAATGACGCTGCAAGAATGTCGATAGGCGCGTCCCGCATACACGGCCGCTTCGAGTAGAGAGTTACTGGCAAGCCGATTGGCACCATGGAGACCGGTAAAAGCGGTTTCTCCGATGGCGTAGAGGCCCGGAATATCGGTCTCCGCATCAAAATTAACCGCGACTCCCCCGCAAAGATAATGGGCTGCCGGCACTACCGGCAACCAATCAGTGGTCATGTCCAGACCAAACTCCATGCAGGTCTGGTAAATATTGGGGAAACGGTTCCTGACGACATCGGCCGGTTCATGGGTAATATCAAGGAAGGCACAGTCATCACCACTTATTTTCATTTCATTGTCAATGGCACGGGCAACAATGTCACGGGGAGCAAGATCCTTCAGCTTGTGATACTTCTCCATGAAAGCCGTACCGTCACGACGACGGAGGATTGCTCCCTCACCACGAACCGCTTCGGAAATCAGAAAAGATTTTGCCAGCGGATGAAACAGAGTGGTTGGATGGAACTGCATGAACTCCATATTGGCGATGGTTGCTCCGGCTCGGTAGGCCATGGCAACACCATCTCCCGACGCCACATCGGGGTTACAGGTATACAGATAGACTTTACCGGCTCCACCGCTGGCAAGCAGGGTTATCTTCGAACTGAAGGTCAGCACGGTGTCATGGGGGATGTCGAGCACATAGGCACCAAGACAACGGTTCTGCTCAAGCTGACGACGTTCTATCTTCGCCGAGGTGATCAGGTCTATGGCAATATGATTTTCATAAATGGTAATAGCCGGATGCTGTACCACCGCTGCAACGAGTGCCCGCTCAATTTCCCGGCCGGTGATGTCCTCGGCATGGAGAATGCGACGGGCACTGTGTCCCCCCTCACGGGTCAGGTCATAGGATTCACCGCTGGTGGTGAATTTAACTCCCCAGTCGATCAGGTTACCGATGGTCTGGGGCCCCTCTTCGACAACCATTCTCACGACATCTTCATGGCAAATGCCGGCCCCGGCAACCAGGGTATCATCGACATGGGCATCAAAAGAATCATCGTTTGAATAGACGGAGGCAATTCCCCCCTGGGCATACTTGGTGGCTGATTCTGAAATATCACGTTTGGTTACAATGGCGACGCTGCCATGGTTGGCTGCCTGAAGGGCATAGGATAGGCCGGCAATACCACTGCCGATAACGAGAAAGTCGCTTTCAATGCGCATTGTAAACTTCCTTTTGGAGAGAATAAGGATGCGAAGTGGATTATTGAACCCCCACGATCATTTTGTCAAGTGGTGAGCGGCGAATGTGGCTCTGTGCGATGAAAATAATTGTCAAAAAAATGCCGTTATATTCCTTAAACAAATTGCATTATCAGCACGATTTTAGTATATTCACCAGCTACAATAAACTATTCCTGCCACAAGGATTATACGATGAAAGAAATTCTTTCCGGTAATGAGGCTATTGCACGGGGTGCCTATGAAGCCGGTTGTCTGGTTGCAAGTGCCTATCCCGGTACCCCTTCTACAGAGATTCTTGAGAACGCCATTAAATATCCGGAAATTGACTGTTCCTGGTCTCCCAATGAAAAAGTTGCCCTTGAGGTTGCCATTGGTGCGTCTTTTGGCGGTGGCCGAGCCCTGTGTACCATGAAACACGTTGGTGTCAACGTTGCTGCAGACCCGTTGTTCACCCTGTCTTATACCGGTGTGCGTGGTGGCTTGGTACTGGTTGCAGCCGATGATCCGGAAATGCACTCCTCTCAGAATGAGCAGGACAGTCGTAACTATGCACGGTTTGCAAAAGTCCCGATGCTTGAACCGGCCGACTCGCGGGAGTGCAAGGAATTTACCCGGTTGGCGTTTGAATTATCGGAACAGTATGATACGCCGGTTATGCTCCGGAGCAGTACCCGTATTTCCCACGGGAAATCCATAGTGGAACTGGGGGAGCGGGTAACGGATCTCCCCACCCCTGTCCTGACAAAGAATCCTGCCAAGCTTGTCATGCTCCCCGGCAATGCACGTGTCCGTCATCCTCTTGTTGAACAGAGTCTGACCAATCTCTCTGCGGCCGCTTCATCACTGCCGTTTAATCGTGTTGAGCTGCGTGATACTTCGATAGGCATCATTACCGCCGGTATCTGCTACCAGTACGTGAGAGAGGTGTTGCCGAATGCATCCACGCTGAAGCTTGGCCTGGTCCATCCGTTGCCCCATCAGCTCATCCGCGATTTTGCCGCCCAGGTTGACGTGCTCTATGTTGTCGAGGAGTTGGACCCTTTCATTGAAGATCAGGTTAAAGCCATGGGCATTGCTGCCAGCGGGAAAAATATCACCTCCCTCTGCGGTGAGTTGACCCCCGGCAGACTGAGAAGTGCTTTTAATCTTCCCCTGACAGTGTCTGCGCCCCCTGAGAAGCTTCCGGGGCGTCCGCCAAACATGTGTCCCGGCTGCCCACATCGGGGTGTTTTCTATGCACTTAACCAGCTGAAAGCCTATGTGACCGGCGATATTGGTTGCTATACCCTGGGCTTCATGCCACCGTTGTCTGCCATGGATACCTGTGTCTGCATGGGGGCTTCCATCGGCATGGCAACCGGCGTCACCAAGGTGGTTTCAGCCGAAGAAAAGAAAAAAGTAGTTGCCGTCATTGGTGACTCAACCTTCCTTCATACCGGCATCAATGGTTTGATGGACATGGTATATAATAATTCCCCGGCCACGGTAATTATTCTTGACAACAGTATTACCGCCATGACCGGAAGGCAGGATAATCCGGCATCCGGCTTTACCCTGTCCGACTCGCCAACAACCGCCTTGAATATTCCGCTGCTCTGCACTGCATTGGGAGTCAAGCATGTACGGGTTATCAATCCACTTGATCTCAATGAAACCCGAAAGGCTATTGCCGAAGAGATGGAGCGTTCCGAACCTTCCGTTATCATAACCAATAAGCCGTGTGTTTTGATCAAGCGGGATGAGGTATTCACAAAGGGACCGGTCTACCGGGTTGACCCCGACGAATGTATCGGCTGTCGTGCCTGTCTGAAGATCGGCTGCCCGGCTATTGAATGGCGTCCGGCTGCCGGTGGCGGAAAAAAAGGCAAGGCTGCCATAGATCCGCAGCTCTGCACCGGTTGTGATGTATGTCGTCAATTATGTGGATTTAATGCCATCGGGAGTGTGAAATGAGCGACCAGATAACCAATATTCTCCTCGTCGGTGTCGGTGGTCAGGGCATACTGCTGGCATCGGAAATTCTGTCTGAAGCGGCCATGCTTGCCGGTTTCGATGTCAAAAAAAGTGAAATACATGGGATGTCCCAGCGCGGGGGGAGTGTGGTCTCCCACGTCCGTTACGGTTCGGAGGTTTTCTCTCCCATCGTTCCCGAAGGGGAGGGGGATATCCTTTTCGGATTTGAATTGATGGAAACGGCTCGTTCCTTGCCGTTACTGAGAACAGGGGCCACGGTGGTGGCAAATGACCTTCAGATCTCACCTCCTTCCGTATTAATGGGGCAGGAAGTCTATCCGGAAGGTTTAGCACGGCGGATTGGTGAACAGTTTGCCGACTTTCTTCTTGTTGATGGTCAGAAGCTTGCTGCCGATGCGGGAAATGTGCGGGCAGCCAACACCGTCCTGTTGGGAGCCATCTCAAAACGCCTGACAATTGCCGAAGAATTCTGGCTGGCGGCCCTTAAAAAAATGGTGCCGGTAAAAGCTCTTGAAATAAATGTGTGCGCCTTTCAGATGGGGCGCGCCCTGTAAGAGGTGTGACAATGTTTTTTAACGAAGAATTTGAAACATTACCGCGTCCCGCACTTGACGCACTGCAACTGAAGCGACTTCAGGCTGTACTTGGGAAAGTATATGCCAACGTACCGTTTTACCGGGCTTCATTCGATGCGGCAGGCATAACACCCGCCGTCGTAAAAAATTTGGATGACCTTCAGAAGCTGCCGTTTACCACCAAGCAGAATATGCGGGATTCCTATCCCTACAGCCTGTTCGCCGCCCCGATGGAAGAAATAGTCCGGATACATGCCTCAAGCGGTACAACGGGTAAACCGACTGTCGTTGGCTACACACAGAGTGATATCGCTATCTGGTCAGAGTTGATGGCACGTTCTTTTGTTGCAGCGGGAGCTCACAAAGGTGATATTATCCACAATGCCTATGGGTACGGACTGTTTACCGGGGGCCTTGGTGCCCACTACGGTGCCGAGCGACTTGGTGCTTCCGTCATACCTATCTCAGGCGGCAATACCAAACGGCAGATTATGATTATGCAGGATTTTGGTTCTACGGTCCTCACCTGTACCCCTTCGTATTCGTTGTTTATGGCTGAAGAGGCACGTGCCGAAGGCATTGATATCAAAAGTCTCAAATTACGGGTCGGTATTTTTGGTGCTGAGCCTTGGTCGGAAGAGATGCGCACGGAAATTGAAAGCAAACTCAATCTGACCGCAATTGACATTTATGGTCTTTCTGAAATAATGGGACCGGGTGTGGCCATTGAATGTATTGAAGCCAAGCATGGCCTCCATATCTGGGAAGATCACTTCATACCGGAAATCATCAACCCGGAGACCGGTGAGCGTCTCCCGGAAGGTGAACGGGGCGAATTGGTCATAACCACCATTACCAAACAGGGGATTCCACTGATTCGGTATCGTACCAGGGATATCACCAGTCTCTCCTATGAACCCTGTATCTGCGGACGCACCCATGCCCGTATTGCCCGCATGAGCGGTCGCTCCGACGATATGCTGATCATCAGAGGGGTCAATGTTTTCCCCTCTCAGATTGAAGCGGTTCTGGTTGGTATCGAGGGGGTAGAGCCCCATTATCTGCTGATTGTAGACCGTCAAGGAACCCTTGATACTCTTACGGTACAGGTAGAAGTAAGTGAACATCTGTTCTCCGATGAAATCAAGGTTCTCCAGGCCCTGTCCCGGCGTATTGAAAAAGAAATCAAGGATATGCTGGGGGTGACCTGTACGGCAAAACTGGTGGAGCCGAAGACGATTCAGCGCAGTGAGGGGAAGGCGACCCGGGTTATTGACAACCGTAAACGCTGATTTTTTTAATAATAGCCGTTTATACGAACAGCACTTTTTCGATCACTGGTAGAAAAGCGGGAGGTACCTATGAAAGTTGAACAGATATCCATTTTTATTGAAAACAAATCGGGGCGACTGGCGGAGATCACCCGCATTCTGGGTGAATCAACCATCAATATCAGAGCACTTTCCCTTGCCGACACCTCTGATTTCGGCATCCTGCGCCTGATTGTCAACGATGGTAAAACCGCTGCAGCCGTTCTGAAAGAGCAGGGATTTACCGTCAGCATGACGGAAGTCGTCGCAGTGGAGGTGCCGGATCGCCCCGGTGGTCTCTCGGCAATACTGCAGACACTGGATCGTGAACTGATTAACGTTGAATATATGTATGCTTTTGTCGAACGGTGCGGGGGAAATGCGGTCATTATCTTCCGCTTTGACGAAACGGACAAGGCCATAGCAGCCCTGACCGAAGAAAACTTTAACATGCTTGAAGGTAGCCGTTTGTATAATATGTAGGAACTAATTTCGGAGGTTTCCATGAAAAAATTGACCATTCTCATCAGTTGTCTCAGTCTCGTGCTCATGACCGTTTCGCTGTCTTGTGCAGCTGGCACCATTAAAATTGGTGGCCTTTTCGCTGTAACCGGGCCGGCATCTTTCCTTGGAGAACCGGAAAAGAGAACCCTGGAACTGTTGGTGAAGGAGGCAAATGAAAAGGGGGGAATCGGTGGGCAAAAGCTGGAAGCGGTTATTTATGACACCATGGGAGACCCAACCAAGGCCCAGCAACTGGCAACGAAGTTAATCAAGGATGACAAAGTAAGCGTTATCATCGGACCAAGTACCACCGGTGAGAGCATGGCGGTTATTCCGGTTGTTGAAAAAGAGAAGATTCCACTTATCTCCTGCGCAGCCGGTATTAAAATTACCGATCCGGTCAGGTCATGGGTTTTCAAGACTCCGGCCAATGATCATATTGCTGCGGAAAAGATTTTTAATTATATGACATCAAAGAAACAAAAAAGCATTGCTCTGTTGACTGTCACCGATGGCTTTGGGGCGTCGGGACGTGAGCAGATCAAAACCCTTGCCAAGCAGAAGGGGTTCACCATCGTTGCCGATGAAGTGTATGGTCCTAAGGACACAGACATGACGGCACAGTTGACAAAAATCCGTGGCATCAAACCGGATGCAATCATCTGCTGGGGCACCAACCCGGGACCGGCGGTCATCACCAAAAACGTGAAACAGCTCGGTATAAAAACACCACTCTACATGAGCCATGGTGTGGCTTCAAAGAAATACATCGAGTTGGCTGGTGCTGACGCTGCCGAAGGTGTCATGCTTCCCGCAGGTAAACTTGCCGTATATGACGCACTTCAGAAAAGCGATGTGCAGTACAAGCTGCTGAAAGGATATGACCAGTCATACAAAAAGAGCTACGGAGTTGAATCCTCAACCTTTGGTGGTTATGCCTACGATGCATTTTTGCTCGCAACCGGTGCTATCAAGAAAAATGGCTCATCACCTGAGCAGATTCGTAATGGTATAGAGCATACCAGTAAACTCGTCAGTATTTCGGGCGTTTTCACCATGTCACCGAAAGATCACAACGGTCTTGACCTCTCTGCATTTGAAATGGTCAAAGTTGTTAAGGGTGACTGGACACTGTTGAAATAATAAAACATTAATCAGGGAGACAATCAATGAAGATGAAATGTCTGGGTTTACTATGTGCCTTCACTACGTTATTCTTTTCCACAACACTCTTTGCCGCTTCAGCACCGATTAAAATCGGTGCGTTGTTTGCCGTCACCGGCCCCGCTGCTTTTCTTGGAGAGCCGGAACGCAACAGTGCAAAAATGGTTATCGATGAAATTAACAAGGCCGGAGGGGTAAAGGGACATAAACTTGAGCTGGTTGCCTATGATACCTCCGGGGACGCCACCAAGGCTGTTCAGCTTGCCACAAAACTGATCAAGGATGACAAAGTCGTTGCCATCATTGGACCTAGTACCACCGGCGAAACAATGGCGGTCATTCCGGTTGCTGAAAAGGAACAGATCCCGCTGATATCCTGTTCTGCCGGCAGTAAGATCACCGATCCGCTCAAAAAATGGATTTTCAAAACCGCCCAGAATGACGCATTGGCTGTTGGCAAAATCTACGAATATCTTCAGAAAAACAAGCAGACAACCGTATCTATCCTGACGGTTTCCGATGGATTTGGTGCTTCCGGGCGGGAACAATTGAAAAACCAGGCTGCTAAACATGGTATCACCATTGTCTCCGACGATACCTATGGACCAAAAGATACCGACATGACCGCCCAATTGACCAAAATTCGCGGTAGCCACGCACAGGCCATTATCTGCTGGGGAACTAATCCCGGACCGGCAGTTATTGCCAAAAATGCCCGTCAACTGGGCATTAAGACCCCCCTCTTCATGAGTCATGGTGTTTCTTCAAAGAAATTCATTGAACTTGCGGGAGAAGCTGCAGAAGGTATTAAACTTCCTTCGGGAAAAGTTGTGGTCGCCGACACGCTGTCCGGTTCCGATAAACAGAAAAAATCGTTGTTGGCCTTTGTCAAGGATTACCAGAAACATTACAAAGCAGAGGGGGATCATTTTGGCGGCCATGCCTGGGATGCCGTCAATCTGATTAAAACTGCCATCGAAAGTGGAGCGGTGACACCCGCCGCCATCCGTGACCAGCTTGAAAAGACCCGCGCTTTTGCCGGTATCGGTGGCAGCTTCACCTATTCTCCCCAGGACCACGCAGGGCTGGGCAAGGATGCCTTTGTACTGGTTGAGATTAAGAACAAAGATTGGATGATTGTAAAATAAGACGGCTTGTAACCGATTCTTCCACGTGGGGACGAACAACGTTCGCCCCCACATTTATGAGGTATAATGCAGTTCGATCAGTTGCTCCAATATACGTTGTCCGGGCTCTCAACCGGTGCCATCTATGCGCTTATCGGCATCGGTTTTTCCATCATTTATAATGCCACCGGCATCATAAATTTTGCTCAGGGTGAGTTTGTCATGCTGGGCGGGCTCTTAACCCTGTCATCTCTTGAGCTGCTCAAGTTGCCACTCTGGGCTGCAATTCCCTGTTCTGTTGCCTTTTCAACGGTGATAGGAATACTCTTTGAGCGACTGGCCATCCGGCCACTTAAGCAGCCAACACCGATAAACCTCGTTATTATCACCATTGGCGGCAGTATTCTGATTCGCGGTCTGGCCATGCTGGTGTGGGGTAAGGACACCCACGCTATCCCCCCTTTTTCTGGTGACACGCCGATCCCGGTGGGGGGAGCGACGATTCTTCCCCAGCATCTCTGGATTCTGGCAATTACGTTGATTATTATCATTATTAACAAGATTTATTTTTACCATACCATCAGCGGAAAAGCGATGCGTGCCTGTGCCTACAACCGCCGTGCCGCAGGACTTGTCGGTATTGATGTGCGCCGCATGGTTCTCTTCTCTTTCATCATCAGTTCGGCCATGGGGGCGGTCGCCGGTATCATTGTCGCACCGCTCACCATGACCGCCTACGATGTGGGGGTCATGCTGGGGCTGAAAGGTTTCTGTGCAGCCATTATCGGAGGAATGAGCAGCGGTATCTCCACGGTTATCGGTGGTCTGATACTCGGAGTGTTGGAATCACTGGGGGCCGGTCTGATTTCCTCCGGGTACAAGGATGCAATTGCCTTTATCATCCTGCTTCTCATTCTCTTTATCAGGCCCCAGGGGCTCTTTGGTAAAGCCGATTCGGAGCGGGTCTGACATGAAACGTGATCTTCTGCTTTTTATCGGCTTTTCCCTGCTGGTTCTGCTGGCTCCCCAGCTGTTCAGTGGCGGATACCTGATGAATGTGCTGGTATTTGTCGGTATTAATACCATGCTCTCCATTGCCCTCAACCTCCTCCTTGGCTATGCAGGACAGATTTCCCTCGGCCACGCCGGTTTCTTTGGATTGGGAGCCTATCTTTCCGGTATTTTGACCACCACCTACGCTCTTGATCCCTGGTTTGCCATGCCGCTGGCTGCTGCGGTGGTGGGTGGTATGGCCTTTCTGATCGGCTTCCCGATTCTGAAACTTAAAGGTCACTATCTGGCAATGGCGACCCTTGGCCTCGGCATTATCATATACATCGTCTTCAACGAAACCGTTGAATTGACCGGTGGCCCCTCCGGGTTATCCGGCATACCAAACCTGAAAATAGCCGGAATTACCTTTGACTCCGATGTGAAAAATTATTACCTGATCTGGACCGCCACGTTGCTTGTGATGATTTTTTCCCTTAATCTTGCCGGTTCACGGGTTGGCCGGGCTCTCCGCGCCGTCCATGATTCGGAGGTCGCTGCCAGGGTTTTGGGGGTTAATTCCCGAATTCTCAAAGTACAGATATTCGCTCTTTCTGCGGTAATTTCGTCACTGGCAGGCAGTCTCTACGCCCATACCATGACCTTTATCTCCCCCGCATCCTTTGGCTTCAATTTTTCCATAGAACTGTTGACCATGGTGGTAATCGGAGGTTTAGGTAGCATCTATGGTTCTTTTCTTGGTGCAGCTCTGCTGACGCTGCTTCCCGAGTTTCTCCGGGGTGCCAACGATTATGATATTATCATCTATGGCGGACTTCTGATGGTAATGGTGATGTACATGCCGGGTGGATTGGTTCGTGGTATTCCGTCGCTCTACCGATATCTGGTGAAGTCAAAAAAAGGGGAGCCTGGTCATGCTTGAGGTTTCCGGTATTACCCAGATTTTCGGTGGTGTTACCGCCCTGGATTCCGTCTCTTTTTCGATCCGGAAGGGTGATATAACCGGTGTTATCGGACCGAATGGTGCCGGAAAAACCACTCTGTTTAACATTATTACCGGAATCTACACACAGAGCGCCGGCACGGTCACGCTTGAGGGAAAGGATGTTACCGGACTGCCGCCAGAGAAGCTGGCACGGCGTGCAATGGTTCGCACCTTCCAGAATATCGAACTGTTTGGAGCTATGACCGTGTTGGAAAATGTCATGGTGGGCATGCATACTAAGAGCACCAGCGGATTACTGGCCTGTGCCTTGAAAATGCCCTGGAGCATTACGGAAGAGCATCGTATCTGCGCCGGAGCACTCAAATGGCTTGATTTTACGGGAATTTTAGATCTGGCCGACCATACGGCGGGAAGTCTTCCCTTTGGTAAGGGACGCCTGCTGGAAATTGCCCGTGCCTTGGCCGTGGGGCCTCGTATCATATTAATGGATGAACCTGCCGCAGGACTTAACAGTCAGGAGACACTTGGATTGGCCAGTCTGATCAAACGGATCAGGGATCTGGGCATTACGGTGGTTCTTGTGGAACATGATATGGAACTGGTGATGGATATTTGCGACCGCATTGTGGTACTCAATCTCGGTAAAAAACTGGCTGAGGGAACTCCACGGGAAATCCAGGAAAGTCCTGAAGTCATTGCCGCCTATCTCGGAGATGATGACTGATGCTGAGGCTGAAAAATATCAATACCTATTACGGCAAAGTCCATGCGTTGAAGAATGTGTCCCTTCATCTGGCTGCCGGTGAGATTGTGACGTTGATTGGTGCCAATGGTGCCGGTAAAACCACAATTTTGAATACCATATCGGGGGTGACTCCGGCTTCGGCGGGGGAAATCTTGTTTTGTAAGGAAACGGTAGTCTCCCTCACACCGGATAAAATTGTTCAACGGGGTATTTCTCAGGTTCCCGAGGGGCGTCAGGTTTTTAAACCGCTTTCGGTCGAAGATAACCTTGAACTGGGTGCCTATCTGCGCTATCGAAGCAGGGAGGGGAAAAAATCCATTCACCGGGATATGGATACCATTTTCACCCTTTTCCCCCGACTGGAAGAACGGCGTAAGCAGTTGGCTGGCACCATGTCCGGTGGTGAACAGCAGATGCTTGCCATTGGACGGGCTCTGATGGCCAATCCCAAAATGCTCTTGCTGGATGAGCCTTCCATGGGCTTGGCACCACTTGTCGTGCAGGAAATATTTCGTGTTCTGGAGCGTCTGAGGCAGGAACAGGGAACAACCATATTGCTGGTTGAGCAGAATGCCAAGGCGGCACTCAAACTGGCTGACCGTGGCTATGTACTCGAAACCGGTAAAGTTATCCTTGAGGGACCGGCTGATGAGCTGTTAGAAAATGCCGAAGTTAAGCGTGCTTACCTCGGCAAGGATAAAAAAGAAATGTGGGAGCGGTAATTAACGGCGGCTTTTTGTCGCTAACAGGGAGAAAAGAATCCCTGTGAAGGAACCTCAGCAATGCGCTTTCCCCTTCGTCTCAACTACGATCTGACCAGATACATCATCCGTAACAAGTTCTCCAAAACTACCCGCTATCCCCTTGTTCTGATGCTTGAGCCGACCCATCTCTGCAACCTTGCCTGTTCCGGGTGCGGCCGGATCCGGGAATACGCCGATACCATTCAAGCAATGATGTCACTTGAGGAGTGTCTGGCGTCGGTGGATGAGTGTCCGGCTCCGGTCGTTACCATTACCGGCGGTGAACCTTTTCTCTATCCACACCTGAATGAATTAGTTACTGCCGTACTTGAGCGGGGCAAGCATATCTATCTCTGTACAAACGGCATTCTTCTTGAAAATGCCCTTGCTACCCTGCCGTCACATCCAAACCTGACACTCAATATCCATATTGACGGGCTTGAGGAGACCCATGACCGGATACTTGAGCGAAGAGGTGCTTTCAAAACTGCCATTTCAGCAATTATTGCTGCTAAGAGACGGGGTTTCCGCGTATGCACCAACACCACAATTTTTCGTGAGACCGATCTCGTCGAGATTGACATGCTGTTCAGCCAGCTTGAGGAAATCGGCGTTGATGGAATTTTGGTGGCACCCGGCTTTGGCTATGAAGCGGTTGGTGAGAAGCTGTTTATGGAACGGCAGGAAATAGAAAAGAAATTTATCACGGTGTATGAAATGAGCAAAAAGCACCGTTTCTTTTCCACACCGATGTACCTCAGATTTTTGAAAGGGGAGAAAGCACTTACGTGCACCCCCTGGGGTAATCCCACCCGCAATCCCCAGGGCTGGAAAGCACCCTGTTATCTGATTACTGACAATCATTACGCTACTTTTGCTGAGATGATGTCCCGCACCGATTGGGACCGGTATGGTGTTGGCAGGGATACCCGTTGTGCCCAATGTATGATGCACTGCGGTTTTGAACCGACCGTTGTTGCGGAAATCGGTAAAAGCTGGAGGGATATTCTTGAAATGATGATTTGGAACTTGACGTAATGTTCAATGGCGTACCGTTTTATTGACGATTCACCAGACAGATGGTATATTCGACGCTAACTATTGAGTTCTAATTGAGAAAGTACGGAGGTTTTATGACATTCGATCATAGTGATCTGATTGCTCTTATCGAAACCGTATCGCCGAACGAGCTAGATACAGCCAATTTCGGTGTCATTGGATTTGATGAGAATTGTGTTGTTGTTTTTTATAACCAGACCGAATCGCTATTATCCGGCTTGAGGGCAGAGACGGTTGTTGGCAGCCATCTTTTTATCGATGTTGCACCCTGCATGAATAATTATCTGGTTGCCCTGAAGTTTGAGGAGCGTGACGAACTTGATGAAATTATTCCTTATATTCTCAGTTTCAAGATGAAGCCGGTGCCCGTTTCCCTGCGCCTTATCAAACATCCGCACCTCACGTTGAATTATGTGCTCATCAGACGCTGAACTTAACGAAGAGCTTCTTAACTTCATTTATCAGACTCCCATCGGTATCTGCGAAACGGATACTGATGGAATGATTATGAAGATCAATCCCCATATGACCCAATTACTGCTCGCGTTCATCGGTACCTATGACGGTCTTGAAATTCCCAACTTTTTTGACGTACTGAGTACCCTTGACGAAAGCATCACCAAAACCATTGCTGAAGGGATTGCATCAAAAAAGAAAAATCTTCTCGATAACCGGGATGTACGTGTCAGCCGGGGCGGTATAAAACATATTCGTATCAAATGCTCGCGTATCGGGGAGAACACACTTGTTTTCATAGTTGAAAATATTACTCTTCTCATGGAGCTTGAAGAGATAAAACAGCATGAAGGTTTGCTGGAAGCCCATTCGGCAACCATTTTTGCCATGGCAAAATTGGCTGAATCACGTGATGATGATACCGGGAAACATCTGGAAAGGGTTCAGAAAATCTGTCGAATGCTTGCGGAGAAACTTTCTACCATGGAGCGCTTCAACGGTCTTATTACCGAAGATTATATTCAGAACATATTTTTGGCAAGTCCCCTTCACGATATCGGCAAGGTTGGCATCAAGGACAACATTCTTCTGAAACCAGGTAAACTCACTGACGAAGAATTTAATGAAATGAAGATGCATCCAATAATTGGAGCCAATACCCTGCTTGAAGTCATCAGAAAATTCCCCACTAACAATCTTTTAAATATGGGCCGGCTCATTGCCAACTATCATCACGAAAAGTGGGATGGTACCGGCTATCCCGACGGACTGAAAGGAGAGGATATCCCGTTGGCGGCCAGAATCATGGCATTGGCCGATGTGTATGACGCACTCCGCTCAAAGAGAGTCTATAAGGAAGCCTATTCCCACGAGAAAACTGATGCCATGATTCTGGAGTTGAAAGGTACCCATCTTGACCCTCTTTTGGTTGAAGTGTATGAAGAAATACGGCAGTTTATTACCCCCCATTACGACTGTCGTGCCCCCCTTTGTGAGAGTTGCGACCATGACCAGCCAAATCTCCAGTCGTCATTCCCTCGACATTATTCTTCCAAAGTTCAGCCAGAATTGGAGGTACTATTATGAGTGAAATTCCATTGTTTACCGCTGAACTTCGCAGAAAAGCCGAGGAAAGAGTCGCCAACCCTCGCGTTGAAACAAATGACTTAAATAATCACATAGACTCACGGCGTTTGTTGCATGAACTTGAGGTATATCAGGAAGAACTGGAAATGCAGAACGATGAGTTGCGTCAAACCAATTCAGAAAAGAGTGACCATGTAACTCACCTCAGAAATATTATTACACAGATACCAGCCGGTTATTTTTATATCAACTGTGAAGGGTATATACAGGAAGTTAATAATGCCTGGCTGCGTATGTATGGCTATGAATCACGGGATGAAGTTCTTGGAAAACACTTTACTGTGGTGAAGGTAGAGAGTGAATCCAAAGCAGTCAATGCTCACCTTGCCGAACTGAAGAGAGGTGTACCGATTTCCTCCGGACAATTTGCCTGTCGTCGTAAGGATGGCACCGTAGGCTATCATATATTTTCTGCCCAACCGGTTGTCTATTCCGGTGAAATTGTTGGCTCTGAATGGTTCATTATTGATGGTTCCGAACGTAAACAGATCGATGACGTTCAATCCTGCCTGTTACAGATAAGCTCCCTCCACCCCGGCGAGGATATTTTTGAATCTTTGGCTCTTTTTCTCGCAAGAACACTCCACATTGATTACGTCTGCATCGACCGACTTCTGGGTGATAGCCTTTCCACCCGATCTCTCGCTGTTTACCACGATGGTAAGTTTAAAGACTCTGCGGAGTACACCCTGAAGGACTCTCCCCGTGGTGCTGTTGTCAGTAAAAAGGTGTCCGTTTTCACCTGTGAAGTCCAAAAGCTCTTTCCAAATGATACGCTGTTGCAGGACTTACAGGCGGAAAGCTACATGGGGATAACTCTCTGGAGTTATGATATGAAACCGATTGGCCTGATTACGGTCATCGGTCGCAATAAACTCTTGAATGCCGGCTTTGCTGAAAGTGTGTTGAGACTGGTTGCTATTCGGGCGGCTGGTGAGTTGGAACGGAGACAAGCAGAGGATGTTAGAACACAGCTCACGCGGCAGCTATCCCAGTCTCAAAAGATGGAGGCCATCGGACAGCTTGCTGGTGGTATTGCCCATGATTTTAATAATAAACTTATGGTGATACTGGGTAACTCCAATCTTGCCATGATGGATATTTTTGACAGCAACAAGATGATGGGATATCTGGAGGAGATCCACCGGGCCGCCGAACATTCGCGGTATATTACGAACCGGCTGCTGGCTTTTTCACGGCAGGAGGTGATGAGCCCGCAAAGTCTGAATGCCAACCTGCTCATAGCCGACTCTCTTAAATCACTGACTCGCCTCATTGGTGAACATGTTTCCATTACCCTGGACGCTGATGACAAGCTCTGGTCTATCCGGATTGATCCGTCTCAGTTGGACCAGATCGTTATGAATCTGGCCATCAACGCGCGCGATGCCATGCCCGATGGTGGAACCTTTGCCATTGAAACAAGAAACATCACCTTGGACAGTGACGCCTGCGGTACCATCCTGAATGCCCTGCCGGGGGATTATGTGAGGATCACGTTCACCGATACCGGAACCGGCATGGATAGCGACACACTTACCCATATATTTGAACCATTTTTTACCACAAAAGAGATCGGCAAAGGGACCGGACTTGGTCTTGCCACCGTCTACGGCATAGCAGGACAGAATAACTGTCTGTTGAAAGTTGCAAGTAAGCCCGGTCAGGGAGCAGAATTCAACATCTATTTTCCCCGGTGCGACATACCGGTACAGGTGGCTTCTGAACGTGTTGAAATCCCCACTCAGTGCAGTGCTTCCATTTTACTCGTCGAAGATGAGGATGCGGTACGAACAGTTACCGCACTTTATCTGAAAAAGATCGGCCATACGGTTTATGAAGCAGCAACGCCCCATGTTGCTTTAGAATTTGCGCGGGACTTTTCCCTGCATTTTGATCTGGTACTCACCGATTTTGTCATGCCCGGAATGAATGGACTCGTTATGATGGAACAGATGCGGGAAATCAGGCACGATCTTAAATATATTGTTGCTTCCGGGTATTCTACCGGGCACGAATTACTGCAGGAAGTATCCCAGGAAAATATCAGTTTTATTCAAAAACCGTACGACTTTTCGATTCTCAATGATTATATCAACCGGGCCCTTACAAACAGCGAGGTAGAGGTGATAGACAACACTGATGATATATAAAAATATTTAAATGTAGCAATATATCTACAGACAAGCAGAAAAAAGTATTGTAGAAATCAAGCGAAAGACTTCGTGTAGAGGGAGTACGAATGAATATCTCTTTTAATCAACAAGACATACTACAACAGCTTGAAAACCTTGATGAGGCTGGCTTGAATGAGCTTGACTTTGGTGTCATCGGTATTGATCAGGATACTCTTGTGTGCCGATATAATACCTTTGAATCAAAAGCTGCCTCTCTTGAACCGGGCAAAGCCCTGGGGCATCCGTTTTTTACTTCCGTTGCTCAGTGTATGAACAATTTCCTCGTTGCCCAACGATTTGAGGACGCATTGGAAAATGGCACACCATTGGATATGACCATTGATTACGTCCTGACCTGGCGAATGCGTCCCACAAAGGTACTGCTTCGTTTGCTGGCTGCAGCGGAATATCAGACAAGATATATACTGGTTCATCGACTTTCGTGTGATTGAGCAAGAACCTGACAACAATGAATTAATGTCCTTTCTGTATTGGATGCCTACGGCACTGATACAGATTGCACTTGATGGCCATATCAAGATGATGACGCCACAAGCTGCCGGGTTACTTGCTCCCCTTGCTGCGTCAAGTAATTTCGACAACCTTTTTAGTGTCCTTACCACCGTAGCACCGCAGATACAGCAACGTATCAATGGTTTTAACCTCCCCCATGGTGTTGTGTGTGATAAACTCCATATCTCAGTAGCCGCCGGTATCATGTCCCGCTACAGCCTGGAACTGGAGGTACGCATCCATAGGACCGGTGTGGATACAGTAATGGTCGTGTTTACTGATGTTACCGCGCTCAAACAAGCAGAAAAGGAACTTTCACACCGCGCAGCCATTCTGGATGGGTTGCCGGCACATATCTGTGTCATTAATACACAGGGGATTATTGTCACCACCAATCAGGCCTGGAACAGCTTTGCCAGAGAAAACAGTGATTCTCACGAAAAGTGTTGCGTAGGGGCAAATTATCTTGCGGTATGCCTTGTCGGAGAAGGTGATGAACGACAGTCGTCTGGA
Organism: uncultured Geobacteraceae bacterium; assembly: GCA_903901875.1. Lineage (GTDB taxonomy): Bacteria > Desulfobacterota > Desulfuromonadia > Geobacterales > Pseudopelobacteraceae > JACRCG01. The sequence continues at coordinate 8,367 of CAIUSO010000054.1, read as the reverse complement.
TCGTATGTCAACGGTATACGGGGAGTGCTTGATGGTTCTTTGTCGGAATTCAGCCTGGAATACCCCTGCCATTCACCAACGGAAGAACGTTGGTTCATCTGCCATGTGAACCCTTTCAACGTTGCTGGTGAGGTGTTTGCGGTCATAGCCCATGAGAACATAACCTGGCGCAAGAATTCGGAAAAGATCCTCAAAAAGCTGTCACAGGCAATTGCGCAAAATCCCGCATCCATCATCATCACAGATGCGCTGGGTACCATCGAGTTTGTTAATCAAAGCTTCACTACCACTACCGGTTACGCTGCCGAGGAGGCGATTGGACGGAACTGGAGTTTTCTGCAGTCTGATAAAAATCCGCCACAGATGTTTTCTGATATGGTGTCAACCATCATATCGGGTGGGGTATGGCAGGGTGATCTCAGATGTGACCGTAAGGATGGTGTTACCTTTTGGATACATCGAATTGTTTCTCCCATTTATGACGATCAGGGTTCAATTGTTAATTTTATCTCAGCTGCAGAGGATATTACTGAAAAAAAGAGCCTGACAGATCAGCTGATTCATGCACAACGAGCCGAATCCATCGGGCAGTTGGCAGGTGGCTTGGCCCATGAGCTTAATAATATTCTCAGTGTGATCAGCGGGTACGCCAGCCTTCTGGAAATAGAGGAGCTGAAACCGCACCAATTGAAAAATATTGCTCATATTATGACGGCGATTCAAGCTGCCAAAAATGTCACCTACGGCATGGTTGCCTATGGTCGCAAGCTGTCAATACGGCGAGAAGAAATCGACCTTTCCGCTTTGATAACGACAGCTTGTTCCTTTATCAGCCAGTTCCTCAGAAAGGATATACTCATTTCGGTGTCATTGCCTGACACACCGATTATTATGGGAATTGACCCCATTCAGATGAGACAAGTGCTGACACATCTCGCCACCAATGCCCAGGATGCGATGCCTGACGGGGGATCGTTACTTGTCTCTGCAGAAATAGTGAACTCAGATTCTGTGTCCTCTGCCATCCCTCACTACGTGAAACGCCGTGATGTTGAGTATGTCATCATTTCGGTAAAAGATTCCGGGCATGGTATGGATGAAGATACAAGGCGCCGAATATTTGACCCCTTTTACACGACCAGAGAGGTTGGTAAGGGGACCGGTCTTGGCCTTGCCATCGTCTTTGGCATTATCTCCCAGCATGGTGGAACAATTGATGTGCAGAGTGAATTGGGTGTTGGAACAGTTTTCCGCCTCTTTTTACCAACGTCGTTTGTTGAGGAGAGTGTAGACACAAGCATGATAGAAGCCATTACCGGCGGAAGTTTTCACTGAAAATTTCCCCGTGATGTCCGTTTTATTTTTGCACGTAGGCAACGTTTCGCCCTCAATCCCCACAGCGTGATGCATAGCGTGGCATGATCTCGTTGAGAGCCGTACTGGTCTCAGACAGCTCCGTTGATAATTCTTTTGAATATTTCCGGGCATACGAGCTGATCATGGCACTCTTTGAAGCTTCACGAATAATCGGCTGCATTTCCTTGATGAATCTCAGGGTGCTTTTCATTGTTTTATATTTCTCACAGGCTTTTTTGTTACCAAGATAGGTGTGATTGATGATTTTACCGATTCGCTCCACCTGTTCCTTATCAAGTTTGGTGGCAAAATAGAGTTTATCCTCTTCTGTCACTCTTTTTCTGTCCGGTGGTTCCAGTGCCAGCACGGCTACGGCCGGGAACAGTACAAGAGTGAGTGCTGCCACGGTTCGTATGCCGCCCATATAATTTCCCACGTATATTCTCCTCAGATATTATTCTTTTCAATCAGTCAGTTTATTTGTCATCCACACCGGTTCACGTAGAGAGGCACTGTGGTGCCCCGTGACAGCAATTGCAGCGCAGAAGCCATCCGGTGCATCAATATCGGCAACGGTGAACTGGAAACCGTTCTGGTTTATACTGAAACGATGGGGAGCATGGGTAGTGCCACAGACATCAAAAGTGGTACTCCGGGGGAGGGAAAAACCGCTCCCCGCCGCCTTCAGGCAGGCTTCTCGACGAACCCAGTAGCGAGAGAACAGGGGCGGCAGTTCAGCTGAATTAACCGCATTCAGTTCGTGTTGCTCCCGCGGTGAGAAGACCAGGCGTGCCATTTGCTTAAAGGGACGCCCCGTAGCTATTGTTTCCAAATCTATTCCGACGTCATGGGATTGGCTAACGGCAAGTAGCAATCTGTCACCGGAATGGGCCATATTAAAGCGGAGGTGATGATCATCACCCGCCAGAAAAGGCTTGCCATGTATGCTGATGCTAATGGGTACTTTTTCTGGGGTGCAGTCAAGATATCCGGAAAGTATGGTTCGCAGAAACAGCCGGGCAACACGAAAATGACGCATCGATTCTTCACATTTAAAACGATCAGCCCGTGTCGCCTCTTCATCGGACAGATACCGCGCCGAGTGTATTATCAGAGAGAAATCATGAATGAAATGTGCGGAATGGAGGTGTACTTCGCCATTCTCTGGACGGGAAAATCGGCTCATACTCCTGCTGATTGCACCCATTGTCGAAGCCGAAGAAGCCCCTCTTCGATGGAAATTTCCGGATGATAGTGAAAATCAGACCGGGCTGCAGAGATGTCAAACCAATGGGCCGTCGATAATTCATGGGCAACAAAACGGGTCATGGGGGGCTCTCCAGCCACTCCGAACAGGTTCCAGACCACTTCACAGACAGCACCTATCCCGGAGGCCAGAGCGGGGGAAATGGTTCTGGTCACCGGAGGGATACATGCCGTAGCAAGAATGCGGTTAACCATATCCCAGAGGGGGAGTGGCTCGTTGTTGCTGATAAAATAACAGTTACCGGCTACCACACTGCCGGAAAACAGTCTGTCCGCAGCCTGAATATGGGCCTGGGCGGCATTATCAATGTAGATCGTATCCACCAGGTTGGGACGAGAACCGATTCTGCGTAGTTGTCCCTTCCTCCCTTTCGCAAGTATGCGCGGCACAAGATGGTTATCGCCCGGTCCCCATATCAGATGGGGTCGCAGGGAGATAACCGCCAAATCCGGCGAATTGGCCGCGAGTACCATCTGTTCAGCCAGTGCCTTGGTATGGGGATAATGGGCTTCATATCGGGAAGGATAGGGGAGGGATTCATTCCCCCCTTCGACGTCTGTACCGTCAAAAACCACACTGGGAGAACTGGTGTACACAAGACGCGAAATGCCATGCAGTCGGCATGCTTCAAGAATGTGGGCGGTGCCGGTTACATTGGAACGGTAGAAATCGTGGTAGCTTCCCCATATGCCGGCCTTGGCGGCAACATGAAAGATAAGGTCACACCCTTTCGCGGCGCGACTGACAGCTTCACGGTCATCAAGGTCACCACGAAACTGCTCCACACCGAGTGCAGACAGTTCCGCGTATTCGCCACGGGAAAAGCTGCGGACCTGATCGCCCCGTTGACAGAGCAGGCGGACGATGGCACTGCCTAGAAAGCCCCCCCCTCCGGTGACCAGAACTTTCATCTTAACTGTTCCCCGGCCCAGACCGCCAGTTTTTCACGGAAAATTTTGGCATTATGACGAATATCCACCGGAAAAGCCTTGTGGAACAGGATGGTACGGACATTCTTTGTGTGGGGATAGTGGTTTCCCAATTCCAATAGTTCGTTACGCAGAACGCTATGTGACGCAGTAACTTTGTCATGTTCAAGCTCGACACAGAGTACGGGGTGCTGGTTACCCCCGGTTCCGACTCCCACCAGTGCCGTGCGGAATACGGAGGGATGACTGTTGAAAACTCCTTCTACCGGAATGGTAAAAAGTGTCTCGTTTTCCGAGATAACCCGATGACTCTTGCGGCCGCAAAACCAGACCCGTCCCAGGCTGTCACAGTACCCCAGATCCCCCATACGATGCCAGACATCCCCCGATGAGTCACTGATTTTAGCCAGTTTGGTCGCTTCGGGACGATTCAGATATTCACGACTGACCTGTGGTCCCCTCACGACAATTTCACCAACTTCATAGGGGGGGAGTTGGAGTTGGTCGTACCACAGTGGAACCGGTTCATCGGTGATGTGAATGATGGCAAGCGTGATTGTTGAAACCGGATATCCGACACAGACGCCATGGCCTTCACCGGTTAAAGCGGCCGTTTCACCAAGGATTTCACGACTGCCTATGGAGCATACCGGCAAAGCTTCCGTAGCACCATAGGGGGTAAATATCTCAGCGTTAGGCGGTAACAGTTTAATGAAACGTTCCAGCACTGAGGCAGGAACCGGCGCACCGGCTGAAATGACGCGCTTGATGGTGGATAACCTGCTGCCGTTAGTTACCCCGTAACGACTAACCCTGTTCAATAAGGCCGGTGAGCCGAACATGGTTGTTGCTGAATAGGAAGCTGCCGGACCAAAAATCCGTTGGGGATCGACGTTACCGGGACGGGTAAAGTCCATCTCGGGGATCAGGGCGGTCATACCGAGGGCGGGGGCAAAGAGAGCAAAGAGCGGAAAGGTCGGCAGATCTATTTCGCCGGGACGGATATCGTACAGCTCCCGTAAAGTGTCAATCTGGGCGGCAAAGGTGCCGTGACTATACACTGCCCCCTTGGGAGAGCCGGTACTGCCGCTGGTAAACAGAATTGCGGCCGTGTCAAGTCGTCCCGTAACCGCCATGGTAAAGGAGCTGCCGACGGCTGAACTTCGTATGGCGCCAAGTGCTATCCCTCCCCAGAGGGAACCACCGTTGACAACCACAGATATACGTATGCTTTTTTTCCCCCAGCCAAGGAGACGACGAGCCACATGGGCGCGGGGAATGCCGATGAAAGCTTCTGGCTCGGCCTCGTTCAGGCACCCCTTCAAATTGTGCGCACCGATGCCCGGATCGATGAATACCGGTACCGCTCCCGCCTTAAAGAGTCCAAAAGTTACTGTGAACAACTCCGGTGACGGGGGAACCAGCAGCGCGACACGCATGCCGCGACATATGCCGATTTTACCGAATCCCGTGGCCAACAGGTTGCTTTCATGGTCAAGTTCGCGGAACGTGAGGGTACGGCCTTCCTGGGGAAAGATGATCGCAGGGGTGTCGGGCTGTAACGTTGCCATCCTGGTGAGGGGGAGGGCGATATTGACGTTTTCGGCATCGGTCATGGCGTCAGGCTGCTCCGCCCAAGAAACGATGATATCAGTGGAATAACCTCTTCCGGGGCATCTTCAAGGATATAATGACCACAGTCGGCAAATTGATGCAGTTCGGCTTCCGGATACAGTTTCTGCCATTCGGCACGGAAATGGTGGTCAAAGACAAAATCCAATTCCCCCCAGAGGATCAAAATGGGCAGGGAGCGAAACCGGGGAAGAGCTGCCGCCACCGTACTGACCAGTTCGTACCCCTTGTCACCCGGTGACAGCGGAATATCCTGCACAAAGCGGAGCGTCGCAATGCGATTTTTCCATGAGTCATAGGGGAGTTGGTAGAGGGAACGGAGGGTGCCGTTCATGGGGTGCCGCTTACATCCCACATGGGAAGCACCCACACTGAAGGCATTACAGCCGCGCACCAGGAGTGTGCCGAGGAACGTGTCACGGCAGATGCGCAGCCCCAGGGGGAGTGGCTTGGCGGTGGGGAGATGGAAGGCCCCCGTATTGAGGATAACGAGCCGAACAATCCGTTCCGGATGGCGTGACGCATAGGCCATGCCGATCATCCCCCCCCAGTCATGGACCACCAGGGTAATGGAGTCGGTAATAGCCAGCTGCTCCAGGAGATATTCCAGGTCATCGACTCGTCGGGACAGGGTATACTCATAGCGGTCATCATCCGGTTTATCGGAAAAGCCGCACCCCATATGGTCCGGCACAATACAGCGGTACCGATCCCTGAGAGCCAGCACCAGATTCCGGTAATAGAATGACCAGGAAGGATTGCCGTGTACCATGACCACCGGTGGGCCACTTCCTTCATCAAGATAGTGGTACGACAGGTCACCGATGGCACACCGTTTTCCGATGAACGGGTATTCGGATGTGAGAGCTTCGCTTACCATTCCATCCCCAGCATGAGGCAGTTGAGACCACTGCCAATTCCTAAAAATGCCACCTTGTCCTTCGCTTCGATAATATCCCGTTCATCGGCGATGGCTGCGGTCAATGGCAGTGACACGGTTCCCATATTGCCCAGATATTCATAGGTCGCGAAATCCTTTTCCGGTGGAATATCGAGCGTTTTAAGAATGGCACTCTGATGGGCTGAGCCGACCTGGTGGCAGACCACCCGATCGATATCTTCGGTTTTCCAGCCAACCTGGGGGAGGAAGGCATCCCAGGTTCGACGTCCCAGTTCGATGCCGTAATTCATGACATTGACACCGTCGGTGGACATGGACTGATCGTAGCCCCCCTTGCCATCGGGTGTGATACCCCAGAGGCAGAGACGGTGATGTTCGGGGGCTGCCTGGGTTATTCCCCCCAGTAACCGGCGACGGGTGGAACCAGAAAAAGAACCGTCGGTCAGCAGAATTGCCACCGCACCGGAGCCGCCGGTCAGGGTGGCGAGGGAAGCGGCAAAGTGCTGCATGGTCCGTTCTTCAAGCATCTTGGCGATCATGATTTCATTGATTTCCCGGGCACTTTCACAGGAAACAACCAGGCCGGCCTTGATCTGCCCCAACTCTATCCTGTTCGCCACATCGAGAATACCGTTCAGGACACCGAGGCAGGCGTTGGAGATGTCAAACACTGCCGTCTTTCCACCGATACCGAGCTTTGAAGCGACCCGGCAGGCGGTTGCCGGTTCGAACTGTTCACGGCAGACTCCGGCATAAATTAATGCTCCAATTTCAGCGGGAGAAATTCCGGTGGCCGAAAGTACTTTCCGGGCAGCCGCGATGGCTCCCGACGAAAGGGGATAACCCGGTTCCCACCAGCGCCGTTCCCGGATGCCGGTCAATGCCTGAAGCTGCCCCGGAGCGATACGGAGGTACCGGTAGAGCGGTTCAAGGCGCCCTTCCAGTTCGGCGGTCGTGACGACTACCGGTGCCAGTTCATAGCCAAGAGCCTCTATGACAACTTTTCGGTACTTCATATATTCTCCATAGATACGGTGAAATCATTCATCTGATAGATTAACTTTCCGTCAACCTCCAGAAAACCATCGGCAGTAATAATCCGGTGAATATCATCCACGGCGGTAATCCAGCAATGAACCGTTACCCGGCTGTTTGTCGGCACAACCTGTCCCCGATAGAGCCAACGGTGCGTATGGTTCAGGGCAACGGCAGACAGCGTTGCGGTATCCTGCCATCCCCAGCGACGATACGCCACATATTTCATCAGCTGGATAAAAGATTCCAGCCCCAGGGAACCGGGGGTGACCGGATCTTCATAGAAATGGGCCTTAAAGAACCACTCCTCGGGGTTAACGTCCTTAACGCCGCGAATATAGCCCAGACCACCGGGACCACCAGTGGCAACGTACATTTCAACCCGGTCAATCATACGGAGCCGGGTGTCAGGAAAGGGGGCTTCGGTCGGGTAGGGGAAGCTCTCTCCCCGGGCAATCTCGTCATCGGCCGGTTGATACGGCTTCCCGTCGCGAATACCGACCTGCTGTGCCAGAGCCTCTTTGGCGAAGAAACCGAACATGGTTTCCCCTTCGTACAGTACTCCCCGCCTGTCGGCAACGGAAAAATCATACTCCTGAATAATCATACCGCCACTGGTGGCAACTTTTTTGAGTGCTGCACAGCAGGTGAGAACTCCGGCTTGGGGAGTGACCGTTCGATGTTGAATGGCACTCCCCCCCAGGTTGCGGAAGGAAATGTCTGTGGGACTTGTCAATGCAGAACCGACATAGGCTGCCAGCCAGCCACACGGCTGCAGGGCCGCTTCAAGCAGCACCGAAAAGGGCATGCGCTTCTGACGTTCTACGGCAATGAACCAGGCATCAACCGGAAGGTCGTACTGTGACTCTACCCGGGCGCCGGCGGTCATCTGCCATGGTGTGCCGGAAACAGCGGTGACCCGATCCATGAACTGGAACGGCGGCCCGGGAAGCCGGGCAATTTTGCGCTCTGCGTCAAAGACCTGGTAACGATCGCCGAATCCTTCCGATGGCTTGCCGTTGCTGTAGGCAAGAATCTGCTCTTTTGTGTAGAGAGGGGGTTTTATCGCCGCTGCCGCGTCTGGTTGTGATGCAGGCCACCAGAGCTGTTCAAGCTGTTCCCTGGTGGTGCCGGTCAAGCGTGCCGACATACTGGTAATTTCAACAATGGCCTTGCCATCGGCATACATGAGGGCGTCAACAATTGCATAGGGTTCCGGACCGTAGCCAATCTCCCGGACAGTGACC
>CAIUSO010000053.1 GCA_903901875.1 uncultured Geobacteraceae bacterium | reverse complement strand
GATGCAGCTAAAAGGCATCAGGCTATTCAAAGTATCTTTCATATCCTTAAAACGAAAATTTGGAAGCCACTTTTTGCTAAACTGATAAGTCCGACAGACTCCTAGTAACGTTCTTCAGAATATCGTTTAAGCCGCTTCTGCTAATAGAAAATCAACGTGGAGAGATTCATACGGAAAGACAATGAGACCCAGCTCCGTTTTTGTGATCAGGCCAGCAGCCAGCAAGGCGTGTAAATCGCCATGAACTGCCTTGACATCTCTGTGGTGGCGTCGAGCAAGTTCGCGAATCGTCATAGGAGCCTGACCGGTCATCAGGCGGAGAATCTCCCATCGTTTCCCTGATAACACTTTAAACAATAATGCAGGTGACTCAAAACTGATAAATTCCCCCAACATTTCACCATTGAATGCCCTTAGGAATCTTCGGTTAGTTGCTTCGCGGGACGCAATTTCCAAAGTAACTTTACTCATCTCAATACCTCCACGAATCTACGTCGCTCCAAAAATCATTCAACAGTGCTTGAGGGGTGGAAAATACATACGGATGTTGATTCGGCCCACTATGTTTATGGTCCCCCTTCCCTGCCTCATTGTTGTATCGTAAAACGCATTGACAATTAATAACGAGTGCCAATCGATACTTATAATTATGGCAGCTACCAGAAAGAGGCGACTGGACCTGCCAAATTACGAGTTCAACAAAAGCCGACTCTGATACAACCGCTCGTTCAGTTTATAATAGCGTACCATCCATGTTGGATAAACTACCAACACAATTACTTATTGTCAATTAGTAACAACACGCCATCAACCACTCGACTAACTGATTTTGCCGTCTATGACCCTGATTACGACGATTCTGAAGGTCGATAGATGCTTTAATGACTGAAAAGCAGGGAAATAATCCGTTCAGACAGATTTGCAGCTGATTTCAACTAAATGCATTTCCGGACAGGAGCCAAAACTGACTTCCTGTCCGGATAGTTACCCTATTGCCGAACAGTTTCTATAATTTTGTAAAACTGGAATATGTGCATCTCAGAGCCTCGTCGTAACCATTGTATTTTATTTACCAAAAATAGAGGTTGTCGATGTAAAAGGTATTTCCTGAAGGAGTACCGACAAATTTCAACTGAAATATTTTAGTCTTGTCAGGAACGGTATATGAGCTTAATGGAATATCAAAACTGTTCCAGCCGCTCGTAGTCGGATTCAAGGTATAGGTCTGCTCGGAAGTAGGATTGGGTGAAATCAGGTACACATCCAGAGCGGTGGTTGAAGCAGCCCACACGTCAATATGAAGATTTGTCTTACCGGATACGTTTATTCCGCTTGTCGGGGAAAGTTCCATTCCCTGGTAATTCAGATTAGCATATTTCAGAATCAGATCACCAAGTACCGTTATAGATGACTGAACTGTTGCCTGCCCCCAATTCGGATTAACACCTATGTTAGGCATGTCCCCATACGTCGAACCGATAAGTGATAGTACGCTTGCAGCACTCTTTGACGGTGCAGTCGGCTTAACGGCCGGGTCAGCTGCCGGCGCAGGAGCAACCCAGGTGACAGCATCAGTCGGGTAATACGTCAACTTATCAAAATACCACGTTTCACCGGCACTTGGCACAGACGTTGAGAAGTTGAATAATACCGACATTTTGTTATAAACCGTTGCTTCAACATATGGTGCGGTCACCGGTGCGGTGCAATTGAAAGTTAATGTCTGCCAACCGGCAACGGCGGCCTTATCCATTTCAACATATTTGGTTGTATCACCGTCCTGCTCAACCTTTAAACGGACTGTTGCGGCTACAGGCGCATACACTTCCATAGTGATCGTCGGTTTCGAAGTCGTGCAAAACTCTTGATTGACAAGCGTCAGAAAGGTTGTGCCAAAGTATTGCGAACCTGCCGCTACAACCACTTTCGCTGCGTTTGTTGCTGAGCCGCCAGAAGGTTGATTCGTAACCAGAGATGAGGTGGCCCCATTCCAGTCAGCAGTCCCGCCCAGAGCCCAATTAGAAGCAGTGGCAGTTACCAGACCGGTGACCGGTGCCGCAGGAGTGACCCCAGTTGAGGCAGCAGAAGAGGCACTTGATCCGACCGAATTTGTGGCTTTCACCGTGAAAGTATAGTTTGTGCCGTTAGTTAACCCGGTAACAATGTGCGACAGTCCGGTGGTACCCGCATTGCTGTCAACACCACCGACCGGAAGCGATGTAACCGTGTAACCCGTAATTGCACTGCCACCATTACTGGCCGGAGCAGTAAAGGTGACCGTTGCCTGAGCGTTTCCTCCGGTCGCCGTACCAATTGTCGGAGCACCAGGGACTGTGGCCACCGTAGGTGACACAGTGCCCGAACCGCCACCTCCGCAACCAAACAGTAGAGCAGTTGTGAAGCCAACTACCAGTAACAGCAGTGAATACGTTGTCTGATTTCTCTTCATTGAAAAATACCTCCGTAACATGAGATGTTGCAGCAACCAATAGGCAGATATGCGAGCAGGTAGAGTTCTTGTTAATTCCCAACGTAATAGTGCTATATAGCATAGCAATGAATATAACGATGTCAAGGTTTTTTTTCGGGTATATACGAATAATCAGAAGGATTCAGTTGCAAGACTTACAATATATCCATAAAAATAAGATAGTTATTGAGTTATAAATAATATTTATTGCTATATAGCTTCGTAGATTTTACAGCAGTACATAGAGGCAGGCCGTTAAACGGGGGAGAGGAGAATTATTGGAGTTAAGCTGCGCAATCATGCAGACTATCCGGTGAGTCTGTCAGACTGCGGGGGAAGTTGCTCCCCCCCTCTCAGCCCTCGGCATTCCGCCGGGCGTTGAGCTTTTCACGAATCTCATAGGACTTTTGTTCGGTAATATCATAATTCCAGATAACAATTATCGCCAGTATGCCGGTAATTATCGGAATACAGATGTCGGCAATACGGAGATTGGTTATGGTTTCTACGGACTGAACGGTGATATTCTGATCAAAGCCGACCCATTTCAGAATTGCCCCGCTCAACAGAATGGCACATGCCGTACCTAGTTTCACCATCCACCAGTATACCGCTCCGAATGTGGCTTCACGACGGGGACTGCCGTGAAGTAGCTCATCCAGATCACAGACATCGGCAGTCATTGACATCATCAGAGTAAATAGTCCGCCGATACTGAACGAAACCAGGGGTAGCGGCAGAAACATCAACCAGGGGTTTGCCGGATTGAAACACCACCATTTCAGAATATAGCCACCAAATGAGAGTAACGTAGAAATAATGAAGGCGTTTTTCTTCCCTACCCTTTGCGCAATCAACGTAATAACAGGGATAACGAGAAATGCCGTAGCAAGCGCACTTATGGTACCAAACCACGCGGGCCAGTTCCCCGCAGCACTCTTGTCGCCATTGAAAAGGTAAAAAAGAATTATGAAGAAACTAAATTGAGCGATTGTCTGAAAACCGTTGAAAATCAGGAAAGTAGCTCCGCACAGCTTCATAAAGGGTTTACAGGTGGCGGTTTGCCGTATCCCTGAAAGAAACTTTCTCGTATTGGCGGCAATATCCTTCCATGCCAAACGTGATTCACCTTCCAGCTGAATATTTTCTTTACAGAACAGTGCCGGCATCACCCCCAGGATCAGACAGGTCGCCCCTACCCAGATGGACAAAGCCCGTGCCCCTTCCGGGCCTGACGAATAGAGAGCCGGATTGTAGATCAATACCCATGCCCAGGGGGCCAGCATCCAGGCGATCTGCCCCATCCACTGGGAAACGGCCATCAGGCGGGTGCGCTCATTGTAATCGGCGCTCATCTCATATCCCAATCCGATCAGTGGTGCCGCAAAGATCGTATATCCGATGTAAAAAAACATGGACAGGGCTAAAAAATAAAAGAAATTGTATGTGACCGAATTCTCTGGATAGAGTTGCCACATGGCCATGAATGTTATGCCGGAGATAATACTGCCGACAAAAATATACGGTTTTCTCCGCCCCCAGCGTGACCTGGTGTGATCAGAGATAAACCCCATAACCGGGTCAATTACTGCGTCCAGAATTCGAGGAAGTGCGGAGAGTAGTCCGGCAAGGAGCGGATCCATCTTCAGCGACAGAACCAGAACAATCATAAACACGCCCAATGCCGCAGGAAACAACTGATTGGCCAAATGTCCCGCACCAAACGTGATTTTCTGTACTAACGGAACAACATCTTCGGGAGCAGTTTCGTATGCCATGGTCGTTTTCCTCCGGTTTATAACTGGACTCGAACCGTCTGCACTGAATTTGCAGCAATCAACATGTCAGCGGATTGACTGCCAATTTGTAAGGAATATTTAATCGGATTTTTGGTCGTGTTCAGCAACTGAACTGTCAATATCCTGGAATGATTCAAGGTCGCACAGGCATGCACTGCATCCGGGTCAAGCCCACCCAGTTGCGTATTTGACTGCACGACTCTGTCTCCGGGACGAATGGTTCTACTGAACTGTGCCAATAGATGGAAAATTGGTGTGTAGTATACCTGCTGTGTTACCGGATCAATCAGTATCGGTGCACCACAAAAATTACCGACGTGGTTTGGTCCTCCCTGCTTGTCCAGGACGATATTCCAGTCGATCCAGCCACATACCCAGTGATTGAGACTTTCAATTATATTTCGGGCGTAGCGATGAACCGGTACGTACTGGGGATGGTCAGACACGTTGACACCGGCCCAGGTTGCACTATAGCCCCAGTCAGTGGCGTTACTGTTCCACCAGAAGGCATCATTGTCAAACCATCCGGTCTCTTTAAAACGGATCGGATCCAGAATCCCCCCCGGCGCCGGCTTCCCCAAATCGTCGATACACCCCTCCGTATGAATTATGGCAAAGGAGGGGAATTTCAAGTGAACAGCATCAAGCACCTGCTCGAACACCTTAATACTGCTCTCATACCAGTGAATTGCCGCACCATAGAGATAATTTGACGTTATCGGATCGGCAAACAGCAGATCCGTCCATGCCTCCAGACCATCACGGTTATGATCATAGGTTAACAGCTTTACATCAGCATGACCGCTTGCGTGGAGCTTGGGGCCCAGATGATTTTTTATGAAATCATTCTGCGATTCAGGAGTAAAATGCATACTCTCCCACTGCCCATTATTACCATACGGTTCATTCACCGGGGTTAACCCCCAGATACGCACCCCTTCAGCTTTATATGCATCCAGATATTTGATCAGATAATCTGCATAGACTGAAGTATAGTGAGGCTTAAGTGAGCCACCGGTGCCCTGCCAGTTGTTTGCTGGCGAACCCGGAATGTACCAATCTTCAATGTCTTTCATCCAGGGGGGAGCGGTCCAGGCGGAGGCTATAATTCTCAACTCTTTGTCATGTTGCCTGCTCTTAACCCCCATTGCCTCACGTATCATCGGTAACAGATCATAACTTTCATCCTTTACACCCGGATTCTCAGCCAACCTAAAACCCTCTTTATCAGCGAATATAGTGAAGTTCTCTAATCTGACGTCTCCCTTGACGTCAGCATAGGAATATTTCCCCTTAACGGAAAAATCGCAGGAGCCAATGTGGGTTCGGGCCAGTGAAAAATTCGCACCGGTTTCACCAAAAATTTTCTCCATGACTTCACGCCGTTTTTGACGATCCAGATGGGCCAGAACAAAGGCTGATGATTCGGTAAATGACGTACCTATTCCGTCAATGGTCTGCTTTACGATATCCGGCTGGACCCGAATTAACGTACCGCGAGCCGTGCCCAGCCGGAAAGGTGCAGTTGCCTTCCATGCACGGACATCGCCGTTTTCTCCGGTCGATATAACTTCGAGCATTTTCAATTGAGTATGGGTACTTTTCGAGTGGCTTTCAGTCAGAAAGAAGCAACTACCGATAACTCCTGCCATAATAATTACCGATATTTTTGACATGCCCCCCCCCACACACGCACCACACACTTTTCACATCAAAAATTAATTAAAATATATATCTGTAATATAAATGGGTGTAAGGTTGCCGGTAGAGAATAGTGCAAACTCTTTGTATGTTGTTAGATTCGGGAAATCAGCCATAGTGATGGCAAACTGATACCAGCCGCCGGAAAGTGCCGTCGCATTACCGGTTAAATATGTGTTTTCCCTGGCAACTTCCGGGCTACCAGAATCGGAAAACTTGACATTTACCTGTGTACCCCCTTTGTATTTGAAATGCAGAGTCGAATAGGTCGCAGCAAAACCACCGGCAAAACCCGGATAGGCAAGAACACTGGCACTTACTCCCCAACCGCTGCCGGGAGCTACCGAAATAACCGGGCTATACGTACTGTCGCCAGTATACGCCAGGTTGTACGCGGAACCGGTGCCCCAGTCGTTAATAATGGTGTAGTCTACTCCTCCAACCAGATCAATAACTGTCGCAGGATTGGTAGCATACAGATAGATGAAACCATCCTTCGGGTTTTTGTCGCCGGCGACTAGAACTGCCGTAGCTGCAGTTATTGTTGCACTCCCTGATATTACGGAAGCGGTTGAATTTGTGTAACTGGCGGTGAGCGTGTTTCCGGCAGACACAGAAATCGTGTCGCTACCATCATTGGTCGAACCGAAATTCAGAACAGCCCCCCCCACACCAGAAGCGTTAAGCGGAACATTAACACTGATACTGTCGGTGCCATTACTGACGATAACCGGTTTGGTTACGGTGCCGGCGCAGGGGTCCGACAGAGTGACTGTTGCACCGCTCGCGTTGGCAGCAAATGACGACGCGGCAAATGTGACGGTCGGTGTCACGGTGCACGCACCAAAATAGATATCATCAAAATAGAGCGTGCCTGGAATCACCGTCCCGGAAGCGTTTACCGGATTGATAAAACCAAGAAAGGCCAGCTTGCTGATATCGGCTGAAGAGATTGATTTCAGCGGAATCTGATAACTTGACCAACTGCCGGACACGGAAGGGGTAAGGGAAGAGAGCATTACACTCCCGACACTGTTGGCTGCATCTTTGAATTCAATTTTTATATCCTTAAAATTAGCAAACGCCGAGGAGTTAATACTAAAATAGAGCGAACCATAATCGGCTATACTCACCGAATCGAACACGCTGCCGGTTGTTTTTGCGCCAAAATCAAAGAAAATGCCGTTCCACCCTTTTCCCAGATCGTTTATGAATTGTGCTGAAAGGACATAAGTCCCTTCCTTTGGGGTGACGGCCCTGCTCGTTTCATTCGGTATTGCACTATCGCCACTCCAGTCTGCGCTGTTAATGATTCTGGCATATGGAATGGCAGGTTCAGACTTTGTTTCAGAATACAGACCTGCCACTGACGTAGATGGTGGGGTAAACGGGACTGCACCGTAAACCCGCACCCAGTCAACGTACATCGACTGGGGCCAGGTAGCACCGCTACTGGTGGGAGCCTCGGCAAGATTTCCACCAACGGCAACGTTGAACAGCAGGTAGAAGTTTTGCAGCAGTTCTTCCATTACCGCCGGATCGATCAGCCGGGTGAAGTAGGTAACACCATCAATTTTTCCGATAATCCGGTCGGCATTCCAGTCAACTTCATAGATGTGATAGTTATTACTCAGCGACTCACCAAATGTTTTGCTACCAGTCGAATAGGTCCACCCTTTTTCCGCTCCATTCACCACTGTCTGATCGTACCAATGCACGGAAGTATGTGTGGTTTTATCGGCCGAATCATATTTGGTTGACTCCATAATGTCGATTTCACCGCATTTCGGCCAGCCAACAGTTGAAATGTTGTTGCCAAGCATCCAGAACGCCGGCCACGTCCCCTTACCACCAGGAATTTTAATTCGTGCCTGTATACGTCCATATTTCGTGTAGAATTTCCCTTTCGTGTTAATTCGCCCTGAAGTAACCGAACCATCCCGCTTGCCGCAGTTTCCTGATGCACAACGGACAGTGACAACGAGGTTACCGTTCTCTACCTTGATATTATCGTTTGAGTTGGTGTACAATTGCCATTCATCATTACCCCATCCGTCACTACCGTAACCTGTCTCATAATTCCACTTGGAAGTGTCGAGAGCCGTCCCGTTAAACTCATCGGACCAGATGAGAGTGAGCGCAGGGGAGGCTGATGTGTCCGGGATAGCGATTGGGCCACTTCCGGCACTACAGCCGCAAAAAATGGCTGCGATCAAAAATATCAGGAAAAACTTGATCCGACAAAATCCGATTGTTGCCATTGTCAGCATCTGCGGTACATTCGTTGCCTGACGATTTTTCATTGGATTGACCTCCCCTGTTTTTATCGTAATGCTATATAGCAAGTTATGTCAAAAGTCAAGCTACTGAATAAGTAAATTAAAAGAGTTATCAGACAATGCTGCATGACGTGCGATCCTGGTGTGCAAAAATATTCTTGACGAAACAGCGATCATATGTGTAAAAGCTATATAGCATTGTCGGATAACCATATTGAGGCAGAAGTTATTCCGACAGGAGGCGAAAGGTAATGGCGAAATCATCTCTCAAATACATATTCGTACAGGACAAAATAAAAGAAGATATCAGGACAGGGCAGATTATTGAGCAATTACCGGGTGAACGTGAACTGGCAAAACAGCTCGACATCTCCTATATGACAGTGAGAAAAGCGATTGACAACCTTGTCAATGCCGGTGTCCTCTACAAGATTCCAACAAAAGGGACCTTTGTTAACACCAGTGTCGCTGAAAAGCCCGTCACCAGAAATATCGGGTTTTTCCTTGACGACAGAGTGCAGGATTCCATCTCAAGCCCATATTTTTCTCTTGTTTTCATGGCACTTGAGAAAGAGGCGGTGAGTAACGGTTACAACCTGATCTACTTTTCCGATTTTAACGATCTGGATCCGGCAAAGTCCGGGAAAAAATGTGACGGCATCATTATCAGTTGTTTCCCCCGTCTTGAATACAAGTTACTTGAATTAAAGAAGCATTTTCCGATCGTCCTTATTGGCAACACTGCCGCCGACAAGACAATGCCGTCGGTTATAATTGATAATTTTAACGGTATTGTCGACGCAATGGATTATCTATGGGAATTGGGGCACTCGAGGATTGGCTTTATTACCGGCCTTCTCGATTCGGGCGTAGGTAAAGATCGTTTGCAGGGATATCTAAGTTCGATGAATAAATTCGGGATTAGTGAGGATCCGGAGCTGATCTATGAGGGAAACTATTCCTATGAGTCCGGAGCAAAGGGGGCAGAATATATGCTTTCACTACCTCTCCCCCCCACCGCCATTGTCTGTGCCAACGACTCAATGGCAATTGCCGCGATAAAAACCATCCACGAACGTGGCATTGAGGTTCCCGACGGGATCAGCATTGTCGGATTTGACGACATTACCGTTGCATCCCAGATTTATCCTCCGCTGACTACTGTCGCCGCTCCGATCAGCGATCTTGCAGCCAATTCCGTTAAAATACTTATCTCTCTCATAGAGGGCGTAGTGCCAGACAATAAACATATCGCACTGCCTGCACATTTGGTTATCAGAGGTTCATGTGCCCCACCAAAAGAGTGTGCGGCATAACGGCTGTTGAACAAACAGCTCCGTGCTTATTGAGTTCGCAACAACATTAATCAGTAGAGGGGGAAACCATGCCCGGATCAGAGCGCACCTA
The DNA here is from genome assembly GCA_903901875.1 of uncultured Geobacteraceae bacterium. GTDB lineage: Bacteria > Desulfobacterota > Desulfuromonadia > Geobacterales > Pseudopelobacteraceae > JACRCG01. Next base: position 13,891 of record CAIUSO010000053.1, on the reverse strand, counting down.
CCATATCAAGTGGCTGTTCATCTTCATGGCACTGACACTGATGACCTGCCCCGTGACAAAGGCTGCGGCAGGTGATTCTGCTACGACAGCAACCATCAAAACCTATCAAGACGACAAGGGATGGAAGCTGTTGGTCAACGGCGAAAGCTATTTCGTCAAAGGGGTTGTCTGGGGCTATACCCCGATTGGCGAAACGTACTCCTACAATCTATGGTCAAAGCCGGACGAGCAGATAAAGAAAGTTCTGGATTATGACTGCATCCTGATGAAAGCGGCCGGTATTAACACCATCCGCTCTTTTTTCAATACCCCCCCCAAATGGATCGAATATATTTATACCAAGTACGGCATCATGACCATCGTCAATCATATGGCGGGGCGGTACGGATTTCAGGTTGACGGCGCCTGGCACTCCCAAACCGACTACTCTGATCCTCGAACTCGCGAATCGATTAAAAAGGAAATTCTTGACCAAGTCAGGAAATTCAAAGATACCCCCGGAATTTTGATGATCGCACTGGGGAATGAAAACAACTACGGTCTGGAGTGGTCATCAAATTTTGAAATCGAGAATCTTCCTGATGGTGAACGGCACAGGGCAAAGGCCAGATTTCTCTACAGCATGTACAATGAGATCATTGCCGAAGGTAAGAAGATCGACACAAATCGACTCTTCACAATCGTTAACGGCGATATCCAGTACCTTGATCTTATCGCAGAACAGTGTACAGAGATTGATGTGCTGGGCGTCAATTCATACCGGGGGAAAAGTTTTACCGGACTCTGGAAAGATGTTAGAGAAAAGTTGAATAAGCCGGTTCTCTTTATGGAGTTCGGCAGTGATGCATACAATGCAAAGACCGATCAGGAGGATCAAGCGGCACAGGCCGAAATTCTGAGAGCCAACTGGTTGGAAATCTACAGCAAAAGCTATGGCAAAGGGGCCGAAGGTAATGCCATCGGCGGATCGGTGTTTGAGTGGCGGGATGAATGGTGGAAATACCTGCAGACAGAGAATCTCAACGTTCATGATTCGAATGCCTCCTGGTCTAACGGCGGCTACTCCTTTGACTATGTGCCGGGCGAAAACAACATGAACGAAGAGTGGTACGGGATTGTAACCATGGAGCGCCCAAACAGCGATGGAGTTTCCGAAGCTCGCCCCAGAATGGCTTACTACACACTCCAGGAAATATTCAGAATTGATCCGTATCGTACGGATCTACAAACCATCACCTCACAAATTGAACGAATTGATATGCCCCGCCTCACGTATGAAAGCGACATTCGCTCCTTACTCCAGCAACAGAAGCAGGATCGCTCTTTTTACCTTTCCGGTGGTAATATCAGGGCTGAATTTATTACCGGTGCAAAGGGTAATGAAATCCGTGACAAGGGAAAGGAAGCACAGACCTCTTCCCAGGGAATCATGGGGTTCCTTGATTTCGGCTTTCGCCCCTCAAATAAACTGACGGGTGATTTTTCCCTCAACTATATTAACAGTATTCCCAAAAGAGACATGGAAATATTCTACGGTCGCTCCAGAAACCCCAACAGCGTAGAACTGTACAATTTCAACTCGACACTTAAAACTGATAGTACTGACATTACTGCCTTCTATCATGTACCCCGCTACCATTGGGGATATGAAGGGGATATTTATGGCCTGCTCAGGGAGACAACAGATATCAAGGGGATCGATATCTGGGATGCAAAAGCTCCCATCGGCGTAGAGTTTTCCGGTAAAAAAGAACTCGAAGGCTTGAAACTCCTGTTGGGCCCGGAAGTATACTGGGGCGCAAACCCCAAAGTTATGGCCAAATACAACTTTGGTTCTGAACAGTATAAATTTTCCATTATTCATGCAGAAGATATTGCCAGAACATCAACCTCAGCGACCCAAACCGCTATTGAGAAACCGTCCCGTGCAACAACATTCTCCGTAAAGTCGACCGCGCTACCAGGAACAACCGTTGAGATTGGTGTTATTTCAGCAGCTTCTGAAAAAGTGGGCGAGAAATTCAGCTCTGTTGATTCCGGTAACATTGTCTATGACAAAATCAGATTTGTCGACACGCTCGGTGCCAAGGCAAAGATTACTCACAAGCTGAGCGATTCTCTGCTGGCCTATGCCGGCACCAACTATGCCGGTCTGGTTGCGGATGGCGGGAATCCCCTGAGGGAATTTGACACCCTGCTCCCCTACTCTCAGTATGGCAACAAGATCGAAGCAGATGGGGGGGTTAGAATAGCGATTGGAGAGCAATACACCCTTTTTCCCCGGATCCTCTGGCGCAACAATCTCAAAGGAGCCAACAGCTCCATCACCCCCTTCACCACCGGAACCGTTCTTTATCCCGGCTTGACTCCCCGCAATCGTGATGCCGACCCGTTCGCCGTTCTGGATAACCGTAAAGCTCTCTCGGGAGAAATATTCTTCACCTTCGATCCTACCCCGGCTACCGATTTTTATCACTGGGACAACGGAAACCGTGAGGATGCACCTTTTGCCTTCAACCTTGGCTTCAACTATACCGACTTCAGCACCCAGACAGATTCATTCATGTACTATTATAAAGAGGGTAACACCAATGCCGCCTTTCCTACGGGATTGACCGCCGAACGAGTCTGGAAAACATCCAGCAGAATGGTTTTTAATCCAAAAACATGGTTAAAGGTCACAAATTGCCTCGAAGTCGGGCATCAGCAATCGACCGGAGCTGCTGGTCCGGCACGCACCTACTACTCTACCGAATTTGATTTTGACTTCTCCAAGCGACATACCGTTGGCGGGTATATCAAAAAGGATCAATGGGGTCCATATGATTACTACCGGCAATTCAATGTAACCTTTCCCTGGCAGTTTTCGCTCGATTATATGTACAAAATTGATCACCTTCTGCAGAAATACGTTCCTGCCAGACTGGGAAAATCTGCAGGTATAGGAGTTGCCGGAATAGTGAGAACATTTGATAAAAACTCGCCGGTAACTGATTACAATGGCAACAGGAATGACTACTCTTACCAGATATCCACGTATCTGACCTACGATTTTTGATCGCGTCAGGCCAACGCAAAGCGCCTTTAATAATGGAGGAAATCACATGTTCCGAAATATTTTTTTAACTCTGATTCTCGCTATTGCGGTTGCAGGTATTCCCGGTTGCGGCTCTGACAACAGTCAACAATCCAATGGCATCAATCTCCCAACCGACTCACTCTTGACGCTGTACTGTGAGAACGCCGGTATCTATCCTGAAACATGTATACTTGACGACCCTGACAACCCGTACCGGATGGTAGCAATCACAGAGGAAAATAAATTCACCCTGAGTTCGGGAGCACCGAGCGCAAAATCTCGCTACTACCTCTGGGCTACGGCGTTGGCTAAATCTCCCAGTGGCGAAAATCAGTTCTACGTGGCGTCCGCCCTGCATGAGCTTTATACCCAAGGGAAAAGCGATAACTCCCGACTGCAGGCGGTAAAGGCATACCATTCAGTACTTGACAGCTTTAAAAGTTCACTCACGTACTGGAAAGCGGACTGGCTTACCGGTGCGCCGACCTACGCCATACCGCTCAAGGATTGGACAGGAATGCGGTTGTACGATCCAAGAACAGACAGTCTGCTTACGCTGCTTCCAAACGAGATTACGGATTCTGCGTTATCAGTAAGCCAATCTCAATATGATGGACTGCACCTGTTGGCTACCTGGGGATACGCTTACAACCCTGCCGTCAATCCACTGACAAAACTTGGTACCTTGAATTGAGCATCAAATAATATTATGTGATTTCGGTAACCGGTCTCTGCACTTCACCTGTATCGTACGGTTTATGCGAATCACAGCAGGATTACTACCTATGCAGCCAGGCAATAAGACAGATAAAATGACATCGCCCCCCTCAATATACCATCTGAATGATACCGGTGAATTTGTAGTTACCGATTATAATTCAGCGAAGCTGTTTTCAAGCTTTTTCCCGGGAGTTGCCGGAACGAACGGCATCCCGATGTGGACTTTTTACGTCAACCGTGGCCAGTGCATCTGTAGCATGGGGATTCAAGACAAGGAACATGCGATTCTCGAATTTCTCCCCGCCAACAGTGCGTACCAACTGGCATCGACTCAGGGCTTCCGGACATTCATAAAGCCACTCAATGCGACACTAAGCTATTATGAACCATTTCAAAAACAGTACCGTGAGAGCCCTGTTTCGCGGGTTCAGAAGATGATCATAACCCCTTCATCGTTAATTCTTGAAGAGGTTAATGAAACTCTCGGGCTTACCTTTACGGTCAGCTACAACAATGTCCCGCATGATGACTATGCAGGACTTGTCCGCACGCTGAGCATAACCAATAACGGTGGCAACCCCTTCAGTTTTCTGGGGTTGGATGGTCTGTCGCTTATAGTCCCCTACGGTGTCGACAACGGCAGCCTGAAGTTCACCCGCCGCCTGGTAGAGGCATTTGTCGAAGTGGTTAACCATGAGCAGAGAGCGCCACTGTTTCGCGGAAAAGTTGAGCCGGTTGACCGGCCTGAAGTAGTCAGGATTAAACAGGGAAATTTTTATCTGGGGTTTGAGCATCATGGTGAACAGGGTCGACTCGTCATCCCGATAGTCGATCCCGCCAGGATTTTCGGCAGCCAGAGCGACTATAGTTATCCGGAAAGATTTCTTGCCGTTTCGCCTGCTGAGGTTGCCGCCAATCAGATAGTTGAAAACCGTCTTCCCTGTGCCATGGGTATGTTTGAAGCGACCATTGGAGCGGGTGACACCTACACCTATACATCTATTATCGGTCATGTGAAATCTGTCGATTCTCTGAACAAGATGGTACCACGAATTGCCACCCCATCCTATGTACTCAAAAAAGAGAGGCAAAACCGCGAGCTGATTCAAGCATTAACCCAAAGCAACTTCATCTGCAGTCAGGAAGCCACTCTCGATCTGTACACCAGGCAGAATTACCTGGACAACGGCCTGCGTGGCGGATTCCCTGTTACCCTTGAAGGTTCAGGACGTCGTACTGCATTCTACCTTTATTCAAGAAAACATGGCGATCTGGAGCGGGATTATAACCACTTCAGTCTGTCGCCAAGCAACTATTCGCAGGGAAATGCCAATTTTCGTGATGTCAACCAAAACCGGCGCTGCGATCTCTTTTTCAACCCTGATGTCCGGGACGACAACGTAATCCATTATTACAACCTGATACAGTTGGACGGCTTTAATCCACTGGTAATCAAAGAGGTCTATTACAGGCCGAACGATCAGGAAAAACTTGTCACCTTGCTCCGGTCACAATTTGATGCAGAGAAAAGTGATGCTATCAGGGCGTTTTGCTCATCTCCGTTCACCCCCGGATCGCTCCTGGCATGGCTACGGAGCCGGAATATTTCACTACAAGGAGGTTCAGATACGTTTCTCGGCAACCTGCTCGGGATCAGTGACAGGATGTGCGAAACAGAACATGGTGAAGGCTTCTGGACCGACCACTGGACCTACAATCTTGATCTGCTGGAAAATTATCTCGCTCTCTACCCGGAAGAGGCAGAGACGGTACTGTTCAGAAAACGGCACTTCACCTTTTATGACAATGCACATCAGGTTCAGCCCAGAGACGAAAAATATGTACTCTGGGAGGGAAAACCGATGCAACTGAATGCCGTGGTACTGGATGCCGGGAAGCAGCAGTTGATTAACAGCCGGATCGAAGACAGAAATGTTGTTCGAACCGGACAGGGTAAGGGAGAAATATATCGCACTACTCTGGCCTGCAAAATCCTCTCACTCATCATAAACAAGCTGGCGTCCCTCGACCCTGAAGGTATCGGTGTTGAGATGGAGGCGGACAAGCCAAACTGGTACGATGCCTTGAACGGCCTTCCGGGTGTAATCGGATCAAGCGTTAGCGAGACCCTTGAAATCAAGAGAAATGTCATTTTTCTTCAGGATATGCTTGTCCGATCAGATTTCACGGATAAGCAGTTGACCGTATACGAAGAGCTCGGAACTTTTTTTGATGCCATCGGTTCACTGCTCTCGGCAGACGTTTCAACTTTTGACTTTTGGGATCAAGCCACCACCGCCAAGGAACAGTATCGCGCTGCGACTAGACTTGGACTCAGCGGTAACGAAGTTATACTAACCTCTCAGATGCTCAATGTTTTTTTAAGCACCTCCCTGGAAAAGCTCGACCGGGGGATTGCTAAAGCCTGGAATAGAAAAGAGGAGATTCTCTCAACCTATTTCATTAATGAGGTCGACAGCTACTCCATCATCAGCAACGGAGACGGAAGTAGCAAAAAGAATGTAAAAGGACTCCCCTGTTTCAGGGCCATCGCCTTCAAACAGAAGCACCTGCCGCTGTTTCTAGAAGGCCCGGTACACTACTTACGAACAATGCCCGAACACTCCACTGCGAAAGAACTCGTGAAGAATATTCGCAATAGCAGCCTGTATGACCAACAACTGAACATGTACAAGGTCAACGCCCCCCTGGGTGAACAGCCCATGGAAATTGGTCGTGCCAGAGTTTTTTCTCCGGGATGGTTTGAAAATGAATCTGTCTGGCTCCATATGGAATACAAATACTGTCTCGAACTGCTTCGCAATGAACTATACGATGAATTTTTCCAGGATTTCAAAAAAGTAATGGTGCCCTTTTTCAATCCCGAAATCTATGGAAGAAGCATCCTGGAGAATTCCTCGTTTATCGTCAGCAGTGCCAATCCGGACAGGTCACTCCATGGCAACGGCTTTGTAGCCCGCCTCAGTGGTGCAACTGCGGAATTCATTCATATGATGCTATTGATGTCCGTAGGGAAACAGCCTTTTAGTATTACTCAGGAGGGGGAATTGCAGCTTGATTTCAAACCGGCTCTTCCCGGTTGGCTGTTTACAGAAGAGCCCCGAACGGTCACGTTGTTTCGAGACGGAAGCTGGCAAACTATCACTTTCCCTGCACAGAGCTTCAGCTTCATGTTTCTTGGAAGCATACTGGTTACCTATAATAACCCAATGCGTGCCGACACCTTCGGATCCACTCCGGTTATCCCCTGTTCCTGGTTCATAGAGGAGCTTTCCGGTGAAACCCGCACATTCCATACAAACGTCATAACAGGATCAATTGTCGCAGATATTCGTTCCGGTAACGTACGTACCATAAGGATTGAGTTAAGGTAAGGTTGACGATGTCTGAAAGAGGTAATCGGCGTGTTTCTCCTCCACAATAAAACGGGCAGTATCCTTTTATTTCTCAACGGGCAGCCCACTCTTCCGCCATCGGGACATATGCCCCTCAAGCAGTGTTACGTTCCGGTAACCAATGAGCTCAAGCAACCCTTTGGCGATCTGTGCCCGAGGCCCAAGTTCACAAGTCACCACCAGTTCTGCCGTACGGTCAGAAGGAATGGGAGCCAGTCGTAACAACAGTTTCCATGTGGGAGCATGAATAGCACCCGGAACATGGCCCCCTTTAAATTCGAAGCCATGGCGTACATCCACCACAACAGGAGCATTTTTTAGTTGTATCCGTTTATTCAGTTCTTCCGGCTGCATGAGCTCTCCTTTTATTTATCACAACACCCTGTGGGGAACCGGGGCACTCCCATGGCACCTAGAATGTTAAAAAGCGGACAAAACTGGGTGAAACCGGACTGAAAAAGATTCAAACCCACAAAACCGGTAAACCAGAGCCAGTTGGGTGAGTGAAAATGAGCCAACAGCAGCGACAGCATCACAAATGTTCCGGCTACTATACGGACAATTCGTTCGATATAAAATCCTTCTTTCATGGTAAATCCCCTTCTTCAGTGAGAGTATGACGTTCTTTCCAGCTTTGCACCATATAATAGAGAATCGGAATTGTCACCCGCGACAGAGTGGTGGAGGCGATCTCACCGAACATCATGGCGAGGGCCAACCCCTGGAAGATCGGATCAAAGACAATCACGAAACTGCCGACCACCACGGCGGCCCCGGTCAGCAGCATGGGGCGGAAGCGCACCGCCCCCGCCTCGATAATTGCCTCATCCAGCTTCATACCTTCACGCCGTTTCATCTCGGCAAAATCAATCAGAATAATGGAGTTACGGACAATGATACCGGCCAGGGCGATAAAACCGATCATTGAGGTAGCGGTAAAAAAAGCACCGAAGATGGCATGCCCCGGCAGAATTCCGATCAGGGTCAGCGGGATGGGAGCCATGATCACCAGCGGGGTGGTAAAATCCTTGAACCATGCCACCACCAGAATATAGATCAGCACCATGACCGCAGCAAAGGCCGCCCCAAGATCACGGAACACCTCATAGGTAATGTGCCATTCCCCATCCCACTTCATGCCGAGGTGTTCTTCACTCCAGGGCTGGCGGGAGGCCAGGACTTCAATCTTCCGACCATCGGGCGATGCAATGGCGTCAATCTCCTTCTGCATTTTCAGGATGGCATAGACCGGTGCTTCGATCTCTCCCGCCACGTCGGCCACCACATACACCACATTTTTGAGATTCTTACGATAGAGGGTTTTTTCCTCAGTGCCATTAATAACGCGAACAAGCTGTGACAACGGCACGGCACCATGGGGACCGGCCACCGTTATCGAAGATAGCCCGGCAACCGAACTCCGCTGGCCTGCCGGAAGACGCAGGTTGATGGCAACCGGTTCCTTTTCCCTCGGCAGATGGAGCAGACCGCTGTTTTCCCCTTCCAGGGCAATACGGAGGGTGCGGGCAACCGCATCAACCCCTACCCCGGCCAAAGCGGCCTTTTCCTGATCAACCGCAAAGGTCAGCTTATTCTGATCATCTTCCCGATACCAGTCAACATCAACCACGCCGAGAGTTTTGGCCAGGATGGCCTTGACCTTGCCGGCCGCACCGGCACGGGCTCCATCATCGGGTCCGTATATTTCCGCCACCAGAGTTGCCAGTACCGGGGGGCCCGGCGGAATTTCAGCGACCTTGACCCGGGCACCATACCGGTCTGCAACGGCCTTCACCAGGGGGCGTATCCGTTTGGCAATGGCGTGGGACTGGTCCTTCCGTTCCTCCTTGGCAAGGAGATTAACCTGAATATCTGCCAGATTTGCCCCCTTGCGCAGATAGTAATGGCGCACCAGTCCGTTAAAGTTGAAGGGAGCACTGGTACCAATATACGTTTGAAGATTAGTCACCTCCGGCACCGAGCGGAGGGCAGCGGCCATTTCCCGGCTAATGCGGGCGGTCTGTTCCAGGGAAGTGCCGTCGGGAGCGTCAATAATTACCTGTAGTTCATTCTTGTTGTCAAAGGGAAGCATCTTGACCGTCACTGATTTGAAATAAATCAGCGAGCAGGAGAGCAGCAACAACACCACAACCACTGCCAGGAAACCATTGCGGAGCCCTTTCCGGTGGATCAGACGTCCCATCCAACGACGGTAAAACAGTGTCAGGCGCGAATCTTCCGGTTCACCATGGCTGTTATGATGAGCTTCCCCTTTCATAAAACGAAACGCAAAATAGGGGGTCACGATGAAGGCGATGAGCATTGAAAAGAGCATTGCCATGCTGGCCCCAATGGGAATGGGGCGCATGTAGGGTCCCATGAGTCCCCCCACAAACCCCATGGGGAGAATGGAGGCGATGACGGCACAGGTGGCAAGAATGGTCGGATTACCGATTTCATCCACCGCCCTGATGGCCGCATCAAGCGGTTTCATGATGGTGGTGGTAAAATAGCGATGGATATTCTCAACCACGACGATGGCATCATCCACCAAAATACCGATGGAGAAGATCAGCGCAAAGAGAGTGATCCGGTTGAGAGTGTAGCCGATCAGATAGAAAATCAGCATGGTGAGTGCCAGGGTAACCGGAATGGCGATAGCCGCCACGGCACCGGCCCGCCACCCCATGAACAGTGCGATGAGAATGGTCACCGAAATGGCGGCCAGAAACATGTGGAAGAGCAGTTCGTTATTTTTTTCCCGTGCAGTTTCACCGTAATTGCGGGTCACGGTCACCTGTACGTCGGCAGGAATCAGCTTCCCCTTCAACGCTTCAATCCGTTTGACCAGATCCTCCGCAACCCAGGTGGCGTTGGCCCCTTTTCGCTTGGCTACCGAAATGGTCACTGCCGGGTAATCCACCGAGCGGGAAAATTCCTTGTTCCCCACTTTCAAAGGAGTTGCCGGTCCCAACCCCATGAACAGGTAGTCGGCAGGCGTACTCACCCCGTCTTCCACCCGGGCAACATCGGTGAGGCGGACGGTTTTTCCGCCAAGGATTGCAACCACCAACCGCTTCACCCCGTCAACGGAGGTCAGGAAGGCACCGGTATCCACCAGAATGTCCCGATTGCCCCGTGAACTGCTGCCCGTAGCGAGGGAGGCATTTGCCTTCTGAAGCGTATCGGCAATCTGGAGGGGAGACAGACCGTACCCGGCCAACCGGGCGGCATCCAGGGTTACCCGCACCTGACGTGACAAACCGCCGGTTACCGTGGTTTCGGCACTGTTTTCACTTTTTTTCAACTCGTCGGCAACTTCGTTGGCCAGGGTTCTCAGGGTACCATGATCATAGCGGTCAGACCAGAGGGTGAGGGCCAGAATCGGCACATCGTCGATGGACTTCGGCACCACCAGGGGCTCCGATGCTCCCGGCGGAAGTAAGGAGCGGTTACTCATTACCTTGTTGTACAGCTTGACCAGAGACTCTTCCATGGGCTGCCCCACCTGGAAGCGTACGGTAATGATCCCCATGCCGGGACGGCTCATGGAGTAGAGATATTCAACCCCCTTGATTTCCCACAGCTTCGCCTCAAAGGGCTTCACCACCCGCTCCTGCACCTCCTGGGGTGACGATCCGGCCATGGGGAGATAAATGTCGATCATCGGCACCACAATCTGCGGTTCCTCTTCACGGGGAGTCATAAAAATGGCAAAGAGTCCGAGCAGCAGGGATGCACCCACTATAAGCGGGGTCAACTTTGAATTAATAAAGATACGGGCGATGATGCCGGCAAAACCGAGTTTGTTCATGGTCTACTCCACCCTTGCCCCTTCGCTCACCCGGTCACCACCGGAGACCACGACCTGATCACCCTCGGACAGCCCGGAAAGAACTTCAATTCGTGCCCCCACAACCCTGCCGACCTTGACGATGCGCATTCGGAGAACTTTTTCACGATCCACGATCCAGACCGAAGTGAGGGCACCCCGTTCCACGACAGCCCCCCGTGGAATGGTTATGCCAGGAAGTGACGTTCCAAGTGAGAATGCCCCCCGCCCAAACATACCGGATTTAACACCCTTGTGGGTGAGAGGAATTTTTGCCACAAAGGTACGACTCGCCGGATCGGCAGTTGGTACGACTTCAGCGATGCGTGCTGCAAAAGCACCACCAACGGAATCAATGGTGACCTGTAGCATGGTCCCCGGCTTGACCTGCGTAGCCAGATGTTCCGGCATTGCCAGTTCCAGCTGGTAACCGGCATCATCTTCAATGGTCATCAGCGGTTGCCCCGGAAATACCGAAGCCCCCAGATCCGCCTGTTTACTGGCGATAATCCCCGCTATTGGGGCGAGAATGCGGGTATAGTCGGAGACGGTTGATGAGGCCTTGGCCCCCTGTTCCGCCTGAGTGATACGGGCTTCGGCACGGGCTACCGCCTGGGTTGCCAGTTCCTTTTCCGTCAACCTGACTTCAAATTCCTGACGACTGATCGCCTGCTCCTTGAAAAGATTCTGGTACCGCTCAAAGGTGGTCTCGGCAAGCTTTTTCCGGGAAAGGGCCTCATCCAGGGCGCGTCGAGCTTCATCAATACCGGCGGTAGCCACGGCGGCGGTAGCCTGATTTTCCGGTGCCTCAAGCTGTGCCAGCAGTTGCCCCTTTTTCACCCTATCCCCCTCACGGACCCGCAGCACCGCAATGCTACCCGGAATACGGGTCGAAACCACCGCACTGGTCCGGGCACGAACCGTTCCTGCCACATCAAGCAACTCAGGAATGGCACTGTTCTTAATTCTCTCCACCCCTACCCCTTTAATAACCACCGGCGGTTTTTCATCCCCCGTAACCGTTTCATGTTTTTCCCGGCAACCAGCAGAAAAAAGTGCCGTCAGCACCATGGTAATCAGCAGTACCCGTTTCCTCATTTCGCCATCTCCTTCACAAATAGTCCTGTCGTGTATAAGATCCGTCCACCGGCCAGAGTATACCCGGCCTCCACATCAACCTGAACGGCCCTGGCCTGATTGAGAGCCGTCTGGGCATCAAGCAGTTCAGTTAACGTCGCCAGGGAATTTTCGTAGCGACGGGACAACAACCGCACCGTTTCCTCGGCATCCTGTACCGCGTTACGGGCAACTTCACGCAACTTTCCCGCTTCTTCCCGGCGAAGATAACTTTCTTTGATCTGATACCTGATATCCCGGGCCACCGTATCATGCATCTCCCGCGATGCCGATTGGCGATAAATAGCCCGCTCCCGTTCACTATCACGACGGAAACCATCAAAAATCGTCCATTTCAACGTCACCCCCGCACTCCAGGAATCATTATCAGCGGCAAGAGGAACATCCTTACCGTTCAGTTGATAGGAGGCGAAAATACCGACGGTGGGCAGATAGTCACTTTGTGCCAACGTTAACGCGGTGTGGGACTTTTCCTGTTCGGTCGCGGACTGCCTGACCTCAACTCGGTTTGTCATTGATTCGGACAAAAACTCAGGCGTCAAGAGGGGAATCGTCGTATCATCCACCGCCCCCGTGAGCTCCACCGTCGTTTCATCGGGCAGTCCAGCCAGCATTGCCAGCTGCATACGACACAGGGACACGTTGTTTTGGGCTGATATTAATTGTTGTTCAACGGAAGAGAGATGGGTCCGCACCCGCAGTTCATCGGACTTGAGACCGACACCGTTTGTTCCCCTCACCGTTGCCAGCCGCATATTTTCACGGGCATCGGTAACCGCTTTCTCTACCGCACCTTGGCGTGCCGTTGCTTTTTGCAGCTCAAGGCAGGCCTGAAATGTCCGAAAAGCGATAGTCTGGCGGGTTCCTTCCAGCAGAAGCCCTGATGCGCGCGCCTCAAGGGTAGAGATCTGCTTAAGTGGTGTCAGTGTGGGGTCATACAACGGCTGCCTGATCGAAAGCACCGTTTTAAAATCATGGCTGGCAGAGGGATTATTCAGGTTGTCAGTCTGGAAGTCACTATTGGTTAAACGTCCTTCATCGAGCTTCATCATAAAAGCATTCGTAGGTGAATTGGACACGGACAAGGTTTCTTCAAAGGAGATGACCGGCAACAAGCGGGAACCGGCACTCTTGACCCCCTGCTTGGCCCCATCGACGGCAAATGCGGCGGCCTTGATCTGGCCGTTGTTATCAAGTGCCCGACGAACCGCATCATTGATCGAGAGCTTCAGTAATTCAGCGTTGGCAACGGCTGTTGAAAGCATGAGCGATAAAATAACAACTAACGTTCGATGCATAGATCCTCCATATAATATATATGAATAACTATATAGTATAAATATAAGAAGTCAACATAAAAGTTTGGAGGACAATTTCAAGGTGCTGTTTTGTGTTAGGAGGCAGACAAGCAAAAAGCAATTTCCTCCCCCAAGCGGGGGGAGGTCAGGAGGGGGGATGTTTTGAATCTTGTTGAGATAACGGCAGAAAACGCCCCCTCCCTAACCATCCCCCTCCTGGGGAGGGAACTTGTCTGCTTTTTGTGAGTGCATCAACTTTGGCAGTGGCGGCATATAGGTGACTTATTCTGTATTGCAACCAGGATGACATTTAAAACATTGGTGTACATATGACATACACCCCAATGTGGCGAACAGCAAAAGGCGGGCGTATGGCCATACGCCCCTACGAGTGGTGTCATCTTGATTG
>CAIUSO010000052.1 GCA_903901875.1 uncultured Geobacteraceae bacterium | reverse complement strand
CAATTTACTGCGGGGTGCCAAGGATCGTGCTCATAATGTAGTCTGGTGTATCTGCGGTTCCATTATTTCCGAGGTGGATGCCATTACCCGTGAGAGCCAGAGTCCACTATTCGGCCAGTTCAGCCATGTCGCTCTCTATCCCTATTCCCGTGTTGAATCCGAAAAACTCATCCGTAAATTCGTCCCTCAGTTGGATAATCGCCTTATTGTTCTGCTGCATCACTATAGTGCCGGTTCACCTTTTTATCTCGTCCAACTCCTGCGCCGTCTGAATCTATTTGCCGACCGTGGCGAGGCACTTACCGAAAATCTTGTCAAACGTTCCTTCATGGCCGAGACCCTTTCGCCAGGCGGGTTGATTCATGCGTACTGTACGTATCTCTACAACATTTCTTTACAACGGGCCAAGGGATATGGTGTGTTGCGAGCAATTCTGGATCTGATCGCCACCAATGATGATCCCATGACCCAGTCCGTGCTGGCACGGCAGATGAGGATGACGCAAGGGGCGGTGCGAACTAACCTGAAAGAGCTTGAGCATATCGGCTTGCTGTATGAGCGGGAGCGGCACTACTATTATACGGACGCTATTTTGCGTTATTGGGTTGTCTATGTGCAGCACGGCATAGAAGCACCGGAGTTTCCGGGCGAACGTGACCTGGCGGCAATCATGGCCGAACTGGATCGGAAATATCAGCAGGCAGCCACGGAACTGGGACAGAGTCGTGAAGAGCTGGTGCGTGGGATGATGCGACGATTTGCCGGGCAGCAGATATCGGGGGCTCTCTTTGGAGTTGCCGAGGACGTGCTACTTCCCTGTTTCAGTAAGGTGGAACCGTACACAAGTCCGGATGGCAGGATAGAAATAGATGGCATTGGAGTTGGCAAGATTACATGGGTTGTGGAGGTGAAATGGAAAGGAAAGGCCGTTGGGCACAAGGAGCTTGAAATGTTTGTGGGTAAAACAGTAGCCATGTCAGTAAAACACTGGTATGTGTCAAAGGCCGGTTTTACCGCCGGGGCGCAGGAATATGCGGCAGTTATCGGGATCCTGTTGAGTGGTGAAGCGGAGTTGCAGAGGTTGGGGGAGGTGTTGTGAGTCGTGTGCAGAACTTACCAGAATTCTTTCGGGTGTTCGTTTAACAAAATGTCAATTCGCCCAAACGTACATTCCATTTCCTTATACCCCCTCAGGGCCTTTTTCTGCCAATCAGTGCCGTGTGCCACCAGTTCCTCCCACGCCGGTTGAATATCTAAAGGCCGCTCCGACTTAAAAAAATCCAAAATCTGATGTGCTTGCCACAAATCCTTATGCTTCTTAGCTCCCGCAGTTACATCTCTTTCCTGTGAAACAATTAACTTATGGAGTGCGTACCGGATAGGTTGCGGAATTCTTACCGCAATGGCATCTCCGTTAATGACCGCCCCCGGTATGGAATCTTCGATCAGATAGTCGAGAAAGCGGAGCGGAAAGGCAGCTGCATTGAAGCGACTAATCATAACCGGTTCCGTGTTGCCCCGTATCATTGGTGTCAGCATATCAACCCTGATAGGGCTTTTGCGGATGGAAAACGAGGTTGACGGGTGCTTTCTGTTGAGAGTGGGAACGGGGAAAAACCCCATAGTGAGACTCTCCAGGATTTTGGGTATATCAGCCGCGATGTTTGGTACGGCGACACTCACATTCTTCTCAGCAGCAATGTCAATGTCCTGAGTGCCGAGTGTTGTTCTGTCCCAGATTACACCCAAAATATTGCCAATGCAGGCAAATGCCTGGGTTCCCACAAGAACACCACCAGCATTAAAAACGCCCCCGTCAGCAAGTTCACGAATGATGCGGGCAAGAGCATGATCTGCAGTTGAAACCCGGCCAGCTTTCAACTGCTGGCTTAATTCACGGATTCCAATAGGATCTTCAGACTCTTCACGCCTGCCTGATTTGTGCTGTTCCTTTAGCTGTTCAATGAGCGGCGATTGTCTGCCGACGCAGATATTACGTCTGATACCGCCGGGGTCATTGTGAAGAAAATAAACGTAGTCGGCACCATTAATATGTTTAGTTGTGAAGGTGCCGGGAAGAGTACCGATGTTTCGTTGGGCCTCTCTGACGGTGAGTCGTTCCATCAATTCGGCATGCAGAGTTCTTGTTTCTATTGATAGCCACTGGAGCATAGGTTCACCTGTGAATTTTAACCACATATTATCATTTATGTGTGGTTAAATAAAAGCGGAAATTATCATACCCGGATCGCGAATTATTCAGTACCCCATCCAATTTTTTTCAATCCCTGTTGTTAATTTTCAGACCTCACATCGTTTATCTACTCCAGAGCAATAAAAATCAACGTACTCATTTCATTCTCAATAATTTTACTATGTAAATTTGGAATTTATTATTTCTGTGTAATACTGAAGTCACTTAAATTCGTGGCAATCTAACGGAGGTTTTACCATGGCAACCAGTGAAAAAGAAAAAAAAGACAGCAGTCTTGACGATTACGGCATCATCTATATTTCAGGCGGTATCGACGGAGGCACAGCGGAAAGTGTCTGCAAGCAGATCATTGAATATAATATCAAAGCGGAAGTCAACCAGATCCAGATGATCATCAACTCTCCCGGTGGCTCCTGCTCCGCAGGCTTCTCCATAATCGATATCATGGAGTGGTCACGTATTCCCATCTACACCAGCGGCATCGGCATGATCGCCAGTATGGGGCTGCTGCTTTTCATGACCGGTGAGAAGGGGCGCCGAGTAATCACTCCCCGTACCTCCATCCTTTCACATCGCTTTTCATCCATGAGTGTGGGTAACCACAGCCAGCTCATTGCCAACAGAAAAGAAGAAGACCTCGAACATCAGCGGATTCTGGAACATTACCTTGCCTACAGCAATATCAAAGATAAGGCACAACTGGAGGAATATCTGCTGCGGGATGTTGATACCTGGCTGTCACCGGAAGAGGCCATCTCGTTCGGACTTGCCGATCAGGTGGAAGCCTTACGAAGGAGGCACGTATGATGGGCGCGGCATTGACAACACATATGTATGAAACTGCCGGGGTCGTGGTGCAGATGTCACGACCTGCGGAACCGGTTCGTAATCAGCGTATCAAACCCTTTGAAGATGGGCTTGACCATCTTAAGGCACTTGAATTGGAAGCAACGCTGATGCTGGCAATTACCTATCTTCGCCGCAACGGTGAATCGACCAAGGGAGATGAGTACGAGCCCTCCTTTCCCGAGATATGCAGAAATAAGTCCCTTGTTGAAATTCAGGAACTTTATACCGCAACAACGGCTGAAAACCGGCGGCGGGAGGAGTTGTCTGTTGCTGCTGGCGTTACCCTGCCATTTATCGCCATTTGTGATGATTGGCACCTTGACCGATTTGAGCGAACCGTTCTCATGCTGCTGTTAATGATGAACGCAGCTCCGGATTTTGT
>CAIUSO010000051.1 GCA_903901875.1 uncultured Geobacteraceae bacterium | reverse complement strand
TTTAACCGCTGAAAACCTGAAAAGTCTCGAAGCCAACTCCCAGCGAATTCAAGAAGCGACTGCACAACTCAAGCTATCTCACGAACAAAAAACGGCTGATTTTGTGGCCTATGAAGCAGCCATGCATGAAATAGAAGCCGGTAAGCAATTACTGGATCAAAACAAACAATTATTAGGCATCGCAGAAGAAAAATTAAAAACCTCAGCAGATAGTTTGTATCAAAGCGGGCTTTTATTGGCGGTTGCTAATTCTCAAGCGCTGCTTGATCACCTAACTAAATTACCTAACCGCCGCCTGTTTATTGATCGATTTAATCAGGCCCTCCTTGCTGGGCATCGGAATAAAACCTATTCCTCGCTGCTATTTATCGACTTAGATAAATTCAAGCTTATCAATGACCGATATGGGCACGAGATCGGCGACTTATTATTGGTTGAAGTTGCTGAGCGTTTGACAAGCGCTGTTCGAGATACAGATACCGTAGCTCGATATGGTGGTGATGAATTTGTGATTATCGTCAGCAATCTCAATATTGACCAAACAGCGGCTGTATCTAGGACTGAGCTGATTGTTGAAAAAGTGCAGAAAAGTATTGCAATGCCAATCACTTTTGGTGTTGGTGAAGATTCGTTTGTGCTGGATCCTCAATGCACGGTGAGTATTGGTGTGACTGTGTTTTTATATGAAGTTGGCGATCCCAAGTCAGTCTTGGACAACATTATCAGTCTTTCTGATAAAGCGATGTATCAGGCTAAACAGGCGGGTGGCAACCAAAGTCGGATTGGTGTGGTAACGCTAATCGCTACCTAAGCCACTAACACATTGTTCAGCGCACCGACAAACTAAGCTTCCAACCTGATTTTGCCAGTAGCGTACTGATGAACCAGTGATGAAATGATGGTTTGATATGGAATACCGGTTTCTTGGGCGCGATTTTTTATAGCCGTAACATCGCCCAAACTCAGCCGAATAGTAATATTTTTTGATTTAGATAAATATTCTTTAGCCGCTTTTTTAGCCAAAGCAATTTCTTCATCGGCATTAATACTACGAACCAGTTTATTGTCCTCAAGCGCATTTAAAATCGCCATTTCTTCTTGATCAAACATTGCCTTCCCCTTTATAGCGTTTTTTTGCTTTACGACTGGGTATGATGGTTTTAAGAAATACACCATCGTCATTTTTAACAAACGGCACTAGATACACATAATCAAGCGCTTCCACTACATAAATTTTTTGTCCAGGATAGCTGTCTTGATCTGGATGCTCAAATACATCGAGAATTTTCCCAGCATTGATTGCGGAAATAATATCTTCAAACCCTATGCCTCGGCTTTGTTTTAGAAGCTCATTCTTCTCGCTACCAAATGTAATCATAAAGCCCTTTTATACATACATTGTATTTGCATGCATTTATATCAGAACTTTCATAACTGGGGTTTTATTTTTCGCATTTCTTCCCGCTTCCGCAAACCTAAAACAAGCTTAGGATCTATTTAAAACGTCAACCGAAAGAATTAAGGGGCAAGACTCGATTGAAGTTATCGCGTTTGCCCCTATTAAAAACAGATTCATCGGCATGAGCAACCAGCAATCAAGTCAGTGGTGTTGTAGCCCTTGGCTAAACGCCCTTAGGGAGCCTCTGATTAATTCCCCTCGAGAGATATAATTCAACCCTAGCCCGATTTCGAGATAAAGCAGATGGAACAGAATCAACAACTCAGTTTTTAGGCTGATGCACTGAGCTTATTCGGCGTATCATATACCTGTTTTAAAAAAGAAAAAGCCAATCCTAACAAACATCTAATCCTCAATACTTTTAATAACTGGTGCGATTTGCTTTGCAACTGAAAGAGGGACTGATTGAAGAAAACAATAAATAGATAAACCTACGAAAACCACTCCAGAACCTATAACTATAATTACTTTATTAACATCGCTGACAGCTGCGTTTTCTGACAATATAAGACAAATAACTCCAAAAACCATCAGAAGACAAAAACCAAAGACAACACAAAAAAACTGCCAACACTTATCACCAATATTGATAACAACTTCTAACTTCTCTTTTCTTAACTTAACATACTTTATTGCTACCTTGAATTGAAATAACTGAAGTTCTCCATTCGATTTATCAATAACATCTAATATCTTTTCACGTAAACAACGATCTGCTGTTATTTTTGAAACTCTCTTAAAAACAATTTTATTCAACTCATCCTTTAATAAACCATACATTAAATCATCAATAAACTCATTTTTTAAGTGCATTTTTAATATACTCTTCTCGTCTAACGCTGAATTCAGTATAAAACATTAATACAGAACTGAGGCTACCAATAAAACCAATAACTACCTTACCAAAAGATCCTTCCATTATATAATCTAAAATTTTTTCATTCACTCTTAGCCACCTTAAAATAGAAATAATTAATAACATCACTAAAAATCCAAAAGAGACATACCGACACAAAGAAAAGCAACAGCATAATGCGCCAATATTAAGCTTTCAGGCGGAAGATGCTTTCGCTTTTCCGCCCTACATCAAGCAGACTTTAAAACGTCAACCGATAACTCGCAGCCACCCAATAATTAGGGGTTTCAGATTCACTGGTTGCGTTAATGGTTGCGGTTGCGACACCCGGGCCGACATGCGCTTCACCACCGACCATGCCACGTAGCCAATATTGGCGATAACTTTGGCCAGCAAAACTGTATTGATTTAAACCTAACACCTCGACTTGGCTTGTGGTGCCTTGGGCTTCAAAGCGATGCACGCCTTCTAAGCGAGCTAATAAATTGAAATTATCATCCAGATTAATTACCGCATCCAAACCAACACGCGCTTGAGTGCCTTGTTCGCTACGAGCTTGCCAACGAGCTGGAAAGCCACCACCAGTTTCAGTGTAGCCGCCGACGCGGGTGCGGGTAAAACTGTAGCTGGCGTAAGGGGTAAATTGGGTTAATGGCAAGCTAAACGCATTTAGCCAATCTAAACGGATTCGGCCAGCAGCAGTGTCGGCATCGGCTTGGCCACGGGAAATCGCTTGGGTGCCGGCATTGAGATAGCCTCGACGTATCACGGCATCACCAAAATTGTAATAACCGCTAAGGCTTAAATGTAAGGGAGAGCTGGCAATTGGGGTAATCACTTCTGGCATCAGATACGTACCGTCAATCGTCGTGCCACCACCCCAAACACTGGCTTGGTCGCTATAGCTACGACCAACCGCCATTTTCAACGTAGCGCCAGCCAAACCATAGCCGTAACCTAATTCACCGACCGCCGCTTGGCCATCCATTTGGCGATAATCACTGCGTCCCCAATCACCACCCAACCAAGCATTATGTCGGCCATCGCTTAATAAACCGCGCATTGGGTTACCGTGTGCGCCGTTGATGGTTAAGTCGGCATCGCGCAGACCTAAGACGGGAATCGCCGCCGAAGCTTGTAAGCTTGAAGCATAATTAGCGGTATCGATTAAGCCATTGCCATAGCTGTTGTTGACTCTAGCAAGAAAACCATGTTTGTTAGCTAGTTGACCAACAACAACAGAACCATCGGTATTGGTGGCGTAGGCAATATCGGTTTTTAACCCTGAATCAACCTGCACACCATTATCAGACAACCATTTTTCAACCGTTTGCATTCTATTTGGCATTAATTAGTTGCCACGCATTCTCTCCATAGCCCGTAGAATAAGGAAATGGGATTATCCCGATTGAACCCAACTCATCCCATAACCTTTTGGGTCTAGTGCCAACCAATCTTCTTCATCACACAACCGGCCTCCTTCCGGAGAACGTCGTCTATATTCTTGAATGCTTATTCAAACATGGGGTTCCTTGTAGGTAGGTAACAAATTGAACTTCTGTCAATTGACGGGAACAATACGTTTTTTTGACATTAATTTCAATGAAGGAAGGTGGACTTTGGGGCAGATTGTTGGTGATGGGATCCTGCGTAGTGAGGTCAGAAAACTTTCCGATTAAGAAAGCTTCTGCAGACATAGTTTTTTAGCGTTGTGCTTAATACGTGCTTATTCAAAGAAAAAGGGCTTAAACACTTCTGCCTAAACCCTTGATTATTTTGGTGGGCGTTACTGGGATTGAACCAGTGACCCCTGCCGTGTGAAGGCAGTGCTCTCCCGCTGAGCTAAACGCCCCTCTATCTTCTGTAAATGTCTTTACTCAGTAGCACAGATCTCTATTGTATTTCAACTGATATCTTCAATCAAAACAGATTCATCACCGAAATAAAGACTCAACTACAAGCTATTTATATTGTTTTTTCTTGAGCATCAATTTAAAACCTCGTACTTCCCTCACGACAAAAGACCGGAAAGCATTTCATGCAGTTTTTCATGTGTAAAAGGTTTTTTAATACAAAAACTGGCTCCTGCTGAAATTGCCTCTGCCTCCCGTTCCTCACCGGTTTCCGATGAGATAATAACTATCGGTACCATATATCCCAGTGCCCGTATTTCACGGGAGAATTCAAAGCCATCCATATTTGGCATATTTATGTCAGCGAGGACTAAATCTAACTGAGGCACTGAAGTTACGACATTACGCCCCTCTATGCCATCACACGCTTCATAGATAGTATCAAAAACAAAACCAGCCAAGGTGAGTGAACGTGAGATTATACGTCGCATGGTAGAAGAGTCATCGACAATTAACACATTACCCATAGTAAACAGGCCTTTCTATTAATTTTATTATCACTACTGTTATCATCGCAGTATTTCATAAAATTGATTGAAATAAAATACCACATAAATCTGACAGAATAGTCTGTCGGATTTATGTGGTATGGCTTACAACGAACGGGAGAGGAAGAGCTAATATACGACAGGATCCGGTGAGTCGAGCATTGGATTCAGACGAACCGCCAACGAAAAAAGGTAGGGATAATCGGTTTTCAGATGTTCCATATACCTGACCCACTCCCGTGACAGGTACCCGAATACCCGCTTTATATCACCGTTGATATGATCAATGTCACTCTGGGGCATATTATCAAAGGATTCACGGGCTTCCAGCTCTTCAACCAGATGGAATACGGCCCAGAGCAGGTCAGTAAATTCTTCGTGTTCAAGGAGGTTCTGATTTTCCAAGAGACTGACCAGAAAACCCCGCTTTTCGATCATGAATCGTTTTAATACAACTTTTTCGCAGCGACTTGATTCAATCGTTATGGGACAATTTTGGAGGAATTCCACTGCGTCGTTAAAATCCTGTTCCTTCCAGGTACCATTAACCCGTAAATGTCTTTTGAGTTCATCACAGCCACTAACGTACACTGAAAGCTCCCTCAGCAGACGATTACCGATTTCACTGAAGAACACACCAATCACCATATTCAATTTACGCATAATGGCATGGCGTTCCCTTTCTTTGAGAACACGTTCAATCATCAAGGTAACAATAATCACGTAAATGGGTAAAAAGGCGATATTGCCCAGAAACCATATGGCAAGTTCCTTACCACTGCGCAGCAGAAAATAATCGATGGAGTAGAGTATGATCGAGATGGAAAAAAGCGTGGCCACCATAAGTTTCTTATTCAGAATCAGCTTGCGAAGCACGGAGCTCCTCCTCAAGGGAAAAATATTTTGGAACGGACCACCAACAAGTATCCCCTTTTACAAAAAAGAAGGATGCTACAACAGGCGGGTTAATGCTCTCTGAGAGCGTCGACAATCTTCAGTCTGCTGGCACGTATCGCCGGAATGACCCCGCCGACAAAACCCATGACAACCGAGAATACTAATGATTTGATTATAATATCAAAAGTTAATGTAAAAGAGAAGGCCAGCTCTGAAAACGTCTGCCAGTTCATGGTCGATATCGTAATCAACTGCATGCATGATGCGCCAATAAGACCGCAGATTCCGCCAAAGAGCCCTAACAGCAGGGATTCCATGAGAAAGGCCACCAACACACTGGAACGGGGGAAACCCAGGGCCCGGAGCGTACCTATCTCCCCCACCCTGTTGGCAACAGCAGCGTACATGGTTATCATGGCCCCGATAATGGCTCCGATTGAAAAGATCACCGTCAGTGAGGTACCGAGGATTCGGAGGAATTTTGCCATTGCTTCGGACTGATCGCGATAGTAAGTGGTTTCCCGTCGCACATCCACCGTCAGACGGGGATCACCGTCCAGTTTCGCCTTCACCCCGGAAAACGCGCCACTGTCACGGAGCCGGAACGTCAGTGATGAATAGACCGGACGACGAAATGCCTGCATCAACTGGGTGGCATCACCCCATATTTCCGAACTGAAACCGGTTGCGCCCGCGTCAAAAACACCAACCACGATCCAGTCACGCATGCCGAAGTGGAGATTTTCACCGATTCCTCCCCCTTTAAAGCGACGTGCAATGCTGCTTCCCGCCATAATTTCCGCCGAACCGGGACGGGGCATACGCCCCTCTTGCAGCTTGACCTGTGGGCGAAGCTGGAGCGAGATATCCTGAATGCCCCGAATAACCACATTGGCCGGTTTGTCACTGCCCCGTTTCAGGAGACTGATCAATACGACCAACTCCTTGGCGAGCAGCCGCTCACCGTTCGTTCCGGTAGCTATCTCAGGAAGGCTCTCAATGATCGATGCCTGTATCCGCTCCACACCACTCTGTACTTCCGAATTGGATCCTTTTCGGGTAATGATGACATTTTCTTCCGAGCCGGTTTCTATGAGGGTTTTCTCCAGGCCGGCCGACAGCATGAGAATTGAGGCAAACACATATACCACCAGAGCCATGCCCGAGGCGGTCAGAAACGTGGTAAGTCTGCGAGTGGACAGATTGCGGAAGCTGTAAGAAAAAGGTATTGCCATCAGGAAATTACCGGCAGAGTGATAATGCACCTGCAGCCGCCGGAGGAAGGTGATTCGATCGAGAGCGTTCCGCCATGGGCCTCAATGATACGATAGCTGACTGCCAGTCCCAATCCTGAACCGGATATTTTGGTAGTCCAGAATGGTTCAAAAAGATGCTGAACTGCGTTGTCTGGTATGCCGCTACCGCTGTCGGTGATACTGATTATCGACAGCGACCGATCGGTACGACATTCCACCCGGATAGTACCCGCATCGGCAATGGCATCGGCCGAATTTTGAAGAATGTTTATCATAACCTGATTCAACTGACCAGGGTCAGCAGTGACCACCGCAGACTCCGGCACTGAATTCACCAGTGTAATATGCGAAAATTTGGGATCGTGCCTCAAAAATATAAAAACATCCTCAATAAAATGATGGAGCATAACCGGGGTAAGCTGAGGCAATGACGGCCGGGCATACCGAAGAAAATCTGATATGAGCGTATTGAGCCGTTCCGACTCTCTCGTGATGATCGTGAGCAGCCGGGCATCATGAAGACTGTTTTCCGGAGCGGTAGAGAGTAGCTGTACGGCTCCGCAGAGGGCGGCAAGGGGGTTACGGATTTCATGGGACATACGGGCCGAGAGTTCACCCAGTGCCGCCAACCGGTCCGCTTTTTTCAGTGCCGCTTCCATCTGACGCAGTGTCGATATATCCCTCAAATTAACAATATATCCGGCAAAAGAGCCGTTACAGTCATTAAAATGGGCCATGCTGTACTGGATATTAATGGAAACCCCGTGATGATTCTGGTAGTCAAATTCAGCATTGGAAACCGGGACTCCCGCAGCGAGAACATTGGCCAGTGGGGGAAAAACCGATTCTATAGGCATATCATATACTTCTGCCAGTGATCGCCCGACGATTGACTCCGCATAGGGATTAAATACCCTGATCCTCCCGGCTATCGTTGTGGTCAAAATGCCGCTATCACTATGGGCCACAATGGCAGAGTTCAGCTGGGCCAGTTCGGAGTAGTCGATGGAAGAGCGTTGCAGTGCTTCTTCACTTAATCGGGCACGTTCTGCCAACACACCGGTAATGAATGCAGTCAGACCAAACACAATAAAATGGAAAGATATGAGATAGATAAGCCGAATGGCATCAAACTGATGGCCATCTTCCGGGCTTAAACCGATAACCGAAAGATAGCCGAAGTATTGAAAATCAAGAATAGTGCCGTAGAGGATTCCACAAAGTGATGCGGTATAGAGAGACTGACGGCGGCCAAGCAGCATGCCAGCGGTCATGATAGAGAGCAGATAAAGGAATGAATAGGGGCTGTATACACCACCGGTAAACAGGACCAAAAGTGACACAAACAGCAGATCCCAGATCACCTGGAGATTGGTGAGAAACTGGGTAACCGTTCGTTTTTTCAGCAAGACAAGTGATATGACCGAAAAGACAAACGAAGAAGCCATCAACCGCAATACACCCGATTGATAATACTCAGACTGAACGGTCGAATCCTGGTACTTGAATAGCAGAGACGAAACCAGAAAGAGGAATGAAACTACAATTCTGGCATAAATAAACAGCCTGAGCCTTCGTTCTGACCCCATCATTACCCGCCGACTGCACCAGCCAGCTTGAAAATCGGCAGATACATGGCGACGACAAGTCCGCCGACCACCACGCCGAGAAACACCATCAGGAGGGGTTCCATCATGGCGGTCATGGCACCCACGGCATCATCCACTTCATCATCATAGAAATCAGCGATCTTATTCAACATGGCGTCCATGGCACCGGTCGCTTCACCGACAGATATCATCTGCACCACCATGGGGGGAAAGACGCCACAGGCGGCGAGCGGTTCGGCCATGGTTTTACCTTCGGATATGGCCTGTCGCACGGCATAAATAGCCTCTTCAACAATCTTGTTGCCCGCCGTTTTGGCGACTATTTCCAGTCCATCCATAATTGGCACCCCCGAACTGACCATGGTACCAAGTGTCCGGGTGAATTTTGCCACCGCAATTTTACGGATGAGCGGTCCGGCAATAGGAGCCTGCAGTGACATACGGTCAATATTTTTCTTCCCTGCCGGCGTGGTATAATACTTTTTTATTGCCCAGATAAGGCCGTAAAAGGCAGCAATAATTACCACAATGTACTTGACCAGGAAATCACTGAGAGCTATGACGAACTTGGTCGGGGCGGGCAATTCACCCCCAAAATCGGCGAACATTTTGGCAAAGGTCGGAATAACGAATATCAGAATTACACCGACCACAAACACGGCAATGGACATGATGGTTAGCGGATAAACCATGGCCCCCTTGATCTGTTTTTTCAGTTTCATTGCCTTTTCTATATATGCTGCCAAACGGGTCAAAATGGTATCGAGAATACCACCAATCTCACCTGCCGCCACCAGATTGACGAAGAGCTGGTCAAAAGCCTTCGGATGCTTGCCCAGGGCATCGGCAAAGGTGGAACCGCTCTCCACACTTTCCTTAACCTTGTACAGTATATCCTGAAACGTTTTGTTTTCCTGCTGGCTCGCGAGTATTTCAAGGCATTGGACAAGGGGAAGGCCCGAGTCTATCATGGTTGAGAATTGCCGGGTAAAAATTACCAGTTCCTTCTGATCAACCTTTCCGCCACCACCGAATTTGGGCAACGTGAAATTAAGCCCCTTGGCTTCCGCCTTTATCGTGACATTGGTAAAACCATATTTTTTCAGCTGAGCCTCAACCGCCTCAAGGGTCGGCGCCTCAATAACGCCCGTTTGTGTGGCACCGGCCCGCGAACGTCCTTCCCAGTTAAATTTTGCCATTACAGTTCTCCTTCATCACATCAGTTCCGTTGGGAACGGCGTTGCATAACGGCAGACGGATTACTGATCATCTGTCTTAGTTCATCGGGATCCTGTGAACGACCCAGGGCATCATCAAGAGATATCTTATGTTTCTGGAGAAGAGTGTACAGGGCCTGATTCATGGTCTGCATCCCGGAATTGTCCTGACCTATCTGCATCTGTGAGTAAATCTGATGGACCTTGTCTTCACGGATCAGGTTCCTGATCGCCGCATTGGGTACCATTACTTCAAGAGCCAGCGCACGCCCTTTCCCCCCGGACATCGGAATCAGTGACTGGGACATGACCCCCTCAAGGACAAAGGATAACTGGGTCCTGATCTGTGTCTGCTGGTACGGGGGAAATACATCGACAATCCTGTTGATGGTCTGTGCACAGGAGTTGGTATGGAGTGTGGCAAGGCAGAGGTGACCGGTTTCAGCCAGCGTAAGGGCTGCCTCAATGGTTTCCAGATCACGTAACTCACCCACCAGTACCACATCAGGATCCTGCCGCAGAACATAGCGGAGGGCATTTTTAAATCCCTTGGTATCTGCTCCGACCTCCCGTTGGTTGACCAGGCACCCCTTATGGGGATGGATGTATTCTATGGGATCTTCAATGGTTATGATATGCTCGCGACGATTTATATTAATGTAGTCCACCACGGAGGCAAGAGTAGTTGACTTGCCGCTCCCGGTGGGACCGGTTACCAGTATAAGACCTCGGGGACGGGATGCCAGTGCAGATACCACCGGAGGAAGTCCCAATTCATCAAAGGAGAGGATCTTGTAGGGAATCACCCGGAATACTCCGGCAACGGCACCACGCTGAATAAACAGATTCCCCCTGAAGCGCGAAAGCCCCTTGACACCGAAGGAGAGGTCGAGTTCATTTTCCTCTTCAAACTTATGCTTCTGCGCCTCGGTCAGCACACTGAAACAGAGCTGTTTGGTATCCACCTGATTCATCGGGGGAAAATCCATAACCTGTAAATGCCCGTCCACACGCATTTGGGGGGGGGAGTTGGTGGTGATGTGAAGGTCTGACCCCTTCGCTTCCACGAGAATTTTCAATAATTGATGAAGGTTTACCATCGGAACTCCCGTAGTTTAATCATCGGAAACGGTAACTCTTAATACTTCTTCAAAAGAGGTTACCCCTTCCTTGAGTTTTGTCAAGCCGGACTGACGCATGGTTTTGATACCGATACGCATGGATTCCCGTTTAATCTCCGCCGTATTGGCACCATTCAGAATCAACTCCTTAATCTCTTCACGCATGGGCATAACCTGATAAAAGCCGACGCGACCTTTATAGCCGGTATTGTTGCAGACGGGGCACCCCGTTCCCCGCATGCAGACATAGTCGGCCGCCTCTTCCGGCGGAACTCCGGCACTGATCAGGGCCGGCACCGGAATGATTTCAGGCTGTTTGCATTCGCTACAGACACGTCGGGCCAGTCGCTGGGCCGTAATGAGGTTGACTGCCGATGCGACCAGAAATGGTTCAATTCCCATATTCAACAGACGGTTGATGGTTGCCGGAGCATCGTTGGTATGCAACGTCGAAAGCACCATATGTCCGGTTAATGCGGCTTTAATGGCAATTTCAGCAGTTTCAAAATCCCGGATCTCCCCGATCATAATGATATCCGGGTCCTGCCGCAGAAAAGAACGGAGTGCCGCAGAAAAATTGAGGCCGATATCTTCATGCATCTGTACCTGATTGATGCCGGCAAAGTTGAATTCGACCGGATCTTCGGCTGTCGATATATTTTCAGACACTTTGTTCAGCTCCGAAATGGCCGAATAAAGTGAGACCGTCTTGCCACTACCGGTTGGTCCGGTAACCAGAACCATGCCGAACGGCTTGTGAATTTCGTGCATGAAATGGGCCAGTGCTTCCGGTTCATAGCCCAGTTTGGTCAAATCGGTCTGGAGATTTCCCTTATCGAGAAGTCGCATGACGATCTTTTCGCCAAACAGTGTGGGAAGACAGGAGACACGGAAATCCATGTCTTTGCCCCCCCCCAGCTTGATTTTGATGCGTCCGTCCTGGGGAAGGCGACGTTCAGCGATATCAAGTTCGGCCATGATCTTGATACGGGAAGTGATGGCATTCTTTAATTTTAACGGCGGCTTCATGATTTCATAGAGCACACCATCGATTCGAAAACGGACCCGAAACATCTTTTCGTAGGGTTCGATATGAATGTCGCTTGCTTTCTTCCGGATGGCATCCTGCAAAATGGCGTTCACCATCTTTACAACCGGTGCATCTTCCGTGGCCCGTTCCAGTGAGCCCACGTCAACCTGTTCTTCGTCGCCGACAATTTCAAAGTCTTCCACGTCCAGGTCGCTCATGACGTCGGCCAGGGATGCGGACTGGTCATAATACCTGTCAATGGAAACCTTGATCTCACGTTCCGAGGCCACAACCATTTCAATGTTGTAGCCGGTCATGAATTTTATATCTTCAATGGCAAACAGATTTGACGGGTCACTGACCGCCACCACCAGGGTGGCACCAGCCCGGTTAACCGGAATCAGCTGGTATTTCTGAACTACTTCGGGCGGGATGATTTTGATTACAGCAGCTTCGATATCATAATCGGCAAGACTGACACTTGGTACGCCGTACTGTTTGGACAAAAAGGAGGTAAGCTGCTCTTCTGTAAGCAGTTTATTATTTATCAGGATACTCCCCAGATGGAGTTGGTTACCGGAAAGCTTCTGTTCTTCAAGGGCTTTATCCAGCTGCTCCCGGGTAATATAGTTGTTACTTACAAGAACTTCACCGAGCCTGTTTGATTGCATGTATACTCCATCGGGTGACTGGCAACCATACTAGGAATAACCACGTGTAGTGTCAAGCGGTTATTGAAAGGTATTCTACTCCAATGCCCGTCTCATTATGCCGAGGGGCGGTTTCACCCCGGTCCAGATTTCAAAGGCCCGCTCTCCCTGTGCCACCAGCATGCCAAAACCGTTGACCGCCCCTAAACCGAGCCGACAAGCGTCACTGACCAGTGGCGTGGCTGAAGCACCATAGACCATGTCATATACTTTGGCCGAAGAAGCCAACGCAGAAAGATCCAGACGCTCAAACCGTTCACCCTTCATGCCGACAGACGTGGTATTCAGCAGCAACGCAGTTGACGCAAGAAGTTCCTGATCAATCCGTTCGGGAAAAATCAGCGAAAAAACAGTTCCGGGAAATCGTTCCTGCATATCGGTACACAACCGCTCGGCATGTTCCCGTGAGCGATTCACCAGAGCTATCTGCCGGGCACCAGACCGGCACAGTGCCGCGACCGCCCCCCGGGCGGCACCACCTGCTCCCAAAACAACTATCTGCCCAGTGCCGGGCACAAAGTCAAGATCGGTTAAAAGTGCATCAACCAGACCATCTCCGTCGGTGTTGTGACCGACGAGCAACGAGCCGCACACCTGAACGACATTAACGGCCCCCGCTGCCACAGCACTCTCTTCCAAGCGGTCAAGAAACGGGATGATTGCTGTTTTATGGGGAATAGTCACATTAAAACCGGCAATCCCCAAGGCACGGAGCCCATTAACCGCCTCCCCGAGATTTTCAGGCCTGACTCCAAAGGGCACATAGACGAAGTCAAGGTTACCGGCAGAAAAGGCGGCATTCTGCATGACTGGCGATTTTGAATGTCGAATGGGATCACCAATGATAGCGATTATTGAGGTAGTACCCCTCACACCGGGCATCATTTAATACAGCCCGTAACGGGTGCGAATCTGATCGATCGCCCCACGCATATCAGGTGATATCAGTTCAGCTTTTTTCATCATGGCGATCGCCTCCTGGCGTCTGTTAATGCCGGCAAAAAAGTCGCCAGCCTCAAGGTAGCTGTTGGCATAGATCAAAATAGCCTTTCCGGTATCAAGATCAAGAAACGACTGTTTTTCGAATATACCACGAATATTATAATTTTCCCATAGTGCAAGATCGGGAATTCCGGTTGGTTCACTGTTTTTTCGTAACCGGTACACAATTCCCCGCTGTGTCGGTTGAAATTCACGGAACTCAATGGAATAGCGTGTCGAAAAATCGATATAGACCGGTCGAATACCGAGATTTTCCTGGACGGCAATCCGCAGGGCCGATTCCGGATCCAGCATGGTTATATCAAATTTTCTCAAGTTACTATATCTGAAAACTCGGGGCATGCTGTCCAGGTACCAGCCGAACACCAGGTGGGGTGTATGGGGAAGATCCACATCCTCCCGCAACCGTTCAATCCCCTGCAGGTACCAAAGGGGAAAGGCACCGCTATCACCCCAGGTAAACATCACGGCATTCTGGGGCAGTGACCGGAGAGAGTTAACGGCATAGTCATAGGCGATATAATTTTTGTGCTGATCATTTTCAAAATAATTAACGGCACACAGTGCTGAGGGAAGTGATAAAAAGAAAAGTGCAATCACCCCGTACACCGGTGCCGTAAACGGTCGGGGAAGATGAAACCGCTCCAGTGCCACCCCAAGCAGGGCAAAAAGACCAATGCCCACAAGCACGGCGGTCAGCAGATAGAGGGGGGTGAAAAATTCTTCTGTGAGAAAGATTACTTCCAGGGGAGTGTTTAAATAGCCGGCAATTACCAGAATAAATACCGCCACGGAAACCAGATATGCGACAAAAACTGTCCGATGACGCCGGAACAGCCAGACCAGCCCCACCACTACCAGGGCGGCACCAAACCAACTGAACTCACGGGATATGTTAAATGCCTTTATCTGCGCCCACCAGAGTGGCAGATCCCGCACCGGCGGCGTGGAGGGGTACCCTTTTCTGAGAAAATGCCACAAAAACTGTCCAACCGTCTTGGAATCGCCCCAGTTGAGCAAAGGATTACTGAGGGCCCGCAGGGGGAGATAGAGCTGCACCAAAAAGCCGACCAGCGCACAAGTAATGGCCAGAAGCAGCTCTTTGATGCGCAGCATCATTCTCCAATCCGTCAGTACGATCATCAGAAACCATGCAGGAAGCAACAGAACAACCGTCTGATGGACCGCCATGGCCAAACCGGCCAGAAAGGTGCAGACGTAGATATACGAGGGGCGTTCAATGCCGTCATGGTACTCTTCCTGCCACTGGAACAGCAGATAAAAAATAACCGCCGTGATGAATGCCAGAAGGGGATACGGCTTGTCATGATTTGACTGGAGCCAGAGCCGGGGGGTAACACCGAACGCCACGGCGGCGGCTAAACCGGCACCTTTCGCGAGTATGGCACTGAGCCGGCCATCATCCAGCAGTGTCTCATGTTTCAAAATCCGCACCGTCAGAACATATACCATCAGACAAGCCAGGGAAGAGGAGACCGCCGTGGCAATGTTTATCCGGAAAGCTATATTTCCGAAGGGGAGCCAGGTAAAGGGCTTGGCGTACATTAAAAACAGCGGATAGCCGGGAGAATGGGCCGACCCCAGTGATGCCGTTGCGGTCAGGAATTCGCCACTGTCAAAAAAAGTGACTGAGGGAGCCAGCGTGGCCATATAAACGGCAAACGGAATGATAAAAGAGAGTATGAGAAAAATATCAATGCCGGTATTTCTGAATCTGGGTACATTCATTGTGCCTGCGTAGCCCCCTGAAGCTCATGTAATGATACTTTATTCTTCCAGAGATAATAAAAACCGGCAACAATAACTGGGAAAAAGGCCGTTCCATGGATCACCAGCGCAATACTCACCGAAGTGTTTTCCGCAATGCCAAACACCGAAAGCCCCTTATAACAGGCGTAGTGATAGGTGCCAATAAAACCGGGCGAGGCGGGAACCATCACCGCAAACACCAGCAGTATTAAAATAAACACGGAAGCCATCATTGGCAGATGGATATTGAAGGCCCGTAATACCATATCGACCGGCAGAATGCAAAAAAGCCAGATGGCAACAGATGATGCCAGCATCGCCCCAACGTGGCCGCCACGGGAGGAGAGCCGGATTCCCCCGATGAAGGAACCAAGCAGGGGAATAACCTTCCCGCCCACAGAAGCTGGAAACGGTTTCAGGAGAAACCCGACCATAGCCAGGGTTTTTATGGTTTGCCGTTTCAGCACAAAGAGAAACAGCAATACCCCGCAGTAAAGTGCAAACATGACAATACCGCCGGTTTTGAGTGCCGTGGCGGCATCCTCCATACCTGCCGGAAGATGGAGGGTAAAGAGTGTTGTCACCAGCAGCAGCAAGACCGTGAAACCGTCAAAGAGACGATCAATGACCAGGGATGCAAAGACGGCCGGCGTTGCAAGCTGTTCCCGACGGGCCAGCGTATAGGCCCGTACAAACTCCCCCAGGCGGGCCGGGAGCAGGTTATTTGCCATATAACCGATTATGGTGGCCGGAAAGAGCGAGGAGAGCGGTATCTCTTTTTCGGCAATCAGCAGATACCGCCACCGCACCGCACGAAGAAAATAACTGGCAAAGGTAAACAGAACCGCCAGTGCGATGTACCGGTAGTCGGCAGAGCGAAGTGCCGTGGCAAGTTGGTGAACATCAATTTTCCTGAAGAGCAGAAACAGAAAAAAGAGGCTGATGATGATGCCTATCCAGGTTTTCAGGTCGATTCGAGAGCGCACAGTGTTCCTGTCGTTGCAATATTATTATGTTCAAGTATGGCCCGAACCGTTTCCACATCCCGGCCGATGGCCTGTTTCAGGGCGGTGATATCGGGAAATTTTTCCACCGGTCTGATCCGGCTGACGAACTGCAGGGAAATTTCCTGACCATAGAGATCACCGGAAAAATCAAGGATAAACACCTCAATACTGCGGGTGCCTCCACCGACCGTCGGATTGCAGCCGATATTGCAGGCACCTTTGTAACAGCCGCCGCCAACTTCCACCAGCACAGCATAGACACCATCGGCGGGCACCAGTTCATTGCCAGTGGCAATATTTGCCGTCGGAAAGCCTATGGTCTGTCCCAACTGGCGCCCCTTAATCACCGTGCCCTGGAGCTGAAAATTACGACCGAGCATACGGGCAGCACTTTCCAGAGCCCCCTCCCCGATTGCTGAGCGAATCTGACTGCTGCTAAAGACAATTCCCCCTTCCCCAATGGGTGGCAGGTCTTCAACGGTGAAACCGTACTGAGTGCCCAGCTGCTGCAACGTGGCGAAGTTTCCCTGACGATGCCTGCCGAAAGCGTAATCATGTCCAATAATAATATGCCCCATGCCGAGTGGGCGGCAGAGCATCTCAACCACAAAGTCCCGGGCTGAGAGTTGGGAAAATTCAGCGGTAAACGGAATGACACAGAGATAATCAATGCCATAGGCCCCGATCAGCCCACTCTTCCGGGAAAGGGTTGTCAAGAGGAGCGGTGCCGCCCCAGGGGCAAGGATTTTCAGTGGATGTGGGTCGAAGGTTACCACCACCGAAGGGACATTCCGCTCATCGGCGGTACGCCTCAAATGGGCAAAAATCTCCCCGTGCCCCCGGTGGACCCCATCAAAGTTTCCGATGGTCACCACCGATGCATCCAGAATGATCTCGTTATGCCGTAGGCCTTGTACTATCTGCATCAACCGTCCCTTAACCTGTCGTTGCCAATTCCAGCCGTCCGCCCCACCGTCTGATCAATTCATCCCTCAGCGGCAGATGTTCAGTCCGGGAAAGGTCCGGATCATCTTCGAGGAGATCGAATGCCTCCTGACGGGCCCGCTCCAGCAGAGAACCGTCCCTGAGTATATTGGCCACACGAAAGTCAGGCATACCGGCCTGACGGGTGCCGAGAAAGTCACCGGGTCCCCTGATTTCCAGGTCCGCTTCGGCAATGCGGAAGCCGTCGCCGGTTGCCTCCATCACCCGCAGCCTCTTTTCACCATCTTCCGACAGCCTGCCCGGCGTCATCAACACACAGGTGGACCGGGCACTCCCCCGCCCCACCCTGCCCCGCAACTGATGCAGCTGGGAAAGGCCAAACCGCTCCGCATGCTCAATGACCATCATTGAGGCATTCGGCACATCGATGCCAACCTCGATAACGGTTGTGGATACCAGAATGGCCGATTCTCCCGAGGCAAAGGAGGCCATCACCGCTTCTTTCTCGCCGGAGGTCAGTCTGCCATGGAGCAAACCGACCATCATACCGGGAAATACGACGGTCTGCAGATGTTCAGCCATCTGACATGCCGCCTTTAAATCACTCTTTTCCGTCTCTTCCACCAACGGGTAGATGACGTAGACCTGATGCCCCAGTGCCACTTCCCGGCGCATCATATCATAGAGTTGACTGCGGCGTGACTCAAAAAATATTTTTGTCTCGATGGGACTGCGCCCCGGCGGCAGTTCGTCGATCACCGAAAGGTCCAGGTCGCCGAATAAGGTCATGGCCAGGGTACGGGGTATGGGGGTAGCGGTCATGACGAGAATATCAGGATTGGTCCCCTTTTTCTTCAGTATGCTTCGCTGCACTACCCCAAAACGGTGCTGTTCGTCTATGATCCCGAGGCCAAGACGGGCGAAGGTCACTTTCTCCTGAATAACCGCATGGGTGCCGATAACGATGTGGGCCGCCCCGGTGGCGGCCTGTTCCAACGCCGCTTTCTTGGCCTTCCCCTTGAGACCCGCAGTAATCAGGGTCACCACCAGCCCCATCTGGCTGCACCAGCGATGCAGTGTCTGCCAGTGCTGTTCGGCCAGTATTTCGGTCGGAACGATCAGGGCCACCTGATACCCGTTCTCAACGGCAATGAGGGCCGCCATGAGTGCCACCAGGGTCTTGCCGCTTCCCACATCCCCCTGCACCAGACGGTGCATCGGATGGGGGGACATCATATCATTCTTTATTTCGGCCAATACCCGCCGTTGGGCCCCGGTCAGTTCAAAGGGGAGCAACCGGACAAGCTCCTTGGTATAGCGATGACTGACCTTGAAGGAAATCCCCTCCTCCAGGGCAACACCCCGTTTTTTACGGGCCAGTCCCAGCTCCCAGAAGAAAAACTCATCGTAGGCAAGGGCCCGGTGGGCGGCCGTCCCGCCGCTGTTATACTCCTGTATTTCACTGTCAGCGGCGGGACGATGTACCAGTGCCAGGGCCTCACGGAGAGGAGGAAAACCGTCAGGAATTGCAGCCGGTGGAATAACACTCTGAATGCTGTCTATGAAGGTATCAACAACCACCCCCATGACCCGGCGCATGGCCTTTTGCTGTATCCCCTCCGTCAATGGATAGACCGGAACGATACGGCCATAATTCGCCGCATCACCATCCATCAGCATCTGTATGGTTCCCCCCTCCGGGACCCATTCCACGTCCGGATGGTGTATTTCCCGCTGGGAGCCGAACTGGTTGACCTCACCGCTGAACAGACCGGTCCGGCCGATCTTCCAGGTCCGCTTCATCCAGACGCCGTTGGAATGAAACCACTTGAAGGTAATGGAACCACTCTCATCACGGACAACGACTTCAAAAACGTTACGCCCCCCCCGTGTGGTTGCGGTATCAGCAGCCACCACCGTACCGGAAAAAACGGCACTTCGTCCGGCATACAGTGCGGCAACAGGAGTTATCTGGCGGCGGTCTTCATAGCGGAGCGGAAGAAAATAGAGGGCATCCTCAACGGTACGAATGTCTCGTTTTTCAAGGAGATCCCCCAGTTTGGGGCCGACCCCTTTGATAAAGCGGATACCGGTTTCAAGATTCTTGCGGTTGATGGCACTTTTAAGAGGGAGAATGGCGACAGGAGCGGCCCCAGGGGACTGTTCTCCGTCGGTACCAACGGGACGGATGATGAGTTCACCATCGCGCTCGGCAACGATGAGTGCGCACCCCGGCTGCAGTTTCAAACTGCGCAGCAATTCATCAGGAATGGCTATCGTATTGTTTTCAGACAACCTGACGGTAGTCATGCAGATTCCCCACGGACATAATCCGATGAAGATAGTATTCTTTATGGTCCATTGTCCACAAATTTCAACCGAGATTATTGACAAGTGCCCGCCGGAGGGGCATATCTGTCCCTATCACATAAAAAAGGGGAGTTGTATGAAGACGTGCTACTCATTTGAAGAACTTGTTGCCATCATGCGTAAACTACGAGAACCGGGTGGTTGCCCGTGGGATGCGGAGCAGACCCACCAGAGCCTGATCCGCTATCTTCTTGAAGAAACCTACGAGGTTATAGAAGCGATTGACGAGAACTCCCCCGGCCATCTGAAGGAAGAATTGGGAGACCTGCTGCTGCAGCCGGTTTTTCATGCCGCAATCGCCGAAGAATCGGGTACCTTTACCATGGATGACGTCATCACCACCCTCTGTGAAAAACTTGTCAGGCGCCATCCCCATGTGTTTGGCGATCTGGAAATAAAGGACAGTCAACAGCAGGTGGAAAACTGGGAAAAGATTAAAAAGCTTGAAAAGAGCACAACCGAACGTCCGTCAGCCCTTTCCGGAATCCCCCACCACCTGCCCGCACTGCTGAAAGCCCACAAAATCGGGGAAAAAGCCGCACGGGTCGGTTTTGATTGGGAACATGCCGACCAGGTATTTGCCAAAGTACTGGAGGAGCTCCATGAATTTGAGGAGGCGCGGAGCGAAGGCAGTACGGAACGGATGGAAGATGAACTGGGAGACCTGCTGTTTGCCATCGTCAATCTGGGACGGTATCTCTCCCTCAATCCGGAGGAGGCACTGAGAAAAACCATTACCCGTTTCCAGAACCGCTTCAGTTATGTGGAAACATCCCTGCACCAGCAGGGAACAACCATGCAGGAAAGCTCCCTGGAAGCGATGAACCACCTCTGGGAGCGGGCAAAAGAGGCGGAGCGGAGCGGTCGGCTCTGACCGCTGATGTTAGTGCCCCCGTCGAGATAACTCCATTCTAATCTGCCGTTATCGTTACACTCATGCTGTCCCCGAAATTCCACGGCTCGAATTTCGCGAACGAAAGAAACAGCGCGGGACGGGTTGTCACGGGCTATATAATCACCGATTTCCTCAAGATCAAATTCGGCGATCGGGGAAAGCTCACATCTCACGGGCTATCCCGACATCTGCGGAGAGCTTACTGAACTTTGCTTCCAGTCGGTCGAAAACAGCATCCGCCGGAATTCCTGGACCGCTTTCCCTGCCCTCCTGCAATTGCAGGCTGGGGGCTTTGAGTTGTGTTTTTCGCAATTCTTCACGATCTTCCATCAAGCGCAAAGCGTCGCGGACTATCTCGCTTGCACTGCTGTAGCGTCCGCTATCTATTTGCTATATTCAATTGACAAGCATCGTGCTTCGGATCTGGGTAGTCGGAGGATGGGGACTTTTAATTCTACTCAAAAAGTGAAATACCGAATAGTTACGCGCACTATCCCTTTAATTGTATAATGTTTTTGTTGCGTCGCTGCCCGTTGCGCGAGATAAAATGGCCACCATGGAGTGGGGATGCTTTGAAGCTATGGCTGAAGATGTGTGCTTTTCGGTTTTCTCTTTGCAGCCAGTATTTTCACCAGTTCCTCAGCGGAATAAACCGTTATTCTTGATTTCTTAAAATCTTTCTGGTTACGGGTAACGATGACTTCAACTCCGACATGACAAGCTGCCTCATGGATTACCGCATCTTCGAAATCACTAAAATCGTCAGCAAGTGCCGCTTCGAGAACAGATCTGTTTACAGGAGCCACCTCAAACAGACTCAGCAGTTTCTTAATTTCTTCCTGAGCTCTCGATCCACCTACCGTTTTTTCTGCAAGATAATATACGGTCGTTACTGTAGTACCAGACAGATAGCCGATAATTGACCCGTTTTCCACCTTTGAAAACAGCTCCATCGCGGCATCAGCGAATGGCATGCGGTCCATCAGTACATCAAGGACTATGTTTGTATCCAGAAGTATTTTCAATGGTGCTTACCCTCCAGATATTTTTTGTAATCCTTCTCATCACACGTTGAATCCCGAAGTAATCCACGCAATGATTGAGCTCGTGGTGTTGCAGGAGAGTCAGTTCCGGCTCGCGGAGAAGTTAGTAATTTAAAGTATTCCGCAACAAGCTGGGATACCGATTTACCTGTCTGCGCCGCATAAACTTTAGCCTGTTCTATTAATTGATCTTCAAGGCGAAGAGTGAGCTTGGTTTGCACAGGTACCTCCCACACTAGATTGACGTATTTATTTACTTTATATATACGTCAATTAAAATGTTGTCCACAAAAATTGTGGAAAACTTGTGGAAAATGGTGTTGACGTCGTGCAAAAGTGATATTTTTGCAAGAACTTTATGGAAAATGCTTATTTTTTATACAATAGATAATGCTTTTTATTTCAGATAGTTACGATCATACGAGGAATAATAGGCGGTTACACTGTCAAGGTTTATTTTACGAAGAAATCGATTTTTTATTTTTCATTATTTCTGTTCATAACTACCCGGTCAGAAGCTCCATTCATCCCTTTAAATTCAGCACCTTCCATCAACAGCATCCGCCGTTTGGTATGAATCCCCCCCGGTGCCGAAAAACCGGTCAGCATTCCGTTGGCGGCAACAACCCGGTGACAGGGAATAATAACAGGAATCGGATTGGCTCCCAGTGCCCCACCCACCGCCCGAGCCCCCCGGGGAATGCCGCACCGGGCAGCCAACTGGCCATAGCTGCATATATCCCCATAGCCAAGCTGACGGGTCATCCGTACTACCTGCTGACGAAACGGTGAAAGGTGGTCAAGAACCACCGGCAGGGGGGTAAAATCGACCCTCACCCCGGAAAAATAACGTACCAGCATGCGGGAGACCAGCTCAGAGAAAGGGCACGGAGCATACTCCTCCCGCCGGGTAATTCCCTCCACCGGCCCAGGAATTCCAACCGACAGAACCTCCCTTTCGGTCGTAATCACAAACCCGGTACCATATTCGGTTTCATAGCTTGAACAAAACATGGCGGAACCCTACCCTTTACCCAGCTTTTTTTTCACAAGTCCGGCCATCTCCTGCAGCTCTTCCGACCGGAAGAGCCAGCAAAGTGCCAGATAGAGTGCCATTCCACCGCATATTCCCCCTCCGAGAACGGCGCTTTTCATGATTTTGTGCCCCGCCGCCGACCAGTCCAGCATCGAGCAGACATACCAAACCACTCCGGCCATGGGAATGGATGCCGACGATGACGTGAGGGCCGTCCTGAGCATTCCCCTCCCGCCAAAGGGGCCGATCTTCCGTCTGAGCAGCCA
Organism: uncultured Geobacteraceae bacterium; assembly: GCA_903901875.1. Lineage (GTDB taxonomy): Bacteria > Desulfobacterota > Desulfuromonadia > Geobacterales > Pseudopelobacteraceae > JACRCG01. Next base: position 35,295 of record CAIUSO010000051.1, on the reverse strand, counting down.
GAGGAGCATCACCATATTGCACAGTGCCGAAAGCGTAGTGGCCAGGGCCAATCCCCCATGTTTCAGGGGTCCCATCAGCAACAGGCTCAGACCGAGGTTGATGATGAAGGTGATAAAAGCGGTAATGACCGGCGTTCTGGTATCTTTCATGGCATAGAATACCGGTGCCAGCACCCTGGTCAGTGCCACAAAGGTCAATCCGATGGAGTAGTATGAAAGGGCATGTGCCGTATTGACCACCTTGCTGAAATCAAAGGCTCCCCCCATAAAAATCAGACTAAAAATGGGGATGGAACAGATGATGAGGCCGGCCATGGCAGGAATGGTAATAAAGAGGGTCAACCGGATTCCGAACGACAGGGTCTCTTTCATGCCCGCACTGTTCCCCTCGGCCACCTGCCTGCTCATGGAGGGCAACACCGCCTGGGCAACGGAAACGGTAAAAATCCCCTGGGGGAATTCGAATAACCGCTGGGCGTAATAGAGGAAGGAGACACTCCCCTGGGGAAGCAGGGACGCGAGGATGGAACTGACCGTGATGTTGAGATAATAGACACCAACCCCGAAAACGGAAGGGATCATTAAGAGGGCAATACGACGGATTTCAGGGGCCGAGAAATTAAAATTAAGCCGGGGGGGAAAACCTTTTTTCCAGAGTACCGGTAACTGCATCAACAGCTGCACACAGCCGCCGCACAGCACACCGACGGCAAGAGCCGTGATGGGTGCCTCAAAAAAACCTCGCAGGGTCAGCGCGGCAACGATCATGGAAATATTGAGAAACACCGTTGAGATGGCTGGTGTAAAAAAGTGCCGCACCGTATTGAGTATCCCCATGCAGAGAGCCACCAGGCTGATGAAGAAAGCATAGGGGAACATGATGCGGTTCAAAAGAACGGTCAGCTCAAACTTCCCCGGCTCTCCCCGAAAACCGGGAAACATCCCCCCGACGATTGCCGGAGAGAAGAACATACCGAGTAGAGCAATGGCGGCCATGACAATGGTGAGCAGGGTGAAACAGGTATTGGCAAGTTCCCGGGCCTTTTCCTCCCCCTGCTGGGAGAGGGTTGCGGAAAAGGTCGGGACAAATGCGGAGGTGAGGGCCCCTTCGGCAAAAAAACGGCGCAGCATATTGGGAATCTGGAAAGCGGCAATGAAGGCATCGGAGGCCAGGCCGGCACCAAAAATGCGTGCCTGCACCATATCTCGCACCATCCCCATGATCCGCGAGAGCATGGTGGCACTGCCGAGAATTCCCGCAGCTCTGGCTATATTGCCTTTTTCAGACATGGCTGGGCGCGATCACCCGACGTGGGAGATAAAGAAAGCGCGGACCTTTTCAATATCGGCGTCCATCACGTCGCAACGGGTCGGCTTGCCATACAGCTCCCTGACCGATTCGGGTACCGGCGCCGGAAAGCCCAGTGCCAACTCTACCGTTTCGCTGAACTTGGCGGGGTGGGCCGTGGCCAGACAGATACGGGCCGTATCTTCCGGCAGCAGTTCCCGCGCACCCCTGACACCGACGGCGGTATGGGGATCCAGCAGATAACCGGTCTCGGCGTAAAAATCTCGTATTTCCCCCAGGGTGCTTTCTTGATTAACGGAAACTGAGCAAAAATCACCCTGAACGGTGACCATTTCTTCGGCGGAACAGCTGATGCGTCCCTGCTCTTTTAATTCGACAAAGGCCCCTTTGACCCGTTCCGGGTTTCCATCAAACAGGTGGAACAGGTACCGCTCAAAGTTTGAGGCGATCTGGATATCCATGGAAGGAGACACCGTGGCAACAACGGTGCCGAGCGAATAATCGGCAGACGTGATGAAGCGGGTCAGAATATTGTTTTCATTGGTAGCCAGCAGAAGTTTGTCAACGGGAAGTCCCATGCGCCGTGCCACATAACCGGCAAAAATATCGCCGAAATTACCGGTCGGAACGGAAAAACTCACCGGCTGAGCTCCTCCGTCCGTTACCCGCAACCAGGCGTAAAAATAATAGACCACCTGGGCAAGTACCCGGGCCCAGTTAATGGAATTGACCGCCCCCAGTGAATATTTTTCCTTGAATGCAAGATCCCCGAACAGCTCTTTCACCATATCCTGGCAGTCGTCAAAGGTACCCCGCACCGCAATATTATGAACATTGTCGTCGGTGACGGATGTCATCTGCAACGCCTGGACAGCCGATGTCTTTCCATGGGGGTGGAGTATAAAGATGGTAATACCCTTTTTGCCCCGTACCCCGTGAATGGCGGCACTCCCCGTGTCACCGGAGGTGGCGCCGATAATATTCAGGGTCTGGCCCCGCTCGGCAAGAATATGTTCAAACAGGTTGCCAAGAAACTGCAGGGCCACATCCTTGAACGCCAGGGTGACGCCATGGAACAGCTCCAGAATGTAGACCCCATCCTGCCTGACCAGCGGTGTAACATCCCGATGGCTGAAGGTAGCATAGGAGCGATTAATAATATCTTTCAGGTCATCGGCACCCATGTCATCCACATAGGGGGATATCACCTCATATGCCAGCTCGGCATAGGTAAGATTGCGCCAGGATTCAAGTTGCTGTCGGCTGATGGCCGGATAGGACTGGGGCAACAGCAAACCACCATCGGAAGCGAGACCCATCATGACAGCATCTTTGAAGGGGATCGGGGCGATACCGCCGCGCGTACTGATATAACGCATTATGAAAACCTTTCATTGGGGAGATTGGCGGTAACTATATCAGATACGGTCTGATTTTAAAAGACAGAACCTACCCCCCTGGCGCGGAGGGCATAACCGTCTCCCGCAATTCTCCGGGAGCGAGGAGGAAAAACATCCGGAACATACAGTACTTGTAAAATTCACGGAACAGCAGATGGAAACTCCCGCCGTGGTTCCACCACGACTCCTTCAGATTTGTGGAATCGACCGGATAGGGGATAATGTCGATATCCTTCGGCAGGGAGTTGCGAAACAGGATGGAAGCCCGTTTCAGGTGATAGCGAGAGGTAATCAGCAGTATGGAGCGAATGTTCCGAGACGCGATAACATCCCGGCCATACAGGGAGTTTTCCAGGGTATTGCGGGACGACTTTTCAAGTATGACGTTTTGTGCAGAAAGATCCCCCCCCTTCACCGGATACAGATCACTTTTTCTGACCGACGGATCAACGCCGACAAAGATCAGGTAGCCGGCACGCTTTTCACGAAACAGCCGCACCCCCTCCTCCACACGCCCTTTCCCCCCGGCCAGAACCACAATGGCATCGGCCTTTTTGGCCGTTTGTCGATAGGAAAAGGTTTTGTAGGAGAAATCGATAAAAAGGGCGGTAACAACCACCAGGCCGATGATGGCTAATGTGAGAAATGCCTTGATAATATTCATACCGTATCCCATATTTTACTTGCAACAACCACGGTTATCTGCTATAAAAATTTTTTCAGCAATCAACGGAGGACAACGATATGTCAAGGAAATGTGAAATTTGCGGTAAAGGCCCCAGCTTCGGTAACAACGTCAGCCATGCGAACAACAAGACCCGCACCGTCTGGTATCCGAACCTTCAAAAAATCAAGGCTGTCAAGAACAATGGCAGCATTACTACGGTTAAAGTCTGTACCCGCTGCATCCGTTCCGGGTTTGTAACCAAAGCCCTGTAAACAGTTCCGCTTCACATCGCTCATGAAATCAAGCCGCACCCCCCGGGGGATGCGGCTTTTTTTCGTAAACCATTTAGCCATTGACACCATCATTTCAGGCTGACGATAATTTCAACTTCCAGCAGGGCATTCCGGGGCAGAGCCGCCACGGCCACGGTTGAGCGGGCCGGTTTATGATCGGTAAAACGGGCACCATACACGGCATTGACCGCAGCAAAATCGGCCATATCCACCAGATAAATGGTGGTTTTCACCACATCGTCAAAACCGGCACCAACGGCGTGCAGCAGGGCAGCGATATTGTCCATGACCCGTTCAGCCTGAATGGTGATATCGGAGGCCACCATGTCGCCGGTTGCCGGGTCCAGAGGAATCTGACCGGAGCAAAAAAGCAGGTTCCCACAGCGCACCGCCTGGGAGTACGGCCCGATGGCGGCCGGAGCCCCCCCGGTGGAGATAATTTCCAGACTCATTGTTTTATCCTTTCAACTTTAATCACACCTTTAACCTTCATGAGAGCATTCATGACCTTTTGCAAATGGGCCAGGTCAACCACGTTGACTTCAAAGGTATTTTCACCCCGCTGGTCAATGGTACTCAGAATCTGGGCACTGGCAATATTGGCCTCGCAATTGGTGATGGCAATAGTCATGGTGGCCAGGATACCCTTGACGTCATGACAGATAACCCGGATCTTCACCGGCAGTGCCGCCGTTTTCCCTTTGTTCCAGACCACATCAACCCGCCGCTCCAGATCCCCTTCAAGGGCGAACTGGCAATCGGCCGTATGCACGGTCACCCCCTTGCCACGGGTAATAAAGCCGGTAATTTCATCCCCCGGTACCGGATTACAGCACTTGCCGAAGCGGACAAGAACATCATCCAGACCGCTGATTGCTACGGCTCCACTGGATTTCCCCTTCAGTTTATTGATGACCGATTCGAGTCGTGATTCCTTATGGTCCCCCCGCTCCCGCATTTTGTCTTCCGGGAGAAGCTTACCCACAATCTGGTTGCTGGAAATTTTACCGTAGCCAACCGCCGCCATCAGATCTTCATCGGCCGCATAGCCGAATTCCCCGGCGATCTTTTTAAACTCGCCACTCTTCTGAATTTTTTGCAAATTGAGGGAGTAACGACGGAAGTCCTTCTCACAGATCTCCCGTCCCAGAACGATGCTCCGCTTCCGTTCTTCAATCTTGATCCAGCTTCTGATTTTATTCCGGGCACGGGAACTTTTAACGATCTTGAGCCAGTCTTTGCTGGGGGTATGGTGGGGTGAGGTTATAACTTCGACGATATCGCCGTTTCTGAGCTCATATTTCAGCGGTACCAACTTGCCGTTGACCTTGGCACCGACACACCGATGGCCGATATCCGTATGGACACTGTAGGCAAAATCGATGGGGGTTGACCCCTTGGGATACCCCTTGACATCACCTTTGGGCGTAAAGACGTAGACCTCTTCAGAGAACAGCTCCACCTTGACCGAATCCATGAACTCCTTGGAGTCCTGCAGATCCTGCTGCCATTCCAGGAGCTGGCGAAGCCAGGCAAAACGCTTGACCTCCTTCTCGTCGTACCCTTTCCCCTCCTTGTACTTCCAATGGGCCGCAATCCCGGCGTCTGCAACACTGTGCATCTCGTGGGTACGGATCTGCACCTCCATCCGGTCCCCCTGGGGGCCGATGACGGTGGTATGGAGGGACTGGTACATATTACCTTTGGGCATGGCAATGTAATCTTTAAAACGTCCCGGAATTGGCTTCCAGGCCGAGTGGATGACGCCAAGCACCTCATAACACTCACGGACATCATTTACCAGAATGCGTACCGCGATCAGGTCATAGATCTCTTCAAACTCCACATTACGCTTTTCCATCTTGCGATAGATGGAGTAGAGGTGCTTGCTCCTCCCGGATACTTCTCCCGGAATTGTGTAAAAGTCCAATTTATTGGAAATAATGGACTTGGCTTCTTCGACAAATGCTTCCCGTTCCTTCTTTTTCTGGGAGATTTTTTTAACCAGGTCAAAATATATTTCCGGATGGAGATAGCGAAATGACAGATCTTCCAGCTCTACCTTTACCCAGGAAATGCCGAGGCGGTTGGCAATGGGGGCGTAGATATCCATGGTTTCCCGGGCAATGCGCCGCTGCTTGGTTTCATCCTGAAACTCAAGGGTCCGCATGTTGTGGAGCCGGTCGGCCAGTTTGACCAGAATAACCCGGATGTCGATGGCCATGGCCAGCAGCATTTTCCGGAAATTTTCTGCCTGGCTCTCTTCCTTTGTCTTGAAGTTGATCTTGCTGATCTTGGTGACGCCCTCGACCAGTGCAGCGACCTCCGCACCAAACAGGGCGGTCAGATCCTCCGAGGTGGCCAGGGTATCTTCGATGGTATCATGGAGGAATCCGGTGACGATACTCGGTACATCGAGCTTCAAGTCGGCAAGGAGACCGGCAACTTCCATGGGATGGATGATATACGGTTCACCCGAAAGCCGGGTCTGCCCCTGATGCACCTTGGCACAATAGACATACGCCTTGCGGATCAGATTGTGATCGGCTGTCGGATTGTACGATGAGACCTTATCAAGAATGTCATTGAGTCGGATCATACGTTGTTCATCGCCTGTTAACGGTTAGGAGGAAAAATACGGAAAGCGGATAAAAAAAAGGTGAAACCGGAAAGTTACTCCGGTTTCACCAGGGATGGCAGATTAGACGCGCTGTTTCTTGGAAACTTCAAAACCAATTTTACCGGCAGCAATTTCCCGAAGCGCAGTAACCACCTGACGATTATTTTTTGACTCAATCAACGGCTGGGCCCCTTTATAGAGCTGCTTCACCCGCTTGGCAGCCAGTATTACCAACTGGAAACGATTTTCAACCTTTTCCAGACAATCTTCTACCGTTACTCGTGCCATGACAGTACCCCTTTTCAACTTCTTTGAATGAAGGGTCAATATACCCCATTTTACCCTATAGATCAAACAATTTTCCGACTTTTTCCATCATTCTAAAGGTTTTACGCCGATGAGCCGTCACAATGGCCGCCAGTTCACCACAGGCCGTACTGAAATCATCATTAAAAATGATATAATCGTACCAGCAGGCCTGCCTGATTTCCTCGGCCGCCCGGTTAATACGCAGCTCTATCACCTCCGCCGCGTCGGTGGAGCGATGCTCCAGACGGCGGCGCAACTCGGTCATACTGGGGGGCATGATAAACACGTACACTCCCCCTTCAAACTGCTCCTTAAGCTTGAGAGCCCCCTGGCAATCGATATCCAGCACCAGATCCACGCCCTTCTTTCGCGCTTCTTCCAATGTCCGGAGAGCGGTGCCATATTTATTGCCATGAACAGTGGCCCACTCGGCAAAAGCATCATCGGCGATCATCCGGTCAAACTCCTCCACCGTGACAAAATGATACGCCTCCCCCTCGATCTCCCCCGACCGGGGAACCCGGGTCGTATAGCTGATGGACTCTTTCATATCGGGAAATGTTTGGAACAATTCCCGACAGAGTGACGTTTTACCCGCACCGGACGGGGCAGAAAGTATCAGAATCAAGCCTTCTCGTTTCATCGGAGACACCTTTCCTTATTCAACATTCTGTACCTGCTCCCGCATTTTTTCCATTTCAGCCTTGATCTGAATTACCAGCGTCGTAATGGCCGCATCATTTGATTTTGAACCGATGGTATTGACCTCCCGGTTCATCTCCTGCATCAGAAAATCAAGCTTCCTGCCGACCGGCTCATTACTCCGCAGTGCATCATCAAACTGACAGAAGTGACTGGCAAGCCGCACCAGCTCTTCAGTAATATCGCCCCGGTCCGCCAGCAGGGCAACTTCCTGGGCAAGTCTGGCCTGATCAACCTCCGCCCCTTCCAGCAACAGTTCAAGACGCCCCTTCAATTTGAGTCGATACTCCTCAACCACCAGCGGTATCCGTTCACCAATCTGCTCGGTCCAGCGGGCTATCTGAATTCTCCTCGCTGCCAGATCCTGTTCCAGTGCATCACCTTCCCGGCTCCGCATGGCGTCCAGTGCGGCCACGGCTCCCGTGACAGCCTCCCGTAAAGAGGGAAGCTGTTCAACCTCATCACGGGTGACCGAGACCTCTTTCAGCACCCCTTTCTGAGCCATAAGAAAGGCCGGGGCCACATCCTGAGGAAGATTAAACTCCTTGGAAAGGCGACCATAGGCTTCAAAATAAGCCCGTGCCAGCACCATATCGAGTTGGGGGACTATCAGTTCGGAAATCACCTCGTTACACTGAACTGACACCTCAATTTTTCCCCGTTTGAGGGAAGAAGAGACGAGGCGCTTGACTTCATTTTCATACTGATACAGAGAGCGTGGCATTCGAACGGAGACCTCACCGTAGCGATGATTAACCGAGCGGATCTCAACCGTAAAGGTGCCTTCTGCCGTACCCGCTTCACCCTTGCCATATCCGGTCATGCTTTTGAGCATCTGCTGCGTACCTCCGTTTTTTACGTTCACATACCGTAATTCCCGCGTGTTTGTCCAGCCAATTCCGGTGTAGTTACCGATATGACCTCGTTGCGCCCCAAAAACCCTTATGATCGACCTCGTTCTTACCGACTTCGTCATGCCGGAAATGAATCGTCTGGAACTGATGGAGAAGACCATGTTATCAGACCGGAACGTACTTATGCCATTTCTTCCGGTTATTCAACTGACCGCGTTCATAACCAATCACCGTCAAAATAATATTTCTGAGTTCGTCGAAAATAACTATTGACATTGTGATGCTGCTCATATAGTTTGATATCAAATCATACTATTTTTGTCTTATTAAAAATAGACACCATCAAAAGGAGACCCGCCATGAAAAAGTTACTCACCCTGCTCACCACCGTTTTTGTCCTCTCACTGCCGCTGCTTTCCCAGGCATCAACCTGGAAGATTGACCCGGATCATTCCAACGTTGGCTTCAAGGTTCGCCACCTGATGGTGTCCAACGTAAAGGGGAGCTTTGAAAAATTCAGTGGTACCGTTGAGATCAACGAAAAAGACATTACCAAGTCCCATGTATCGGTTTCAATAGATACGGCGTCAGTAAACACCAATGTTCAGAAAAGAGATGCCCATCTCAAGAGTGCTGATTTTTTTGATGTGGCAAAATTCCCTGCCATGACGTTTGTTTCAAAGAAAGTAGCCAGTGCAGGCAAGGATAAATTAAAAGTAACCGGTGACCTGTCACTCCATGGAGTAACCCGCGAGGTAGTACTTGATGTTGAGGGACCGGCGGTAGAAAGCAAAGACCCCTGGGGCAATTACCGGAGCGGTGTTGTTGCCACCACCAAGATAAATCGTAAAGATTTCGGCTTACTGTACAATGCCGCCTTGGAAACCGGTGGAGTGGCCGTAGGTGAAGAAGTTGCCATCACTCTGGAAATTGAAATGATCAAAGGCAAATAGTTTTTATAATAAAAAAAGCCTGCCTTCCGCAATGGATGGCAGGCTTTTTTTATGCGTAATCCCACAACCACAACACCCCATTTATTACTCCTTTTTGTTCGCCCAATGGAGCGAATCAGTTATGTTCCACAATAGTACGTGAGGAGATCTTCCTTTCATCACACTTCATTTTCTTTTTACGCAGGGCGGCACGTATGCCGAAAAATCCCCCCACGGCGGTGAGGCACCAGATTGTTGCTGTTACGGCCACTTCACTTATTGTGAGCATCACGCCCCCCGCTCCCCATCTCTTATTCTATTCCTGCTCATAACGAACGACAACAGCCCCATATCTCTCTGCAAGATATTCATGTTGTTGCCAGCCTCCATGCTTGGTATGATTCCACCATAGCGCACCACCGCTCGAAATAGTTTGATGTGGGTCAACAAAATGATTTTAATTTGACCGCTCGTAGGGGCGTATGGCCATACGCCCGTCTTTTTCCGTTCGCCCAATTGAGGCATATGCCAACTGTCTACACCATGGTTTTAATATTGTTGCCAGACTCCTTATCTCCGGTTTCCAAAAGAGCTTCACGTCGAACGGAAAACGGGTGCAGTGAATTCAATCAGAATGATCATAATGGCTCCTTGACAACTTCACAGGCCACTTCACCGTAAAGAGACACGTATCCGGCTGCCTCCCGGTGGGGTGAGAATGATTCCTGTACAAACTGCCGGGCGTTACACCCCACCTCCCTGCGCAACGCACCATTCGTAACGATCAGTGCAACAAGCCTTCTGAAATCGGTTTCGTCGCCATAGAGCCAACCGGTGACACCATGGGTAATGAGTGCTCGGTTTCCCGGAATATCGGCCGCCAACACCGGTCGCCCCATTGCCATGGCTTCAAGCAGACTGTTGGGCATTGATTCGTAACCGGAACAGTTGAGAACCAGATCTGCCCGTGAATAGAGGCTCCCCATGCGCCCATGGGGAATTTCACCAATCCAGGTTGCTAAGGGAGTGGCGTTCAACAGCTCGAAAACAGACGTTGCGTATTCCGCATCAATAACCCCGCCTGCGCAGATTAAGTGCAGGTTTTGGTCATTCAATACCGGCGGTGACAACGCTTTGAGGGGAAATTCAATACCTTTGACCGGTCGCAGGGCTGCAGGCAACAGCAGGACAAAGGACGAACCGTCAATGCCAAATGTTTCATCCGAATCTACCGATAATTGTTCGACCCCCTGAAATATAACCGTGACAATTCTTTTCAGTACGGGAAAGAAATTAACCAATTTTTCGGCATCAAGGGCACAAAAACAGACAATTGCCTTGGCCCCTTCAAGAGCGGTGATCGTATCAGGATGATTTCTCTGCCGTGGGTCGTTGAGATCACTTCCCGTCATGGTTATCAGATACGGGATATGGAGTATCTCCGCAAGTTTCCGCGCCAACGGCCCGCAATAACAGGCATTGAATCCGTGGACCAGATCCGGCCTGAACTCAAGAAGTTGCAACTCCATCTCACCGGCGGTACACCGGTCAGCCGCAAGGGTGATAACATCGATTCCGGCCTGCCCAAGGAAACGGGCGATGCGCTGAACCGTTATGATATTTCCCCGCAGGGGACCGCGGGAGTATGGACAAATGAGCGCAATTCGCATGGATAATTCCAGAGAAACAGGCAACGTTCAACCGTAGGAGACAAAGGACTACCTAATCAGACCAATCCGATGCGCTTTCAGTTCATTCCATCCAGACTTTTGCTGACCACTTCATAGACGTCACGGGGAAGCTCCCTGCTCTCCCGAATCCGCATCAACTGCTGTTCCATGAGTTCACGGCGCCCCGGCTCAAACCGGCGCCAGGTTGTCAAGGGGCCCAGCAACCGGGCAGATACCTGGGGATTCACCGGTATCAATCGCAACAGCTGATCGGCGAGGAATTGATACCCCTCTCCCCCCGGAGCATGAAAACGGACCTGATTGCGCTGACTGAAGGCGGCCACCAGTGAACGGAAACGGTTGGGATTGGTAACCTCGAAGGCGGGGTGATCAAGGAGCAGGCGCAGTTCATCCAGCGTGCCGGGAAGGCTTGAGGTGGCCTGCAACGAGAACCACTTATCCACCACCAGCCGTTCTTCCTGCCACCGTTCATAAAAATCGGCAAGCAGCAACCGTCGCTCCGGGCAGTCACAGGAGGCCAGCGGCATGAGGGCACCAATGCTGTCGGTCATGGTTGTCCCCCGTTCATACTGCTCCACACAGAGATCAATGGCCGCCTGGCTGCCGCTCTGCATCAGATAGGCAAGGCAGAGATTTGCCAGCTTCCGGGCACCGGCCCGTCCATCCCCCGGCAGTGCGGGGCGGGGTGATACCAGTGACTGCCGCAACACCAGAAACTCATCTCCAAACCGTTCCGCCAGGGTGGTGAGGACAAAGGAGCGGGCAGCGTACAGGGCGCCGGGGTCAATCTCCCGTACCAACTCGGCAAGATATTTTTCGGTGGGAAGCATGAGCATCTCGGCCAGGAAGGCCGGATCGGACGTACTTCCCCCGAGGGAAATCCTGAAAGCTTCAGTAAAATGAGAATCCAGATGCAGTGTTTTTCCAGACGTCACGTCTTCGGCAAGGGCCAGAATAACCCCGGTAGCCATGCGCTGCCCCGCCTCCCAGCGGCAGAAGGGATCACTGTCGTGGGCCATTAGCAGGGCCAACTGGTCATGGCGATAGGGGTACTCAAGCTTGACCGGGGCTGAAAACCCGCGCAGCAGGGACGGCGTCGGTTCGGTATTGAGACCGGTAAAACAGAAGCTCTGGCTGGCGGAGCGCAGATGGAGGGTGCGTGAAAATTCCGTCCGCGGTTCTTCCCCCTTCAGGATTACCGGGAGTGGGGCACCGTCATTCCCGAGCAGCCCCACGGTCAGGGGGATATGGAGCGGCAGCCGATCGTTGCCGCCGGGAGAGTCGGGGTAACTCTGGGTGACGGTCACAGTACAGGTCTGCTCAACCGGATCGTAGCAACTGTCTGCCGTGAGGAGCGGAGTTCCGGCCTGGCGGTACCAGCGGAAAAACTGGCTGAGATCAATCTCACCCGCCTCCGACATACAGTCCACAAAATCATCAACCGTTACCGCCTGTCCATCAAAACGGTTGAAATAGAGATCCATGGCGGCCCGAAACCGGGAGGCACCCAGCATGGTATGGAGCATACGCACCAGTTCGGCCCCTTTGTTATAGACCGTTGCCGTATAGAAGTTATTGATTTCAATGTAAGATTCGGGCCGGACCGGGTGGGCCATGGGACCACCATCTTCCGGAAATTGGGAGCTGCGGAGCCCCCGCACATCCTCAATCCGCTTTACCCCCCGCGATTCCATGTCGGAGGAGAATTCCTGATCGCGGAAAACCGTCAGCCCCTCTTTCAGGGAGAGCTGAAACCAGTCCCGGCAGGTCACCCGGTTACCGCTCCAGTTATGGAAGTACTCATGGGCAATGACCGCCTCGATGGCACGATAATCGTCATCGGTAGCGGTCAACGGACTGGCCAGGACGTAGCAGGAGTTGAACACATTAAGGCCCTTATTCTCCATGGCCCCCATATTGAAATGATCCACTGCGACAATCATGTAGCAGTCAAGATCATATTCCCGGCCGTACACCTCTTCGTCCCACTGCATGGCTTTTTTGAGGGATGCCATGGCGTGGTCACATTTATCCCGGTTATGCTCATGGACGTAGATTTGCAGGGTGACGGTACGGCCGGAACAGGTAACAAAGCGGTCCTCTTGGCAGTGAAGGTCACCGGCAACCAGCGCAAACAGATAGCTCGGCTTTTTAAAGGGATCGTGCCAGGTGACAAAATGGCGGCCATCGGCCAGTTCTCCCCGCTCCACCGGATTGCCGTTGCAGAGAAGCAGCGGATAACCGGTCCGGTCGCCGATGATCGTGGTGGTAAAGAGCGTCAGCACATCGGGACGGTCGGGATAATAGGTGATGGCCCGAAAACCTTCCGCCTCACACTGGGTGCAGAACATACCTTCCGAGCGATACAACCCCTCAAGGGAGGTATTCTCCTGGGGACGAAGCAGGGTGGTAACCTCAAGGGTACCGGCGGCAGGAAAATCATGGATCATCAGCAACTCTTCGGTAACGGCATACCGCTCCGGGTCCAGGGAGACACCATCCAGCTTCAGACCTTGAAGGGTAAGTTTTTTTCCGTCAAGGCGGAGCGGAACCGCCCCCTCCCCTTTGTCACCGTTCCTCTTGAGTACCATGCGAGAGGTAACAGTGGTAACCTCTTCGCCAAGTTCAAAGCGAAGGAAAATGGAGTCAACGAGGTAATCGGGAGTGGCATACTCGCTCAGATAAACGGTACGATGGGCAGCATCAATCATTATGGAATCCAATCTTACTAAGGGTGATTTTTATCATCCCCCGGGTCGGCGGGAATGTCATTTAAAAAATATCACACTATTCATCGTCACATTCAATATTTTTATTGGAAAGCAACCGGTTATTCTGGTAACTGTTATGGCACCGAGGAGCAGGAAGGGGTACACCATGGAAGAGACAATCACATTCTGGCTCGACAACAAGATATCATCCGGTTTTAAAATTGCGGAAATAGGTGCCCAGACCCTGGTGCTGTACCGTGACAAGTATTACATCGTCACCGGCGGTGCCGCACAGATGAAAGGGGTCAGACCCCTGCATTTTTCAAAGACGTCACTGCCGCTGATCTGGAAAAAGGCCATGAAAGGTATTCTGCCCCCGGTATCAGACATGGTGGCGGACAATTCTGACGAACTGCTGCCTGCGACAACTTCGACTAAAAAGGAGCGTACCACCATGCAAAAGAGTGCCGTGACAGTGACGGATTTTTCGGACGAGCAACCGTTCCCCACCACCCCCTCCGCCCCAACACCGAAACGGTCATCCGCAGCCAAACCATCGGCAGAGGTAAGACCGGTCAAAATAGCCCAGAATGCGGTCTCCACAATCTGCCCCCATTGCAGTCATAAGCAGGAAATCCCCTTTGAAAAGGGGAAAAATGGCAAGCCGTTTTTTACGGCATGTCCCCGCTGTAATTCAGAATTTGCCGTCCGTTTCGTGCCGGTGACCATCTACCAGGCACAGGTGGCGGCGTTCAAATAAACATTATAACCGTGCGAGGTTTTGTCACATGTGGGTACGTGCTGCCATCTTTATTTTTCTCATTCTTATCATCCAGCTGTCCGCTTACCCTCCGCAGGCAATTGCCCGGGATGAACAACCCGGCGTTGCCTTCACCGGTGTGTACCTCATGGGGAATTACCAGTCAAAAAACAAATTTCCGGTCTTCACCCGAAACCAGAGTAAGCTGCGGGATGCCATTCGTATTGAGATGAAGAAGGCTGACGGACAGGGGATACTCCCCTTTAACCTGCTGTTTGATACCGACACCGAAGAGGTAAAGCAGCGTATTGACAACACCCTTTCCCTGGCGTTCGTGGTTGTCAGGGACGATGTCGTTGCTGAAAGTTTCAATGCCGCAGATACCATCATTAATAAAACCATTATAAACGTCGGCCTCACCGCTATCATCTACGATACCCGCAAGATTGATGACAAAGAGCGCAACACTGTCGTCTTTTCCTTTCCGTTGGTGGGCTATTCTCAGCGACTCGATGGAAACACAAAATGCAGTGACGAAGAGATCGACAAACTTTTTGTTGAGAGCGCGGTGACGACCCTCCGTGAAAATCTCGTTAAACGACTTGCCGGTGTCAAGCTGTCCGATATCTCGGGTGATATTACCGGCAGCGAAAGAGGGACTATCACGGTGAACATTGGCAGTACAAACGGCATCGAGGAGGGGCAGTTTGTGGCAATCCTCTCCAGCGGCAAAAAAGTTGCGTCCGCTGCGATAATACGGCTGAATAAGAACAGTGCCGTAGTCGAATTGCCAAAAGAATTCACCGTTACACCGGGCATGAAGGTGAGAGCCGTAAATATGCGTGCCTCTTCAGATGAAACGATGCAAGTAATTGATGTGAAAGTTACCTCAAAGAAGGCCTTAAAACTTTTCCCCCAGGAAACTGTTGGACCACAGGTGGCTCAGTGGTTCTCAAACTTCCTGACGGACCGTGGCGGCAAAATTGTTCTTCCGTCACGGGTGGGGGGCGAATGGGATCAGCGGGCAACCGGTACCGCGTTCAGCCTGATTGATCGTGCCGGCATGGAGCACCAGTTTGAACTTCCACCACCAAAGTATCCGGTATTACTTGATATAACAGGTGTCAGCAGCAAGGTCACCGACAGTAATGCGGTCAATGAAATTTGCCTGTTCAAGGCATGGATTAAGGTTACTATCCCTGCCAAACAATACGAAAAGGAATTCAGCACATTCAGTTCAAAATCACTTATAAAAGGCATACAGAGTTTTGAAGAAAAAAATGAGTTCTTTGATCTGTTGTATCAGTTGACAGCAAAAATTGCGAAGGAGGCTGAAATATGAAACGAAGTTTTTGGTGTGTGGTTTCCACGATCTTATTACTGGGTACTCTCTGTGGCCATGTGTATGCCAACCAGTCCGTTATTGCGGTCGGTCGCGCTGAGATTGTCGGTTCAAACAAGGATGGAGCGAGGAACAATGCTCTCGCAAATGCATTTCGGGAGGCCGTTGAAAAGGGGATCGGGGTATGGGTTCAGAGTCAGACAGAGGTTAAAGACGCTGCCTTGGTGCGGGATCAGATTCTCACCCGTGCCCAGGGATATGTATCCGACCATGAGATTGTCAAGGAATCGGTTGAAGAGGGTATCCTCACCGTTACGATCAAAGCAAATGTGGCCGTGGATAAAATAGGTCTGGATATCAAGACATTGGTAGGCAGGGTGTCAACAACCATGGGAAACCCTTCTATCACCTTTGTCCTTACCACGTGGGAAAAACGTGGTCACCAGGGTTCTTCCAGCAAAAATGATACGGTAGATATGTACGTAACAAGTGAAACGAGTGGAAAACACGATAGTGCCGATGACTCTGAATCATCACAGAACCTTTCCAAAGGTCAAGACGCGTCATCTGTGGCAGTTAATGCCATCACCAAAGTCAAACAAGACAGCTCTTACTCGAAGATTGATGAAGTTCTTTGGAAAAAAGAGCCTGACATGACTATTATTGACTCTTTTCAGCAGGAGTTTCTGGCAAAAAACTTTGATCTGATGGCCGCAGATAAAGCTCGCCAGATTGCGGTCTCACCCTCACTGGCACAGACGTCCGTCGATCCGAATGATCGACAGTCGGTGCGCAACTTTGCCACCAGGGAGGGAGCAGGTTTTGTAGCTCGCGGTGAAGTCAAGATTCTTGGTTTCGCTATTTCGGAGGCGACCGGAAATCAGGAGGTAAAGAGTCAGATCGGGGTTGAAATTATCGATGTAAACTCCGGTGATATTGTAGGTTCTTTCACAAATACTGCCACTGCCAGCAGCTCAAACGGAGATGAAGCCAAAATCCAGTCCATCAAAAAGAATGCTGTCCTGGCTTCTCGTACTTTGGCCGCCCAGACCATTGAGGTCTGGCAGAAACGTTCTCTCAACGGCAGGCAGTACAGTATAGAAATTCGTAATATCAAGAGTCAGCGTTCACAGAAAATTCCTCTCGTCACCGCTATCCAGGGCTTGGCACAGATAACGAATCAGTCAAATCCGGACAGTACGACCCTGCTTGTCAAAGTGTTGTTTAAAGGAGATAAAGAAACTCTCGGCAACGGCATTTTGGACGCTGTCGGCTCAAAAACAGGTTTTTCAGAAGCTGAATTTGACGGTCCCGCCAATGAGGACGGGAAAATTGTATTTGTATTCAAAAAATAGCCGAGCAGGCTAACTTCAAGAATGGAGAACACATGAAACGAACTATCGGTGTTGTGATTATGACTGTTTTGATGGCAGGAACCCAGGCATTTGGCTGGGGATTGCCAAGTGTGCCAAGTATTCCGGGGTTCGGTGGCGGCGCGGCAGAAAGTGGTGAAAAAGTTGATGTGGCCGCTTTGAGCAGTCGTGATGCCGCCATAAAAATGCGCTTGTATAAAGCTTCTGTAACGTTGGCAAGTGGTCTCATCGAGGTTGAAAAAGCCTGTGGGAGAGCTGCTGAAGCCGCAAAACTTGAGGCAACTCTGGAAGAAGCAAAGAAGAACCCGGCAGACACGGAAGGAACAAAAAAACTTTGCACAGACATCAATAATGCCAGCGATGCCATGAAAGAAGTTGATCTGAATTCTTCCATGAGTAAATCAGAGGCACGACTGCGTCTGGGCAAAGCCCTCCTGCTCCTTGGGGCCGGCTCACTGCTCGATGTTCAGGCAGTAAATGATGCCAGGAATCTTGTTTCCGACATTGCAAGCGGCCTCAGGCGCGTTCAAGCCTCCCCCATGACCTATGGATTGGCTGCGGCAAAAGACCTGGGTTCGGGATTAAGTACCGCAAAGTTTGTCATCGAAACGGTTCCTTCGCAGCTGAGTACTATTGGGAGTTTTACAAGCGGCCTCGTCAAGTACGCCCGGACCAACAAGATAGACATCCCATCGCAGGCTGATCTGGAAAAACAATCAAAGGATATCGAGAAGGAATAGCAAAACCGAGGTAATCACAGGTTAGCTGTTTGCAACCGGTTTATTTTAAAAAACTTCCCCCTTTATCCCCCTCTCCCCGGCCCTCTCCCACAAGGGGAGAGGGCCGGGATATCTCTCGCCCCCCTCCCCTTTTCCCGCTTTTATATAAACGACTTACTAATACTATGTTCAATCAACAGCTGTGCATAGGTAGACAGCGACGTATTTGTCGAATTATACACATCATAGGTATGCCCCCCCATGGTCTCCGTCCCGACCGCCGTTGACGTAAACCCGCTGACGGTCACCGAATCCGTACTATCACCATATATCACCAACTGATGGCGGCTGACGCTGGTGCCCAGCGCGGTGCCGGTGCCATGGGTCCAGACATTGCCATCGGCACTGGCCGTACCATTGGTATCATGGATAAGGTTCATCCCGCTCATGTCGAGCACGTCATTCAATGACAGTTTCACGGAATTGCCGCCGGTACCGAGGTCGATTTTATCGATATTGGCAATCCTGCTCCCCACATCTGGCGTACCGGCCGACTGGTTTTTGATCGCCGTCAAGTCCAAGGGGGTGGAAGTGCCGCTGATCTGGATGGTGTCAAAACCGCTGCCGCCGTCAATCCGCGCCAGTTGCCCCGTGTTGCCGCCGTAGCCTAAATCGGCCTTCAGCGCATTAATCAGACTGCTACCGATAACAAAGAGGTCGTTGCCGGCACCGCCGTAGAGAACATCGGCACCGCCGCCACTGATCAGGGTGTCGTTGCCGGCACCACCGACAAGCGTCTGGCTCCCGGTACTGGTGTGGGTGTCGCCAGCAGCGGTCCCCACCCAGTCCACCGCCGTGCCGGTGCCAAAAAGCCCGGTGGCCGAACCGAAGATCACGTAGCTCTTGCCGGCACTGGTGCTGGCGTTGTATGCCCCAACGATCAGATCGGCCAGGCCGTCGCCGTTGACGTCACCGGCTGCGGAAACTGAACAGCCGCTGTAGTCACCTGCGCAGGCCCCGCTGATCATGAAACCCTTACTCACATCACCGCCTGCGATGGCCGATAGTTCAATAGCCGTGCCGTCGCTTTTGCCGAAGACTACGTAGCTCCTACCGATATATGTAGCATTAGGGGCACTGTAAGCCCCGACGATCAGATCGGCCAGGCCATCGCCGTTGACGTCGCCGGCCGAGGAGACCGAATAGCCGCTATTGTCGTTACCGCAGACGCCGTTGATTACGAAACCGCCCGTACCGGCCGCAATGGCTGACAGTTCAATTACGGTACCGGTGCCCTTGCCGAACACCACGTAGCTCTTGCCGTACTTTAAATTGCTTGATGCAAAGGGTGCTCCGACGATCAGGTCAGCCAGGCCGTCGCCGTTGACGTCGCCAGCCGAGGATACCGACCAGCCGCTCTGGTCGTTATTGGTGGTGCCGTTGATCACAAAACCACCCGTGCCAGCGGCGATGGCTGACAGCTGAATCGCCGTACCGTCGCTCTTACCAAACACGACATAGCTTTTACCTACATATGAAAGACCAGGGGCTGCATAGGCCCCGACAATCAGGTCGGCCAAGCCATCGCCGTTGACGTCGCCGGCGGAAGATACGGAGAAACCGCTGTAATCGAGTGCTGTTACACCGTTGATTATGAAACCACCCGTGCCAAGGGCAACTGCGCTCAGGTTAATCGCTGTGCCGTCACTTTTGCCGAACACCACATAGCTCTTGCCCGACTTGGTACCATTGGCAGCAGCCTGGTAAGCCCCGACGATCAGGTCGGCCAGACCATCGCCGTTGACGTCACCGGCCGAGGAGACCGACTGGCCACTGTATTCGCCAGCAGCCGCTCCGACGATAGTGAACCCCTGGGTCGAACCAAGGCTCGCCAGGTTAATCGCTGTGCCGTCGCTCTTACCGAACACCACATAGCTCTTGCCGGCATAGCTGGAGGCCCGCTCAGCCCCAATGATCACATCCGCCATGCCGTCACCGTTGACGTCACCTGCAAAGGAGACCGAGTAGCCGCTGTACTCGTTGGTACTCGCACCGTTGATAACGAACCCCTTCATCGAACCGACAGCCGCGACGGCCGACAGGTCAGTGGCTGTGCCGTCGCTCTTGCCGAACACCACATAGCTCTTGCCGGCCTTGGAAGTGGCGTTGTAAGCCCCGACAATCAGGTCGGCCAAACCGTCGTTGTTGACGTCGCCGGCTGAGGAAACGGCAAAACCGCTCCAGTCGCCCGAGCACTCCCCGTTGATCATGAAACCACCATAGCTGGCCGCAAGACTGATGGATTTCACCGGTTGTGTGCCGGTAAAATTAACCCGCGTTTGAACCAACAGTTCCACCGTGCCACCGCTGTTATCGTACACGTTGTACGCAGTGCTGCCATTAACCACGGTGCCCACCTGGGTCCATGAGCCGTCGATACTCACGGTATCGCTGCTGCCGCCGTCAATCACCAACTGGTGCCTGTTCACGCTGGTCGGCAGGATACCGGTACCGTTGTTCCAGCCGCTGCTGCCGCTGTTGATCAGATTGATGCCGGCCATATCCATGACGTCCGCCTGCGTGAGCGTCAGGGTGTTGGCCGAGGTATCCGTTGCCAGGTCGATCTTCTCGATGCTGGCAATTCTGCTCCCCACATCCGGTGTACCGGCCGACTGGTTCCTGATGGTCGTCAGGTTGAGGTTACCGCTGCTCTGGGCAAGCCGGAGAGTGTCAAAACCGCCGCCGCCGTCGATGCGCGCCAGTTGGGCGGTATTTCCACCTGCACCAAATGCGCTGGAGAGTGCCGTAATCATGCTGCTGCCGATAACAAATATATCGTTGCCGGCACCGCCGTACATGACATCGGCCCCGCCATGACCGGTGATGAGGTCGTTGCCGGCACCACCGATGAAAGTCTGGCCGTCAACGGTGCCGGTGAGCGTGTCATCGCCGCCCGTTCCCATCCAGTCCACCGCCGTACCTCTGCCAAAGGCTCCGACGTTGGAACCGAAGATGACGTAGCTCTTGCCGGCTGCACCATTGTCACCAGGAGCTCCGACGATCAGGTCGGCCAGACCGTCACCGTTGATATCACCGGCTGCGGAGACCGAGGCACCGCTGTAGTCGTTCGCGCTGACGCCGTTGATCAGGAAGCCACCATTCCCCAGGGCAACATCCGAGAGATTCACCGGGGTATCGGTATTCTTGCCGTACACGAGATAGCTCTTGCCGGCAAAGGTAGTGGAATTGTACGCCCCAACGATCAGATCGGCCAGGCCGTCGCCGTTGACGTCACCGGCCGAGGAGACGGAATAGCCGCTGTTGTCACCGGCGGTGGCACCGTTGATCACAAAACCTTTCGTCGAACCGGTGACTGCGATGGAGGAGAGCTCAATCGTTGCGCCGGTGGTTTTGCCAAACACCACGTAGCTCTTGCCGGCGGTGGCATTGGTGCCGGAAGTGGCGTTGTACGCCCCGACGATCACGTCGGCAAAACCGTCGCCGTTGACGTCGCCGGCTGAGGAGATAGAGTAACCGCTGTTATCACTGGCACTGGCACCATTGATCATGAAACCACTGGTCGAAGCCCCCCCCGCAATAACCGAAAGTTCAACCGCCGTGCCGGTGCTCTTGCCAAACACCACATAGCTTTTGCCCGCACTGCCGTTAGCCCCGTTGGCTCCCACAATCAGGTCGGCAAAACCGTCGTTGTTGACATCGCCGGCAGAGGAGACGGAATAGCCGCTCAAGTCGCTGGCACTGGTGCCGTTGATCACAAAGCCACCCGTCCCGAGGGCAACTGCGCTCAGTTCGATCACCGTGCCGCTGGTCTTGCCGAACACCACGTAACTCTTACCCGCAGCGGAGCCGGCACCCTTGGCGCCGACAATCAGGTCGGACAGGCCGTCGCCGTTGACATCACCGGCAGAGGAGACAGAGTAACCGCTCAGGTCATTGGCAGTGGCACCGTTGATCAGAAAGCCCCCCGTACCGAGGGCGACCGCACTCAGGTTGATCGCCGTGCCGTCACTCTTGCCATACACGACGTAGCTCTTGCCGGCAGCGGAACCGGCACCCTTGGCTCCGACTATCAAGTCGGCCAGACCGTCGCCGTTGACATCACCGGCAGAGGAGACCGACCAGCCGCTTGCGTCGCCCGCACTCGCCCCGTTGAGCACAAAACCGCTGGCAGAAGTGCCGGCCGCAATGGCCGACAGCTCCGTTGCCGTGCCGTCGCTCTTGCCAAAGACGACATAGCTCTTGCCGGTCTGGGTCGTGGCGTTGTAAGCCCCCACGATCAGGTCGGACAGTCCATCGCCGTTGACGTCGCCGGCAGAGGAGACTGAACAGCCACTATCCTCATTGGCACTGGCACCGTTGATCACAAAGCCGCCCCTGCCGACAGCAACTGCGCTCAGGTTCACCGACTGTGACCCCAGGAAAGACGCCCCGCTTTTTACCAACAGTTCCGTCGTACCGGCGATATTGTCATAGACGTTATAGGTAGTACCGCCGATGCCGTTAGTAACCGTACCCATGTACAACCAGTAGCCTTCAATATTCACGACGTCATTGGTGCCACCGTCGATCACCAGTTGATGCATCCGCACGGTGTCAGGGAGGGTGTAACCGTTGGTGGTTCCGCTCGTCCAGATGTTCCCGTCGGCACTCACTGTCCCACCGCCATGTACCAGATTCATGCTGGCCATATCCAGGACATCCGCCTGGGAGAGGGTCAGGCTGTTGGCACCGCTGTCCGTCGCCATGTCAATTTTTTCGATGCTGGCGATCCGGCTCCCCACATCCGGGGTACCGGCAGACTGGTTACGTATCGCCGTCAGGTCCAGGGTGGTTGTTCCCGACGCAAGTTGGATGGTGTCAAAGCCACTGCCACCGTCGATCCGTGCCAACTGGGCACTGTTGCCACCCGCACCCAATACGTTGGAGAGTGCCGTAATCATGCTGCTGTTGACAACAAAGCTGTCGTTGCCGGCTCCGCCGTAGAGCACATCGGCACCGCCGCCGCTGATCAAGGTGTCGTTGCCGGCACCACCGATCAGTGTCTGGCTCCCGGTGCTGGTGTGGACGTCATCAGCGGCACTGCCCTTCCAGTCCACCGCCGTGCCTGTGCCAAAAACCCCGGTCGATGAACCGAAAATTACATAGCTTACGCCGGCGTAAGCGTTTTTCTGATACGCCCCGATGATCAGGTCGGCCAGGCCGTCGCCGTTCACATCTCCGGCTGCGGAGACCGAAGTGCCGCTGTAGTCTCTCGTATTCTGGCCACTGATGACGAAACCCTTGCTTGAACCGCCGACCGCAATGGTCGACAGCTCGATCACGGTACCGTCGTTCTTGCCGAACACCACATAGCTCTTGCCGGTATAGCCATTGACAGCGTTGGCTCCAACAATCAGGTCGGCCAGGCCGTCGCCGTTAACGTCGCCGGCCGAGGAGACCGAAATACCGCTCATGTCTGCGGGGCTCTCGCCGTTGATCACGAACCCACCATTCCCCAAGGCGACATCGGAAAGATTTACCGGTGCGTCCCCCGCCTTACCGAACAGCACATAGCTCCTGCCGGTATTGGCATTGACCCCTTTGGCACCAATGACCAGGTCGGCCAGGCCGTCGCCATTGACGTCGCCGGCAGAGGAGACAGAGTATCCGGTTAAATCGCTTGCACCCACGCCGTTGATCACGAAGCCCTTGGTGGAACCGCTGACCGCGATGGTCGAGAGGTCAAGCGGGGTGCCGCCGCTCTTGCCGAACACCACATAGCCCTTGCCGGTAGTGGCACTGTTTCCGCTGGCACCAACAATCAGGTCGGCCAGGCCGTCGCCGTTGACATCACCGGCAGAGGAGACCGACCAGCCGCTCTGTTCACCGGCACTCACGCCGTTGAGCACGAAACCGCCGTTCCCCAGGGCAACATCTGTCAGATTCACCGGGGTGTTGCCGCTCTTGCCAAACACCACATAGCTCTTACCAGCCTTGGCAAAACTATTGGCAGTAGCCTGATACGCCCCGACGATCAGGTCGGCCAGACCGTCGCCGTTGACGTCGCCGGCAGAGGAGACAGAATAGCCGCTATAGTCGCTCGCCCCCACGCCGTTGATCACGAAACCCTTGGTCGAACCACCAGCATCGATGGCCGACAGGTCAATCGCCGCGCCCCCCGCCTTGCCGAACACCACATAGCTTCGCCCGGCATCAACAACGCCTGCCGGGTCACTCCGGTTGGCCCCGACGAGCAGATCGGCCAGGCCGTCGCCGTTGACGTCGCCGGCAGAGGAGACCGAAACGCCGCTGAAATCAACAGAGGCCCCACCGTTGATCACAAAACCACTGTTCGAACTCCCTGCCAGAATGGTCGACATCTCAATCACTGCACCGTCGCTCTTACCGAACAGCACATAGCTCCTGCCGCCAGAAAAATTAGCCCAAGAAGCTCCAACAATCAGGTCGCCAAGGCCGTCGCCGTTGACGTCACCGGCTGATGAGACCGACTGGCCACTCCGGACATTGCCGCTCTCCCCCTTGATCTGGAAGCCGCCGGCACCGGCAGCAACGGCTGCAAGGTACAGTGCCAGCTGTGCGCCTTTAAAATCAACCCCCTCTGTAACCAGCAGTTCCGTTGTGCCACTGCTGTTGTCATAGACGTTGTAGCTGCTGCCGCTGCCGTTACTGACCGTCCCCATGGACGACCAACTGCCGTCGATAGTGACGACGTCATTGCTGCCGCCGTCAATCACCAGTTGATGCATCCGGGTGCTGGCAGCGAGGGTGTAGGTTCCGTTCGTCCAGCTGTTCCCGTCGGCACTGGCCGTGCCACCGCCGTGGATCAGGTCATTGCCGGTCATATCCCACACGTCCGTCTGGGAAAGTGTCAGGATGTTGGCGCCGCTGTCCGTGGCCAGGTCGATCTTCTCAATGCCGGCGATCCGGCTGCCGACATCCGCGGTACTGGCCGACTGGTTCCTGATCGCCGTCAGGTTCAGGTCCAGGTTGCCGGCGTTCTGGGCGAACCGGATGGTGTCAAAACCGCCGCCGCCATCGATTCTCGCCAGTTGGCTGCTGTTTCCACCAGCACCCAATCCGCTGGAGAGTGCCGTAATCATGCTGCTGTTGATAACAAAGATATCGTTGCCGGTGCCGCCGTAGAGCACATCGGCACCACCACCGCTGGTCAGGGTATCGCTGCCCGCGCCGCCGATAAGCGTCTGGCTCCCGGCACTGGTGTGGACGTCATCACCGGCACTCCCCACCCAGTCAACCGACGTACTATTGGCTAAGACTCCGGTGGTGGAACCGAAAATGACGTAGCTTTTGCCGGTACCGCCGTTGCTGCCAGAGGCCCCCACGATCAGGTCGGCCAGACCGTCGCCGTTGACGTCACCGGCTGCGGAGACCGAAATACCGCTTACGTCGCCGCCGCTTACGCCGTTGATGATGAAACCTTTGGTCAAATAGCCCTCCTCGATGGTCGAGAGGTCAACCGCCGTGCTGTCGCTCTTGCCGAACACCACGTAGCTCCTGCCGGCGGAAGCGATGCTGCCGCTGGCTCCGACGAGCAGGTCCGCCAGGCCATCGCCATTGACATCGCCGGCAGAGGAAACCGAAGAGCCACTCTGGGTAGCGGCACTCACACCATTGATGACAAAACCCTTCCCTGAAGCACCTGCTGCGATGCTTGAAAGGTCAATTGCCGTGCCATCCCCCTTGCCGAATACAACGTAACTCTTACCGGCACCGGCAGTGGCCCCCACGGCACCGACGATCAGGTCGCCCAGGCCGTCGCCGTTGACGTCGCCGGCAGAAGATACCGAATAGCCGCTCTGGTCGGCAGCGGTCACGCCGTTGATCATGAAACCCTTGGTCGAAAGGCCGGATGCGATGGCCGACAGCTCGACCGCTGCAACGTTGCCGGTCTGTCCGAACACCACATAGCTTTTGCCGGCAGAGGCGTTGGCTCCGACTGCCCCGATGATCAGGTCGGCCAGGCCGTCGCCGTTGACATCGCCCGCCGAGGATACCGACGAGCCACTCTTCTCACCAGCGGTTGCGCCATTGATCGCGAAGCCCCGATACAGACCACTGGTTGCGATGTCGGACAAGTTACCCGAGACACCCGTGATGCTGTTCTTGCCGTACACCACGTAGCTCGTGCCGGCAGCGGCATTGGCCCCGAAAGCCCCAACGATCAGATCGGCCAGGCCATCGCCGTTGACGTCGCCGGCAGAAGAGACTGAATAACCGCTCTGGTCGGCGGCAGAGTAGCCGGTGAATATGAACCCGTTGGCAGTATTGGAAATGGTAATGGCTGACAGCTCAACCGTCGTGCCATCGCTCTTGCCGAACACCAGATAACTGGCACCGGCAGAGGAGTTGGCTCCGTAGGCACCGACCAGCAGGTCAGCCAGGCCGTCGCCGTTGAAGTCACCCGCCCCTGAAACCGAATAGCCGCTCTGGTCGTTGGCACTGGCACCGTTGATCGCGAAACCCTTGTTTGAGGTTCCGGTCGCAATAGCAGACAGGTTGATCGCCGTGCCGTCGCTCTTGCCAAACACCACATAGCTCTTGCCGGCAGAGGCATTGGCTCCGTAAGCCCCGACAATCAGGTCAGAAAGGCCGTCACCGTTGACATCGCCGGCAGAGGAGACCGAATAGCCGCTGTAGTTGCTGCTCCCCTCGCCGTTGATCACGAAACCAGCGGCACTGGCTCCGATGGTCGAGAGATTAATCATCGGCACAATCGTATCAACTGTGATGTTATGGATGACCACCGGGCTGCTGTTGCCGGCAACATCAGTCTGGGTTGCGCTGAGGGTTTTTGCTCCCTGCCCCATGTTGGTTATATCTGCATCGGTCAGGGTATAGCTCCACCCGGTACCGCTGACAGTTGCGGCACGGGTGACGCCGCCGATGACCAGGGCAACGCTGGCACCGGTTTCATTGCTACCGGTGATGGCGGAATGTTTTTCCAACGGGCTGATTATGTCGTCGCTGGCAACAACTGAGATCGTCGGTGCGGATGGTGCGATGGTGTCAACCGTGATGGCACGGGTACCGGCATTACTGGTATTGCCTGCGATATCGGTCTGGGTTGCGCTGAGGGTTTCAGCCCCTTGTCCCATATTCGCTATATCCGCGTCGTTCAGGGTATAGCTCCAGCCGGTGCCGATGACGGTGGCGGTACGGGTAACGCCACCAATGCTCAGGGCAACACTGGCACCCGTTTCGTTGCCACCGGTGATGATAGAATGCACTTCCGACAGATTGATGTTGTCGTTGCCTGCGACAACGGAGAACGTTGGAGCGATCGGCGCGGTGGTATCAACCGTGATTGCGTTGGTCGTGGCGACAGAGCTATTGCCTGCGGTGTCAACCGTATAAAGCTTGTAGGAGCCGTCTACCAGACCGGCAAGGGTAAGAGTTGTGCTGTTGTTAGGATTGGCTATCGTAACGCTGTTCCAACTGGTGCCATCCACCGCGTTGATCGTAGCAGGATCGAAGCTGACGCTATCCTTCACGATATATGCGGTGCCAGCTTCGCTGCTCTTTACCTGAACGCTGGTGCTGTTCTTCTGGCTGCCGCTGTTCAGAAGCGTCGCCACCGGAGCCTGGCTGTCGATGCCATAGGCGTGACTCCAGACCTGGCCATCGTTACCGGCGGTATCGGTTACCTTGACCTTCAGCGTGCTGCTGCCGCTCAAGGTCTGCCCTGCAAGGCTCCAGCTGGTACCGGTAACGCTCACCGCAGTCCAGCTTGCACCGTCATCCTTTGACACGTAGACTTTCTCGTCCGCCGTAAGGCTGGTACTCAGGGTGCCGCCGATGGTCTGGCCGGCCACATTGGTAATAAAATCGGTGGCACTTGCACCGCTGTCGTGATTGAACGACCCGGCCGTTATTGTCGTGGTCGGAGCCGTTGTATCGAGCACGTAGCTCCGAGTTGAGGCCGTGCTCTCATTACCGGCCCCATCTCTTACCTTAAGCTTCAGGGTGCTGGATCCAATAAGCGTTGCTCCGCTCCATGTGAGCGCAGTTCCGCTCACGGAAGAGGTTACATCGGTCCAACTCGTTCCGTTATCCAGTGAGGCAAAAAGTTTTTCAGCACTGACATTGGTGGTACCGTCCGCCAAAGCGACGGAAAGTGTGGCCGTGATCGTCTGTGTTGCGGTTTTGGTAATAAAATCGTTGTTAGTGGCACCGTTGGCGGCACTGTCCTGACTGAAAGCGACAGCGCTGAAGGTAGTGGTCGGGGCAACGGTATCAACCAACACCTCATGGAGGATAATTCCTCCCACATAGATGCCGCCGGTTTTCATGTGGGCGGTAATTTCCCTGGCGGCGGCGTCGGCAGGAATTTCGCCTGTCCCGAAGGTTGTACTCCAATTGCCGCTGGTAACAGTCGCACTATGGCTTATGCCGCCCCATGTGATCTCTACGACCGTGTTGGCGTCAGCCGTAGCGGTGCCGCTTATGACCACACCAGCAGCTTTTTCTGCTGCATTGACGCAGTCGTCACCAGACACAGGCAAGATAAGGCTCGGTATGGAATTCACCGTCAGGTTGAAGACGGCACTTGCATCGCCCTGATTACCGACCGCATCCGTGACGAAGCTGCGCAGCTTATAGGAGCCGTTGCTCATGCCGGGCGAGGTAATACTCCAACTACCGTCACCAGCCACCGTGGTGATACCGACCACGATTTCACCGCTATCAACGATACCGTTCACATTACTGTCGTCGAAGACGGTTACTTTGCCGCCGACTTCGGCGCTGCCTGCCGCACCTCTGACGGTCGGGGTGTAATCGATGGTTGATGGGCCGCCGCTGGTCAGCGGGGTATTCGAGGCGGGGATGGTCAGGTCATCCACAACGGTGATTGCGGTCGGAATTGCCGGAGGAGCCGTATCAATGGTGATGGAATAGGCGGTACCGGCGGCACTCTGGTTGCCGGCAACATCGGAAACCTGGGCCGTATACTGTGCCGTCTGGCCGTGGGTTAGAGTACGTGCATCAGTAAAGCTCCAGTTCTGGCCGCTGACAGATGCATCACCAAGGTAGGTGGCACCGTCAGAGACACGGACGGTTTCACCAGCTACAAGTGGGGCGGTCAGGGTCCCGCTGATGTCTGGATGGGTGTCGTCCGTGCTGCCGCCGTTCGCTACCCCCCCCTGTATACTCCCCGCGTTGTCGCTTACCGTGATTACGACGGCCGTCGTCGTCGGAGCGGTGGTATCAACCGTGACCGCATTTGCGGAGGCGGCGGAGAGATTACCTGATGCGTCAACCGTGTAAAGATGGTAGGTGCCGTCTGTGAGCCCGGCGAGACTCATCGTTGTGGTGCCGGTGGTTGTGGTGATCGCAACGCTGTTCCAACTGGTGCCATCCACCGTGTTGATGGTATCAAGATTCAAGCTTACGTCATCCCTCACCAGATATGCGGTACCGACTTCGCTGCTCTGAACCTGGACTGTGAGAGTATTTTTGTAACTTCCACCGGCAACCGTTGGAGTCGGAGCACTGTTGTCCACCGTGATTTGATTCGCGGAGGCGGCAGAGAGATTTCCCACCCCGTCCACCGTGTACAGGTGATAGGTCCCCTCTGTAAGCCCGGCAAGGCTCAGCGTTGTACTGCTGTTGGCCGTAGCGATTTCAACATTGTTCCAACTGGCTCTATCCACCATGTTGATCGTAGCAAGATCCAAACTTACGCCATCCTTCACCAGATAGGCGGTGCCGGCTTCGCTGCTCTGAACCTGGATAGCGGCGGTACTCTGGTAGCTTCCGGTGCCAAGCGTCGGAGTCGGAGGTGTCGTATCCAGAGTGATCTGATACGCGGCTGACACAGCACCATGCTCGGCTGCCACGCTATCCTCAACCCATGCAGTATAGTTGTGCGCCCCCTCGCTGCCCAACCCCGTCTCGTTCCAGTTCCAGGCTGTTCCGACGACAGTTGCCGTTCCTGCTTTTACCCCATCGCGGTAGATGGCCACGACTTCCCCCACGGTGAGAGTGGCTGATACGGTGCCTGTAAGTAGCGGTGCCGCATCGTCCATAGAGCCGCCGCTGTTCACCGTACCCGTTATCGAACCGGCAGAATCGGTCAGGCTGGTGATCACTGTTACCGGCAGATTCGAGGCAATCGAACTTCTGTCGACAGCACTCTCAACAAAGATCTGGGCACCACCCTGGCCGCCACGCTGGATGTACACCTCATACGTAATGCCACCGGCGACCACCGTTCCCTTATCGGACCAGACTCCGGACGCCGTCACTGTATCCAGAGCTGTGCCGGTTATGACCAACTGGTGATAATGCTCGGTTGCCAAAAGGGTGTAGCTGCTGTTCGGAGAGTCCAGTGTTCCGAGGATGGATGCCACCGTACTGCTGTTGATCAGGTTCATGCCGGCCATATCCCTGACGTCTGCCTGCGAAAGTGTCAGGGTGTTGGCCCCGCCGTCCGTCGCCAGGTCGATTTTCTCGATACTGGCGATACGGCTCCCCACATCCGGGGTGTTGGCCGACTGGTTATTGATCTCCGTCAGGTCAAAGTCGCCGATCCCCTGGGCAAGGCTGATGGTGTCAAAGCCGCTGCCGCCGTCGATCCGCGCCAGCTGACTGCTGTTTGCACCAACGCCGTAATTGGCCTTCAGCGCATCGATCATGCTGCTGTTGATAACAAAGGTATCGTTGCCGGCACCGCCGTACAGGACATCGGCCCCGCCGCCGCTGATCAATGTGTCGTTTTCAGTCCCGCCGACAAGCGTCTGGCTACCGGTGCTGACGTGGCTGTGATCAAGGGAGGTACCCATCCAGTCAACCGCCGTACCGGCCCCAAAAGCTCCGATGCTGGAGCCGAAGATGACATAGGTTTTGCCGGCACTACCGTTAGCATTACTAGCCCCCACGATCAGGTCGGCAAGACCATCCCCGTTGACGTCACCGGCTGCGGATACCGAATAGCCGCTACTGTCATCTTTGCTCTCGCCATTGATCACGAAACCGCCCACGCCCAGAGCCACGGCAGAAAGCTCTACCGTTACAGATTCAGACGTGCCAAACACCACGTAGCTCTTGCCGGAGCCGCTATTAGCACCGATGGAACTCCAGGGACTACCCACGATCAGGTCTGCCAGGCCATCGCCGTTAACATCACCGGCAGAAGAGACAGAATAGCCGTTGCCACCATTGCCGGACTCGCCGTTGATAACAAAACCGCACCCCGTACCGGCTGCAATGGCAGAGAGATTGACAGACGCACTGCACCCGCCAAACAGCACGTAGCTTTTACCGTTACCCGAACAGGCAGCATCAGCACCCACGATCAGATCGGCAAAACCGTCGCCGTTGACGTCACCGGCAGAAGAGACAGAATAGCCGCTGTCGTCGCCGGCATGCTCGCCGTTGATCACAAAGCCGTCACCACTGCCGGCGGTAATTGCCGTGAGATCGATGGCCGCTACACCGGTTTTGCCGAACACCACGTAACTACGACCGGCATTGACACCTATGCCGCCTGCCGTACTATTAAAGGCCCCAACGATCAGGTCGGCCAGACCGTCACCGTTGACATCACCGGCAGAGGAAACAGACATGCCGCTCTGATCATTGGCACTCTCGCCGTTGATCACAAAGCCACCCCCTAAACCGGCAGCAATGGTTGATAGATCTAGAGGCGTTGTGACGCTCTTTCCGAAAACTACATAACTCTTTCCCGCGTTGGAATTGGCTGGATAAGCCCCGACGATCAGGTCGGCCAGGCCGTCCCCGTTGACATCACCGGCAGAGGAGACAGAGTAGCCGCTGGTATCAAATGATGTCTCACCGTTGATCACGAAACCACCGTGCCCCAAGGTGATAGTTGAAAGATGTACCGGCGTACTGTCACCATTGCCGAACACCACGTAACTCCTGCCGGCGGTGGAATTTGCGTAGGGGGCCCCCACTATCAGGTCTGCCAGGCCGTCGCCGTTGACGTCACCGGCAGAGGAGACAGACATGCCACTATTGTCGCCCGCGTTCTCGGCGTTGATCACGAACCCGACATTCGAAGCGATGGCTGAAAGTTCAATCACTACGCCGTCGCTCTTACCGAACAGCACGTAGCTCTTGCCCTCACTGGAATTAATGTCAGGCACCCCGACGATCAGGTCGGCCAGGCCGTCGCCGTTGAAGTCGCCGGCAGTGGAGACAGATAGGCCGCTGTTGGTGGCCGAGTACTCATTATTAATCACAAACCCGCCAACCCCTGCCGCAACTACGGCAAGGTTCAGCACCTGTGTACCTTTGAAACCAACCCCGTCTTGCACCAGCAGTTCCGTGGCGCCGGCGGTGTTGTTATAGACGTTGTAGGTGCTGCTGCCGTTAGTTGCCGTACCCATGAACGACCAGCTGCCGTCGATATTGACAGCGTCATTGGTGCCGCCGTTGATCACCAGTTGATGCATCCGTACGGTGTCCGGGAGGGTGTAGGTGCCGCTTGTCCAGGTGTGCCCATCGGCACTTGCCGTGGTGCCGTGGATCAGGTTCATGCCGGCCATATCCATGACGTCTGCCTGTGAGAGGGTCAGAGTGTTGGCGCCGCTGTCCGTCGCCAGGTCGATCTTCTCGATGTTGGAGATACGGCTCCCCACATCCGGGGTGTTGGCCGACTGGTTGGCGATATGGGTCAGGTCAAAGTCGCCGGTCCCCTGGGCAAGGCTGATGGTGTCAAAGCCGCTGCCACCGTCGATGCGCGCCAGTTGACTCGTGTTACCGCCGGAGCCCAATGGGTTGGAGAGTGCAGTAATCATGCTGCTGTTGATCACAAAGGTGTCATTGCCGGCACCGCCGTACAGGACATCGGCCCCGCCATGGCCGGTGATAACGTCGTTGCCGGCACCGCCGATGAAGGTCTGACGATCGACGGTGCCGACCAGATTGTCGTTGCCGGCGGTTCCCATGAAATCCACCGCCGTACCGGCCGCAAAGGCTCCGGTGGTGGAACCGAAGATGACGTAGCTTTTGCCGGCACTATTGCCGCCGGAAATCGCCCAAGGTGACCCGACAATCAGGTCGGCCAAGCCGTCGCCGTTGACATCACCGGCTGCGGAAACAGAGTAGCCGCTAAAATCTCCCGAATTTTCGCCGTTGATCACGAACCCCTTGCTTGTATCACCGGCCTCGATAGCCGACAGTTCAATCGTCGAGCCGCCGCTCTTACCGAATACGACATAGCTCTTACCGGCACTAGAATTGGCTTTGTCAGCCCCAACAATCAGATCAGCCAGACCATCGCCGTTGACATCGCCGGCAGAGGAGATGGAAATACTTGAATCGTCGTATGAACTCGCGCCGTTAATCACAAAACCGTCATTTGAAAGGGCGGTCGCGATGGAGGAGAGCTCAATCGCTGTGCCGCAGGTCTTGCCGAACACGACATAGCTCTTGCCAGCATATACATTGGAATCGGTATTGGTCGCCCCGACGATCAGATCAGCCAGACCGTCGCCGTTGACGTCGCCGGCAGAGGAAACAGTAATGCCGCTATTGTCGCTCGCATTCTCGCCGTTGATTACGAACCCCTTGGTCGCACCAGGTGCCGCGATGGCCGAGAGGTCAATCGCCGTGCCGTCGCTCTTGCCGAACACGACATAGCTCTTGCCGGCCCATGAATTAGAAGCGGTATTTGGTGCCCCGACGATCAAGTCGGCAAATCCGTCTCCGTTGACGTCACCGGCGGAGGAAACAGAAGTGCCGCTGTTGCCTCCGTCACTCTCGCCGTTGATCACGAAACCCTTGGTGGCATCACCTGCCGCGATGGCTGAGAGGTCAATCGCCGCTCCGTTGCTCCTGCCGAACACGACATAGCTCCTGCCGAGGCGGCTGCCTGAGCCCAACGTAGCCCCACTAGCTCCGACGATCAGGTCAGCAAAGCCATCGCCGTTAACGTCACCAGCAGAGGAGACTGACAAGCCGCTATTGTCATAAGTACTCTCACCGTAGATCACAAATCCCTTGGTCACATCACCGGCCTCTATGGCTGACAGCTCAATCGGCGTGCCGCCCCCCTTGCCAAAGACGACATAACTCTTGCCGGTCCATGTATTGGCACCGTAAGCTCCGACGATCAGATCAGCCAGACCGTCGCCGTTGACGTCGCCGGCAGAGGAGACCGAATAACCGCTGTAGTCCCTCTGGCTAATTCCGTTGATCACGAAACCGTAACTATTCAAACCATCGGTCGCGATGGTAGACAGGTGTATCGCCATACCATCACTTCTGCCGAAGACCACATAGCTCTTGCCGGCATATGAATTGGAACCGTCATCCCCGACAATCAGGTCGGCCAGGCCGTCACCGTTGACGTCACCGGCAGAGGAGACCGAAACGCCGCTCTCGTTACCAGAACCTTCCTCCCCGTAGATCACAAACTCGCTGTTGACAACTATCGCCCCACCCGCCACCGACAGGTTGCCGGCACTATCCCGCGTGTAGAGGTGGTAGGTGCCGGCGGAGAGACCGGAAAGGCTGAGAGTCGTGTTGGTATCCGCCGAGATTATGGCGGTGCTGGTCCATTTACCATTTCCAGCGTTAGTGATGTCAGCCAGAGAGTTGACCGTAACATCGCTCCGCACCAGATAAGCGGTACCGACTTCACTGCTCTGCACCAGAACGTCAGCACTGTTCAGGTAACTGCCACTGCTCACCGCCGTCGGTGTGGGTAGGGTGGTATCAACGGTAATGGCAGATGAATTAACGCCATGCGTACTTACGTTGCCCGCAGTATCGGTCTGCTCAACCTGAATAGTGCCGATAGCGTATGTAGCCTCGGAAATGCTAAAGCTGCTGCCGCTGCCGGTGGTCCAGGATGTACCGCCGTTGGTAGAGTACTGCCAACTGGAAACATCGGAGGCAAGTGTCACATTAACCACACCATCACTGGTGATGTTATCGGTCGCAGAGCTGCCAGTATCGCTGTGAAGCACAAATAACGGAGTTGCTACCGTCGTATCAACCGTAATGACTGACGAATTAACGCCATGCGTACTTACGTTGCCTGCCGTATCGGTCTGCTCAACATAAATAGTGCCGATGGCGTATGTAGCCTCGGAAAGCGTAAAGCTGCTGCCGCTGCCGGTGCTCCAGGATGTACAGCCGTTGGTAGAGTACTGCCAACTGGCTACATCGGATGCGAGTGTCACATTAACAACGCCGTCACTGGTGATGTTGTCGCTCGAAGAACTGCCAGTATCGCTGTGAAGCACAAATGAGGGCGTTGCAACCGTCGTATCAACGGTGATGGCGGATGTATTAGATTTTTGTGTACTTACGTTACCGGCGGTATCCGTCTGCTCGACCAGAATCTTGCCAGTGGCGTATGTAGCCTCGGATAGAGTAAAGCTATTGCCGCTGCCAGCACTCCAGGATGTACCGCCGTTGGTGGAGTAGCTCCAACTGGAAATGTCGGAGGCAAGAGTCACGTTAACCACGCCGTCACTGGTGAGGTTGTCGGCAGAAGAACTGCCAGTATCGCTGTGAAGCGCAAAGGACGGTGCAGCAACCGTCGTATCAACGGTGATGCTGGATGTATTAGATTTTTGTGTGCTGACATTGCCAGCC